>CAZUDX010000016.1:0-7803 GCA_964618695.1 uncultured Candidatus Bathyarchaeia archaeon | reverse complement strand
ATTTGGCCTGTGTTCGGTTATCATTGCGAGCAGATAAAAGCTCACTCCACCCTTTACTCCTAACCATGGGTCAGGAGCTGCATCTTTTGTGGAGATCTATTCGATCATTTTTGATCGCCAACTATCTACAAAACAGGTTGAAAAATATAAGCATTGCTGTGACGGCTTTTTTATTTTCAGAATCGTAATTTTTATCCCTTACGTTTGTGGTATTGTTTGTTGGGGTTGGTGAGTTGGCGGACGGCTTCGGGTACTTTGGTATCTGAGGAAACTCTGCCCACTACGCTGAGCTGCAGCATCTGTAAGGGTGTGGGGTGAGAGCCTTGGTTCCTGAGCAGAAACGGTACGTCCAACTGTGGGGTGACTGTGATGCGTGTTAAGTCGTTGAGGATGCGGTTGGGTGCGGTGAAACGGCTGGCCTGCAGGGTGAAAGGGCGAATAGGCGTCTGTGATTTCAGCGGGAGACGCGGGTAGCCCGTTTAGCTGAATGCCGTCAAAACAAAAGGCAGGTTACGACCAACACACCAACCCCCACAACAGAGGGATTAAACGTTAGGAAAACAGAAATAATCACTCATCTTTTAGAGTAATACCAATACTGAATTAAACTTCATATATCATAAATAAAATCAATTGCAATATTCATTTGTCATGTTCGGTCTAGACATTGTTTTTATTTTCATTATTGGAATAATCGCCTTAATAGTATTTATATTTGCTCTAGTGAGTTCTTCTGAGCCTAAACCTCAGTATGGGATTAAATCCGTTACTTTGAATGGAGAAGAAGTGAAAAGCATAGCCGAAAGAAAAATTGCGGATTATTTCAGGAGAAATAATATCAAATACGTGTATGAAAAAGAGGCGAGAAAAAGTGGTCTATTTTTTGATCACAAGATTAGTTGTCCTGATTTCTATTTACCAGATTATGATGTATATGTCGAATATTGGGGATTAGTAGATGCAGATGACGATTACACTAGAAAACAGTACGTCCGAAACATGAAACGAAAAATGGCAATCTATTATAAAAACAAAATCAAATTCATCTCAATATACCCAAGAAACATGAACAACCTAGATTGGATTTTCAGAACCAAATTTAAAAAAGTCACAGGTTATGAACTCACGAACTAGCTTTCGTAGCTAATGGGAACTAACAAGAAAGGAATGCTTTTAAACCGTTGTTAAGCATCATGGTTTATTTGAAAACATGTCAACAACTGAAAAGATTAAAAAAATAATGGATTCATTAGATTTAGGCTTCAGTGACTATTTTAAAGACGAGAATGTTAGACAATTAACCCTTGAAAAGAAACTCGATATAATGCAACAGTCCGTTGAACTTGTTACTATTGAAGAAGCCTTGAATTTCTCGATATTTTCATCAGAGGGGTCTAACCACCCCACTGCTGAAATTTACGCTATTGACTTTCCCTCTGACTTGCGGGCATCTATTTACCTTCTTCTTGGAGGATATTATCGTCAAGCTATTTTATGCTTAAGAAATTGGCTAGAAATCCGTCTTACCGGAATCTATTTTGGATTCGTTAATCAAGACCGAACATTTTATGAAGACTGGAAGAACGGCAGAAAAAGAGCACCCATCGGGCAAAATTTAATTAAAAAGCTTTTCAGTCGTGCAGAATTTCAAAAACTCGACAGTAAATTAGGATTTCGTAATAAGTTATCAACGATCTACACTCAACTTTCTGCGTTTACTCATGGTGGCATCCTAACTCGTTATAATTTACAAGGTGAAACTGATAATGTGCCTCGTTTTAATCCACAATCAGTTGAATTATGGTTTGAGTTTGCATTACGTGTATTTAGGGAAATAGTAATTTGTTACTTTGGAGCCTATGGTTGTAAAGCTTTCTCAATGACCACAGATGAAATTGACGCCTTACCACGATATTTATCTCCATCCTACATGCAAGAGCTTCAAATTGAAGGCATCTGCTGACTGCAGGTATGAAAGTCTTTTGTTTATATAGGGAGGCTATTGTCTCGACTCTCGAAGTGGTGAGAGGGAGAGAGGGAAGGAAAGCATGAAAAAGATTAAATTTTAACCTTTCTCCTGTTCCTCTACTGTCACTCCTCTAATACTCCTTGACTATTCTCAAATTACTTTACTCCACTTCACCAATTCTCCTTTCCTCTTTCTTTAACTCCTCACATCACCTCCACATAAAACATCACATCACACAACACACCAATAATGAGAAAGGCAAAAAATTATAATGATACACATACGAGACTAAAGCCAAAGGGGTAGTATTATTGTCTGTTAAAAAGAAAGAAAAAGAACAAGCTGAAGATGAGTATGAAGAGTTTCTATATCCAACTGTTTGTGAGTTCTTTTCCGGAGAACTGGATTGTGATATTGTTGGTTCAGCAAGTGAATCTCCAATTTCATTAAGTGTTTTTGGTGGACGATTGATACCTGATGTTTATGGAACAAGAAATTCAAGAAATTCTAATTATGAAATCTTCATGGCTGAGGGAAAACTCGATTTCTCTGGAAGGGACTTCGATATATGCAAGGGTCAAGCTCTTTCACTTCAAAGGTTCGCTGATTTTGTTTACATGTTTTTTCCTCAACAATCATGGAATAGGCTCCAAGAAGAAGAACAAGAGGATATTTTGGATGAATGCAAGAAATTAGGCATAGGATTACTTTTGATTGATGAAAAGAATGCCAACTTATTGGTGGCTCCACATCGAAATGAAGATTTGCTAGACGAAAACAAGCGATTGATTTCTAGAAATCTAATAACTGATTATTTTCCTAATTTCACTGCACCAGAGGAAAATAAGCCTTTTTTCAAAAAATTCACTAATCTTGCCTTAAACATTGCAATAGAATGCTTTGAAATTCTTGAAGAAGAAGCAAAATCGGTTTTCAAAGAAGTAATTGGAGCCAAACAGGCTTCAATAAGGATATGGCCTGATGTAAATCAAGAAACATTTCAATTTTATATCATGCGCGAATGGAAGAAGATTGGTGCTATTTACTTAACAACTAACCCCTTTGGTCATCCTTCTGAAATAAATGAACCAGTTTTAGTAATTGAGCAATATTTTTATGAAGACTACCTGAAGAAAGGAGTGTCTACAGAATTAATTGATTATCTATTCAGAATAGGCAAAGAAGGCGCCATAATTAATATTGAAACAGATAAAAAAACCATTAATTTAGACAAATCTGACGAAATAGTCAAATTTGTTTCTAAACTAAACAAGCAAATTAAAACAATATCAATCTTTAAACCCATCACCCTTGTTGGAAAGGAAAGGAAAATAATAGCACTTGAAACTAAGCACGCATTAACGAAAATGTATGAATTTACAAAACAACTGAAAGTTACTCACAAATGAAGAGAGAAAGATTAAAGTTTATCCACGGAATCCAACCTAGTTTCCTTCAGCTTTTTTCTTCTGTTGGTTTTAGTGTTATGTTTTGTGGGTTGTTTGCGAGTTTTCTTCCGCATGCGGGGCATTTGCCGTCGTGTTTTGCTTTTAGGCGGTAGAGGAGAATCATGTCTCTGCCTTCATAGAGAACTTCTCCGCATCCATGACAGACCACAGTAAAAGCCATCCAAAATCAACCCTAAACGTACTTTCTCCTCAGAAGACTCTGAATCTCCTCAAACCTCTTCTGCCTAGCAAGCTTCTGAATATGAGTCAAACGTCGAATAATGAGACGCCTACCTTCTACATCATCCAATCCAACCAACTCCCAAAGGGGTTACCACGATGGTCTTCACGAAGAAATAAGGTTAGCGTCAAAACAAAATCTAGCATAGGTGAGAGAGTAAAATAAAACTAAAAAATCGACTCTACCGAATTACGACCAACACACTAAGCATATTTGACGCCTAATAATACTTCATTGTTGAAAACTAGCATTTTTCTGGAAAACCAAGCAATACCATGAATCAGGTTCTTCCTGTTAAATGCCGTAAAAAAGGCAGGTTACGACCAGCACACCAACCCTACGAACAGATGCTGTCAAGAACACAAGTTTGTTATTCTTGTTGATTGTATGTATGAGTTGAAGTCAAGGTTCATTGGACTGCCCAAGAGTTGTATTGGCTGTCTGATTCTTTTGAATAGTGCTTTCATTATCAATGTTTGAAGTATTTTAGCCGCAGTTCCAAAAAGAAGCTCTAGCGCTTCTGAAAATTCTTCAATTCGATATGGAATTTCAAGTCGAGCCAACCCATACTTTTGGTCAAGATGACAATAAACTACCTGTTTTGCCTCTTCACCAAGATAAGAGAGCGCCTCATCAACAGATTCACTCAAAGCTTCAATGAAGTTCATTTCTTCCACCCACCCGAGCCTACCAATTCTTTTTACAGGTAAAAAATATTGTATCTCAACACTTAATATATACTAACTTACCGCTTACGACATATATCAAATTTCGTAATATCATGAGCGCAAACAAACAAAATCATGAAGAATTATTAAGCACCAAAAGCGGGTTACGACCAGCACACCAACCCTCATAGATTATATTTTAGCTGGTTTTGACTAAGCATTTCCGTCAATGTTTAGCTTAAATATGAATACAGGTAACAAATAGAAATAGGTCAGAACGGGGGAGCTCTTATGGATACGGGGGAAGCATTCAGCAGGTTACCGAAGAGTGGAAAAGGTTTGTTGGATGCCCAAAAGATTTTCTTGAATGTTTGAGTGAAGGACAAAAAAATGTCAGATGACAAAGAAGGCAAAGTAAGAGATTTGGCTGAGAAGAGGCTGAGGAATGAGATAACAGCTAGGGAAGCGTATGATGAGGTTTATCGGCGTGGACTTCAACACGGCAACTATTCTTCTCAGATAACTGCTTTCGGTATGCTGGCGGGGGGAATACTGTGCTTTGTCACCTTTGTTGTAGGATCATTGAACTTGTCCTCTATCTCACCTTTATTTCAACAGCCAAGAATTATTTTCCCTGAAACTGTGATATACCCTGCGATTATTCTGCTTATTCTAACATTTGTTGGTTTAATTCATACTACTTATCTGCGGGCAACGAAAGGCGGCACGGGATGGAAGGGAGAAAGCGAAACCGTAATTCTTGTTAAGGAAGGCCCCTATGCGATTGTAAGGCATGGCGCTCATCTTAGCTTCAGCGGTTTGTTCACTTTTCTAACGGTTATTTTAAGCCCTCATGTTCCTTTCAACATTTTATCAGTGATTGGTAATATCCTGTTTTTCTTGGCAGGTTACTACGAAGCCGTGGAAGGAGAGAGGCTTAACGTGATGAAGTGGGGAGATGAATATAGACAATATATGAAGGAAGTTCCTAGGTACAATTTTGTTTTGGGTTTATGGAGATGGGCTAAACGTAGAAATAAGCAAGATAGGGAGATTAACTCCTCAAGCCGTTAAACTTGAACTTTATTTAATGTATAAAAACAGATAGAATGGGTCAGAGAGGGTTTTCGGGCAAGAGGGCAACTGAACCTAAAAGGTGGCGTCTGTGAGTTCTGCGGGAGACGCGGGTAGCCCGTTTAGCTGAATGCCGTCAAAACAAAAGGCAGGTTACGACCAACACACCAACCCTCAACTAAGTAGTAAAAGCTTCCTCTAGTAAGACTTTTTAGTGCTATGTGTTGGTTTGACTGATCTTTTTTCTATGTCTGTAGTAGATAAGTAAACCTAAGATGAAAACAACTGCTATGACGGCTATCAAAAGGAATATTATTTCTGGTATGCCACCGTTTGACTCGGGTATTTCACCGTTTAATTCTCCAAGATTGATTACTATGTTGTGGGTGCTGTGCGCATAAACAAAATTAAGTATCCACGAACTGTCACTGGAGGTCACAGTATAAACTAAATTGTTCCCATCCAAATACACTTTCAAATCAGCAATGTTTGACACTAATTCCTTAGCTACTGCTGCCTTAACATAGCCAGTAGTTCCATCCTCGCCTGTTGCAGTAAAGCTTAACTCGCTACTTGCAGAGTTGAAGGCAAGTTCTGACAATGTCGAATTCGATGACACAGAGAACATGTATTCCTCTTCATAAGGAGCCACAGAAAGCATTCTAATCGCTTCCTGCCCCAAAAACGGATAATCACCTTCCCAGGAAGCCCTAACCATAAATATCCCTGTAGCCACAGCAATCCACTCAGCCGAAAACAAACCGCCATCAGAGGTTAAGGCTAAGGTAATGTCATTCCAGTTCTGTCCCCCATTAACACTATATGACAGCAATATTGGAGCCTCATCAATTCCAGCCCCGTTACCTTTCAACTGACCGCTCATAGTGACTTTGAAACCTAGGTAAGTAGTTGTCGTATCCAAAGATAACGTAACAGTTGAAGACAAGGTCTCATCTGGTCCAAAAGCATAGATTCTTCCCCCTTCAAACATGCCCCCACAACCTACAAAAACTGTTCCTCCCGCGATTGCAGGACTTGACACTACCCTGCCTAGAGTAAATTTGTCCCAAATCAAGTCTCCAGTGATTTCATTTAAGCAGTAAATTTTTCCATCTTCTGATCCGACAAAGACTTTACCATCTGCAACTGCTGGAGAAGACCACACCATTCTATCCGTGGGATATTGCCATAGCACTGTTCCAGTGGTTGCATTAAAACTGTTAATATTCCCGTTGTCGGAACCAATAAACACCCTACCATTTGCCACAGCAGGTGATGAAAGATAGATTCCTCCTCCCCCATAACTACCGCCTTCAATGGGGGTGCTCCAAATCAAAGAACCTGAAGTATTAATACAAACCATCGCCTGACTTGAACCAAAATAAACCCTTCCTTCACTTATTGCAGGTGACGATGAAACAGGCGCTTCTGCAGAATATACCCATATTTCATCTCCAGTTGATGCATTGAGAGCATAAACGTTCGAATTAACAGAACCAAATACAATCATGTCATCAATAACAGCAGGAGATGATCCCTCAGCACTGGTCATATTACTGAATGTATACGTCCATACCAATGAACCGTCAATCGAATTCAAGCAGTAAAATTGTCCATCACTTGAAGCAAAATAGACCCTGTTCTCTTTTACAAGCGGCGATGTATTTACTGAGTCACCCGTAGCATAACTCCAGAGTAAATCACCAGTAGACTGATTCAAGCAGTAAAGATTATTGTTGCGGGCTCCGACATACACTCTTCCGGAATCGATTGCTGGGGAACTCCATATCAGATTTTGGTCTCCCTCAATGTAATAAGTCCACAGTTTTACTCCCGTTGTTGCGTTGAATCCAATTATTTCTCCATTAATGCAAGCCACTATTGCATAGCCGTCTGCAATAGCTGGAGAAGTTACCACTTCAGAGGTGGTGTTCCAAATCCACCTTACATTATCGTCGCTAGGCGCAGATGACAATGAGTGACTTTGACGTCCCAAATCATGTCCAAACATTGACCAATTATCTGCGTCTTCAGACAGTGAAGCGTAAACCTTTGGCACTATTAGTTTTTCATTAGTCTGAACAAGGGGCGCAATCGACAAGACTGCCAAAATTAATGTAATAACTACTAAAAATTTTTTGCTTATCAGATTTCTTTCCCCTAATATGAACACCATTAACACATTAATCAATATAAAAGAAAAGCGTTTTTGTCAAAAAACCTTGACTAGAAATTGGTCAAGAAACTTTGACCACAACTTGCGAAGAGGCTACCTCAATGTAGTTAACTTTCTTGAAATCTTAGAAGAATAAACTGTGTTTGTGGTGGACCGAGCGGGAATTGAACCCGCGACCTCCTGAGTGCAAGTCAGGCATTCATTCCAGACTGAACTATCGGCCCTCC
>CAZUDX010000015.1:0-8870 GCA_964618695.1 uncultured Candidatus Bathyarchaeia archaeon | reverse complement strand
GCGGCTGTCGCCCGCCCGACCCGGGTTCAAATCCCGGCCAGGGCGCCATTATTTTTCTTGAATTGGAAACTTGAGGTTATTTTCGGAAAATAGTCTGTTCAGTTTATGAATCGTTTTTGTCTTTGAGCAGAATTTTATTCCTATTTGAACTGGGAACATTATATGTTAGAACGTTAACAGTTTATGATTAAGAATACACGGTTTCACATTACATCAGGAAGATACAAAATTGGGTACTTTAACAAGCGCTACAAAACTAGAAGAGATGGTGCGTGTGTTAAAGAAGAATAGGAATGAATTTCTTCTGGTTTTATCTGTTTTTCTTTTTGGATTCCTGTTCTATTTGTGGATTTTCTTGAGAAATCAGTTGGTTCCGATGATTGACGGACCATATTATCTCATTCAAGTTAGAAGCCTCCTCACCACAGGAAGTCTGTCCTATGGTGATCCGCCTCTAACCTTCTATCTATTGTCACTGTTTTCCATTCTTATTGGCGACGTCGTGTTAGGAGTAAAGGTTGGAGTCTCATTTTTTTGCGCTTTATCCACAATTCCTGCTTACTTCCTCATGAAAAGAGTGGGTAAAAGTGCCTTGGCTGGTTTAGCTGCCATGTTACTCGTTATCTTTTCGGCGCCGTACATTAGAATGTTGACAGATTTCATGAAAAACGCGATCGGCATATGTTGGCTTCTAATTTTCTTATATTATTTGCATGACTTGGCTTTTTCTGGCTTTAAGAAAAGCAGTTTAGCCTTAGCAGCATTCTTTCTTGTTCTCTGCGGGTTGACTCACATCTTGGTTTTCGGTGCCGCCCTTCTTTTCTTAGCTTTGTATTCTGTTACCGTCTTGGTTTTCAATGTTAATCGGCGAGCTTTTTTGAAAGCACTAAGTGTGATGGTTTTGGTCACCATTATTTTTGTGTTTGTTGCCGCCAGCTTTTTCAGTTCCCTATTCACCGATTTTAACAAAGTCCTTGCCTTTGTTGGCGACCTCACCGAAAGTCAAAGTGACCCAGTCCAAAATCCAGTCCCTCCAACTCCTAGACCTGGACTTAGACCCCCACCTCCTCGTAGCAGCATGGATGCTTTTTCTCTTTCAGTGATTGGCGGTTGGGGCATAATCTTGTTGATTCTCTCTTTTGGCGCCATCTTATGTCTGTACGTTTGGAAAAAAGGGAAAAAAGAAGCTTTGTTGCTTTTAACGGCTGCCACAATTGTGGGTTCTATAGTTTGTTTTCCGCTCATACCAAATGAGTGGCTGGGAAGATTCATGTTAATGTTCGTTGTTCCAACTGCCATAATTCTAAGCTATGCAATATCCAAAATATGGCGCCTAAACAACAAAAACTCCAAATTATTTGCCATATTTTTACTCACGGTCTGTTTATTGTTCTTCGTTTGGCAAAGCGCTACGACCATTGGAAATATTCGTCCAACAATAAACGATGCAGGTTACCTTGACTTGACTAACATGAAAAATCAAATTCCTTCCAATTCAATAATTGTAACCTCTATGCAACATGGCTTGGGCTACTGGGTGGAGTATTTGGAAGACGCAGAAATCATTGGCATGAACGAGCTATCTCCGGAGCTGTGGCAATCATATTCACACGTACTAGGAGTGTTCTTTAAACGTGAAGTTCCTCCTATTCCATTCAAGACAATCTTCGTTGGAAATGTCTTTATACTCGTAGAATTACAGCAAAAAAGGTGATCCGAGGCAAGGTTAGTAATTATTACCAAAAAAGAAGATAGCTGATCTGTTAATGAGGTGCTGAAATGAAAACAAAAGACAACAAAGAAGTAAGCACCACCTCAAGGCGAAACATCTTTGCACTAGGTTTTGTGAGCTTTTTCACTGACATTTCAAGTGAAATGGTTCTCAGTCTCCTGCCTGCTTTTCTCCTTGGTCTGCCTGGGTCCAGCAGAACAATATTGGGATTGATTGAGGGAACTGCAGAAGCTTTGAGTTATGGGTTAAGGGCGGTTTCAGGAATTTTCTCAGACAAGTTCAGAAAAAGGAAAATGTTTGTCTTATCTGGGTATGCTCTGTCAAATGTTGTTAAGCCTTTTTTCGCGATAGCTAGAACACCCTTTGATGTTTTTATAATCAGAGTTGCTGATCGGGGGGGCAAGGCTGTTCGCACTTCTCCTCGTGATGCCCTCCTCAGTGAATCGGTTTCCGAGAAACGGAGAGGTTCTGCTTTCGGTTTACATAGAACTCTTGATCAAGCAGGTGCTATAGTGGGACCTGTGATTGCTTCAGCGGCTTTGTTGTTTCTGGGATTTGCTATAAGAGACATTTTCTGGTTGTCGCTTATACCTGGCGCTATTGCTTTGTTAATTATTTTGTTCTTTGTTAAGGAGCGGGCGGGCAAATCCATTAGTGATTTTCAATTGCGTGCTAGCATCAGATCTGTCTTGAAAGGTAATTTTTCTCTTCTACTCATCATTGTTGCTGTTTTTTCTCTTGGAGCATTCAACTTTTCTTTTGTTCTCCTCAACGCACAGGAGGCTGGAGTTGCAGAGTCGCTTATCCCGTTAGTTTACGCAGCTATTAACGTAGCCCACACTGCCATAGCTATTCCAGCAGGTGTTTTGTCTGACAGAATTGGAAAAGAAAAAGTCATGGTTTTGGGTTACAGCATTTTCCTCTTCACTACACTGTTGATTCTGCTTCCCACAAATGGGTCTGTTGCTTTCTTTGTTGCAGTTTTTTATGGTGCTTACATTGGGATTGTTGAAACAGTTCAGAGAGCATTAATCCCAGATTATGTTGAAGGAAGTTTGAGAGGAACAGCCTACGGGCTTTACTATCTCGTTGTTGGTTCAGCTTTCTTTGTGTCAAACGCTGTGGTTGGAAGTCTATGGGAATACTTTGGTTCATCATCAGCAATCACTTACAGCGCTATAACATCAGCTATAGGTATTTTAGCCATGATGATTCTTATTAGAAAAAAGATTTGAAAGCGTTTTTGTTACATCAATTTCAGTTTTATGAGGTTGTCTACGAGTTTTCTGTCTGCGAGAGAGCAGTAGACCCATTTTCCTTTCTTTGTGCGGTTGATGATGCCAACGTTTTCTAGTATTTGGACGTGGTGAGAGAGGTTTGGCTGCGTCATGTCGAGGCATACCATCAATTCGCAGATGCACATTTCTTTAACCGTCAGCAGTTTTACTATTCTGAGCCTTTTTTGGTCAGATAATGCCTTGAAGAATTTGCTGTTCCTCTTTGCAGTTTCGAAGTCTGCAACATTGGCGGTTAGTTGAAGTAACTCGTTTCGGTATTCATCGACAACTTCTGCTTGGCACAGTTCGGTTTCGGTTAGTCGCTTTAGTCGTTGATTGATGTTTTTCATGGGTTTCTCATCTTGTTATTTGTAAACGTATCTAAATATGTTTATGGAAACAAAACGTATAAATATATCTAAAATTATTTATATATTCACGACGCTAAGAAACTACAGGAAGCGACTCCAAAACATGATTAAAACCCTCAAATGCCCATACGGAATCCCCGAAGACCAATGCTGCCAAGCAGCAACATGTCCAACATGGATTGCGAGACAGAAAAACAGTAAATAATCCCTCTTTTTTGGGGAATAGCCTTGGCAAAAAAACCTGAAATACACCTCGGCGTTTTCGAAAAGTATCTTGCCCTATGGGTTTTTGTGTGCATGTTAACAGGGCTTCTTCTTTCACAAGTCATTCCTGAGCTAAGCATAACCATCAACAATCTGCAATTCGCTGGAATATCGATACCAATCGGCATATGCCTTTTTTTGATGATGTATCCAGCGCTCCTGAATTTGCAGTTAAGTGAACTGAAGAAGCTGGCTAAGAATCCGAAACCAATCATTTTAACAATTCTTTCAAATTGGGTTTGGGCGCCAATAGTAACTGCTCTTCTTGCCTACTATTTCCTAGCAGGCAATGACCAATTGATTGTTTCTTTGATTCTACTAGGCTCTAGCCCCTGCACTGCAATGGTTCTAGTTTGGGGTGCATTAGCTAATGGAAACCAAGAACAGAACGTTGTCAACACCACATTGAATACGATAACTATAATGTTTCTATATGCACCTGTTGTTTCGCTCTTGACTGGCATCCAGAATATCCAAATTGACAGACTGTCTCTTCTGTTATCTGTCTTTGTTTTTATCGGTATCCCGCTGGTTCTAGGTTATTTCTCAAAGAGGCTTATAACAGGCAGTAAGGGAGCGGAATGGTTCCAAGAAACATATCGGCCAGCAGTAGGTAAAGTAGCGATTCTTTCTCTGTTGGCAACTTTGATTGTCCTGTTTTCCCTCAACGGAAACGTGTTGATAGAGCATCCAGAAGAGATGATTCGTGTCTCAATCCCGCTTCTATTAGGATTCGCAATCATTGTGGGCGTTAACCTACTGGTTACAAAGTTTGTAGGTCTCAAATACAAGGAGGGAATAATCTCGGTCATCATTGGTTCTTCCAGTCACTTCGAGATTGCTATTGCTACAGCAATCAGTCTCTACGGTTTAGGCTCTCAAGCCGCACTGGGAACAACAATGGGGCTATTCTGGGAAGTTCCAATCATGCTCAGCCTAGTTTATATAGGGAAGAAGCTTAGACAAAGAGGGTTCTGGAAAACAGGTTAACTGAAAAAAGAGGCGATTTTGATGGAAGACGAAAAAGTTAAGGAACACGTAAAAAAGCGGTATGGCGAGATAGCTAAAACAGACTGTTCCAGCTGTTCATCGTCTTGTTGCTCATCATCCAGTTGTGGACCTCCTCCACAGTATATTGCGTGGAAACTTGGCTATTCTCCCAGTGATATAGAGAGCGTTCCAGAAGAGTCGATTTTAGGTCTAGGTTGCGGAAACCCCGTTGCCCTAGCAAGCTTGAAGGAGGGCGAAACTGTCCTAGATTTAGGCTCAGGCGGGGGCATAGACGTCTTTTTAGCCTCCAAAAAGGTGGGACCAACAGGAAGGGTGATTGGCGTGGACATGACTGAGGAGATGGTGGAGAGAGCCAAAGCTACCACCCTCAAACATAACTACACTAATGTCGAATTTCGTCAGGGAGAAATCGAAACCCTGCCTGTTGAAGATGAAAGTGTTGACGCTGTAATCAGCAACTGTGTGATTAACTTGGCTCCAAACAAGCTGCGAGTGTTCAAAGAAGCCTACCGTGTTCTCAAGTCGGGTGGTCGAATTATGGTTTCTGATCTTGTAACTGAAGAAGCTTTACCGGAAGAGGTCAGGAAGAGTTTTGATGCTTGGGCAGAATGTATCGCAGGTGCGCTGGAAAAAAGTGACTACTTGGAGAAGATAGCAGCTGCGGGATTCACGAACATTAAGATTGTTTCTCAAAAACCCTACACAATAGACCTTTCTAAGGAACTACGGGGAAAAATAACCAGCATACAAGTTGAAGCCCACAAAAACCCATATCCTTGAAATCGCATTCTACATCCATCTGACATGTGAGAGAAATGAATTCAGACCATAAAACTGGGTGCCTAATCTGCGGCGAAGAACTGGTCTACACAAAAGGGTTAGACAAGTTAGAATGTTTCTACTGTCACGAAGTTTACGATTCAAACGCAAAATGCAAAAATGGGCACTTCGTATGCGACAGATGCCACAGTTTACCCGCAATGGAACTAATAGAAAAATACTGTATCGCCAGCAAATCAGAGAATCCCTTGGAACTTGCTTTGACTTTGATGAGGAACCCTAACGTGAAGATGCATGGTCCAGAACATCATTTTTTAGTCCCCGCTGTCCTGCTCTCTGCATACTACAACAATAAGAAAGACTACGATGAGAAAGCAACTAAAATCAGGATGGCAAAGAAAAGAGCCACACAGATTCTAGGGGGATTCTGCGGATTTTACGGCAACTGCGGAGCTGCGGTTGGAACTGGCATTTTCATGAGTCTGATAACAGACGCAACTCCCTTATCTATAGCTGAATGGAAACTAGCTAATTTGGCTACTGCGAAGAGCCTCTTCTCAATAGCCAACCATGGAGGTCCAAGATGCTGCAAAAGAAACACCTACTTGGCATTAATGGAAGCAGTGGATTTTTTGAAGGAACATCTCGGCGTCACTTTAGAGGTTAAGAAAGGCTTAGAATGTGAATTTTACGACCTGAATAGAGAATGCCTAGGACAGAAATGTCCATTCCACCCATAAATTCTTGTGAAAATACTGCTGTCTCTGGTTGTGATTCAAAGGCATAATTGGTTGTCCTAAATATGAAAACTGCTTATATACTTCAATTTAGAAGTATGGCAGAGCCGAAATAGTGGATTCCTCTCTTTAATAAACAGGTTTTTTTATTCCACTGCCGGCACACAAGTTTATAAGCAACTCTGTGGTAGGCTTGTCTGAATTAGTATTTGGAGAAACTAGTTCTGATATAGTGAATTGGAGGTGCAACATGAATGCCTTATGGTGGACCAAGAGAAATGCACGATGCAGTCTGCGCTGAATGTGGACAAAAATGTCAAGTTCCATTCAAGCCTGACCAAAACAGACCTGTATACTGCAGAGAATGTTACGCTAAACGCAGACCCCCGAGAAGAAATAGATATTAAGTTTACACTCTAATATCCTATTTTCGTTAAACAATCTTTTTTTATTTCAATTTTTTATCCAACCACATAGGTTTGGAAAGTTCGTCGATGAAGCAAAAATTTTACGAGATTTCCTATATGAGAATTAGACGATGTTTAGCTGAGTGCCTTTAACCCAGCTTTCACAAAATATTCTGCAACTTGTTTTCTAGACGTAATATCGATGGTCTTCAGTCTTCTTTATTCTGCCTAGGAAAACTCCGGCAAAATAATCTAACCAGTACTGTTCCTGCAAATCAAGGTCAGCCTCTTCAAATGTCGCAGCCTTTTCTTTTGAAGTTGCTCCTATTTTTCTAAATTTGTGGATAATTCGTTGATGTATTTTGAATTGAATCCCAGACATAGCCAAATCCTAACTTTCCCTCCTTTTTACACATAGCTTTGTTAATAGAAAACCCAGAATAAACGACAAAACGCAGTGCGCTTGTCAACATTCACTAAGAGAGTTCCATTAAATATAGAGTACACGAGGTCACTTATTAAGGCACTTATCTAATTAGGAAATAATCAACGGCGCATCCAAATGGAAGTACAGAAAAAGGACCTAAGATGACCCTCTAGCTTTAACCTACCAACTGCTTGTAATTCTTTTCGATTTCCCTAAGCAGAACCTCTTTGGTTATAGAGCCTTTAGACTTTAGCATAGCGGCAATTGCTGCTCCCCCCGCGCCAACGCCTTCCTTCACTATTCCTGCTTCATACGCTTTTAAGCCGTCAAAACCTGATTCACCAAAGTTCAGATCAGCAGCGAGTAAGGGTACATCAGCAATTTCGGCAACCAACCCTTTCAGATCAGATGTTTTGTCGGTTATAACCCAACGGGTAGTTCCAACAGCCACGTTATCTAAAACGGCGGGGTTTGACGCTTTTACGACTGCTAATGCAGCGGTCATTTGTGTTCCTCCAGCCATGATAACTGGAACCTTGGCTGCAGCGCCTAGGACCAATCCTGCATGGGCAGGAATCATAGGGTCCCCAACTGAGGATACTGCTTTAATTGGGTCCTGTGCAAAGTCACCAGCTTTGGCTCCTGAAGCTTTCAGGCCTTCTTCAACTGTTTTTATTTTGAGTTCATGAGGGTTGTTTGGCATGCTGCTGCTGACTCTTCCTTTCGCATCTATTCCCATGGCTAATAGGACTCCTAGGGCTGTTGTGGTTCCGCCGGGGATACTTTCGCCGATTACCAGATAATCCGCTGTCTTGGCTAGGTTTTCTCCGGCAATTTTTGCTCTAGCCATGACTTCTTCTGCGTTGTCGAGGGCTTTGCCGGTTCTTATGTCTCTTCCGGGTTTACCGCCTAAATCCAGAAAGGGAACGTGTGGCGTAACTTTTAAGCCAGCATTCACAACGAGGCACGGTATGTCCGCCAGCTTCAGGGCTGACATGGTTATAAGAGCGGGCGTGGGTATCCCATCCGGGGTCACAGGTACACCCGGTATGCATTTGCATTTTCCTAGGTGGAGAAGTTCAACGTCTGCTGGTGGCGTGTAATCTGTTATTTCTGGGTTTTTTCCGGCTGCTGATATGCATGGGATTTTTGCTGTTTCAGTGACGCCTATTACGGAGATGAAGAGAGGCTTTTTTCCTTCAAGTTGAGCTATCAGGTTTGTGCCTTTTGTTTTGTTGTGTGCTAAGATTATGTCATACATTATATTCAGTTTCCTATGATTATACACGTATTCTGTCAGTTAAGTCGTATGGATGGAGTATCCAACCACTCATTTAAAACTCTTGCTAAGCAACCGTTTGAAACATGGGTTCCGATTACGTTTCCAGTAAATACTATTGAACCTTTTGTGAAAGGAGAAATATCATTAAAAATATCAAAAATCGTTAGTTTATAAAGGTAAAATTTATTAGTGGGCGCGTTGGTTTACGTTGTTAGCTTCGGAGACAAAAATTGAAGCTTATTAAGGAGACCCGACTTTTAGGGTTGGATATTACTGACCCAGCGGAGGAAACTCCCAGTTTGAAAAAAAACGAGACAAAACATTCGAACTTGCCCTGTAACTACACTAATTCAGGGAGGAATTAATAGAATTTGGAAATTTCACAAGACGACCTTCTTCTCCTCCAAAAATCATTCTTCAAGGAGAAAGGTCTAGTTAGACAACACCTAGATTCGTACAACAAGTTCATCGACAGCGGACTACAAGAAGTCATCGATGAAACAGGCGAAATCAACATTGAAATCCCGGAGATGCCCTACAAAATAAAACTTGGTCAACTTTGGGTAATAGATCCACAATCAA
>CAZUDX010000014.1:0-11289 GCA_964618695.1 uncultured Candidatus Bathyarchaeia archaeon | reverse complement strand
TTGAAAATCATGGTTTAGCCATGAAACAGTTAGAAGGCTACCTAATAATATGCACCCCATAGCAATCAAATCACACTTCTAAGGTTTCATTTTAACAAAGTTTCATAGACGCTCTCAATCTAGTGTTTGTGTTTTCTCGTGAGTAGGAAAACAGCAAACATAACAACAGTAGCTAAGGAAGAACCAGCTCATCTAGAACAGTAGAATTTGACATACATATTACCTTGAAGGTTACTTCTTCCTCAGATTGAAGCAAACCGAATGTTATAATCCAATAAAAACTTAAAACACAGCTACAGTAACTTCTTTTCTTTGTGTTTTAGTTTATAGAATACTGCTCCCAATAGTGTTGCTGTGACAAAAGGTAACAAAGATAGGGCTAGTGGAAATTCAGGCACTTCAGGAGTTGGTGATGGGGAAGGATTTGGACTTATTGCTGGTGAAGGAGTGGGTGTTGGAGCTATTGTAGGAGTAGGTGAAGGAGTTGGAGACTGAAGGCTTATAGTATCCGAATAAGTGCTTGATAATAATCCCGCGTTGTCTCTAACTTGATAGTAAACAGTTTTTGTTCCATCTCCTGAGGTCAAAGTCCAAGCTTTAGTTGGTGAAGGCGTTTCCCACGATTCAGTGTCCCATGAGCCATCATTACTATATCTAACCTGATAAACCCCTGACAATGCATCAGCTGATGTTAAAGTTAATGTAACAGAGGACGAAGTTGTAGAGGTTGCATCATCATTTATAGATATTGAACCTGTGGGCATTGTTTTATCTAACATTATTCCAGTTAGAAAATTGTGGGGAAGCTCCTCATTGCCATGATTATCTACACTCCAGTATTCCAGAGTATTTGACCCACCCTCGGTCGTTATGTAAGGTTGTCCGTTCGCACTCACTGTTTGAATTGAACCAGAATTAATTTTATAGTAAGTTGCTGCCACACCACTATCATCATCTGAAGCGTTAAGGTTTATTGTAAAATCCGAGTTCTTCCAACCTGGTTCATAATCATCAACAGTTTCAGGAGGAAGTGACGGTGTATCTGGATGAGATTCAGCTAATATTGGCATATAATCAATGAAATTTGCACAGGTTATGTCATCATTCTTGTCATAGATCATTGCGTCAATAACGTTTGTGTCGTTAGTCCCCCAATAATTTTGGACAGCAGTCATGTTTGCGGTACTGTAACCAAGTCGCAGTTGTAAAACGATTCCTGTCGTATTTATGAATGAGTTATATTTTACAATAGTTTCAGACGAACCATAACTTGCCGCATTTTCGATTATATATCTCGAGTTTCCTATGAAAAGATTGTTAGTGAAAGAGATGTTGGCGGCGTTATTTGCTATTGTAAACCCAGGATTGGCAATAAATACGTTATACGCTACAAGAACGTCTTTTTGGGGATACGGTATGTACGAATAGGCTGATAGGTTAGTTACCTCTGAATTTGTTAAATTGAAATGAGCATATCCTGCCGCTGCCCCGCTTCCCCACCAGAAGCTTTTCCCATTTTTAACAACACAATTATCCATATCAAGGAAAGATTCAGCAGTGGACCCTTCCGCATTGAAGAAGCTTGCAGTGTTACCTCCATCGAAAACGATCTGCTCATCAACTGTACCTTGTGCGATTATTATACCTTGAAGCAAAAACATATTATCGTTTATTTGTGTGTTAACAGCTACTCCTGGCTCAATAGTTAGTGTTACATTTTCGGGTATTTGCACTGTACTCGTAATTGTATATGGACTATTGGCTAATGTCCAAGTAGTATTATTCCAGAGTATTCCACCAACGGAAGTGCCCCCTTCAGCAAAAACGGTATTCTCAGAATCGGAAGAATACTTTGTTGAAACTAATAACGTGCTCACCAAAATGATTGCTATAATAGCCAAAATGATTCTTCTTTTCATACCATTTTCAGAAATAATACTGTGAGTGGAGCTTAAACGATTTGTGGAAGAATCTTCTGTGTGTAACTTTTAGCTTTTTTCACTTCACAAATATTCCAAATGGTAATTTTCCATGAAATTGCATTTTCCAGGCAAGATTTATTAATTAAGAATGGAGACGCTCCCTGAATTTGTTTTAAATGACTATTTTCTTTTGATAAGATAAAGTAGCAAGCCTAAACCAGCACCTAAAACTGCTACTGTGACAGCCACCATTCCCCCTACTGCTAAGTATTGGCTTCTATTCTGCACATTAGCCTCTCCATAAGGAGTCACTACTGGTTCTGGAGTAGGTGTAGGGGTTGGAGTTGACTGATTTGAGTCTATAGTGAAGTAGACTGTCAGAAAAAAGTATTCATACCTTTGCAATGAATGGGATTCAGTTTCCAAAGACAATCTAAGCGTGTGTGACCCTTCAGAAAGGTTAGTCAATGTTGTGTTACCAGTAAACTCTATGCGACCAAATCCATAATTAGCGGTATCCAAGGAATAGTAGGAATTAAAAATCTTTGAGTCAATTGTATAAATCAATGGCACTTCGTCAGTATTGTAGGTTTGATTTAGGGGCGAAATAATGAAGGGTTCGGGTGGTATAAAGGCTGTATCAACAGTTAATGTAATATCTATAATTGAGCTGACTGTTTCATCAGCAAAATAGGCATAAACTGTTAGTGTGTGATTACCATTAGCCAAGTTACCTAGATTCCTAAAAACTGAATAGGTGTTGTATTCAGAGAAGCCTGTAACTTTGCTAGTCAGTGTGATATTAGCGTTCTTATCTAAGCTATATGAAAAAGAAGCTACTCGCGTCAAATTCTTTTGCGCATTATAATCAAATGAAAGGTCAACATTTGGCGTTACATAAATGTATGGTGCAGCATGTGGAGAGCTGACCACTAATGTAGGTGGTCCGCCGCCAAATGGATAGAAATTAGCCTCTACCACTTTGGTAGCTTCCACTCCAACTAATATCATTGTAAGTACCAATATGAGTGCGATTGCTGTTTTCTTCATTACTGCACCAAGTCACACTAGCATGTTTCATGTTAAAAGCAGTTTTTGTAAAGATTCCTTGACACAAAAAATTTTGACAAAGTTAAATAGACACTCTAAAACTGTTCATTGATTGATTTTTGCTACTAATTTCTAGGATAAACTTCAGAAAACTCCAAACTATAAGCATCTAACACTAAATCATTCAACAAAAGAGTAGCAACACTTGTTCCATAAGAACCATACCCCCACTGAACAAAAGTATCAATCTCCCTCTCTTCCCCAACATGAAGAGCATCAAGCTGCAAACTCCTAGCCAAACGCTCATCACCAAACCCAACTATCCTTAATGTCAAACCTTCAACATCATTAATGCCAAAATTCTCAATCTTCACAGTAACATCAGACTCCCAAACAACCCATTCTTCAACAGGCCTGAAACCGGATATTGTAAAAGCAGTAATGTTAACTCTGTTAGTAACATGCTCAATTTGGTGTTCTAAGTTGCTATTCCTGTCCTTGAGTTCAGTATTTTCGTCTATCAGCTCATTATTCAGATTTTGAAAGACAACAAGTTGATAAAACAAAATTCCACAGACAAGACTTAACAATACAACAACTATGACTGAAATGCTCATTAACTTGTTCATATCTTTGACCCCCAGCTTAACTTACCCAAGATTCATTGAAACACAAATTTCCAAATAGTTCATTGATGAAATCGCTATATAGTTCTACTCTTGGAACAGTTAGATTAAGAACTAGCCTCTTAATTTACCAAGTTTTCTTTACGCTTCCTGATTTTGTTTTAATGGATTATTCTCTTTTGATGAAGTAGAATAGCAAACCTAGGAAAACAACAATGGATGTCAATGCAAAAATTGTACCGGTTGTCATATCTTGGTCTCGTTGTTGAGGTTCTTCTGTTGGTGTAGGTGTTGGAGTTGGTTCTTGGGAAAAGGTTGATTCAGGAGATGGAGTTGCCGTTGGAGAGGGTGAGGAAGTTGCAGAAGGAGATGGACTATGTGAAGAAGGGGCGTTCTCTACAGTGAAATAGACTGTAGCCTGTTCACTGTAATGGCGTTCATCAGGAAAATAAAGTGTTCCTTCTAAATACACAGTTATGCTATGTGGATCTTCAGCTAATTCTGGCAAAGTAGCTAGCCAAATTTGTGTTCCATGAATGATGGTTGAATCCTCTGAATGGAAGTGATTAGAGAAGCTGTAACTTCCTAATCCATCTATACTATAGGACATTGATTCTATTCTTGCCATAACAAAGTTTATAGTAGCATTCAAGGTTAGAAACTGAGACGTGTATGTTTTATTTTGAGGGGATACAATATTGAGGTTAGAAAGGGAGGATTGTGCAGCTACCTCAAAAGTGGGTAACCAAATTACCTGCAAAAAGGAAAATGCAAAGATAAGCATTATGATTATCCCAAGGTTCCTCATGTGACTTTCACAAATGAAGAATTAGTAACAAGTGGTTTATCACTCTCCCCAAGGAACACTTTGTTCTCCTAAAAGAACAGCTGAAAGGATACATCCCCAAAATGCGAAGTTTTTTTATCTATTCCGAAGTAGTGTTTGTGTTTTCTCATGAGTAATCAATGTTTAGTTCTTTACACTCAAAGCAATTAACCAAAGACCAATACCAATTAAAAGAAAACTAAGAAACCCACTAAAAACAACACCCATTGAATTTAGCCAAGAAATTGTTAATATTTGAAACAGTGAATAGAAAGCAAGCGCTCCACCACAAGCAAAAATCAAAGCACCAATAAACCCCAATATCTCGTAATTGGCCATAACTTCAAAGTGATTTAGTTTGTTTATAAGTATTAGCAAACTTAAAGCTCCAAAAAAGAACTTTAGTGGTCTTTAAATAGCACTTCCGTTGGTCAAGACCACAAACCTAAGTGAAAAACTTTGGTGAAATACAAATGCTGTAAGATTGAATGCCCAGCCTGCGGAAACAAGGGCACCCTCCAACTATTCCTCAACAAAAGTGGCAGAGTAACCTATGCGAGAGTAAGACACTACCAAGGCAAACAAAAATACACATACTGCAAAATAGAAAACTTAGAAGCACTCAAAACTTTATTATCCAACAACGGCATTTCACTCACTACTAATGAGGCTAATAGTGGTCAACTAGGTCAAGGCGTGGGATATGAAACCCATGACCAACAACTTAGCAAAACAAGCCTCATTCACAAAAACAAGGGGGCGGGTAGCTCAGCACGGATAGAGCATCACCCTCCTAAGGTGGGGGTCGTGGGTTCGAATCCCACCCCGCCCGTTGGGGACACACCCCGAACGGTTTTTGGAGATTTTCGCTTTGGCTACTTGCGTTTTCTGAAAATCTTGAAGCTGTGATTCGTGGTCACCCAAACGTTGTAGTTAATTTAAAAAGAAAGCGGGAAATAAGGTGCTTGGTCAGGTGTAAAGAATGGACAACAGAAATAGAAGCACTGTTTTGGATTAATGCGCCTGAAAACGAGGAGTTCATCAAATCGCGGGTTTCTGAACCTGTTAAAAAGAAGCTTGCCGAAGAACAAATTTTGCCCCCTATTCCTGCGGTTATGAGAAAAGATTTCTTGGAAAAAAGATGATAAGAAAAACCAATTTCGTGCGTCATCCCAGACATGTGATATATCTTGATGGCACCGCTGTTTTCTGAATATTCATTAGTATGGGAATTATTTTTGATTTCATAACTGTTTAATTATGTAGGATTTGATAAAACATCAGCAACAACGAGAATGCTACCTAACTGCATTTTAATTAGTTTCTGAAGAGGAAATGGAGCGAATCCTCCCCGAACTTCAATCTTCTTGGCAAGAGCCATGATTTTCCTATCCAGTCTAGCTGTAACAGTTCTTGCTTGAGTTTTGCTTTGATTGACACGAATTATATCTGCGACACGCCATACCTGACCCAGTAGCAACAAATCGGCAACATCAACCATCAAGTCGTTTTCGAATACGTCAAAGTTAGTAGCGGCGCGTTTTCCTGCAGCCTGTATCTTCGCTTCCGAAAAGTCCAAGTCCAATTTGGCGCTTGCAACATGCTTCAGCACTGAACCTAAAAGCACAGGGTCAGAAAAACAGAACAAAGGTTCTAACTCATTCAACACATTTATGCAATAGTTGATGGTGGTTGCTCTCTTTTCTCTTCTTCTTTCAAGCAAACTTCGCAACTTATGTTCTGATACTTCGTTATCTTTCTTAACTGATGATTCCAAAAGAGGAACTTCACAATTGAAGCTGAAACCCCCAATCGTATCCTGATACCACTCGTCGCTTGTTGAGCCACGTCTCATAGTCAAAAGATTTTCAGGCTCGCACCTAGCGTAGTAATCAATGTAATCTCTTAGACCATACATCTGGTAGAAACCGGTGGTCAAAACTTTCCCGAATGGAACATCAGGATTAGAAGTCGACAGAGGCAACTTCAATTCATCCGATAGCACTCTCAATCTAGGATATGCTTCAGGGAGGTTTCTGCTGAAGTAAAAGTATGTATCATAAAAGCCACAATGATGCAGATTACACAAAAGGTCCGGCTTTACAGCCTTAATGATTTCTTTCACAGCAGTAGATTCAGGTCTTGAGTGCACCCACTTGTAATTCTTGTATTCAAAAGGAAATGTCCATTCATACTGGTTTTCGGTTGGCTCCCTAAAATAAGACTTTGCCGTGTCAACAAGCGAGCCCCATCTGCTGAACCAGCCTTCATTCATCCTCATCCCACGTTGCTCAAGTACAGGTATTATCAGCCAGCGCCAACCGAAGAAATCAACTTCAGGATGGTTCACCATCCAATCAATGAAGTAAATTGTCACCAAACTACCCAAAGGTTCATCGCTGTGAGGCACACCTATTATCAGCCCAGTTTTTTCCCCGCTACCCACAGCGTACATTTTAAGCGGTTTATTTTCAGCTGTCTTCCCAATTGTTCTTTCTTCAACAGATGAATATTGCCTGAAATTTCCAGCAAACTCTTCTATCTCGTTCACCCTCAAGAATCTGCTGTAATTAGGAACTTCTCTTAGTATCTTGGTGAAATGATTGTGGTTCAAAGTTGGACCTCGACGCCTAAACCAGGTTTTTCCGAAGGAATCACGTAGCCATCTTCGTACCTCGCGCCGCCCTTCGCAACATCACTAACAAAGTCCAGTGCCGAATCTAGGTCCGCATATTGAACGTTCCTGAAGGCGCAAGCAAAATGAACACCAGCCGACAAGGCAGCCATGGATTCGTTCATGCACCCCGCCATGACTGGAACCTCAGCCAATTCTGCAAGCGCATTAGCTTTGATGGCGTTGGTTATTCCGCCGATTTTCATCAGCTTAATGTTTATCATATCTGCAATTTCAAGTTTCACCAGTTTGACACTGTCTCTCAAAGTTAAAGCGGTCTCATCAGCCATTATCGGAACCGAGCATTGGCGAGTAACATCCTTCAAAGAATACAGGTAGTTAGATTTTGTTGGTTGCTCCAAAATCTCTATGTCTGCGCCTTTTTCCTCAAGCGTCTTGACAAACATTAGCGCGTCTTCCACCGAGTAACCCTCATTAGCATCAAGCCTCAACTTGACTGTTGAACCCACCGCTTCTCGAACAGCAAGAATGTTCTCTATGTCCTGCTCTACGTTGATTCCGCACTTGACCTTAACAGATTTGAATCCCGAAGCAACTATTTGCTTAGCCTTCGCCACCATCAAATCCGTTGAGTTCAATCCAACCGTGACAGATGTCTCAATTTTTTCTCTGTAACCCCCCAGCAGCCGAAACAGAGGCATCGCCGCCATTTTACCGACAACATCATACAACGCCATGTTCACGCCTGCCTTCAGAGAAGGGTTACCTGCAAGCGCACTTTCCAAAGCAAAATTCAAATGATTAACTCGCGTCGGGTCACAACCAACAACAAGTCGCTTAGCAACCTCAAAACTGCGGAGCACAGTATCCTTCGTCTCCGAAGTCACCGCATCCGGCGTCGAACAGCCCCAACCGACTATGCCCGTCTCAGTCTCCAGCCGTATGAAAATGTTGTCTGCAACTTCAGTTGTCTCATTAGCTATCACAAACGGCTCCTTCAACTGCAACTCAACTGGAAACGCCTCGGCACTAACTATTTTCGTTTTCATTGAAATCCCAAGTGTCCAAACGAACTTTTCAATCCAAGCTCCAACAAACCTTACAATTACGCTCCTATAAACAATTCTTCAACATCTCATTGAAAGTAACCAAAAAATCATAACAGTCACGCTAATAATTTGGCAGAGGGCAGTGAGAGGTTTTTAAGGAAGCCCAAGCGCTATTGAAATGAGAATATGACATCAACACTGCCATCTGGCATCTACATTGCAAACGGAAATGAAATCGACGCTATCGTTAAGATAGAGAAAAAATGTTTTCCAGGAAGGGTTGCCTATTCAAAGCGCCAACTTGAATACTTGATTTTAAGTGCAAATAGCGACTGCTTGGTTGAAAAAGAAGACGGAGTAATTAGAGCGTTCCTTATAGTTACCTACCGCCAAAGAAGCTTAACTTGTAACATTGAGACAATTGACGTGGACCCGGCTTTCAAAAATAGGGGCATCGGATTGAAACTGCTGAAAGCGGCGGAGACAGACATGAAGCGAAGAGGCATGCGCTGGTCCCAGTTGGAAGTATCCGAAGGAAACAAAGGCGCTTTGAAAGTATACAAAAACGCAGGTTACACATTTAAGGAAAGACTTGAAGGCTACTACAAGTTTGAACATAATGGAACCCGCAACGCAATCAGAATGGTCAAGGAGCTTTAGTTAAATCGGAAGGCGCAGGCACAGCGACCCATGAGTCGCCTTTCAATGCTGAGAAGCCCTGCGTGTATTTCACCAGAATTTCAAGTAGCGGCTTTCGAAAGTGGGCGGGCAAGAGTTGCAGGTCGCTTGTTGGTTTGTTGAGGTGAATTGTTTCGATATGAAGTGTTTCATGTTTCAGGTTGGGCAGAAGTTTTGCGAGGAAGAGTGCGTAGTTTTTTTCGTCTTCGTCGAGTCTGAGGTTTCCTTCGGCAATTCGAGCGGGCAGTGCTGAGACGTCTGCCTCACTGTAACCCATGATTGACGGGTTAACATTGTTGGCTAATAGGAATAGGAGAACACCTTGGCATTTGCTGCATTTGCCGCAGGGAAGCAAGTCACTGTGGTTGAAGCGGCAGCTATGGCAGGAACGTTGAAGCCGCGCCATTTTAGGGTATCTGCTGGTTAATATCCGCTCCACAATCATACCTGAAATTGTTCGAACTGCGCTCCATTGGCGGATTCCAGGCAGTCTTTTTGAGAACCACTGCTCCATTCGGACGTCAAAGTCTTGTGTCTGGTCGTAAACCCCAAAGAAGTGTTGAATTCCCGCAAAGTAAGAGGACAGTCGGGGGTCGTCAAATTCGCTTCCAATCAGAATGTTCCCGATCCTTCGCTTAACGAAAATTGGGAGAAGAAGACAAACGTAGAACGGAAAAATGCAGAGCCTTATGGGATAAGTGTCCGCCCAGACTTCTCGGTGGTC
Organism: uncultured Candidatus Bathyarchaeia archaeon; assembly: GCA_964618695.1. Lineage (GTDB taxonomy): Archaea > Thermoproteota > Bathyarchaeia > Bathyarchaeales > Bathyarchaeaceae > Bathyarchaeum. The sequence continues at coordinate 1,779 of CAZUDX010000014.1, read as the reverse complement.
CTTCCTGATGATTCGCATCTGATCAAGCATGAACGTGTAGAAGCGATCTATATTGGTCCAGACTCTAGCTGTGTTCGGATAGTTCTCCTTAAAGTGTCTGTAAGCTGGGAGAGCAGTTCGCCAGTGTCCACCGCTCTCGTTCACATACAAGGGATGAACATCAGCGCCTACCTCTTTAAGCATAGCGTAAGTGAGAAGACTTTCTTTGCCGCCGCTTGAAAGCACACCGCACGATTTTTTATCAAACTCAGATGAAATAGGCACATCTTCAACGAGGGAATCCGCCACAATTTTTGCCATGGGACGGGCGTTTGCTTCCGTCACCTCAGCTTCAGAGGGAATGAACTGTGGCAGTACATACGGGTTTTTCTTTCGAACCAGCTTGTTAACGAAGATGTCTTTGGAGAAAACGTCAAGAAAGTCGTTTAGCAGTGAAAAGTCTGCTCTGCTAACTTGCCATTTCAACTTGATTTCTCTTGTGAAAAGCCCGTAATTCAGCAAAGGCATAACTGAAGCTAACCGTAACAGGGCAAGCTGGTCGTGATGTGGAGGATCTTCGTATTTGAAACGAAGAGGAAATAAATGCTGTTCTCCGTCAGTGTTTATGCATGAAATCTCGGTTTCTACGCTGTTTCCCTGGAGCATAGGCTCAGAGACTGTTATGGACTCGAAGCATTGGAGGTTCATGGAATCACTTTTTGCATAGTTCTTCGATGGCATCAGCCGTTTTTGCCACGCCGTCAACCACGGGGTCTTCGACTGGCACGTTGAATCTTTTTTTCATTTGTGTTTTGGCTTTTCTGACTTCCTCTTGCGATAATCCTTCGTGGTTTAAGCCTATCCCTATGAGTGGACGTTGAGACAGCAATTTGGCGATTTTTATTACTCTGCCAGGGTCGGGCATTGGGAAACCTGGGAACCCGTCAAGGTGAGGGCGGCCAGGCGCGTCTTGCAGGATGAAGCCATGAATCTGTCCAGCCGCCATTATCTCGAAACCTCCAGGAAAGAATGGGTGTACTAGACTGCCTTGTCCCTCGATAATTATTACTTCTGGTTTTTCATCTTTCCAAGAATCAAGTATGGCTCCTTCAATGCCGCCTGAAACGAAATCGTTTATCATAGCGTCAAGCACCACGCCGTGGGGCCAACCCTGCATCCACCCTGTCTGCCCCGTGAAAATCATATCTGCCTTGCGCCCGCGCCGCCTAAGTTCATGGACCAATAGGACAGAAGTCGTTCTCTTGCCAATCGCGGAGTCAGTGCCTAAACTTGCGATTCTGATTGAACCGACTTGGCTGACCTCGCCCGTGTAGAATCGTTTATAGTCTCTAAAAATCTTGCGAACATCTGTGATTGAACAGACGTTTTTGGCAGCAATGCTGGCGAACTTTTCGTTGTCAGAGAGGAAATAGTGAAGCCCAGAAACCACATCAAGACCATGGGATAGAGCCCAAGCAACAGCTTGATCGTATCCTTCAGGTAAAATTCCGCCTTCTGAAACTGCGCCCACTATGAAAACCTTTGGTGCGGTTTTACTGTAAGCCTCTTCTAGACTAGAGAACAGTGGAATGCCCCTGTTTTTTCCATCCAGTATTGCCCCTGCATCCCCGGCTGGTGCCGTGGAGTCGACAACGCCTACAACATTGTATCTATCAGTGTGACGGATTAAACCGTGGGCAGTCTTGCCGTTAGCTGTGAGATACTCGCGCTCGCAATAAACTAACGCTTTTTCCTTTAACATAGAAGTCATGCTTTCCTTCCTGTCAAGATTACAACATA
>CAZUDX010000013.1:0-12805 GCA_964618695.1 uncultured Candidatus Bathyarchaeia archaeon | reverse complement strand
GAGGAAAATCTGCAGCGGGGTTACGCCTTTCTTTGCTTTAAGCTCGTTGTAACCGTACTCTTCCAGCCTGCGTTTCGCTTCGTCGCCTTTTAACCCTTGCTGGTCAACCTTCAATTCGCTTAAGACTTGCTCAGTTTTCTTGCTGTGCCACGCGTCAGCCATAGCAACCGCCCAATTTCCAACCATTTCACTTTTTTAATTCTGAGACGCTATCCCTTCGGTTAGGGAATGTTAGCTCCATTATCTTAAGGATAAGGGTTATAATACTTTCCCTTTAGGTTTTAGCAAAACAAAGGCTAATAAACAAGTTTATACAACTTCCCAACTCAATTCAAAACAAAGAACCAATGAATGAAGGAGAAGGATAACAAAATGCTTGAAACATTTGAACCATGGCTAATAGCACCAATAGCTTCGTTAATATCAATTCTAGTAGGCTTATACTTCTACCGTTACGTTGAAAAACAAGACAGTGGAACCGAAAAAATGCGAGAAATCTCAGATGCCATCAGACTGGGCGCTCGCGCCTTCCTGAAAAGAGAATATACGGTACTATTCATGTTCGTCGGAGTCGTCTCTGTTCTGCTGCTAATCTTCCTGCCGACACCAATATGGACAGGTGACCCACTGAGCAACATCTCACTGATGCTGGCGTACATTTTCGGCTCAGTGTTCTCTGCACTCGCAGGATACTTGGGCTTAACAATCGCAACCAAAGCAAACGCCAAAGTCGCAAACGGCGCACAACAAGGTTTAAACAAGGCTTTCCCAATCGGCTTCCGAGGCGGCGCAGTCATGGGCTTCGCAGTCGTCGGTATCGGCTTGCTCGGCATAAGCATCGTATATGCCTTAACAGGCGACCCCCAAATGGTCTTAGGCTTCAGCTTCGGCGCCAGTGCCCTAGCACTGTTCGCTAAAGCCGGCGGAGGCATTTACACCAAAACCGCGGACATCAGCGCTGACCTAGTAGGTAAAGTTGAACTCGATCTGCCTGAAGACGACCCGAGGAACCCAGCGGTAATAGCTGACAACGTAGGCGACAACGTAGGCGACGTTGCAGGCATGGGTGCAGACCTGTTTGACTCTTACGTAGCAAGCATCGTGGCAGTTATGATACTTGGAGCAGCCCTCGCCTTGAACTTCGGAGCGCAATACATAGAAATCCCACTGGTGTTCGCAGGCATGGGCGTGTTCGCCTCCATCATCGGATCATTCACTGTCCGAGTTGGCAAGAGCGGCAGCCCAGGAAGCGCACTTAACAACGGCACATATGTGACCTGCGTTATCTTCGGCATTCTAACCGCGATAGTTACTTACTACTTGAATTATGATTGGCGACTCTGGGGCGCATCTGCCATAGGCTTGGTTGCAGGGGTCATAATCGGCGTTACAACCGACTACTTTACGTCAGAAGAAAAAGGACCTGCACAGAAAACTGCTGAAGCATCACAAAGCGGTCCAGCCATAAACATAATCACTGGTTTCTCATACGGTCTCAGAAGCATAATCCTGCCCTTAATCGGCATAGGAATCGCAGCAGCAGTCTCATACCTGCTACTAGAACCTTTAGGCGGAGTCACCTTCGGAGTATTCGGAATTTCAATGGCTGCAATAGGTATGCTCTCAATCGTTGGCTTAACGGTCTCCAACGACGCGTACGGTCCAATCGTCGACAACGCAAAAGGCGTGGCAGAACAATCTGGCCTCAGCGAAGAAGTCATCGCCATAACCGACAAACTCGACGCAGCAGGAAACACAGCCAAGGCGATAACCAAAGGCTTCGCCATAGGAGCAGCGGGCTTAACCGTAATCTCACTGCTCGCGGCATTCCAAGAAATCGCTTCCAGCGCGGGGCACGTAGCCGTCTTCGACATCATGGACCCACTCGTCTTGATGGGTGCACTCATCGGCGTCGCGATTCCAGCATTGTTCTCGGCTATGCTCATGTTAGGCGTTGGCAAGAACGCTGAGCGGATGATAGCTGAAATCAGAAGGCAATTCAAAGAAATCCCAGGTCTGCGCGAGGGCAAGCCAGGAGTGAAACCTGACTACGCCAGCTGTGTGGACATTGCCACAGTGGGCGCCATTCGAGAGTTAATGCCAGCCAGCGTCGTCATAATTGTGGCTACGCTGGTCGTGGGCTTCGTCGGCGGAATCCAAGCGTTAGGCGGTTTCTTGGCAGGCGCAATACTATCAAGCTTGCTGTTGGCACTGCTCATGTCAAACGCTGGTGGATTATGGGATAACGCAAAGAAACTGATTGAAACAGGTGTTTACGGCGGAAAAGGCTCTGAAGCGCACAAAGCAGCTGTCGTTGGCGACACCGTCGGCGACCCGTTCAAAGACACGGCTGGGCCCTCACTGAACACGATGATTACAGTGATGTCGCTGGTTGCTTCGCTGTTCGCCGCGCTCATCGTTCAATATAACCTAATCGGCTGGCTACAAAGCATAGGCATACTATAACATACCCCATTTTCTTTTTTGAGATTTCGTGATTTTCAAGAACTATCTGAGATTACGTACAAAACCATTGTTCTTAACAGAAAACTTGGGAATTTTGGTGCTCCGGCCGGGATTCGGACCCGGGTCCACGGCTCGAGAGGCCGTTATACTTGACCGGACTATACTACCGGAGCTCTAGACTAGACTACTTTGGTTTCCTGTAGATTGCTACATCATCTTTTTGGCTGTAGCGCACATACTGAAATCCGGCTTCTATTAATTTGTTTTCCTCGTTCAGGTCTTTTGCGTGTGCAACGTGGTATTCTTCGTTTTTGAAGTCTACGAGTTGAGTGTAGATTATGGTGTTTTTTATGTTCTTGTGACCTAGAAGGCGCATTACGTGTAGAATGTCTTTGGTCTTGTTGTATTCTGTTGTTGCTTTCCAATGTCTAAATGTATGAAGACGGATTTGCATCAATCTTGGATTTTGAAGTTTGTTAGCCACTCTGCGTCTTTGTTTGTAGTAATTTTGTCTGATTGTGTGCGCATTAGGGTTGAAGACATATTCGCCTGTTTTCAGTAGGCTATTAATCATAGCAATTGTTTTTGAGTGTACCTTCACTATTCTTGCTCTGCTTCCTTTGACAGGATAGTTTATGCTAATTATGTTTCTGTTCTCATCTATATCTGTCCATTTTAGCTTTGATGCTTCAGCAGTTCTTGCACCAGTATCCTTTAGAACCTGAAGGAATACCCCTGTTTTCTTTCCACAACCAGCAATCAATTGGTCAATTTCTGCTTCAGTAGGTATGAAAGGTATTTTTTGTTCGACTCTTGTTTTTGGAGGATTCCAAGCCAAGCTGAAGATTTTTGCGAAGCTTTTGTAGGTTACTATGAAAACCTGTTTGTTTGATTCTGACCAGCTGCTTTTTGCTAATACCTCGGAGAGGCTATCAGGATCCATCAAATTTGCGCCATGTTTTACTAGCTGATGCAGCCGGTAGACACGCTGTTTTATGGTTTGCTCTGCAAGTCCTCGTTTCTTTAGTTCCCATGCGAAATTTATGATACTCTCGTTTGCACTACTGCGTTTTTCTCCCACAACAGTTTTTGTTTCTGTTGTGTCGATCAAGTTTTTCGCTCCCTTGTTGGTTACGCATACTTGACTCCTAACGCTATTGTAAATGCTCATTGATAAAAATGACGTTTCGCTGAATCTGCGCCCGCATTTTCTACATACAAAACGTTGAATTGAACCACAAGCGGTTTTCCTTATTCCATCTTTCCAAATTTCTTTGCTGTGACAATCAGGGCATTTTCTACTTGCCTCTTCACCTCCGTTAGGTTTGAATGATTCTTGCACACCTTCGACTCCTGCAACTCTTTAAGAGGCTCCCTCAAACCATCCCACCTATATACGAGCACACAGTCACACAAACACAGAGCAAAAGAGTACAAGAGTCTAATCCACGAGGCAAATAGCTGATACTTTCTCGGGCTATCTTTAATTCAGCACTCAATACAGCCAACTGATTTTATAACAATCAGCAAATACTGAATCCAAACCATTTAATCAGATTTTTTAGGGTACCTCTTGGCTAAGAGTATTTTCATTCTGATTTAAAAATGTGCATCCCCCGCGAAAGATATCTTAGCATACTTTCATCAAGTATCATGACTTTTGCATAACATCGAGATTTGCTATTATACATATAGCACCGGATAGCTTGTAATCGAGTTTTTGCATTCGAATGCGCAGAAGCTCTATCCTTGGCTTATGAGTTTGCCAACTCAATGAAAAAGTCCACCGCTATAAAGAATCATAGTGCCTGGCGTGCTTTCCATGAAAAAGGCTGCACTTCAGTCTTCCTCAGCTAATAAAACGGGAACTTTGAAACCATTTATTTCTCTTACGGGGAACTTGGAAAAACAATTAGGACAGGAAATTCTCCACGAAGTAACTGGAAGTTGTAATAATTTATTTGAGCAAATGGGACACAACAAAAAGAGGGCGGGATGCGTTTTGTAGGCGCGAAATAATCTTTTTTTTCCAACTGTAGTGCTGAAACGTGCACCGATTCCTCTTTTTGCTATCTTGCGCTCTTCGATGACATCAAACCTATTTCTAGCCAGTAGTTCTTTGAATGATGCTTCCTCAAACCAATGAGAATAAAAACCCTTATCCGAGGTTCTAAAGGTTCCAGTATCTTCATTATAGCAAAGATCAGTCCCCACCAACTGCTGCATTTCATTATATGTTGCCCTGCCAATATTAGCTTCCTTCTTGTTGAAGACAGTTACGATACCTTCTCCTCCATGATCTACTAAAGACCTAATTCTCGAAAGGACTGCTTCGATGTTTTCTTCGTGAATGTTGCCAAGCGTTCCAAACATCATGCCTACAATGGAGAGTGCATCACCCTCTAATGATAAGAATGGCCCAGTTGCATCTGCGTTTACCAGCAGCAATCTCTCGCTTAGTTTTCTCTTGGCCTTTTGTATATCTATATCTGCAATTTTGGCCAATTTCGGAAGATAATCAGTTATGTTTTGAATGCTTTTTTCTATCATTCCAATGGAAAAATCAACGCCAACGATGTACAATAAGAATTGCTGGTAATTCTTTTGTGTAAAAATCTTGTTTAGACATCTTAATAGGTATCTACCTGTTCCAGATCCTACTTCAATAAATATTGTCTTTTTTTGGGAATTTATATGTTCTCTTAGCACTAAATCGAAAAACTTATCCTCGCAGATTTCAAGTTCTCTAATTTCAGTTGGAGAACTCAGACCTAGGACATATTCATCGTAGTTCTCAGCAGCCATATTCCAAAAAGCGAGAGATTCGGCTTTCTCTTCTTTTGCACCATTCAAGTGACTACTTCCTTATTCCTCGTCAGAAACTTTTGAACATGCTTTAAGCCTTCAACCACTTCTTCAGGATCAGGGACAGCAATTGGGTCATAGTGATAACCTGCATAGGTGACCACTGTGTGTCCCTCCACTTTCTCAATAAATCCTTTGCTTTGAAGTTGAGAAAAGAACTTTGTGTATTCTTCGATAGATTGTGTTGACATTATGAGTACGAGATCCCACTCGGTACCCATAACAACAAAAGCATACCTGACAAGCTTTTGAAATAACTCTTTATCTGTATTCTCTATGGCTGTTAGCATTTCAAGCCATGAAGGCGGTGGAGGTGTAGACCTAACAGTTGCCCCTGGGATTGGTGTCGGTCTAGTGCCCGTTGTTATTTCGGGTATTGCCGCGCTTAGATGAATTTTAACGTAGGTAATAAAAAGATAATTATACAGTTGTAAAATATCTACAATCGGCGCCTGCCTCTTGACAAGCAAATGGTTCCTTTCCATTGAATCTAATCTGTTTGAAACAGTTTTTTCTACAATCTGAAGTTCCTTAGAAACCTGCTTTATCGTTTTTCCTTCTAGAAGCTTTTTCAAGATTGACAAATCGGTTAAATCCAATTTTCCCTCTTCCATAATTTTAAAAGGAGTCACACCACTCTTGTCTGAAAGATTAAATTTCTTCATTGATACACCAACACGTACTTCTATCAGTCTTAATATAAATAATTTTGTTTGTTCCTTCCGTCAGATGATTCGGATTTAGAATACCTATTACAGATTCCGATAGTAGATACTGGAAACAGAAAACCTTTTATATACTCGCCAATAATCAGATACGAGGAGAACCTAGAAATGGAGAAGGGAATAAAACAAGAGAGAAGCAGGGAAAAAGAAATACATGTTGCCTACTGGGCAATTCCAGCGGAATATGCTGGAAAGTATGAATGCCTCATGAATTAGCTTCCCTTTGTTTGAACCATTAAATCGAGGGTAAAAACAGTGGGTTCCATGTCTATGCGTGAATATAAACAGAGTGGGTTGCGAACGGTGATGATTGAAATCACCCACAGATGCAACCAAAACTGTCTGCATTGTTATTTGGGAAGCAAGAAGGAGGTCGATCTGAGTGTTGATACTATATACAAGATTCTTGATGAATCCAGGATACTTGGAGTAGAAGAGATTGTTTTCACGGGTGGTGAACCAAGTCTTCACAAAGACTGGCGGGATATTCTGAATTATGCCCTATCAAATGGATTTCGCATCCAATTGGAAACAACTAATACTGGATTAAGTGACGAAGACATTGATCTACTGAAAAAAATTCATGAAATTCACTTAAGCATTGATGCGCCACCCGGCAGAAAAAGTGTAATGAGAACACAGAAATACAATCATGAGATAGTGGAATTCGCAAAGAGACTAAAATCTAGAGAGTGCAACCCTTTCTTCTTCAGTACTCTCCATAAAGAGAACTTATGCTACTTGGAAGAAATGATAGAGTTAGCATCTGAGTTGAAAATACCAATCAGGCTAAATTTCTTGTTGCGCGAAGGAAAAGCTACAACAGTAGACAAGCGTTTATTTCTCACTAATCTGGAAATCAAAGATCTATTCTTCAAGTTACATGATGAATATCAAAAGGGCAGGATACCGAGAACGAAAATTATCTATGAATGTCTCATCGACCCCGACTGTCTAGACGCCATAAGAAAAACAAGAAACCCTATAATAGGAGGATGTATAGCCGGGATAGCTACGTGTGTTATTACACCTTATGGTGACGTAATTCCGTGTCCGCACTTGAGAATATCTTTAGGCAACATTCGGGAGAAAAGGCTTGAAGAAATATGGTTTGACTCAACATTACTGAATAGACTTAGAAATAGGGAAAACTATAAGACCCCTTGCGGAGGTTGCGAATATCGTCCTATCTGTGGTGGTTGCCGCGCAGCCGCTTTTCACACGACAGGAGATGTATGTGGAGCTGACCCGTACTGTTTTAAAACCTTGATATGAAGAAAAGAATTAGAGATCTTATGAGATCCGTGAACAATCAGTCAAGGCTCGCCCCGCATTCGTGAGGTTCGCACGTTCCGAACACAAAGCAAGGCAAATGACCGTAAACTGCTTCGGACAACTCAATACGGGTTGTGTTGGTTGTTCGCTCGCTCCTGCAGAATCTGGTTCCCTCGCCCCTTAGGCTCGGCAGACCGCATAGACCCGCTTGCTACACTCGCGACTCGGCAACCGCTCGCGCTCCGTGTTCTGTCAGATTTTGGCTTGCTCACAAAAAGAGACAAGGTCTTATTGAAGCGTGAGAACAATAATTATCATTACTCCCATGCCCACTTCTCGATTTAAGTAATGCTTTGTCGAGATGTACAAAATTTAAAGTTAAATGCAAAACTTGGCTAAGCAATGTTCTATGTTTCGCTATGATTGTTTCAAATCAAGTAGTCATAAAAGAGACCCCCTTATGGCTTAAAAATCATATTAGACACTAAATTGATGGCAATTTTTAAAAAAACGCGCATAATCACCGATAGAAAATGTTAAACCTGGAAGAGGTTACTACTAAGGTTAGTAAAGGCTTGTGATTTATTAGTGCAAAAACTTGATAGAGAGCAAAAATCGTCTAGGAAATTTAAAAAAATAAATCAGTTAAATAATCTATCGGGAAAAGACTGGATAAAATTTACTAAAAGCTGGTTTAAGCTCGGAGTGCCAGCTAGAGATAAAAAAATTTTCCATCCAGCAAGTTTCCCTGAGACTCTTGCAACAAATTTCATCTCTTTCTTCACAAAACGCAATCAATGGGTGATTGATCCTTTCCTTGGAACTGGGAGTTCACTTGTAGCTGCAAAAATGCTAGATAGGAACGGGTTAGGTCTTGAGCTCTATCAAAAATACGCTGAATTAGCTGAGAAAAGGTTGATGGGAGTTACCGAAACCAATGCCCGAGCAATTGTTAGACGTGCTGATGCAAGAGACTTGGCAAGAATTCTCGAAGAAGAGGGAATAGAAGAGATCGATTTTTGTATAACATCACCGCCTTATTGGAATCAACTTAATCGGAACAACAAAAGACAAAAGAAAAGAAAAATTATGGGACTAGATACGGAGTATGGAAATTCCCCGAGTGATCTTGGACTGATTGAAGATTATTATTGCTTTATTCGTGAACAAAAAATGATCTTCGAAGAAGTCTTCAACATAACTAAAAATGGAGGATACCTGGTTGTTGTCACAAATAATGTTTATAGAGATGGCAGAGTTTGGCCTTTGGCGTTTGATACCTTCAACAGCCTTGCTGAAAAATGGGTTCCAAAAGATGAGAGAGTCTGGTGTCAAGACGACAAAGCCTTGTTCCCTTTTGGCATATTTGATACTTACGTAGGAAACAGAGCCCATCATTACTGTCTTGTTTTCAAAAAAGAGACAGCCGACTAAAAATTCCAGTTGGTTGCCTGAAAAGGGCAACTTAACCTATTTGTACAACTATTTTGTTACCTTTTGTGTTGTTTGGCGGCAGATCCATAATTAAGCTAGTGACCACGTCTTCTTCTATAGACTTAAACTGCTTTCCAAGAACAGAGTTTAGGGGGGGATAAGCTATCTCAACCTGAATTGAAGTGATGTTACCTTGTTTGACTTTTATGTTTCCAATTTTTACTGGTTTCTTAAGCAGAAGTGTATACTCTCTAATTTCTTCCGAATTTTCATTCTGAATTTCAAGGTCATTGCCAGTATATTTTTGTTTAATCTTACTAGCGTATTCGGCTCTATCTATTGGTGTTTGGACTATGACTTTGACTTTGTTTACACCAATTTCTTCGTTAAAGAAATTCCGGTTAAGAAGCTTAAGAGGTTTTATTGATTTATCTTTCACAGTTCTAGTTTCAAAATACTTTAACTCTAATTCTGTTTCAATACCGCCTGTTGGAACGTATCGAATAACAGGATGGCAGGAAACGTGAACATCCATCAATTTACATTTCTTATAAGGAAATAACTTTGTTCCCCAGTCAAAAGTGCATTCAAATTGATCCATTTTAGTAAGATGCGCGTCGTCAATATAGCTAGATATATTCTTACACTCTTTGCATTTTGGTCGGTGATTAGCTACCCAGCCTAGCCATAAAAAAAAGATGGCAATTGCAACGGAACCTAGAGAAACAGATAGAAAATTTTCAATTAATAGTTGACCTAAATCAAGGCATAGTCCCAATCTACCCCAATCCTATTCCTCAATCAATGTTTTTATGAACGGAACATCAATTTGTTCACCGTCTCCTGTTGCAAATCTAGTAACACAATCTCTGCAAAGTTCAATTACTTTCGAGGGAATTCCTTTTGTTACTGAGAAAATATAATCAACAGCTTCTTCATTGAAAGGAAAAATTTCGGAAATTTCTTTTTTCTGTTTGAATTCATCAGTTCTTGCTAAAGACATGTATTTAGCAATTAGTTCTCTTATATCCTTCTTAACAAATGGTGCTAAGTCAACTACGGAACCCGCCAATCGTCTTTCCAAAGCGCTAGGTGTTTCAGTTAGTTTACCCCATTCAGTAGGAGTTATGGCAAAAACCATTGCTAATCCAGTTGAGTTGGCATCTATTACGTGACGTAATGCGTGTTGATAGACCCCTCTTGAAAGACCATGAATAAGACTAATTGCCTCAAGCTCATCAATCAATAAAACTAGTCCATAGACACCAACGCTATGCAAAAGTAGTATAAACGCATTCAAGATTTGCTCAGCGAATTGAGAATCATCGATTGTGGATGTGAGACCTAATGTGTTCTTCTCATCTCTAGATAATGAGGAACCAATAAACCATCTCCATGCAATTGAGCCCAAATCTGGATGTGAAAGAAAAAGAAAAGAACGAATTAAATCAGAATTTTTTAAACCAAGCAATTCTGATTGTGCTGCATTTACGAGTTCGATTGATCGCGAATTCTCCAAGTATTCAGGAATTTGGGAAACCTTTGTTAGTTTGAATTCTTCATAGGATTTCAGATATTTCGACGTACCAATTTTTGATATGAATTTAAAGAGGAATTCATTAGATAATCGCGATAGGAATTCTCTGCCTAAATCATCTAGAATATACAGCAATAAATCGCGCATGCTTTTACCAGGTGACTTAACATATATTGCCAGAATTGGTTTTTCAGATAAGAGTAACTTGCTATTCACACTGACCTTGAATAGTTTGAGTAGGTGACTTTTTCCAGTTCCATAGTCTCCTAGCAAGACAGTAACGGTACTAGCGTTTTCATTGCTAAGACTAGACATGGTATCGAGAAATCTGCGTAAAACTGGTTTTCTATCAGCAGTAGTAAGGGGAACATCTCCTGGAACCGCAGTGGAAGGAAAAGGATTTTTATTGAGAAGAAGGCGGCTATAATCTCTTTTTTCGAGTTGACCCAGATCTATGAGCCCATGGTTATCTAGACTCATTTTTCATCAGTCTTTCTCTGTTAGCCTTATCGAAATATAAGCGTACCTCTTTTTTTTGATTCGAATGCCAGTGAATTCGTCTTCAACTTGAGGTGCAGCGCCGTGCAAATAGATAGAAACACCCATTTCTGTTTCAAGCACTTCTGCAAGTAGCGAATCAAATTGCTCTCTGGAACTTAATCCCAAATCTAAACAGACCATATCACGAATTAGGTCAATTGGCACGTATATTATTTTCAAATTTCTCTCAGAGCTAATGCTGAGATCGTTGTATATTTCAACCAGAGATTCATAAAACTCTCTCAAAGTAATTTCTGTTTTATGTTCAACCGATTTTACAGAATCACGATATTTCACAATTAGTCCTGCTTCAAGGCAAAAGGCAATTAGGGTCTTTGATGGAAAACGGCCGAATTTTTCTCTAATTTCCTTAATTTCCTTTGGTTTGAGCGTATAATCTAAAAAGTCTTTGAACAAAAAACCTTTGTCTTTGTTACTTAACAGCAGCCCTTTAAGATATCTTTCATATTTTTCCTTCTTTAATGGATCCTCATAAACCTGACAAATTTTTTTTAGAAGAGGGGTAGCACGATAAATATGAGGTTTTCCATCAACTTTTTTAATTAAATTGAAAATCGTTGCAGAATAGAAATATGTATCTCGTGTTTTTTCATGAATTGAGCCTTTTCTTGTAAGTCCCGCCAAAGCAGGCAAATAAGTGTCTTTATCAAATTCTTGATCCTTAAGCATACATAATGACCTAAATAGCTTCTTGGGGTTGTCAACTAACATCAACCCTTTTTTTGAACGACTAGACATATGCTTCAGGAAGATAGTGATATTTCATACTTTTAGATTTTACCTAAAGCAATTTAAAGAGAAAATCTATCAAAATTGACTTCTGTTCGAGAAAAACCTTGTCAAATTAGTTATCTGCTTTTTTGTTAGCATAATAAACCAACATTCATCTTCAATTTGTAAAACTTCAGAGCTAACAAACCCCAGGATGTAAAATTTTTCTTCAGATAGTGGCTGTCCTGAAAGGGTAAACTGAACCAACTTTTTGTTTGAGATATGCAAATACATTATCAAGTCGGATAGTGCTCTGCGGAAATGACCACTAACAGAAAACGCCCTTTTTCTAAAAACCCAGCAAAGAGCTAACGTCTTCAAAGCTTTGGAATCAGCATTGTTAAAATCGATCCCTTTCAACAAATACTTTTTCAAGTAGGCAAAACCGCCAGCAAGTGAACTCATAGCTTTAACATCAACATTACTATGCCAAGCCTCCGCAAACACATACTTTTCTCGAACTCGAAAGTTACCTTTATGATCTCTGAAAACCAAAAAATCCTTTTCAAAAAGCAAGATGCAGTGTATGTGAGGATACCCATTTTCAAAAGATTCGAAAACTCTACAACTTGAGACTTTACCAAAATGTCTTCTGACGCGTGACATAAAGCCATTAAACTCGGAACCAATGTTTTCCCATGCTTCTTTGAAAGAACAGAGTTTAGTGTCATAGGTCAAAGTCACCCATAACGCTCGGGTCGCTTTCGCTCCCCTCGCTCTGCGGTTGAAAAAAACCTGATCCTTAGCCATAGCAACTAAACCTCTAAATCTCCTTTCAACACGACTACGGTAAACATCGTTTCCCCTCTTAGCGCACTTTACTGCAAAAATATCGTTTTTCCATTTCTTCTTATTCCAACGTGAAAGAATCAGGTACACATCTTCAGAAACCCAATCTACAAACGTGTCAACAATTCTCTGCAGACCAAAATTAAGCCTCAGATATTCTTTACGAAAAGAACTAAGAGAAGGCATACGCCGAAGGGTAGAAAATCCCTAGGCAGTCACAGCAAAAAGAAAAAAGGGAAAAAGTTGTGCGGGAGAAATCACCATCAGCGCTTGTTCTGACCGGACTATACTACCGGAGCATTAGATGGCAAGAGGGTACTCTAACGGGTTTGGTTTAATAAAAATAGCGGATTAAAAGAAAATGAGTAGGGGTTAGGTACTT
>CAZUDX010000012.1:0-21398 GCA_964618695.1 uncultured Candidatus Bathyarchaeia archaeon | reverse complement strand
AGTAAATGTCTGCGCCACCGTATTTTTCTGAGTAAGGAGGACATGCAATAACGGGTTTCGACGTGTTCGCATCAACGAAGGCGCTTAACGCGTTGGACCTGCCCGCAACTGTTACGTACACGGCTTTTTCTTTTTCGAACTCTTTCAGGATTGCAAGCACCTGCTCGGGAGTTTTATGCGCGGAAGCAACACGGAAAACATATTCTACCCCTAGAAGCTTCAGGTATTTTGCTATTCCACGACAGAACTCCAAATCTCTCTCTGAACCCATTAACACTATGACTTTTCCGTTCACTCTTTCACACCGCAATCTGCTTACTCTTAACTTACTAATTAATTTTACCCAAGTATTATCTGGGAAATTTTATTTAAGGTGTTACCCACCCTCATTTTTCATTCCCTTATGATAATTGTAGCTAAGTGATAGATATGATTTTTGCCATGCTGATGTATTTCCCCCACGTTTCCTTAGTGCTATCCCATAACATCGGTTGTAGATTGCCTGACTATCCTGATTTACTCAAGTATGCCTTTGAACGCTAAGGAAGAAAGTCGGTGAGTTTGGAGCTTTCCTTCTCTTTTTTTGGTACGTAAACAAATGATTGGGGAGGCTGGAAATTGGGGATCAATCTGTCTGGTTCGTATGGTTCATTGGGCATGAAGTTCTCTATTTCGATTGCGAAGCCCGATGGCACTCCCTCGAAATAAGCAAAAAAGTCCTGCTCGTTAATTCCGGCGTGCTCTTTGAACCGAGTCCATAGCATTTTTGGCGTGTCTTCAAAAACTCTTTTCACCTCAAAAGTCCCGACGATTTTGCAAACTGGTGCAGTCTCGTATATGTAAACGAATCTGATATTTCGGTTGAAAACCCTTCGGAACTCATATTTCTTTTTGCCTTTTCTAATCTCTTCAACATATTTCGGATTAATCGATAGTATAACACTCATTGAGCCTGCTCACCTTCTTAATTTTAAGATAATTCTTATGGCTAATAGTCGTTATTGATTGAGGCGCGCTCTTCAAAATCCCCCTTCCCAGCAACGTTTTCCTTTTCACTGGATGGGGAAGATAAAAATGCCACCTAAAAAGTATTACTAATGTCGGTTTCTTCGCCATTTCTTCTATTTCTTCAAGGCTGTAGACCGTTCTGTTGGTCACTATTTCCGCAATCTTCTGTGCGTCCTTCAACCGAGCGACTCTTTCGACGACTCCTATCGACGTTATCTTCTGTCTTTCCCTTGAACGATAGAAGAGCAGCACGTCGCCCAAAGCGATTTTTTTGATTGGCGAGTGGCATAAGTACGCTTTGCTGATAGTGTTTCCTTCAACGATGAACTCATTTTGTTTGCCAACATATTTGCTGAGCGATGTCTGAGCCGAGTAAATACGATAGTCATCAAACAGCCTTTCGTGATATTCGGCACGGATTGGAACAACAAACTTCTTAACAGACTCGCCATCGTAGAATGAAGGATAAAAGAGCCTTCGTACTTCAAATGTTGTGAACTCACCCAACTCCTCTTGGCCGGGAGACAGCTTCTTTACGTAAACATCTTCTCCGTTGTCCTTCTTCGCGCTCTTAACGAAGCCGTACCTGAACAGCAGCTTGTCAAGGGGGTCTCCTTCTTCCTTTGAAAAATGGGTTAAGTACATTTCGTTTATCTTGTTCCTCACGCAGTATCTCACTGCCAGCTTGATGAAAAGCTCACCTAAGCGGTTCCCTGAAGGCTCCGATTTGAAGGTGCAGATTTTCAGTCGGCGTGAAGCAGGAAGTGGAGGTTCGCAGGTGACTGCTTCGTTTTCGTCTTTGTAGATGAGCAACGCTGATATCGCGTTTTTCTTATAGTAAACGAAGCATTTTCGACCCTGCCTTTTTATTTTTCTAAACCATTCGTCAAATTCGGGGTACTCTACCCGAAGCGAGTCGAAAAAGGGGTCTTCCAATCTCAAGTTATAGACGAATTCTTCTTTAAGCGCTGGCGGGTGCTCAATCTTTTCTTTTGGCAGATAATTTCTAAAGTATTCCAACGCTTCAGAGCAAGAGAAAACCCTCTCTTCAACGCCGATTCTTGCGGCTTTCCTGTGGATCCCTCTATCTTCAGTCAACAAGTAGTTTACAGCGTCGACGTACACTGCGTAGAGCATGAAATTATCGATTTGGTCGTGTGTATTGATTGAGCCTCCAACTCGTTCCAAGAAGAAAATATCGAAGGTCGGGTCTGGCACGGATTCCAATTGAGGGTAAGAGCGCAGCTTTGATAGGCTTATCTTTCTTCTCTTCAAGTCGGAATCCTTGTTAATTTCAACAATAGACTTAGGATGAACGAGCACGGGGATCCTGAGTTTCGCCAAAACCGTTAGGAGTTCCTGAAGATCCGGGGGGACAATGCTGTTGTTCTCTCGACCAATGAATATGTTGGTGTCAATGAGGATTCGCACTATCCGTCATCCCTATTTAAATCAATAATATCACGAGGTCATAATTTAACATTATCAAAAGAAGTCTATTGTGAATTATCAGTTGAACAAAAGAAGCAGCGTTCTATCATAGATGCCAAACAAAAATTTAATTTAGACCTTGAAAGATAATAACTCTTATCTTGAGTAATAGCCTGAAATTTTTATTAATTCTTAACCGGGAAACTTTCATAAAAATAAGGGAAAGCGCATAAAGATATCTTGAAAAAGATTAGAAAAAATTGCCTTAATAGCCAATCATGTGAAAAATATGAAAACAAATTTGAGAATTAAGTGCAGGAATTGCGGCCACTGGAATCGAATAGAAGTTGAAAAAGCATTTGCGGAACAAGCAACCTTAGAGGTTAAAGTGAAAGCTTTCATCCCCATGTATCTGCCTTTTAAAACTGAAACTTGTAAGAAATGTAAAAGTGTCATAGCTGAACCTACGGAACTAATTAGAATAGTGCCAAGCAAAAAGAAGGATATATGCTGAACCTGTTGATACTTTCCATATTTCTCTTATTAGTATCATCCCTCCTATTTCTATTGTTAGTGTGAAGCAATTTTTAAGGTAAATACTTAAAAACATTAAAAATGCAACTAGAAAGTTGCACCGTGGAGGGAAAACAATGGGGAAAGCAATGATTGAAGTATCATGTGCTGCTGTCGTTTTTGAACTGGGCGCGTTAGGGTTAGATGCTGAAATCTGTCATAGAACCGGTAAGGTAGTTTTACGCTCATATCCAGAGCGCAAGGTGTAACGTCGAAACCTTTCAATAGAGAACACTACAGCGTGCGAAAGGGGGAACCCTCTTCTTTGAAAGCTCAATCAATGAAGAGGAAAGATAAACAGGGAACTTAGGAAAGTATGAGAAAAAATGGGTGGCTTCTAGAACCATAGTCTCATATAGTTAAGAACTGTTTTTAAAAATTATTTACTGAAACTCTGACCAATTAATTGAAAGATAAAGTGCTATTCCCCTTGATGGTTTATATGAAGGAAATAATTGAACGAAATCTTTGGTGGCTTCTACATAGCTTTCTCCATTAATAGCTTCAGCTCTTTTTGCTAAATATAAGAGAGCAATCGAAGGTGCACGGGATAAGCCTAAGTTACAATGGATTAAGACCTTGCGTTCTGAGATGTGCTTCTCAATAAAATCAAGGGATGCTCGAAATAATGGTGGCTTGAATAGAGGTGCTGGAGGATCGATCATATTCAAGAAAAGATGATTTCTAACTTCATAAACAAGGTATTTAGGATGCGTCGAAGGAAGATTGCCTCTATACCCTACTGCTCTTTGATGACATGGTGATTTACAGGCATGAATTATTGCCCATTTTTCACTATGTGTAAAGCAGCATTCTCTTTCTGTTCCTATGAACAAGTTAGGATATACTTCAAACATTTTACATAGTATCCTTTATTGTGGTGAACATTTCAAACGACAGATCATCTGCATCTTATGTAGAAGATACCGAGATCCTTAAAAGATCCTTTGATATTAGGTATAAAACATTATGAGAGTCCTCCTAGTAGAGCCGGACTATTACACGCGTTTTCCCCCCTTAGGTTTACTTAAACTTGCAACTTATCATAGGTTAAATGGGGATACAGTTGAACTTGTAAGAGGAAAAAAAGTACCAGATAAAAAACCAGATTTAATCTACGTAACAAGCCTTTTCACATATGCTTGGAAACCAGTTCACGAAGCAGTAAAACACTACAAAAAAATGTATCCTTCAACTGAAATCTATCTTGGAGGAATATATGCTTCTCTAATGAGAGATCATGCCAAACTTTCGGGGACTGATCATATATGCGAGGGATTATTCTCTCAAGCTGAGGACCTGATGCCATCCTATGATTTGGTTCCTGAATGGGATGGGAGCATAATCTTTTCTTCGAGAGGCTGCATCCGAAGTTGCAGTTTCTGTGCAGTTCCAAAGCTCGAAGGAAAACCCAACGGATTGAAAAGTACTATTAAACATCTGGTCTTTTCTGGTCATACAAAAATAATTCTTTGGGATAACAATATATTAGCAAATTATAACTGGAAAAAAATCTTTGATGAGTTAATTAGTTTTGGACTTAAGGTTGATTTCAATCAAGGTCTCGATGCACGACTCATTTCCGATCAATCAGCAGAAAAACTGTCACAGATGAAATTGTATCTTATTCGCTTAGCTTATGATACACAAAAAGCCGGACCTTACGTTGAAAGAGCAATTGAGCTGTTACATAAATATGGTGTAAGAAAGAAAAAGATTGTAGTCTATACTCTTTTTAACTTCGAAGATGACCCCGAAGACTTCTTCAACAGGGTGAAAGATATATTGAATTGGGGAGCTGCTTGCTATCCTATGCGATTTGAACCCTTAGACGCATTGGAAAAAAATCACTATTTGAGCCCTAACTGGGCATGCGAACAGGTACGAATGGTACAAAGAGCCCGAAGAGTTCTGGGATTCAGCGGGACTCTTCCTCCATATGGTGCATTGGTTAAAAAATTTAATGATGCAAATTGCTTCAATAAGGCATTTAAACTTCGTCCAATTGGAGCAAAGAGGCCGTTACTTCAACGAATAGGTGAACACCTAAAGATTTCACATGGATCAAAAGGTAATTTATCAAAAGCAAAAATACGTTGGGTAAACGAGAAAGATTGGAGAAAGGTACTTTCATCTCAAAAACCTGCTACTAAGTAACAGTTTTATAAGTGGGCCGTGGAAAACCAATTTTAATAGGACTTCTCCAAGTGGGAGTTGATAATACAATTTCCCCCTGTCCTAAGTTCATGACGTTTTGCTTTGCTGTATTATCCAAGAAAGCATACGCAGGTCGTCTTATTTCTGCACTTCCTGTTCTTCCAATTGCATGAGTCCCACAGTTTCCTACGATTTGATCATGAATATCACTCTTAAATTGTTCAGCCCCAAAGAGTATTGTTCCTCTAGACCTGCCTTTTCTGGCAATCTCAACAATCTGTTCTGTAATGGCACTTGTACTGCCAGAAGGAGCGATTGTATTAAGCTCGTCCACAAATAAAACCATCTTATTGGGTCTATCTTCTACTGTTGTGTCTCTATAAAGTTCATCTATAGACCGCATGACATCACCAACAACAAATGGTTGAGTTCTCGAATGAACATTTGTAATATCAATGACAAAAATTTGTCCGCTTCTTATCTCTTTTATTTTTTCACCTAAGTATATCTGATTATTACGATTGTTTACAAACAGATCGGATTGAGTTAGTCGCGTCAGCTCTCTTTTAATACGTGGGGGCGTGACAGCATTAAGACTAAAGGCACGCTTCAGAAGATCATTGTCAATATTTCTCAAATCATCCCATGTTGTAACGGATTGACCCTCGATTAGGACACGGTCATTATTACCATCCCAATCATCCCTAATTCTGGAATTGAATGTGTCCAATGTATGATATGGATCGAGCACATCAGCAAAAAGGAGGTCAAACCGATCATACACATCACGAAGTTCATAAGAATATAAATCATGATCATCTGGTGGGTGATCCGAGTTTGGTTGATCTTCTTGACCTCTTGGAAGAAAGTACTTGACATTTTCAAACGGTTTACATTCTATTCCGAGTTTATCGTAAAGTTCTTCATCCTCGGGACATAGTTCATTATTTTTTTCGTGGATGTGTAAAAGGTCTGATTGCTTAACATTGAAAATAACAAAGGCAACGTTCTCAATTTTCTGACATACTGCCGTAAGTATGAACATTAAATATGATGTTTTTGTTGCTAATCCTGAAATGCCTGAAGCATTTATGTGACCAGCTTGTGGCCCAAGCAGATAATCCGAGTCAAGACCCACGGGTATAACATCACCATTGCTTTGTTTAATAACTCCTGCAGGTATCTCTATGCCCTTAATCTTATCTGTCCCAATAGCAAAGCGAATTTCCTCAATTGAGGGGAAATAGACATTATAATCAGGGGGGACAGGCATCATAACTTCAGGTTCTCCAGTATTACGAAGGACAGAAAGTTGCGCGATCACAGATGACACCCTTTCAACGTATGGTTTAGTTTCGGGCTTCCCAAAATCATGGCTTACATAACCCGTGATATGAGACTGTGCGTCTGACAAGTTTTTCATTTCTTGCACTATACCGATTGTTCGAGTACCATCAATATGGTCGGCAGTTACAAAATCAAAAGGGTTTAACTTTATTCCATCTTCAAGCCAACACTGGAATTGACTTGTTGTATTAGGCTCACGCTCAGGAGAACTGGATTTTCCAATTGGATTTCGTTTAGTCGTTTTTTTAATTTTCTTTCCTGTTTTTTCTTTAGATTTTCCTTTACTCATTTCAAGAACCTCCTAAAGTCTTCTTCAGGTCTTGACCGATTTGTGAAAGGCAATATTGGCTAAGAAAAGAGGCACCCATGTATTGCTCACATATTTTTATTGGATATATGAGACTGGGCCATCTTGGTCGGGGATATGTTGATGGATTTCTCAAACTATATACTTCAGATGCAATCTCATCAATTAGCTTCACTTTGTTTTCATCTAGTTCTTCATCAGGGAGTTTCATGTCGATTTTTACAACTCCTCCAAGGGGTTCCATCGGTGGAAAGCTTCTAATTCGTTGATACCAAAATATTAACCCCTCTTGCCCTGTTTGTGCTGTAGCTTTCTTGAATATTGCAGACCTCTCACCTTCTCTGATACGCTTCAGATATGCAGGAAGGGTCAAAGTTTTCTCTTTGATTCTGAAAAGAGGTTTTCTACTAAATGATTTAGCGAGCCCAATTGTGTTTTCAAGATTCATAAACTCCCCTTTTCTTATAGCCCCGTCCATAATCAACCAACAAGAGGGTTCACGTTGTAAGCTCACAGCTATTTCATGTTCAAGATTATGCATTATACTGCGGACTTTGCCAAGGAGGGATGATCGAAGGTCACGTGTCACTTCCTTTTTCTTCATAAAGCCAATTTGTGTATTTGATTCTTGTTTTTTCAATTGTTTCTGTAACTTAATCAGTTTTTCATAAGTTCCATCAGAAATCGTATTGGTGTTTTTGTGAGGAAAAACAAAATAGAGATATTTCTTGAAAGATTTCGGTTTCGCCCTAGAAGACTCTACTTCTATTATTACTGCAGCTATCTCAGAAACAATCAAAGGGAAAGACACTGATCCATCAACATATTCACCAACGTATTTGGTTCTAATTGAGCCGTCCAAAAAGAATTTAAATCTACAATTAAATTGCACATCATTAATTTTTTTCTTAGCATTAGGAAGATTTGGTTCTAATGAAGTGCAGAGATTTTCTTTAAAGAAGTTGAAATCATCGTCTGACTGGTCAGGGTCTCCTCTTCGCTCTTCCTCTATTGGTTGTTCAAAAGGTGAGAGAATCAAATCTCCCCCCCTCAAACATTCACCTACCTCTTTCCATCGTTGCTTCTCAGTTGTAAGCGAGAAAGAAGCCATTTCTTTTCAAATATTGTATCGTGCCTTTTCATAAAAAGTTTTTGTATTTAAACTTCAACTTATCGGTAACTTGCACCATACAAGTTCAGAGAAAACTGATTTCGAGGTGGAAGGCAAGTCTTTTTGAAAGATGAAGATGGGGCAGAATGGTGAAAAAGGATACAGCTAATTATAAAAAAGCATTTATTAAATTACCAAACACTTCAGCTTAAGATGATATGAATGCCTTCTGACGATGAAATTATAAGAGTTATTCAAGACTTTTCAAGAACACAGATTTTTGAAGAAAACACAGCTCTAGATGGGAGGATGTACCATGATTATCGCCAATCTTGGAAAGAAAGACTCGCGGAGGAAGCTGGAAGAGGATTAAGTGCTGTACAAATCGCAATCGAAACTCTTCGCAAAATTCAGCATCACGCTACACACATTTTCCCTCAAATTGTTCGAGAGAAACCTATAACTTCAAGAGATATAGGTGCAGCATTTGACCTGTATAACCCCGATACAAAAACTGCAATTGAGATCTGTTTAGGGGCAGTAAAAAACGAGTTTGAAAAAGATGTCCTGAAGGCAATGCTTGACCATGATGTGAAAAAATTAATCATAATGATCAGAGAATACAGAACAGGTGTTGGTAGAAACAACACAATTTATGGGTTGAGATGGTTTGGACATCCATATCAAAGAGGCGTAATAGACCTTGTTAAGAATTTCAAATTAGATGTTGAATTCAAAACTCTTTGTCCTTCTGCACAAGAATGAAAACGTATAGCAACCGTCAAAAGAAAGAAGTTGGGAGGGTGAGTTTAAACCCAATAAATGCGGTACTCCCCGTCGCTGTTACTGTATTCTTCATAGTCGATTTTTATCAGCTTTCTTTTGCTAAGTGCGTTTCCTGCAAAAACGTTTCCCATACTAACTTTTCCGACAGTTTTCCCCTTAAACAAGCGAGGGAATCTATCAACCATCTCTTCAGCTAGCTTTAAAGAACCATCTGCTCATAGCCCCAGAAGCCTTTTCTAGGAGGGGTTCTTCTTTTCGATAGGCTGCCCTGTTTCATGTGGACCTGCTTGTATCTTTTCTCATCGCCCTACGTCTCGTAACATGCCGCCTATGTGACCTTGAACCGTCTTCATGCATAATATCTGCAAGTTGACGATGATGTTCTGCCGGTAGATGATCGATTTCGTACAAATCGATCCAATTGTAATCCAAAGGCAGACTGTAAACTGGAAGACAAAAGAAATGTTGAATAAAGCATTAAAGGTGTCATCCAAGAGGCCCATGCTAATCCCCCTTGGTCGGGCTGAACAATACGAAAAAATCAGCATCCTTCTCGGTGAAAAGCTCCCCGATGAAGTCTTTATCTTTGTCAGTACTCAATTTGCCCCAAAAGGTATCAAGCTTCGTGCCACATTGCGTACAATACTGATATGAATCGGGGTAGACTTTCCCACAGCACTTCTTCACGCTTTCACCACCGCAGGGGTTGGCTTGTATCCGATTTCTTCCAGCTTGTCCATAAATCTGGTCAAGATTTCTTCGTAAGACTCGCGGTTCGTGAGCTTGAAACCCTTGAGCCGTTCACGGGTTTTTACCTTAATCTGAATCTGTGTAAGTGCATCTTCTGACATATCATCACCTCCCCAGGTCTTTTGCCTTGATGCTATGCGAACTCAAAACTTTTCCTATTTTCTCGGTTTTCATCTCATGCCACCATATACTTATATTCTAAGTTCAACCATATAACCATTATTATAGTACTACCATAGCTGCTAAACAAAAATATAATTAAGACCGTGAAAGATAATAAAAATTGATTAGTGGTTGGGAGGCGAAAAAAAGGCATTCTGATCCGCCCACAAAGACCGGTAGGCTTGAGTGCTCCACACATACTTTTGCTATGGCGAGTAGGTAGCTTCCCCCTTTCGCCTTGGTCGTGGTTAGCGGGTAGAAAACACCGAATCAAAAACGCCATTTTTTATTAAAGATTCCCAAGTGAGGCAAAATGTTCAGGAAACAGATCAATCAAGTCTTCACAACGTGTAAGAGATGTCATATTCTACTTAGATGCGGCACTGTTGTGTATGCTTACTCTAATCGTTTCGGAAGTTCAATCATCCAACCTGGGCTATACTGTCGGAAGTGCTTCATCCATCTTATGCAACTCTACGAAAATGAATCCGTGCTGAATGAGGTGAAGATGAATTGAGAAAAAGCCCAATCAGACATCATGTTCGCAAACATAGACGCTGTGGAAGATCGGTCCGAGATTACGATCGAGGGAAAGGCTCAAGAAAGCCTAAACTCGCGAAGCCACGGCTCAAGAAGCAGCCATCTGCTCAAATAGACTTTATTGTTCAAATCACTTACGAAAGACTGCCATCTGAAACTTTGAAGGTGAACGCACCATCCTATCCTGAAGCGATCGAAATGGCGCTTACGATAAGGAGAGAAATTACGCCTCCGTTGCAAATCGATGCTAAGAAGCTGAAATGATGGGTGATAGATTTCTGAAATACTCGGATTTGGTAAAGATTCCCGTTAATGGGAATGCGCAGTATTTTTATCCCCGACAACCCCACACTTTTTGCTGTAGAAACGCTCATGCTATCGAGACAGCCTTCTGTTCATAACAATTCTCGCAAAGATAGAACATCTCTGCCATGTTGCTAAATCTGCGCAGGTGAATTTCATCATTCGACTCAAAGTTTCTACCGCAACGATCACATTTGTCGTGTTGAAGTTTCGATGTGTGATATGGTGAAGGTATCGATTGATGCGGTAGCTCAGTCACCTCAATATCCCCATTAATTGGAATCCCGAAGCAAATCCCCTTTTTGATTACGGACCCCTGCTCAACCAACAGCAAGCAATTATCCGCTATTGCTTTCCCACAGTGACGCCAACCCATCTCATCTAATTCTTTCATAAGGGCTTTGATGCTGTATCCGACGCCAAGATTTTGCTGGAGAAACCGAATGAGATGACTTTCGACAGGTCTATCACCGTGTCTCTTCGCCATTTGTTCACGCCCAATCATATCTTTTCTTAAGTTGGCTCGTAACCGAAGGTCACCGCAAACTCTCGACCTTTCTTGCTGCCCCAGTATTCCACCCTGATCTTCTTGAGATAAATCTGAGGATTCTTTGCGATCTTTCTGATTAATTCGTAAGCCCATCCATCGCTTATGTCAAACTGCTGAGTCATGATCACCCGCAAATCAAGCTCAGGCATTTCCGCTCCGTCCGCCTGTGTTTCCTTTAACTGCTCGATTATCCAATCTTCATAATCCTTTTCTTCCAACTTACGTTTCCTCTGGTAAATATTTTAACTTCATTCGCTATTTCACACTTTAGATGAAATCCGTTGAGAAAAAATGCCACGTTTGGTGAAAGAACCCCGTAGCTTAAAGATAGGTTTGATGAATCTGAAGTAACATACCACGTTTCAAGCGGTTCAGGTTCGGTTTTCCATGGCGACTCAATGGGAATTTATGGTTTACCCACTAAATTTGGTTGGGAACTGGGAGAATGAACGTTTCGAAACATGTGAAAATCTCGAAAAGAAGGAAAAAACGGCGCCCTTTCGCTAAAACACGGTATTATCTTGGACAGTATTTGATTTAATATATTTTTAATCAAGGTTATATTTCCATCCCTGAAAATTTCTAGAAACGCCCCACCCATTATATAATATAATAACATAGACCCCTTCCCTCCCTCGTTTCGCTCAAACTGCCATGAAACGCACGCAAATGGAAGGATTTTGCCACCAAATGCCTGCATGTTCCGGCATCCCTTGGTCTGGAACCGAGATTCTCGAACCCTCACCGACCGTTAACCGCTCGTAGGTCTACTTTGCTACCCCTCGCCAATACATCTCAACCGTTTCGTGACACTATCATCGTGAAAGGGCTGTAAAATTTTCCTTGACTGGGCAAGAGGACATGAGGGATCTCATTTTATGCTACTCATAATACTTCATTACCAATTCCCACCAACTCTTTTGGGTTATATCCTCAGAGTTTATCCATTCCTCACCTATCTGAGCTTTGAAATAGAGTTTCTTGTCAATTTTCAGAGAATTTAGAAGATCGGTAAATCTCATGAGTTCCCCTATCTGCCCAAACTCACACCATGAAGGAGCCCAATCAACGATGGGAACCTCCCAGGATCTGCCATCAGAGAACTTCATCCCAATTTTTGCTTTACTTATCATCCCGCTTTTGTCTTTTATCGCCCATCTAAAATTTGGTGAAGGTCGTAAGGGGATGAATCTCAATCGTAAAAGAAACGTTCTGGTTTTTTCTTTCCACTCCCATTTACATTGGATTTTGACCATGATAGTTTCCCCATTTGCTTCGGTGATCGTAATTCAGTTTAAGTGTTATATTAGTAATTTTTTAATAAAAAGTGAGCTTTGTGGGATATCTCCACATGCAAGTGGAAAACACTGATACAGAATGCCCGCGTCAAGTAGTTGCCTTTTTCTGTTTTTCAACAAGTTCTCTGTAATCTGCCCAAGCAGCAACAGCCATCATGCATAAGTAAGCACCCATAAGCGTTTCAGTCTGCCAAAAACCATAAGGGAACACTGACAGTCCATCCACTAAAATGAGAATGCCTGCTAATGCAAAAGCGAAGATAGCATAGAACTTCCAATGTTTCATAGGTCTTTATTCACTTCAATTGTCAATATAACGTTTGCTTACGTTTGCTTATGATTACAGATAAGCCCTAAACACGGCGGCGCTTATACTGCCTTTGGATTCATATGGTCAAAGTCAAATTAACAGTCAGCATCTTGCCCGAGTTGGTTCGATGGATTGATGAACAAGTCGAAAAAGGGGGCTTCGCAGACAGAAGTCACGCCGTTCAATATTCACTACTTAAAGTCAAAGAGCTAATGGAAAAAGGAGAAATAAAATTCTAGTGTATCCACATAATCCACATAACCCACGTTTTAAGAGGTAACTTTATATACTATTGCCCACAAATCTATGTGGGGACGTAAGATGTCTGCAAAGAACTTAACCCTCTACATTCCTGGAGAAATTGCAGAAAAAATGGAACCTCTGACAGAAGTTAATTGGTCCAAGATAGCAAGAGATGCCATCGAGAAATACATTGAAGAAAGACTCGACACCTCCATACCACAAGAACTTCTTAACAGACTAAGAACAGAAATGGGCGAAGAATTTGTAAATGGAAAAACGCTCGCTACCGAAAAGATTGTTCCAAGCGTATCCTATAAAAAATTGGCCGGCTTTTTCAACCATGTTAGAAGTAATGTTCAATATGAAGTAAGCCAAATTGAAGAGCACGTTAACATCCCTCCATGGGAGATAAGTGTTGATGAAACAAAAATAGCAATTGACATAATTAACAAGCATTTTTCAGAAATTCCAAAAGACGCGACCCCTAAGTACCGTGAAGGAGTTTTTTCCGTACTTAAAGATGTTTGGGATAAGCTTGAGGCCGGTAAAAGTAACGGATAGGGGTGCCATAGGGCACGGTCATGTGATTCGCGCGGGTCCATGTCTTGTACCCTGTGGACTGTTCACCCTCATCCTTACTGCCGACAACCACTTAAAAATAAACTCGATAGCTTATTAAACAATTCTTTCAGTGTTTACGCTTTCTGGCAAAACAACCCTACCGCTAAGCGCGATAACATCGCGCCTAAGCATATTAAGTGGGGATAGCTTTCATTCAGTCATGAGGCAGCAAAAAATTAATTGACTAGAGAACAGCAACATTAAGACATCACATCCAACCCCTTTTTTGCATGCCAATCCATATTTAGCGCCCATTTAGGATTTGAACCGATTTACATCAATCCATCCGAGTAATTACTTGGAGTTTTCCAATTCTAACCATATAATAATATTATATGGAATTTCTTGGAATTTTCCAATTCTTTGCTGGGATAAACTTTTTCTTTACCGTTATTTTCCAAAACGTGACAATTTCCAATGCCGATTTCCGAAACGTAGCATTATTCATGGATGATGCATCTTAAACCGTTTCTCTCAGCAAATTCCAACTCATCAACATTTGCAACTATCCTATTAACGATTACACGTGCCCACTCATCACCTATCTTGAATTCCTTCCCCAAGTCATATTTCACCATCTTTTTAGGAACACAGCCCTCATGATCTTTGACATACTCGATCAGCCATTTCGTCTTTTCGTCCACCTTATCACCTCCAATTTTAAACGATAAAGATTTCACAGTCAACTCATCGCAAATCTCTCTTGGAACCTTACCATAAACGTAAACACTGCACTTATGATTCAACGGGCGAAAACGATGAATTGCCTGATACTGCTCATATTCCTCGTGAAGCCACCGCCACGCATCTAACCCCTTATGTTTGAAGTGATAGTGTCCATGATGTGGATCAGCATTCTCATACACCTTCTCTTTAACCTCTTTCTCACGAAATTTGTCAAGATTTATTTCAAGACCCTTGAACGGATCAACTGCGAACATCATCTTGAAGTCCGAAATGATACCCTCACCCGTCTCATTATTGTAATGGTTGGTAAGATAGGTGCAAACAACAAAACCAACTATTTTATCCTCCAGATCATTCTTGCCACGCAAGTCGCCATAATGTAGTGATCCAACCTTATCACTTTCAGTCCAAAACCTATTTGGAACAAACTGAGATATCCTAATCACATCCATCACGACTCCATCCTCAAATATCGGTATCTCCGTTTCAAAATCCTGGGGTTGTACTATGCCTGTTTCCTTAGCAATTATATTTGGATGTCGAGTCTCCAAAACCCAGTTCTCATGTGCCCTAATTCGCTGCTTCCACTTCACAGGGTCTTTTTTGATTGTTCCGGGTGGAAAAAAAGTATGCGCCTTGATTCGGTACACCACCGATCCACAATCTTCAAATTCACGGTCAACATTCTTTGGAACAAAAAGGACTTCGATTCCAGTTTCCTTCCTGTAGCGCTTCTTCCACAAATCCAGCAAGTCCTTGTTGATGATGGCATCAATAATTCTCAACTCGGCATCACTTTTCGCGATGTAATCAAAAACTGGGAAAAGCGCGGGAACACCTACCGCCTTCAGTTCATCAATATCGGGTAATTCACGGCATTTGTAGTATGCCGCGATCTCCTCTGGGCGAATGGTCAAAAACAGCATTAATTCATCGTCAATTTCTGCAAGTGATTTAGCAGCAGCCGTCATGTTCCGTTTATGCACTTCCTTTACCCTTTTCATGAAAGTCTCAAAATCATCCTCATCCAGTTCAAATACCCTTTTGAGGGAAGTCACATTAACATAATCCTTCAAAGCCTCGTCAATCCCCGCCAAGTTACCCCAACGTTGAAGATGCCTTAGAAATTCATCAATTTTTTCAATTGTGTTTAGAGCACTAAAACTCTTTAAGCAGTCGTCAATTAGAATGATGTCGGGTTTGAATTTTTTGCTGAGATATTTTGTGTGCACATATTCGATTGGTGAAATTACTACTTGTGGTAAATTCTCAAACTGCAGATGATAGAGACATTGTTGTTTTGGGTACAAATTTTTCTCATGACATATCGCGCAGATATTCGCGGTCGGTATGTTTTTTGCTTTCAGTTTATCAATAATTGAATTATGGTTATAAAGTGGGCATTTCCGAGTCCAACCTTCCCAATGGCGCACCGGCATATCTTGATCCTTCAAATAATCTTCCCATTCGTCACACCATGAATGAGTTCTTGAAGTGATGAATACCTTTTTCTTGTGAGTGATTAAGTCTGATATTTCTTGCATTTGCTTGGTGGTCTTACCTACCCCTGGCGATCCTTCTACGGTGTATATAACTATCTCAGAAGCTCTATCATTCAATCACGCAAACGTCCCGTCGCGTATCCTTTGCTCTTCAATTCCACAGGTGCTCGGTTTGAGGTGTAGCTTACAACCAGTCCAGTTGCGATTGGTATTTTCCGCTATCCACATCCCTGATTTTCTATCAAACCAACGCCATCGTCCGAAGTGCTCACAGATGGCACATTTTCGGTTTACCATCCGCCCTCGCTTCCTTACTTAAATTCCGTATTTTTTCACTATATACAATAATTATGGATGCAAGGAGACTATTTTTGGTCCGGAACAGAACTTCTTTGGTAATTATTGCTTCTGATGAATCGTAATCGAGCTCTTCAGGAACATAACCGTAACCAACGAAATAACCATTATCAACCCTCTGACCTGTTGAAGCTATAGAAAAGGTATTATTATGTTCTAATAGGTCAAACACTGTTTTTGGAGTTACAGGAAATTTTTCTTCAAAGCGAATGTACTCTACGTCTGATAATATTTTACTTGGCTGCCATTCTTTCTCATCAATAAAGACATCAATCTTCATTCACTTCACCTCCCTACTCTGGTTTCACTTTCCAAATTTCAACCGGCTTATCGGATTTGGGTATCTCTATATAGCCCGTTCCGTCCTCCCGCACTATTGGGATGCCATAATAATGTCCAATCTTTGCGATCTTGCCCTGTTTCAGGAGCCAGTTGTAGTTTTGGACGATTGAACAATCTACATGGAACCAACCGTGCTTTGCCATCTCTATTTTAATGTCACGAAAACGTAGACCTTTGCCCTTATGTTCCTCAAGTACTGCTAGTATATGTCGCGCTACGATTCGGTCTCCTTTTCTCATGTTATCACCATCCATAATATATATGATTTCATATATAACATCTTAGATGAATAGATGAGAATTCACATAAATTAAATCTTCAAAAAATTACCTCATTACCCCACAGCCTTTTGATGAAGGAACCACTCATTTCCAAAAAAAACCCGAAATTTTCTGTATCTCACTCTTCAATTCATGCTTAAAATTTGATTAAGTAAAACTGTATGTGCCATTCTACCTATAAACTTATAGGGATATCACAACCAATATGTCTCCATGCCTATAAACAACTGGTTAGGTGGTGCTGAGGCATCCCATGCCACATCAAAGCTCTACAGGGATAAAGTAGTTGAATTTTTACAACTTGACGGTTTCATTCTGATACAAACATCTTCAGACGTGGGAAGGTCGCCTGATTTAATTTTCAAAAAGCCCGACACCGAAGGAAATACCGAAATCCATGTTGAAACAAAGTTTGACGATGTCAGCTTGAGCGATAAGACTTTCCTATCGGAATTAGCCACATATTTCATTCGATACATGGCTAAAAAAACCGAACCGCCAGACGTGTATCTATACTTTAGAAAATTGAAGAATTTTTCGAAATGGAAAAAAATCTTCGATGCAAATAGGTATGATGAAGAGACCTGTAAAGCATTTTTTGGAACTCTGTTGAAGAACAAGGAGCTTGATGAACCAACCCGAAAAAAAGTGAAAGAAAAGGGATTTGACAACTTTAAAAGATTCATTGCTGACACCTACGTCAACCAAATCAATTATGATCGCTTATTGATGAATATTGATGACCGAAATAAGGGTAAAAAGAACCCTCGTTATGGTTATCAGTACTACATCAGAGAGTTGCCTCCTATTAAACAGAAGCAGCAAATAATTGGGAATTTTGCTGAAATAAAAAAATTTTCAGGTTCAATCTATTCTTGGGAGATTGGACATGTAAGACATAGGGATATTTACGCTAGAATTCAGAGGTATGACCCTGTAGTTTTGGAAGGTAAATTTCTCTACAGCTCAGATCCTATATATGAAACAAAACTAAGAAAATTCATCGATAAAAGGACTCTCACGGTCTTTAACCCCGAAGATTGGCTTCTCGAAGGATACATTCTCGAAGGTTCCAACAAACTATCAATTCTCCAAAGGCTTTACAAAAAATACATCCTTAATTTCGGAGTTGTCAACAAAGGCTGTAAATACCTTCGTCACAGATCATCAGACATCCTCTTCTTTTCTCACGCAGACTATTCGCAGGAAAAAACTAAGGTTGACGGTAAACAAGTCACAAGACTGTTCAAGGACACAATGTCACCTTTCGTTAAACATGAAGCGATAGAAATTGTGGTAAAGATTTACGAGCAACGGCTATTCATATTTTTTAGTCCATTAGTCCTATTCACTGACAACAATAGGGAACTCATAACAGGTAGCAATGCCAAAAAACTACACGACATATTCTCTCCCAACAAATACGACACCAACTCTACCATTCTCGGAGACATGAGATGGTGGTTCAATTATCTCAACGACAAGAAAAAATCACTGTTAGAGACCTCTGAACTGACAGAATTCTTAGGCAATTTGAAACCTCCTAAAGACAGCAAAATGCGCAATTTCTTAGCGGCTTATGAGAGGATGGAGAAATATCTTGACGTTCAAAATTGAAAATATTGAAGAGCCAGACCTCATGTTCAATGAGAATGAGAATGGGCAAAATGGCAAATCCAAAGACCCACGCATTGGCTTGATTAAGTATGGTCCAAGAACTCCTGAAGGAAAACCCCATCATGTAAGCATGAAGATTGGTCTAATAGGGGATTACTTCTCAATAAACGAAATTCAAAGCTTCTTCAATCAAATGAGAGAGCGCATTCTACCAGATAGACCAAAAAAGTCATCGGAACCTCAAAAGTGGAAAATGCCATTCCCAGGTCTAAGTAACGAGTCTCCCCTAAACGTTTCTATGAACCTTCAAAAGAGATGGAGAGAAGTTATAACAAAGGACGAAATCAGTGAGATTACAAACCTTCAAAGCCACAACGAAATATTGGAAAAAACAGTTGAGCTATTTGAAAAGAAGACAGATATTGTTTACGGAAAGGAAACTCCTCCAGACGTTATCGTCATTTGCATCCCTGAGCAGATATATCACAAATATGCCTCAGCTTCTGCGTATAAGCAGAAAATTCAAACGGACGAGAGTGATCTTCACAACAGAATCAAACTGAAGAGCATTATTCGTAAGGTTCCAACGCAGATTATTCATCCGAATACTCTTAGAGGGAAAAAGACTCAGGGCATGTCAGATATAGCTTGGAACTTGGCAGTGGGCTTACTTTACAAGGCGCAGAAAGGTCATCCTTGGAAGCTGGCAGAATTTGAATTGGACACCTGTTACGCGGGAATCAGCTTCTATAAGGAAAGAACAACTCAACTCTCTAAAGCGGCAATGGCACAGGTCTTTCTTGATTCTGGTGAGAGCTTCATTCTGAGAGCCGATCAAGTGCATGAAAGCGTGGGAAGACTCCAGAATCACTTAACCGAAGAAGATGCAAGAAACGTGGTCAAAAAAATTCTGAACCAATATTATGAAGTCCGCAAAAGCCGTCCAAACAGACTTGTTATTCATAAGACATCGAATTTCTGGCCAGAAGAGAAGAAAGGAATGGTGCAAGCGGCTAAAGACATACACAGCGTTGACCTCATCACCATCGAGGAATATCATCCTTTGAGGTTGTTCAATGAAAAATGTGTTTATCCCGTTTTAAGAGGAACGATGTTGACTCCACCTGACAGAAAAGAGTATTATCTTTACACGACCGGCTTTGTTTCGGTCTTAGGTGCATATCAAGGATATAGAGTGCCAAGACCAATTGTAATTAGACCTGACGAACAATCCGTTACGCCCATTGCGGAAATTGCAAAAGAAATACTGGCATTTACCAAACTTGACTGGAATTCATCCCATTTCTGCAAGAAGATTCCTGTGACTATAGAAGTTTCCCGTTCTGTGGGCGGTGTTCTTGCAGAGCCAGAGACTAAAAAATTGAAAGATATTGACCCGCATTATTACTTCTATATGTGACAAATGACTGGCTTAAGAGCATGTTGTTCGATTATGACATCTGCTTCCTATCTTCTTCCTTCTGATGCTGCCATTCCCATCGATTCTTATCTTGCATCCACTTCGCAAATTCTTCAAAAGGCATCTCGGTCATTTGCTTAAAGATGTCTTCGTGCATTTTGACGCGCTGTTCAAGCTCCTTCACCTTCCCTTCCAACATCATCGTTGCCATGTCTTTTGATTTTGCTGTTTCATCCATTTCTTCCTGCGATGTCATTTCAATCTTCAGGTATTGCTCCGCACCCATGTACAGCTTACGCATTTCATCTGTGGGCATGGTTAAGTATGCTTTTGCTACAGTACCGATATTGTGCCCCATCCAAAATTCACGCAAAGTTTCATCGATTTTATTCACAAGTCGTGAGTTGAAAGCGGCTCTCAATGAATGCGGTCTTGCAGGGTTGTAAGCGTTGTCCTTGACCTTAATGAAATCCACGTTCTTGGCTATCTCGCTAAAGGCTTGCTGAATTAGGTCAGGGGTGATCCGCCAATCATCTTTTCGAATTCTTTCCTTGGCGAACAATGGATCTTCGGGTTTCAGGTCACTCCTTGTTGCTAAATACAATTTCAAATACTTAACAGCATCACGGCCGAAAAACGTCTTGAATTGAACACTTGTTTTCCGTCTAACGAGCTTAAGGCATAGGGGCAAAATACCCTGTTCTAGCTCATCCATTACGTCACCGTAATTCAGTTCACAGATTTCATTCACTGCTAAACCCGACTGGAACATGCACAAAATTATAGCCTTATCACGATATGATTGTGCTGAATCAACAAACTCCTTTATCTGCTCAATCTTCCACTCGTGCTTACCGTTTGTCTTCTTCCCAGTTGGCGGGGGTATGTCGATAAAGCTCATTGACACCGTGACTTGCTTATACTTCAAAAAGTTCTGTACTGAAGCAAAATACAACCTGATAGCATTATTTGACAACTTCTGATCTCTCAAGTAATCAATGAATTGGCTTATTTCAATCTCAGCGATTCTTTCTTGCTCACGAGGAGGCTTCTTGAATTCCTCAAAAATCCGGTCAAGGAAGTGAGCGAAGAGTTTTCCTTCACCATGTTTTGATTGGTAGTAAGTAAGGAACTTTGCTAATCCTGACTTATAGATTTGGGCTGTTTTCTTGCTCTTTAATGCCAAATATTCCTCTACTTCTGGCTCAAAGGTTAGCTTCTTCAACTCCAGTTCACCTATTTATTATAACCGAGATGATTTTAATAAAGATTTAGGGTTATTAATTGGGTAATTAATTTTTAAGTTAAGCTACACGGAGAAAATTGGGTGCGGACACTAAGCTTGTCGCTGAAATTTTTTGCCTTGGTTTTAACTATAGAAAAAAGGAAGGGGTTTAGGAAGTTACGTTTGTCATGGGCTTTGTACTGAGTCGTTTTCTGAGCAATAACGCTGAGATTGCTGTGGCGACTAAGATGACGGTGAACATTAAGCCTGGAAGTTCGGGTATGGCGTTTGAGTTGATGAGTATTGTTTTGTCTGTTAGGTTTCCTTCTGAGTGGGTTACGCTGCCGCCGCTGGCGCCGTAGCTGTTAGAATTCCACGTTATGATCAGGGCGTATGTGTTGTCTTCTGTCCATGTGGTGTCTTTTCCATCTGAGTCTCCGCTGTTAAGCGGTTTTTTTAACTCGACGGTT
>CAZUDX010000011.1:0-29655 GCA_964618695.1 uncultured Candidatus Bathyarchaeia archaeon | reverse complement strand
AGTGCAAGTCAGGCATTCATTCCAGACTGAACTATCGGCCCTCCTAATCACTTGCTTTGTCTGATGCAAGAAGCTAGATTTAGGCATTTCTAACCTCTAAATGTTTTGTGTATCTGTTTTGTAGCCCAGAATATTTCTGCCGTCCTTAGAATTTGAGAGACCATTTGGAAGTCACCAAGTTCCTCCACAAGTTATAAAAATCGAAACTGCAACGAATGGTGGATGATGCTGTATGAAGAAATTTGTGTTTGCCATCCTTGTCTCGTCTCTGCTGTTAACTCTTTGTTTTGTCTACAACGTAAACATTCCATCTGTCAAAGGCTCTACCCCCATATACCAAGGAGACCTCGTACTCACTGGAAACAACGTAACCACCCTTGAAGGAAGATTTGACATCAACGGAAGCATAATAGTGGAAGATAATGCAACATTAAGCTTGAAAAATTGTTATCTAAACTTGACTCAGAGTCCAAGTTATCCATATAATATTAAGTTAAGAAATCCGTTAAACGGAAATCCACGTCTTTTAGCCTTTAATTCCACAATAGCATATGCCGACCTTAGCTCTATCACACTCTACGACAACAGTACTGCTGCAATAAACAACTCCACAACTAAGGATGCCTATTTTATGTTATGGGAATATTCCAACATCACCGTCTCAAATAGTTCCTCTGTTTATAGTATACTCGCACATGAATCCACAGTTGTAAGCGTCCAAAATTCAACAATTCAAGGAGGAGTTAATATATACAACAATTCCTCGGCTAACATCCAAAATTCAACAATTCACAGTAATAGTGCACACGGAGATTCTACCCTTTCAATCTCATCCTCCTTTATTGAGGAGTTACGTGCAAGAAATTCCCCTACATTTAACATTCATAACTCCACTGTAGATTACCTATCGACTCAAGAATCTCCTGAAATTCAAGTCTACGACTCAGAAATCGATAGTCTTAGACTTCTAACAAACTCAACAAAATGTACAATTTCTAATCTCGAACCAGGGCTTTTAAGTCATTGGAATTTCATAAGCGATTGCAATGTAAATGTTTACTCTGGAGGCTATGCACCAAACGTAACATTTACTGATACACACATTAATGGTTGGCATTTTGCATTTTCTGGTGACTCCAATTATACGATTACAAACTCATCAATTTCGTACATAGAAGTATGGAGCTTCTCAACTTTGTATCTTTATGACAGTTTTTGTGATGGATTATATGTTTACTCAACTTCGTATCTTTATGACACTCACTGCAGTGTAATATCCCTTTACGATAATGGTACGGTTTGGCTCATGAACTCAACTTATTCAAATGATGTTATCCGGGACTTTTGTAAAATGTATCTCAGCTGGTATCTTGATGTTCATGTGGTTGATTCGTTAGACCAAGCTGTTCCTTCAGCAAGCGTATCTGTCTCTTATCCAAACTCCACAGTGGCTGATTCAAAGCTTACTGATTCTAATGGTTTGGCTAGATTCCCCTTGATGGAGAAGATGATGAATGACACTGGTGAGTATCCTATTGGAGATTATAATGTTGAAGCAACCTACGAATCTTACATAAGTGGAACAACAGTGAATCTGACAGAGACTAAACAGGTAACTCTTACATTTGGAAGCTTGGTAATTCCAGAGTTATCATCACTCGTACTCATATCGGCATTTATTACACTAACAATAGTAGTGATTATAGTCAACAGAAGAAAACATGCTGTTTAACATCAGGTCATGTCGTCTGTCTCTACAACTCACTCTTTTTCGGGAGAAGCGGTTATTCCTTAAGGAATATTTTTGTCAACAAAAAATTAATAGTTAATTTCCAATAATTAACTGCGGAGTGGATTATCCTCTCAGAAAAGAAAGAAGCAATAAAACTTGAAATAGAACTGATGGAAAAGGAGATTCTTTACTTCAAAGGCAAGAGACGATTAAAAGCAAAAAGGGCATATTATCAACTTCTAAAATCCTGTGGAAAACAATGTGCAATAGACGAACCAATTTACCTCAAAAGATCAGAGTAAACGGATAACCCCTCTCCCTTTTTTTAGCCAACAAAAACCTCCTCCACAAATCACTAATTTAACAAGGCAAAACCTGTGATAAAGAGGGCCGGGACCGGGATTTGAACCCGGGCGCTAGGCTCCACAGACCTATAGGCTACCAGACTACCTCATCCCGGCCACTTTTTGTTTTCAGCTACTTCTCAAGCGTTTTTAGACTTATTTACGTTTCCTGAATGACACATCCACTATGTTGCGGGGATAGTTATCTTTTTAGCAGAAAATGGAAGTATATCCTTGCGGTAGATGGATGTTGCCTGTTTCTGTGACCAAAGCTGATGGAACTAGACAGTTGTTTAACAAAGAGAAAATTGTGAGAACCTGTTTACGGATGGGAGCAACCAGAGCTGTTGCCGAGTCAATTGCTGAAGAAATCGAAACAAGGATGTATGATGGCGTAGAAACAAAGGAAATTCTTCAGATGCTCTTCAAAGAGTTAAGAAAACATAAACCCGCAACCAAACATCAAATTGACCTGCGAAAAGCTTTGAGCTTGCTGAATCCAGCACCCGACTTTGAACGTTTTGTTCAGATTTTGCTAAGCGAGAATGGCTACGAAGTTACTCCAAACCAGATTATACGAGGAAAATGCGTAGAACATGAAGTCGATGCTATCGCAAGAAAAGACGGTGAGACACATATTGTAGAGGTTAAACACCATTTCAAATATCACACTCCAACAAGCCTTGATGTGAGTCGCATTTCAAGAGCTATACTAGAAGACGTAACAGAAGGATATGAACTCGGCTTGAATGATTTGAAAATAGACCGAGCAATGATAGTTTGCAACACAAAATTGTCAGAACACGCTAAACGCTACGCAGAGTGCAGAG
The DNA here is from genome assembly GCA_964618695.1 of uncultured Candidatus Bathyarchaeia archaeon. Lineage (GTDB taxonomy): Archaea > Thermoproteota > Bathyarchaeia > Bathyarchaeales > Bathyarchaeaceae > Bathyarchaeum. Next base: position 26,749 of record CAZUDX010000011.1, on the reverse strand, counting down.
GAATCTATCACATAGGCTGGAGTTCACCCCCGAACCATGACTTACAGACCATGATTGAAGAAAAACAACTATACCCAATAACATATCTAAGGAGATTAAACCATGTGACTAGAAGGAAACTGGTCTCTAACAACATTGTTCTGCTAAAACAGTTAACCGAAAAAGACCCAAGGGAACTCAGAAGACAAACAAGAATCTCCAAAAAAAACTTTGAATCACTACTTAGAAAGTCAAAAGCAATACTTTCAAGAAATTAACTTTCAGTTGCTTCCGCCTCTTTTATACGAAGCAAAAACTAGCAATCGAAACAAATTTTTCGAATCATATTTATGTGAGTTCACTATTCTGGACTGTTTAAATACCAGAACTCCAAAATAGAAATACAAGAGGACAGAAAAGCATGGGTTCAAAAGCACCAAAAGGCGAACTCGCCGCAAGAAAACTCGTAGCAAAAAGGAAAAACTTCAGATGGAAAGACGTCTACTACAAACGTCGAATGCTTAGACTAGACGTCAAATCCGACCCACTAAAAGGCGCACCAATGGCACGAGGAATAGTCCTAGAAAAAGTTGGCGTCGAAAGCAAACAGCCCAACAGCGCCATCAGAAAATGCGTCAGAACACAACTCATCAAAAACGGCAGAGTTATAACCGCTTTTCTCCCCGGAGACGGCGCACTCAACGTAGTTGACGAACACGACGAAGTTGTGGTAGAAGGAATCGGCGGCTCCCGCGGCGGAGCCATGGGCGACCTCCCAGGAGTCAGATGGAAAGTCTCAACCATCAACGGAGTCTCCCTAAACGAGTTGGTTCTAGGCAGAAAAGAGAAACCCATGCGATAAAACCAAAACTGCTCCCTAAACAATCCTTAAATACTGGTTTCTAAACCCAGAATCTTTGTCAAGGTGGCTCGTGTGAGCAAAGTACAAGAGATAAAACTATTCGGAAAATGGAGCTTCGACGGAATCCAAATAGAGGACCCAGGGCTCAAACAATACATATCTCTTAAACCAGTCTACGTTCCCCACAGCATGGGCAGACATGAACATGGAAAATTCCACAAAGCTAAAGTCAACATAGTTGAGAGACTCATAAACAACCTTATGCGCCCCGGCAGCAGCGCCGGAAAGAAAACCCGAGCCATAAACTTGCTCAAGAACGCATTTGAAATTATCCATATTCGCACGGGAAAAAATCCAATTCAAGTTCTTGTTTCTGCAGTAGAAAACACCTCACCTGGCGAGGATACCACTCGCATCAGTTACGGAGGCATCGCCTATCACATGGCTGTGGACATATCTCCCCAGAGACGAGTTGACCTTGCACTGCGTTTTCTCTCCGAAGGCGCAAGAAAACAATCCTTCGGTAACCCAAAAGCTTTGGATGAATACCTTGCAGAAGAACTAATATTGGCAGCCAACAAGGACGTGAAAAGCTATGCCGTGCAGAAACGAAACGAAATGGAGAGGATAGCACGTTCTTCCCGCTAAGAAAATCATGTTTTCCATGTCCAGAACGATGAAGGTGCAGTGTTATCATGAAAATTCTTCAAAAAGTTAAAATAATTGAACCCACTGTCTTCTCTACGAATCCACTTACAACATAAGGAGTAAGCTTGAACAAAAAAATAATGGAGGAAAAAAGTTGAGCAAAACAGAAAAACCCCATTTAAACTTGGTCGTAATCGGACACGTAGACCACGGAAAATCAACAACCGTAGGTCACCTCTTCTCCCTCACAGGAGCAGTTGACGAAAGAACTGCCAAAACCTATGAAGAAGAGGCGAAGAAACTAGGAAAAGAGACCTTCAAGTTCGCTTGGGTCTTAGACAAACTGAAAGAAGAAAGAGAGAGAGGCCTAACCATAGACGTCGCCTACCTGAAATTCGAGACACCAAAATACTTCTTCACAATCATCGACGCCCCAGGACACAGAGACTTCATCAAAAACATGATCACCGGAGCCAGCCAATCAGACGCAGCCATCCTCCTCATATCTGCAAAACGAGGAGAATTCGAAGCCGGCATTGGACCAGGCGGACAAACCAGAGAACACGCCTTCCTAGCCTACACCCTAGGAGTAAACCAAATAGTCGTTGCCATCAACAAAATGGACGATGCTTCAGTAGATTGGAAACAAGAAAGATACGACGAAATCAAAAACGAAATCTCTCGCATGCTAAAAATGTCTGGTTACAAGACAGACAAAATCGACTTCGTTCCCACTTCAGGATGGACAGGCGACAACCTTGCCAAGAAAAGCGATAAAATGCCTTGGTACAAAGGTCCAACCCTATTCGAAGCCCTTGACAAAATGGAAGTTCCTCCCAAACCAATCAACAAGCCTTTAAGACTCCCAATTCAGGACATTTACACCATCACCGGCGTCGGATCAGTTCCTGTTGGACGTGTGGAAACTGGTGTTTTGAAAGAAGGTGACAACCTCGTTTTCATGCCTTCAAAAGTTCAGGGACAAGTGAAATCCATAGAGACTCACCACGTCAAAGTTCCAAAAGCTCTTCCAGGAGACAACATTGGATTCAACGTTAGAGGAATCTCAAAGAAAGATGTTCACAGAGGAGACGTAGCAGGTCATCCTGACAACCCACCAACCGTCGCAAAAGAGTTCATCGGACAAATAATCATAATCCATCACCCAACAGCCATCGCCGCCGGATACTCTCCAGTATTGCATTCAAACACAGGTCAGATTTCATGCAGATTCAAGGAGCTTATCTCGAAGCTGGATCCGAGAACTGGACAAGTTGTAGAGCAAAATCCAGCATTTCTGAAAACCGGAGACGGTGCAGTCGTAAAGTTTGAACCCATTCAACCCATATCAGTTGAGACGTACAGCGATTTCCCTGAGCTCGGACGGTTTGCAATACGGGACATGGGCACCACAGTAGCTGCGGGTGTAATCAAAGAAATCACAGTTAAGGGCTAGAAGAAATCCCCTTTTTCTTTTATTTTTTTCTTTTCTTTTGTGCCAATCAAGTAGGTAGTATAGCAAACAGGTTCATGTCTAGTAGCAAAAGCACTCCTTGAGCTATGCATATTATGCCTAAAACGAAGGTTACTGGTTTAGAGCCTAGCACCATTCCGATAAGCTTCAGCACGTCTTCTATGAACTTGAAGACCATGTAAACAATCACCGCTGGAATAAGGAAAATCAGCAAGTAGACCCAAATAGCAGAGAATCCGAAAACGGTCTCTGGTAAGGGAAAGAAAAAGTAGACGATACCTGCGCACAAACCACCTACGATCAAACCTAACAAAGCCGCCCAAGGGACATCTTTGATGGGTCTCAAAAACAGAGCCAAACCAGCAATAATGAGCAAATATCGAGTGTAAGTTTCAACTTGAGGAACTGGTGTGTTCCACGCTGCCGCAGCTGTTAGGATTAATAGGATTCCCACGAAAAATCCGAAGAAAGACATGATCTTCGTTAATATGCTTGCAGGTTTTCCAACTACCGGCACGGGTCTCACAAGCTTTTCTAAAAACCAAGAAATTGCGACAACCCCTCCAAGAATTAGGATGTAAGCAGTATAATCCGCTAAGACGCTGATATCCATTTCTTCGCCCCACCAAACGTTAATTCTAGATTACTTGTTGTCTAAGAACATTAAGCTTTTGCACTTTCAACCAAAAATAAGCCCGTAAACCATGTTGAATGTCGAAATTCTACACCGTTAATTTGCTCGGGAACGTATTTGGCAAAGGGTAAAATGTTGTACATATCAGGTTTTGGAATATGTCTTCTTTGGTAGGATGATATTTAACCAGTATACAATCAAAGTGTTCATTGAACCTTTAGGTGGGGTGAAGCATTGACCTACATAATTGAAATAGAGCTTCCTAGTTCTGGTGCTTGGTTCAAATATTTCACCAGAGTAGATACTTTAGAAGAAGCAGAAGCAATAAAACAAGCGGCAGAAGGAAAGGTCAAGACAAGAATACGCGAGAATTAGCTACACAACAAACACTGCAAAATCATTAATTGAAATTTCTTTTTTGGCATTATTTTTTTCGAGTTTCACGTCCTTCATGAGAAGAGAAAACAGAAAGGACATACTTTCGTTTTTAACGAATAGTTTTAAAGTCGGGGAAGCTTCATACAAAGAGCTTCTTGCGGCTGTAGTTGTGGAAAGAGCGTAGATGACCCATCATTTGACCAAAAGCCTGAAAGAGAATGTGCTGGGGCTGTGTAAAGATATTGCTGGCTCTCGCCAAATAGTTGCTGTTTGTCTTTATGGTCCATGGGTTTGTGGATACGCTGACGAAAAGACAGATGTAAACGTTTTGTTGATTCTTGAGAGTTACACTCTCCATCTAAACACCCATTTTGAGACTGTAGATGATATTAACATCTCGATCTTGGCAGTTAATCGTTCGGACTTTGAAAGAGACATAAAAAAAGGATGGTTAGGCGAATTCCTCGCTGAAAAGGTCACTGTTCCTTACGAACCTTTAACGAATGGAAACTATCTGCGGCTCCACGAAGTGAAAATAAAGAAGAGAATTGTTACAGAGCTTCTCGAAAACCTGATTTTAGAGTTTCCCGAGTCTTCTCACGAGTTCCTCATAAAAAACGAGTATTTCATGTATGAAGTTATGATGCGGAGGGCTAGATTGTTTCCTCCTCTAACCTACAGTTTTCTCAACATGTCAAGAAGAAACTTTCGAAAAAATATGGAAGAGATGATGGATGGTTATCTAGAAGCTCTCAGAGAACTGGAGAAAGAAGAGTTGATATTCCGCTGTGACGGCTACATCAAAATCACGAAACAACACATCGGCGATGTCAAGAAGCAGAAATCGAGGCTTCCTCTCTTCCTAAAATCTATTCAGAGAGTTGCACTTCCTCCTCTTCTAAGCGTCTTTTCAAAATCTGCAAGCTCCTTTATTCAAGACCAGAGACTCTTCGTAAAGAACCAACAAAAAATTAAAGCTAACGGACTGATTTCCCAACTTGAAGACCCCAAAAAATACGTTTTGCTCCCTACACCATTGGGACCCGTGCCCCTTTCAGACAAATCTGACATTGAGGATGTGGCTAGAAAGATTATCGAGTGTGGGGAGTCGAAGATGAGGATTGAAAATATCGGAGGAGTCTTGAATGATGTCTACCTTCTCACCTTAACTAAAAATGGTAAAAAACAAAATTATGTTGTCAAAAAATTTAGAGATTGGTCAAATCTCAAATGGTTATCTCTGGCAATATGGTCCTTTGGAACCACAGCCTTCGCCGTTCTTGGGCGGTCTAGGCTGGAGAGGGAATATGCCATAAACAAGTTACTTCACAGCAAAGGTTTTCCAGTTCCCAAAATTCTCTATATCAGTCCTCGGAAACGTTTGCTCTTTGAGGAGTTTGTTGAGGGCGAAAAGCTTGATGAAACTGTGAAACGGATTATTTCGTCTAACAAAAATGAGGCAGACATTCTTTTGGTGAGAGAGGTTGGACGGAAGATAGTGGAAGCCCATGAACTGGATGTCAGTTTGGGCGACTGCAAACCAGAAAACTTCGTTGTCACAAAAGATGGAAAAGTTGTTTTTCTGGATCTTGAACAGGCAACTAGAGACGGGGATAAAACTTGGGATGTCGCCGAATTTCTATACTATTCAGGGCATTACAGTTCTCCTGTGTCTTCATCAAACGCTGCGACCATTATAGCCAGTAACTTCATTGAGGGGTATCTGGAGGCGGGAGGAAAGAAGGAGACTGTGAAAAAGGCTGCTTCAGCGCGGTACACCAAAGTTTTCAGCGTTTTCACGCCACTCCATGTTATTCTTGCCATTTCTAATATTTGTCAAAAGATGGGAAATGATGAGGTTAAAGATAAATCTGAAAACTCTCTAACAGTGGGGTAAGATGGTAAAGCAGGAAACGTCTCTCACCTTCTACGGTGGAATAAACGAGATAGGTGGAAACAAGGTTCTTTTAGAGGACAGAGGAGTTAGAATTTTTCTGGATTTTGGGCAGTCCTTCACCATGGGCGACGGGTACTTCACAAGTTGGCTAAGCCCTAGGGCAATAAATGGTTTAGGAGATTACTTTGAATTCAACCTGTTGCCAAAGATAGAAGGAATTTACAACGAAAAACAGTTGAAGTTCACTGATCTTCCCTACACCCAGCCCAAGATAGACGCCGTGTTTCTCTCCCACGCTCACATGGACCACATAGGACACATAGTTTTTCTTGACGAAAAAATTCCTATACACTGTGGTCAAGGAACGAAACTTTTCATAACCTCACTGGAGGAGACCAGCCCCGCCAACTGCGGCAAACATCCTTACAAAACTTTCAGGACAGGACAAAAAATTACACTTGATCATCTGGTGATTGAACCCGTCCATGTTGACCACTCTATTCCCGCCTGCTACGGCTACATAATCTACACATCCAAAGGCGCCATCGTCTATACTGGAGACCTCCGAACACACGGTCCTCGAAGAGATATGACCGAAGAATTCGTGGAAAAAGCCCGAGAATCTGAGCCAGTTGCAATGGTGAGCGAAGGAACACGTATGGTGGAGTTGGAACGGAGAAAAAACTACTCAGAAGCAGAAGTGGAGAAAATGAGCAACTCGGTCGTTTCTGAGACTAACAAACTGGTTTTCATCACGCATTATGGGCGAGATATGGATCGGTTTAGAACATTTTATAACGTAGCTAAAGGCAATGGCAGAAAACTGGTTATATCTACGAAGAAGGCGCATCTTCTGAACAAGCTTGTTGACGATGAACATCTTGACCTTCCTGACCCCCTGAAAGATGATTCAATCCTAGTTTATTACAAGCGGAAAAAATCTGGAACCTTTCAAGAAAAGGACTATTACGTTTGGGAACGAAATTTCATGGACAAAATGGTTAACTACGATTTTGTTCGCAAACATCAGAGCGAGATAGTTATGGATTTAGATTTTTATCAGTTCGCTGAACTTATTGACATAAAACCTGACCCTGACAGCCATTTCATTCACAGTATGAGCGAACCCTACAGCGAAGAAGACATCACAGACGTGGTCATGCACAACTGGCTAGACCATTTCCAAATAAAATTTCATCAACTCCACGCTTCCGGACACATGAACCGACAGCAACTAACAGAATTGATTTACCGCATTAAACCGAAGCAACTCTTTCCAGTACACACAGAAAACCCAGAACTCTTCAAAAAAGCGCACAAAAACGTATGCTGCGCACAGTTAGGCAAAACATATTCTCTATAAGTTCATTTCTAGGAGGCTGTTAAGAACATTAAATTCGTTTCTAGATATCCAATTTTCACTTCTTAACTCCGCTAGTCCTCCTCTGATGCTTGCCCGTAACTCTTTTGTTCGCAAGATGCTGGCTTCAATTCCCGCCTCAGTTATCTCATTCTCAAACACAGGATTCTCATGAGTCAGATCCACAAGATGGTCAAGGAGTTCTGTGATTACTTGTGAACGGGGATGCAGACACGATTTCATTTTACTGGCACCGAAGATGCCTTTCAATTTTGTTTTTATCCCCATGCTGCATACGATGGATGGAGGGTACACAACATATCTCTTCTTCTCTTCTGTTTCGTAGCAAACAAAATAGATGGGAAGGTACACTAGAGCATACTTTCTCGCTCTTCCCGGGACGCCTATGCTGTCAATCTCATTCAAGGCTGCCTCTTTTGCTTTGACCAGCTCATCAATCTGATTTATTATGGAAGCAGTCATCTTCTCTAGATCAGCTAGTTCCTGATGTTCCATTATGCTTCGCGCTTCCTTTTCAGCTTCCAAGTCTCGGAGATCCTTCATAGCTTCCTCGACGTAATAGTCTGGTTTCGACCTCGCCCTAGATAGCTCAATTTTCTTTTCATCAGTAATCTTCTCTATTTCAATGTCAATATTCTTGATTTCTTTCTGCAAAATCGGTATCTTCTTCTTTAGCTCTTCAAGCTTCTTTGACAACTGCAACTCCGCTACTTCATCTTCACTGTCCCTGTACCCTTTTATATCAGCCTCGTAGCGCTCGATGTAGGCTGACAGGCGTTCAATCTCTCTTTCCTTTCTAACGCGGTTTTTATGAAGAGAACGGAGTTTCCTGTCGTAACCTCTGGAGATTCGGGTAATCTCTTTATCACGTTTCTCTTGAATTTTTTTAATCTTCTCCATTACTTTGGGTCTGACCTTTTCGATTTTGCTATCAAACTTGTTCATTGTCTTCTTCATTTCTGCCTGAAGAGTTTTCACCTGTTCCTTTGTTTCTCTACTAAGGATTTTCATGCTTTCTCCGAGACCCGCAATTTCCTCAATCAGGGTATCTCTCAAATCTGAAAACTTTTCAATGCAAGCTGAGACTTCGGACTCGTCCAATGCAGGGGACAAAAACGCTTTTGTTGTTTTGATTTTGTCGACATCTTCTGCTTCTGGGAGATAAGACATGAAATCTTCCATGAAGTGCTGGTTCACGATTAGACCATCTATGGTTCTTTCTTCTTTTCCTGCGAAATTTTGAAAATAGCTAGCGTTTTGGGATAGAGATGCGCAATAGGCTTCGTGTGAACTGGAACTTGCTTTGATATCATTGTTGAAGGTTTTGATGTCTGGAATTAAATCATAAGATAATATCTGGTTTGTTAGGTTAAGTCCGTCGAAGACGAGGATTCTTCCATTCCATGGGATCATCCATAGGGGATAACAGGTTTCGGCTATGAAAACAAGCTTTTCAGCCGGTTTCTTCAGGACCCGCCCTTCCCCCTTCTTTCTGTCTAATTCAGCTAAGTAGAAGACGGCTGCCATCTCCATCTCCTTCGTGAAGGGTTTAAACCGGTCTTTGGAGACAGCAGCAAAGGGGATAATTAGTCTTCTAACCTTTTCAGACAAATTCTCCACCAGTTTCAGTCAATATAACGCTGAATGTGCAGGTGTTATTGTGCTGTCTCACCATCATGGTTTAAACCTCGCATCCCTCAAGAGATGAAATTGGTTTTATTCTTACCCGCAAATATTATTTTAGCTTTGTTGCTTGTGGCGGTCAACTAGGGAAGATTTGCGCCTTATTGAACAAAATAGCAATCAAAGCCGAGCATTTGTGCGCGAAACTAGTTTGAACACGTAGCATTTAAATTGGTATTGGACATTTGGTTTTGTCGGTGGGTAACTTGGATTTTTGGAAAGAGATTCCGTTAGGGGAAAAGCCTCCAAAATTATTGAATGCTGTCATTGAAGTTGTTAGCGGTTCAAGAGACAAATACGAGTATAAATCAGAATGGGAGGCTTTTGTTTTGGATCGAATAATTCCTTCATCAGTTATTTTTCCTGTTGAATACGGTTTCGTTCCTCGAACACTGTACGATGACCAGGATCCCCTTGACATCATGGTCCTTAGCTATGAACCTTTAGAAATTGGATGTATAGTGAGAGTTCGAGTTATAGGCGTTTTAATAATTGAGGATGAAGGAGGGTTGGATCCAAAGATTTTGTCGGTTCTTGCTGATGATGCACGATTCGAAGGAATTAAAGACATAAGTGATATTCATGAGCATAGACTTCGAGAGATAAAAGAGTTTTTTGAGACCTACAAACGCTTAGAGCCTCACAAGTGGGTACGAGTGAGAGAGTGGAAAAACAAGAAGACAGCATTAGAACTTGTCCAGTACGCCGCCGCAAAATATGAATCCAACAAGTCGTAAAGAACCCACGGGCAAAAGCGGTTTTACATGTTTCAATTTTTAGATGCTAGTTTTATAATTGACCAAAAAGGATTTCTGGATTGCTTAACATCGGGTTTGCGATAGAAATGCCTGTGAAGGCTGTGCTCTTCGATGTGGGATTAACTCTCACAAAAACCGCGTCTTTTCCTGAAATTTACAGAAATATTCTCGTTCGTTTCGGGTTTAAGGTTTCGATTGACGACATTGTCCGAGCCCAGAATGCAACTGAAAACGAATTTGATGCTGCTAACTACCCTATTGATCAGCGAAAAGAATACTGGACTGAATACAACGTTTCTCTGCTGGAAAAGCTGGGAGTTAAAGAAAACATAACTTTCTTGGCTGAGAAAATTGATGAACTTTGGTGGGAGTTTTCCCATTTACAGATTTACCCGGATGTGACGCCTACGCTTTCTCGGTTGAGAGCCAAAGGTTTGAAGCTTGGGATTGTGTCTAACGGTTTAACGAAAGATGTTGAACACATTCTCAAGAAGCTGGGACTGAAAAAATGGTTTGTAGTAGTAGTGAGTATCGACTCCTGCAATAGTGCCAAGCCGGATAAGGGAATATTTCTCTGTGCTCTAGACAAACTTGGGGTACAACCTAGCGAAGCGGTTTTTATCGGTGATTCTGTGGAACAGGATTATGAAGGCGCCCTGAATGTTGGAATTAAACCCCTTCTCATAGACCGCGAAGGGAAAATTCCGAGCCAATATAACAAAATTACGAGCCTAACCGAATTATTGACTATTCTGTAGGGACGAGCACAAGTTCTCGAAAATTCCCACAAGCCAATAAACAATTCCTAAGCCGCCATAATATTTCAAAACGTTCTCTGCTCCATAGCGCATTTCGTCACCGTAATCTTCTTGCCAATATCTTTCGAAAAGATTTAGGTCTCCGTCTAAAATTGCTGAGCCACAGAGCATTCCCCCTTTCATAGCGTAGTAAATACCCATACCACCTATTGGAAATACATGACCAGCCGCGTCGCCAATTAATGCCCAATTGCTGCCTGAACATGGCAAATCAAAGAAATCTTTCTTCCATATTGTTGGCACTAGATGAGCAAAAAAATGTCTTTCAAGAGGTTGCAACCGTTTTCCAGCTGGGTGCAAAGAAATAAACTTGTCCAAGGATTGTTTTAACTTCTTTCCTGTCTCCAAGCTTCCAATTCCAACGTTTATGCTTTTTCTTTTTGGAAAAATCCATATGAACCCCCCTTTCTTCACATATTTGCGTGAATAATAAGCCTCTACGGTATTTTCGTCGAATGTGGTCTCTATGTACTTGTTTGAGCATGTGAACTCATAGCCAACGGTCATAGCTAGAAATTGTGGAGGAATTGGTTTGAGAACGGTTTTTCTTACGAGTGACGGGCAGCCATCTGCTCCTATAAGAACCCTGACCTTCACCGATCTGCCCTTACTTGTTCTTAATGTCCAGCCATTTTCCACTTTTGTTATCTGATTGACTTTTTCATCGAAAAATTTCACGCTTTTATTGTTTAGTGCCTTTTGAAGCAAGTGATAGTCAAAAGTTTTCCTTGAAACTATGAATCCCGAAGGCTTTATCGGCGTTTTCACTCGGATTTTAAATCTCTCAGCTAAAATCCATTTTACCTCTCTTTCTAAAAGTTCCTCTGGTACGTGGAGTTCATTCATAACTCGTTCGTCAATCAGCCCTCCGCATGGCTTTTCTCTAGGGTGAGAATGATCAAAAAGGGCTACCTTAATTCCTTCTTTTCCTAGAACTTGTGCGCAGCAAGAACCCGCAACCCCAGCTCCGACAATTCCAATTTCAAAGGTATCTGAAACCACACTAATTCCCCTTTTCTTTGATGGCTAAGACAAGCAGGCACCATGCGACAGCAGGCTTTCTCAGCATCTCCACATATCGCCTCTCAACAATTAGATTACAACCCATGTATATAAAATGCCAAACCCAAGAACCATACTTGACACCGTCATAATTAATAATTCCAAGACACATCATTCTAAATCTATAAAAACTCAGGGTTGCGGGAGAACAAAAATCAATATATTAGAGAGAATTTGATGTGGTGTAACTGTGTCTAACCTAATTGCTGAAGGAGAAGATGTCTTTCTTTATTTGGATAGAAGGAGAACTTATCTTGTTCGGGTGGAGGCAGGTAAGAGTTTTCACACCCACAAAGGCTACATCCAACTAGGCGACCTGATTGGAAAAGAATACGGAACCCGAATAACAAGCAGCATGGGCATAGAATTCGTTGCCCTGAAACCGTCCCTCCGCGACCAAATCTTCAAAGTAAAGAGAAAAACGCAGATATCATATCCCAAGGACATAGCTTTAATCATCATGTTCAGCGGAATAGGTCCCGGAAGCCGAGTAGTGGAAGCAGGAACCGGAACTGGTGCCCTCACAACCGCCCTAGCTTATTACGTTAAACCCACTGGTCGCGTCTACACGTACGAAGTTCGACCCGAATTCAGGGAGATGGCTATAAAAAATTTGGAGAGAGCTGATGTTTCGGAGCATGTGGAATCAAAAAATAAGGATGTGACTGAAGGCATTGACGAAAAAGATGTGGACGCAGTCATTTTGGATTTGGCTACGCCGTGGTTGGTTGTTCCACATGCTTATTCTGCGTTGAAGGGAAGCGGAGTCTTGGTTTCTTTCAGCCCCACTATGGATCAGATTGTGAAGACTGTGGAAGCCTTGAACGAGAATGGGTTTGTCGATATCGAAACTGTTGAGACTCTTATGCGGTTTATGCAGGTTGAGAGGGGGAAGACCCGCCCTCAAACCTTGATGACTGGACACACCGGATACATTACCTTCGCTCGCAAAGCCTTGATGCAACAGGACAGCTAAGAAAGTTCCACTTCGTTGAGTTCCGCCAAGGTTTCTAGGTTGTTCAGTTTTATCTTCATGTCGGATATCGTGTAGAGCACGTCGTCTATGTAGAGAGACCTCTCCACTGAATATTCAGAGTAGAACCAGTAGCCGCTCTTCAGCAGGTCATCGTTGTCGTCCAAGTGTGTGATTCTTCCTCTGAGTTCAAGTCCGTCTAAAGATATGTCGAAGACGTAGGCGCCTTGAAACATGAATTCTCCATGTGCCGATGCAGATACCTCACCAGCGTATTTGTTCTCATCAATTTCCGCCACCAAAACAGGGATCACCAGAAGGTTTCTGTCTTTATCAAATAGCAATGCTTTATGGTCGTATAGGACTGGGGAGTCTGTTCCTCTGTCTCCTATTTCATACTTGGCTACTTCTATTGGGTTAGAAACATCGCTTACGTCGAAGAGGGATATTTTCACTCCCTGATACCACGCGAAGTCTCCTTCTTCTGCTGCTTCGGTTTCTTTACCGATCCCAATAAGATGGTTCTCATCGTAGGGGTGAAGGTAATCTGAGTAACCTGTCACTTTGAGTTGTCCGAGAACGGTTGGGTCTGTGGGGTCCGTTAGGTCTATCACGAATAGTGGGTCGATTTTTCTGTAGGTTACTATGTAGCCTCTGTTTCCCATGAATCTCGCCGAGTAAACTTCTTCTCCTGGAGCAAGGTCTTCCACTTTTCCTGTGATGTTGAGGTCCATGTCGAGAACGTAAAGGTTGTTTTTGGAAGTTGCTCGTGCAAATGTTCTAGATACGTGACCTGATGTTGTTGCAATCCTGAAGTAGCCGTTGTATTCATCCATGGAGAATTGGTTAAGCACGGTGCCGGGGACTTCGCCTGTTGATTCAAACATTATGGATTCGTTTTCTATGGCGATTCTGTGGATGACAGTTCTTTCGACTCCGTCTGCTTCCATCGGATATTCGGGAAAAGTCAAGTAGATGTTGTTTTGTGACACGTATATTGCGCGGGTGCCTCCCAGCAAGATTGTTTCATGGGTTGGTTCTTGGCTGTCGCTCTGGATGTTTAGGGCAACGATGGTTGTGAAGGTGTAGTAGTAGTCTGAAATGTTGTAGTAGTAGATGTCAACGGCGGGTATTTCTTCAGTTTCGCTGCCTTCATGAACTTGTGGGAGAATAACATCATTTTCGGTCATGTAGGTGTTCTGGTTTGCGATTGCGTAGACGTAGTCTCCTATCATTCTTGAGTTGAAGTAATATCCGTCAATGGCAAAGTCTCTCTTCAAGACGGGTTTTTCTCTGTCTGAGATGTCATATACTTTGATGGAAGTTTTTGGTTTATCATAGTTTATTTCAACTGGAGCGTATGGGGTAACCTTTTCGTAGAGTGTGTAGAACCCGTAATCATCCTCGAAGACGGCTAATCTGTCGTTGTTGATGAATATTCCCATTATGGTGCCGTTGAAGCTGATTCTTGAGAGGATTTCGGCTTCTTCAGCTGGATATGCCTTCAAGATGATTATGGTGTTGTTTGAAATCATGTAGATATATTCGCCGTCGGTTTTTATGATGTCCGCTTCGTCCACTCCCTCAACTTGGATGTTCGTTTTCGAGTACTCGTTAGCATCATATTGACCCGTGGCTTGTGGGGCTGGTTCGGGTGCAGTTGGTCCTGCAGATAGGGCGAATGAATCAGCGCTTTCTGGCATTGCTCCTCCACGTCCAAGTGCATAATAGCCGCTTTGCGGTGATGCTTCTACGTAGTTTTTCAACTCTGCATAGGACGAAAACTTGTTCAGTCCAATCTGGATTGGGCCTTCAGGGTATGTTTGTTCTGGATTTTGGAGAGCGTTGAGATAGAGATATATTGGCACTGAGGAGATGACGAGAGTTGTTGCTAGGAAAGTAATAATAAGCAAAGTTGTTTTTTTCATTGTTTCACCATCATTCCGTTTTTCTTCTTTAGATATCTTCTGAAAGGCACTTAATGCTACGCTTTAGAACATGCTGTACCAAAAATAGAACACTACATTCGTTTTTTGAGATAAACGAAAGCCCCTAATGCAATGAGGAAACTGGGTATGACCAGTAGTCCAATTTGGGACAGAGCCAAAAGGCTCTTTATTATGAAGTTTGTTTCGAATGCTTCGAGTTCACAAGGTTCTGGTTCCTCGGGTTCGCTGGGTCCTTCAGGAGTAGGAGTGGGGGCGTAAGTGTCACCGTTTTCTAAGTCTCCACCTTCTATGTAGGCTCGGTCTTGGTTGTCCTGTTTCTCAGGTTCTGAAGTCTGGAGTGTGTTATCTTCAGTTGGAGAAGCTAGGTCGTTGGAGCCGAGTAGCGAGTAGGGAACAACCATTGTTACTGTGCCAAGCAAGATGGCGATTACGATGTAAGGCAGAATCTTGTTCATGTTTTCTCTATCCTTCACATAAGATGTGGCGTGCTTTTAAGTCCACAGATTAGAACACTCCATTAGAATGGTTTTTCTCTCCAGAGCCTCACCGTTTCAAGCCATAATATGATGTTTGCGATGACGCCGAAGAGGATAGCTGCGATATTGTGTACTGAGCCTGTGGGCTGGTACAAAACTAGGTATATAGCAAGCATTGTGGAGAGCCAGATAGAGTAGAAGAGATAGCGTGGGACAAGGAACCGTCCCATTCTGGTGAAGAACCTTAGGAGACCAACCTTAACTTCTTGGGACACAAAATATTCTCCTCTCAGGGTCTTTTTCACCAAACCAAGCGACAACAACTTGTCTAAGTGATGGGCGGCTACGCTTGGGCTTGAAAGGTCTAGTGAACGCTGAACCTCGCGAACTCCGACCCTAGAATTTGGGTCCTTCAGCAGATACCAGTATATCTGAAGAGTTTTGCCCTTCAACTGGGATTCAATTACAGCCAAATCAGAGGAGGAAACGTCGGACATCAAACTCGCCAAAACCAGATATAAACATCCACATATAATATAATTCTCCCAAAAAATCACTTATCCCCTTCTAACAAAATGTGAATCAAAACCTTATTAGCGGGTTAACCTTCTTCTCATCAGAAGAGACCAGCAAACAGGCTTTTAGGGTCCGTGGTCTAGTCTGGACACCACCTCTTCTGGTGATATCTCCCGCCCTTCCACTTTTTTTAGATTTAATAAAGTAAACAACTTGAGAAATCGTCAAGAGGGATAAAGATAATGTGTCCACAGCCTTGGCTTGTAGGCGTTAAGCGTAGGACTTTGGAAGATATTCGAGAGAAGCTTTCGCCTACACAGATTTATGAATTGATAACATCGAAAACATGACCTTATAGAAGTCAGCAAGATTTTTTCTATAAACGAGGCAGAGCCCTCTTAGTTTTGCTGTATTTGACGGCTGGAAGAATAACAGAGGTCTTATCACTTAAGAAAATACAGTTTCAGTTTGATATGGAACCAGATTTCATCATTATAAAACATATGATTGTCGTGAAACGGAAAAAGAAAAATCGAAAATACCTAGCTATTAGGGATGAAGTTCCTTTAACAAAAAAGGGTCCCTTGGCTAGATTCACCGAACTTGTCTTGGAGTATCTTGAATTACTTGAAAAATCTGATGCTAAGCTGTTTATGTTTGGGCGTAGTAGAGCATGGCAAATAGTTAATCATGTCACAGGGAAGTGGCGCCATTTTTTTAGAAGTCAAAGTGAAAGCTACTATGGAAAACTGTTCAGCAATATTTTTGCTTTAAAGGACTTCGTTATGGTTAATGATCCCAAAACTAAGTCAGTACGTAAGAATTGATTGGAGAGAATACCGAATAGACCATTAGGTAGATAATACACGCATAAATAATGAAACAAAGATGGATTGTAAGCTATAGAAATAATTGCTAGATGAATATTAGCGTAATAGCAAAACTTATCCTGCAAGATGACAAAAAAGTAGTTCATGTCTCAACTACATTCGGAAATTGATTGTGAAAATGCTATTAATACCCTCAATCATCTTCATGGAAAAGATTGGATAAAGTTTACTAAGTCATGGTTTGTTCTTAGCGCGACTCCTAGAAAGAATAAGATTTCACATCCTGCAACTTTTCCTGAAAGGCTTGCCACCAGATTCATCGAATTTTTCACCAAAGAAAATGATTGGGTGTTTGATCCGTTTTCAGGTTCGGGTAGTACTCTGGTTTCAGCTAAGTGTTTGAACAGAAATAGTGTAGGCATTGAATTATATCCAGATTTTGTGGATCTTGCACAACAAAGACTTCAAAGTTTGGATGAAAAAGTAAAAGGAATAGTGATATCCGCTGACTCTCGAAAACTTCCACAAGTTTTCAGAGAAAACAATTTGCCCAAAATGAATTTTTGTTTGACATCTCCTCCATACTGGAATCAGTTAAAAAGAAACTCGGAAAGACAGAAAAAACGACTGAAACTAGGGCTAAAAGCGCTCTACGGTCACAATGAAAACGACCTTGGTCTAATTGATGATTATCATTATTTCTTAAACCAGCTAAAAATCGTATTTGATAATACTTATGAAGTTATGACTTCTGGATCTTATCTAGTAGTGATTACCAATAATGTTTATGCAAAAGGGAGATTATGGCCTTTAGCTTTTGATACGTTTAACATACTTTCAAAAAAATGGATTCCGAAGGATGAGATGATATGGTGCCAAAATGATAAGAGACTATTTCCATTTGGAATGTTTCACAGTTATATTGGTAATAGGACACATCATTATTGTTTGATATTTAAAAAGACTTCAAACTAATGGAATGGTAATCCTACGAGGTATGTCCCCTTCACGTGGCGAGATTTCATTAAGGAATGCAGTAATTTGCGTTCCTGTTCCACCAGGAGTTTCCCATCTTTTGAAATATGTAGAATATTGAAGCATTCTGTCAGGAGTTATTGTAGGAGGCAATTTAATAGGTAATTGGCGGATTTCAATGTAGTTTTCATTAATAACTTCAATATTTGTTGGATTTACCGTCACTTGAATTTTATCTTTATAATCGGAAGGGGCGGGTCTATTGATTTCAACAAATACTGTTTCAATCTCCTTGTTTAAAAAATGCTTTTTATTTTTTAGATATATTTTCGTCAATGAACCAGATGAATTCTGATCAAAATTGTCCGTATGAAGAATGCCCTTCATTTTACCAATTGGTTTACAAAGTATTTCAAATTTGGCGTTCCTTTCTATTGAGGGAAGTTTGATTCTTTTAAGAAAAGGAACATGACCCCAATAAAGAAGGAATTCTTTTATCTCAATTATCCTTCCTGATTCATAATCAAGGTAACTTTTTTCAGATACAAACTTTGATTTTGGTCTAAACTCGGCAACATATCCAATGAAGGCGATTACACCAACAATCGATGCAATCAAGTGAATGTTATCAATTATGAACTTTGTCCATTCTGAGAAATCGTAGCTTTCGTATAATTCAGGGTTGAACTTCACCTTTATCACTTTGGAGATGTAGCACGATTCACTAGTTCAGGAGTAATAATAGGGTAATTTTTCAAATCACAAAGCAATTCAAGGGCTTTTCTAGCAATTAATAGAATATCTGAAACAACTCCTTTTGACTTTTTAGCTATGGAAGCTATAGAATCTTCTGAGAAAGGATATAAGGATGGATCACAGGAAGGAAAGGAATCTTTAATTTTTTTTCCTGGGTATTGATCAAGCCTTACACTGTATAAATAATTCTCAATTAATTCTCTTGTTTCATCTTCTTTGAAATCCTCCAGAAGATGCCAATTTCCTTTAAGTCGTCTAACCAAAGCAGTTGGTTCTTTTGTCAAGTCTGACCATTGTCGAGGGGCAATTGCCAAG
Source organism: uncultured Candidatus Bathyarchaeia archaeon (assembly GCA_964618695.1). Classification (GTDB taxonomy): domain Archaea; phylum Thermoproteota; class Bathyarchaeia; order Bathyarchaeales; family Bathyarchaeaceae; genus Bathyarchaeum. The sequence continues at coordinate 8,385 of CAZUDX010000011.1, read as the reverse complement.
TAGAAGCAAATGTTTCTTGGATGATCATCTATAAATCGACGTAGATCGTCTTGATATTTGTCTTTCTTTGTCTTCATTAGAAGAGTGATTTTTTCAAGCTCATCAACTAAGATTACAAGATTTGTTATCCCAATTCTTTGGAGTAAAATAATGAAATCGTGAAAGATCTTTACTGTGTCTTTCGGTTCTATTGAAGAATGAATATGAATTTCATCTTTTTCTTCTTTGGTAAGAGATTCTCCCAACAACCACTTCCAAGCTATAGAAGAAAGTTGGGGATCTATTAGTGCTGTGAAGGCCAGCGAAAGGTCTGAATTTATCCCTTCGAATATTGACACTCTAAGATCTGTGGCAAGTTGGAATAACCGTAAATCTTCTAATACTTCTTCAAGTGAAATTTTAGATGTTTTGAACTTTTCCCGCGTTTCCTGATTAAAAATATTTTTAAGAAGTCCCGGTTCGGATCTCATTACTTTGGCTGTAAATCTAGAAGATAGTTGAGTCAACAAATCAAAGCCTATGTCGTCAATAAATGCAAAAAATAAGTGGCTGAAGTCTTCTCCTGGCGTTTTTATATAAACTGCAAGTGCTTTTTGAGAAGGAAGAAGTTGTGTATTCACACTTTCTTTGAATATTTTTAGAAGATGTGTTTTACCACTTCCATATTCACCAACCATGACAGTAATAATTGATTCTCCGTTCTCTAGTAATTCCCAGATTACGTTCTGAAATCTTTTAACGACTAATTCGCGATCAACTGTAATCGATGGAGTTTCTTCAGGTATACCGATTGCAGGGAAGGGGTTCCGTTTCAGATAAAATTTGGAATAATCCCTAGCTTCAGGGATTTTAAGGTCTATTAACCCTGTTTTGTCCATTTTCTACACCTTTATTCGTATATAGATATAGGATTTATTATTTTGTACGAATTCATTCTCTTTGTTGAACTTGGAGGGGGGAGCTCCATACAATCTAATTTTTTCTCCAAAAGGAGAACTGATAAGGCGCCTAAGGTAATCATCAAATATTTTAATTTCCCAGGAATGTTCAATACATATTAATTGCCGTAAATCCGCTATTTCAACAAATAGTTTTTCTAAACCCACCATTCCAGAGCTACTAAGTTCACTATAAACTTCTATTAGTTCTTGCCGAAATTGATCCAAACTTGGAAATTCCACATTTTTCTGAGGTAAGCTCCAAATCAAGTTTTGATTTTCTTCGATTAATCCCGCCGATTTGGACCATGCGATTAGGGTCCTTCCAGGGATTTCTTTGAATTCTTCATAAATCTCCTTCTTTGTTGCTTTCTTCTTTTCAGACAAATATGACAGAAAGGTTTTGAACAAATTGCCCTTACGTGTATTATTCAACAAGATCGTTGATAGAATTCTTCTGAATTCGTTCCTATCTTCTTTTTTCAACGATTCGCATAATTTTTTTCCGATAGAAGAGACTGTGTAAGTGCCTTTTGGATATTGTTCACTTGGTATAATTAATTCATAAATGGATAGAGTGTAAAAATGGGTGTCCGCATGCTTTCTATGTATGGGTTTCGTTCGGTGTTTGATTTTTTCATATACTAATTTGTAGCTTTCCCAATCTAAAGTTGTATCTCTAAATCCACACATAGCCTTTATAGTATCTTCGGGATCTTCAACAAGCATTAGACCAGTTTTACCTTTTTTCGAAATTTTGAATCCTCCCTCTCCCTATGTTCAAACGATCCTGTTTAATATGTTAGTTATATGGAGAGAATTTATTGATATTTTCTCTTAATATTACCTCGCATGCGGGTTCTAATTTGATTTTTGGATAACGACGTTCCAAAAAGGTTTTTTTATTCAAATCACAAACATCAGCTTCAAGTTCGTTTTTACATTATCCCCATATTGTAAAATGGATGTTGATTTCTTTGTTGCTTGTCACACTAATGGCCTGAAAAGTGGGACTATACTCCTCTCGCATATTGATTGTGACATGTGACAAATATGACGTGAAACAAGCTCATTGATCTGCATATACCACAAGAAACCTGAAAACGACTCTTCGTTACACCCAGTTATTGGACTTTCCTCAAAATGAAAAATACATCTGCAAACCTGCAACAACCATCGAAGAAGCAAAGGAACTTATAGAAGCCGGATTCACATACATAACCGAGATGGACAACACCAAAATATTTCGTAAACGTAAAACGTCATATTTGGGGTCGGAGTCCCTCCAAAAGGGTCCGTGGTCTAGTCTGGATTAGGACGCTGGCCTGCGGAGCCGGAGTTCCGGGGTTCAAATCCCCGCGGACCCGCCATTTTCACCAAAAAATAGTCTGATAATCTGTGCTTAAACTTGTAAGGCTTGAATCTTGCGTGCCTCTTCAATTATGGGACCAAGAATCTTTAGAACTTTCATGCCTCTTTCAGTCACAACGTAAAATATTTCGCCCTTGCCCAATCTTTGTCTCTCAACAAGATTTCGGTCCTTCAGCAGCCTCAAATGTTTTTCCAGACTGTTTTTGCTTAGTTCCAGCTTTGTTGCCAGTTGCGGCGACTTCACGGGACCTTTAGAAGCTAATGTCCAAAGAATTTTGTTGCATACTTGCAGCTTTGATCTCTGCATCTTCTTTCCCCCTCCTCTTTGCATTATGGTAAACACCCCACCTTTACGTTTGGTATGTATCTCCAGTTACCTCCTTCGTTAGACCTCCTGTTATATGCGTTATGAAGTGCAAATAAAACTTCAAAATAAGCAAAACCAAACTTCTGGGGTCAAATATTGCTGCTTTCTACTTTGCAACAACAAGCTTGGTGCCACAGTAGGGACAGAACTTATAGTGATCAGGAAATGTCTGGTGGCTACAGCGTAAAGGACATTCTCTCATTTTATTTCGTCCATTTCAACAATTTCATCAGGTATGATATAAGCTCATGGGTGGCTAAAAAACAAAAATTTTTTCAGATTTTTACCATTCAATGTCTTTTTCTGCGATGGTGCTCCAGCAGTTTCTGCATATGGGGAGGCGCTTATTCTTGTAATAGATGTACACTTCGATGTCTTGATTTTTGCATTTAGCTTTCCAAGGGTTTTTGCAGTTTTCAGTCAATTCTCTTCTTAGCGTTGCCATTGATGATCTGATCAGTTGATGATTGTTTTTGCTTTTAAGTTCGTCGATGTAACGACATGTTGTTGAGGGGGGAGTAAAGTGAAAGTAAAAGGCATTAAGCTTTTCACGTAATACTCAAAAAGGTTGTTCGATAAGTTTCCATGGGCGATCATGATGATTGACTCCTACGATTTTGGTCAAATAACGATAGAAGGAAAACGCTACAACAACGACCTCATAATCTTTCCTGACAAGGTTCAGGGTGGTTGGTGGAGAAAAGAAGGACACCGGCTCCAAATAGACGACCTAAGAGAGGTATTGAAAGCGAAGCCGGAGGTGCTGTTGGTGGGCACTGGCTACTATGGTGCGATGACTGTTCCAGACGATACCAGAAAATACCTTGAATCAGAAGGAATCGAACTTATCGTTCAAAAGACAGCAGAAGCCTGCAAAACCTTTAACCAACTAGTTCCATCTAGAAAGGTTGTAGCAGCTTTACACCTGACTTGCTAGTAGTTAGTCACACAAAACAGCCAACAGTTAAGCTATTTTTTCTCTGGGTGCTCTTCCTAGGTTGATTATTAGGTCGCGTGTGTTTTTCATGTCTTGGAGGTACACGAATTCGTCTACTCCATGGTATCGGGTGTCAGGTCTGATGGTTCCATGACACACAACCGGTATGCCGTTCTTTGCGAAAAAACTTCCATCGTTTCCCCCAAGCTCCGCAGCAAAAGGTAAACTCTCACCAACTGTCTTTTTTATGTTCTCAGAAACTGTCTGCACAAAAACTAAATCCTCAGACGTATGATACCCCTGCTGCTTGTTTGTGAACTCTAATTTTGCTTCAACCCCAGTCTTCTCAACGGCCTTCTCAAAAAAATCCTTCAATTCCATCGCAGCAGGTCCTATGGACTCTTCGGGTAGAAGCCTCCGGTCAAAACGAACCTCGCACGTGCCTGGTATCACGTTTTCTTTTTCTCCCGCTTTAACCATCGTTACCGAATATCTTCCCCAAACATATTTTCTCGGAGCCCCCGGAGGCGCATACAACGTCGACTCTTTCGCCTCAACCATCTTCCTGTAATGATCAAATTCGGCAAGCAATTTCCCTGCTTCATCAATGGCATTCCTAGCTCTGAACGGGTACCCTGCGTGTCCCTGCCTTCCTTTTACCATGATTTTTCCCCAGATGATTCCGCTGGCTCCTAAGAAAAGACTGTCTGGACCAGCGTCAACCACCAAAGCTGCGTCTCCCTTTAGTCCCCAGTCGCTCATCACATAGTCAACACCGTATCTTCCCCCTATCTCCTCATCCACCCCAGCGATAAGCTTGAGGTTAATATCCAACTCTTCATTCCTTAACTGCCGCAGAGCTCCCATAACCGCCGCGATACCTGATTTGTTGTCTGCAGCGCCTCTTCCATAGGCTTTCCCGTTCTCAACCGTCAGGTCGAAGGGAGGAAATGTCCATCCTGTTCCGGGAGGGACAATGTCGAAGTGGGATTCAAGAAGCAACGTTGTGTCTGAGCCTGAATCAAGGGTTACTAATACGTTTGGACGCGAGAGACCATCTTTGGCTCCCTTCTCTCCGTCAACTATCTCATATTCCAGAGAGTTTTTTTCGGCTTCTTCAACGATGACTGAAGCGCATTTGCTGTATCCTTTCTTTGAATTTGATTCAGTGTTTATCTCCACTAACTTGGATAGAAGTTTGGTTTCATAGTCTAGTGAAGCCAACGCAGTCACCTCTGCTTCTATTTTGTTTGCCTAGACATAGCTTTTTAGTTTTTAGTTAATACCGAAGGTATACTGTTGAGATTAGCTAATGGCTTTTTGAACGCGTCTAGATTTATTCCAGTGGAACTCGAAATGAATTCTAATTGATAGAAAAATAAATCTAGTCTGTTGAATAATAAGTTGATAACAAGAAAATTATTTTGGTGCTCCCAAGCATGAAAAGGACTCACCAAATGCAACTGGAATATGAATCTCGATTAGCATTTAGAACTCTTCTTCCAAAGGCTTGGATTGTAAGGGACAAAGAAACCGATGTAGGAATAGATCTTGAGATCGAAATCGTGGAAGGAGAGGAAATAACGAATAAAATTTTTTGGGTGCAAATTAAAGCTACAGAAGCAATTAAATCAACTTCTGAAAAGATCACCCGCTCAATGAGCACTAAAAATTTAAGGTATTATGAGAATTGTCGCCTTCCTGTAATCATCGTACTTTGGGTCAAGTCCAAAAGTTTGTTTTATCATCTTTTTGCGCAAGAATATATCAAGGAAAAATTATCAGCTAAAAAACCAAAATGGAGAGAACAGAAAACCTGCACGATAGAATTTCCTTCTCAGTCAGAAATTTCTAATGCTGATATACTGAAATCAGTGGCAACTGAAGGGTATTTCTTTCTTCTCAAGAACGAGTTAGGCATAAAAAATGAAGCAAAATCTGCTATCTACTGGCTTGATGGAATTCCAAAATCTGATCATTTAGAGCTCAAGGAGCGGACCCTGAAGGCTCTTACTTTTTTGCGAGATGATAAATATCATCAAGCAAAAGAGGAGTTTGAGGACATACTTAGGCTCTGTGTTATTGCGCCAATTGAGAGAGTTTCAATTCTGCTAGGCTTGGGTAGTGCATATTATATGTTAGGGCAGATCGAAATGGCGTTAAAAACTTTCCGTAATATCTTGGAGTTAATAACGAAAGTAAACCTAAACGAGGCATTAACTGGAAAAGCTGCAGCTTTTGGAAATATAGGTTTTATTTTGAGCCATAAAGGGGAATTAGATCAAGCTCTAGAAGCATTCCAAGAATCCAGAAAAATCTTTTGCAAGATTGGAGACAAATATAATGAAGCTATTAGTTTGACCAACGTTGGTTCAGTTTACAAGGATATTGGTAAATTGGACAAAGCTTTAGAAGCATTCCAAGAAGCTCAGAAAATTAATCTACAGACTGGAAACAAAATGGACGAGGCGGCAACCAAAGTAAGTATCGGTTTAGTTTTTAGAGAAAGAGGGGAAATAGATGAAGCTCTTGAGGAATTTCAAGACGCAATTAAGATTTACGAAATAATAGAATACAAAGAGGGAGAGGCAAGTACCGCAAATAACATGGGCTTAGTTTACAGGGATAAAGGTGAATTGGACAAAGCTTTGAAAGCATTTCAACAAGCCCGGAAAACTAGTCTAGAAATTGGGAATGAAAAAGGCACTGTTAATCCCTTGAATAACATCGGGGTCGTTTTCTTGGACAAAGGTGAATTTGGTGAAGCTTTAGAGGCATTCCAAGAAGCACTGAAGATTAGCAAAAAACTTGGATTCAAACAAGCCGAAATTAATGCTCGGAATAATACTGGGCTAATTTGCTTGAGAAGAGGCAAATATGGCGAAGCATCGAAAATATTTCAGAAATTGGTCAGAATTTGCTCAGACTTTGGATATAAAAAAGAAGAAGCGAATGCTTTGAATAATCTCGGTCTAGTTCATTTGCAAATGGGTGAGTTGAATGAAGCATATAAAAAAGTTCAACGCTCGTTAAGAATATGTGAAAATAGTGGATATGTACAAGTTGCTGTTGATGCTCTAAATAGTAAGGGTCTAATTTTTCTGCAAAAAGGTGAATTGGACAAAGCTTTGAAAGCATTTCAACAAGCTCGAAGAAACGCTTTAGAAAGTAAGTATTCACTAGGCTCTGTTAATGCTCTGAACAACATTGGGCTTTCGCATTTTGGACGAGGTGAATTTGGTGAAGCTTTAAGAATATTTGAAGATGCTCGAAGAATGAATAACCTAATTGGATACGAAGTAGGAGAGGCTACTGCTTTAACCAATATCGGTTTAGTTTATACTCAAATGGGTAAATTTAGTAAAGCTTTGAGGGCATTTCAAGAAGCGCTTGAGATTAACAAAAAGATTGAATATAGCTTAGGAGAGGCTACTGTTTTGAATAATCTCGGCCTTGTTCATTTACATATGACTGAGTTAGATGAGGCATTGGAGGCGTTTCAAGAAGCGTTTGAGATTAGCACAGAAATTGGAGAAAAGTTAGGCGCAGCTTCTGCTTTAGCAAATATTGGCGCGATTTTTAAGGAAAGGGGAGAGTTTGGGGAATCACTCAAAGCATACCAAAATTTGTTAACGGTCAGTTTAGAGATTGGAGATAGACGAGGTGAGATCACTGCCTTGATCAATATAGGGGATGTATTCAGGTTTATGGGTCAATTGGATAAAGCTCTAGAAACAATCAAAAAGGCTCACAATTTCAGTCTACAGATTGGATACAAACAACTAGAATTTGATTCGTTGGGAAATATGGGTTTAGTTTACATGCGTATGGGTCAATTGGATAAAGCTCTAAAGATACTTCAGGAGGCTCATAAAATCAGTCTACAGATAGGAGCCAAGTTAGGAGAAGCTAAAACGTTGAACAATATTGGTTATATTCTTTTGAATAATGGTAAATTGGATGATGCTCTGGAGGCACTTCAGCGCGCGCTTGTGGTTAGCAAAAAAATTGGTTTTAAACGAGGCGAAGTTGATTCACTGGGGAATATGGGTTTTGTTTATAAGGCTAGGGGTGAATTGGACAAAGCTTTAGAGGCATTTCAAGATGCAAAAAAATTGATTGACAAATATGAGCTAAAAAATGGAACGGAAATTATTCAAAAGGAAATTAACGCAATAAGAAACAGAACATTGTCGGGTTAGTTGCAATTTTTGACTTTGTGACGTAATTATCGTATCCTAACTCTTCTCCCCGAACCTGGAGCCATCTCTTCCTTCATTCGTTCAGCCACGAAAAGCGTCAGTTCCTCAAATTGATCGTTGTCGAGAACCAATCTCGCCTTAGCTAAAATCTCCAAACACACGTCCTTAAAAACCAAGTCTGCGCATCCAAGCTTAGCATCGTCAATCAACTCTTTGCAAGCCAAAAGAACAACTTCACTCAACAATTTCACCCAACTACTGAACTTTCAATCTTTTCCCATTAAGCTTTCTGACCTGAAAATCCAAATCCACAATAAAAATCAATCCTCAACTTTTTCAAATAGAAAAACCGTTTTTCTCTGTTCACAAGCATTCAGAAAGGTTAATTAGGTCGTTGGAAAACATGGTTAGTTGCACGATCGTCAAAGATACCATCTTGACGAGGTGAATGCCATAGCCGTGACCTTAGGCGGCTTCAACCCCGACGTTTAAGGCGTTCAACGCCCCTGGATGAGGGGTCTGACCTCCGGTTGCGGCGACAAAGATGAGGACCTGATTTTGGTCAGATCC
>CAZUDX010000010.1:0-64140 GCA_964618695.1 uncultured Candidatus Bathyarchaeia archaeon | reverse complement strand
TCGTCATCTTTTTCATCTCTTGTGTATTTGTGTTCAACTGTTGACGTGTTATACTCAACTACATATTGCATCGCAAGATTTAATATATAGGTTGTTTTGTAAGCCGATATATTCCAAAACTCGATATATTCCCCACAACAGACATATAGCAATCATTGAAGTGATCCATAACAAGGCGACAAACCTGCCGAGCGCTAAGCGATTTTGAACGTTATGGGTGATGGGTTGTGGTTAACTCCTTTCCAATCCGTATCACTTCTTTTACGAGAAACTCAAAGTCTTCGCGGCGGCTACGGTGATTTGTGTTTGCTACGCGCAGAACATACTTCCCTCTGATAACGGTGCCGCTTAAAACCGCTATGCCCTGTTCCTGCAACTCAACAACAATTTGCTTGTTGACCTTATCTAACTCATCACCATCCATCCCGGCAGCAACATAACGAAAACAGACAACATTAAGCGTGACAGACGCCGAAAGCTCCAATTCAGGGGAAGCCTCAACAAGTTCCCCTAAGTATAAAGCCTGATCAATATTCTGCTGTATTACCCTAGCGTACTTGCTACTGCCATGTTCTTTCAGAGACATCCACGCCTTAAGCGCTCGGAACCCACGAGAAAGCTGAAAACTGTAATCGCTAAACCACGGCAAGTCACCCCCACTCAAACCACGCCCACCTTCTCCATGAGCAAGATACTCGGGCATCAGGGAGAAAGCTTCACGATGCTGAGCTTCGTATCGCACAAGTACACAGCCAATCTCATAAGGCATAGACATCCACTTATGCAAGTCCAGCGCCAGCGAGTCAGCCAGCTCAATCCCCACTACTTTGCGCCTTGCCTTGGGTGCCAAAGCAGCCCATGCACCAAATGCACCGTCAACGTGAAGCCACAAGTTTTCCTGTTGGCAAAGGTTAGCAAGCTCGTCGAGGTCGTCAATGCCCCCTGTGTTGGTTGTTCCCGCCGCTCCAACGACGCAGAACGGCAGACAACCATCTTTGCGATCCTCGGCGATAGCTGCTTTCAACGTTTGAATGTCAATCTGGAAATAGTCGTTAACAGGTAAAAGGCGGAGCGCCTCGTTTCCCAGTCCAAGCAACTCGACGGCTTTCTGTATTGAGCCATGAACTTCTCGAGATGCATAAAGCACCATCCTTTTAGTTGCAGATTGAAGGCCTTTACGGCGGAGATTAACACCTGCCTTTACGTTTCGGGCAACTGTTAAGCCTATTATGTTTGCAGCTGAACAACCACTGGTCAAAACTCCGCTCGCTGACGAGGGATATCTTAACATTTCTTTAATCCAGTCAATCACTTGTTTCTCAACGTGATTAGCAATATGGTTGTCACCACCGCCTGTGTTCGTGTTCATTGAGGCGGCCAGTAGTTCAGCAAAAGCTCCCATAACCGTTCCCGTTCCCAGTATCCAACCCCAGAAACGAGGATGAATATTACCCATCGGGTAAGGCAGTACTTTTTCCACAAACTCCTCATAAATTTCTTCTGGTGGCTGAGGCTGTTTCGGCACAGATCCGCGAAAGCTGGCCTTGATCCTATCGGGGACATGCTGCCATACAGGTCTCTCTCGAACGGTTTTCAGATAATCCACCATATCATCAAGCATCTTGTGACCTAACTTTCTCATAGATTCCCAATCATCTGGGTCAAGAGTTACCTCAAACCCAACCTTTTCATTCTCTCTCTTCACTAGAGCCCACCTCTATTTGCCTTCCTGTTTCACAGTGAATTGATTTGTTCCTATAATTTAATGGTAATTGTTCAAAAATGCCGCGGTACAAGTTTGAACCCCCGACGCCTAGAGATGTTACTCGCATTCCTTTTTTCATTTCGATATGGAAATTGTGTAACTGTGAAGGGCGTAGTTTTCTTTTCTTTTTCCTCACAAACATTTCAAATTCAACGAAATTAGGGTTGAAAAATTGTTGAAAACCAAAGGCTTTTATTTTTCGGGCAGGTCCAGTTTTTGTGGAGGTGAACGTTATACCTGTTTTTGTAGTGCTTGGCAACTGGACTGACCAGGGGATACGAAAAATTACTGAAGCATCTAAACGAGATAAGTCAGTTCATGACATGGTTAATAAGGCTGGAGGCAAGATGCAAATTTTCTACACGATGGGTAAATATGATTTTGTGGCGATTATTGAAGTTCCTAAGGATGAAGATGCTATGGCGATTCTCCTATGCGTATGCAGTATGGGAAATGTTCGGACAGTAACCATGAAAGCTTGGACAGAATCAGAAGCAGCAAAGTTGCTTACTGCTCCACACCCTTAATTCTCAAAAAATACGTGTCTCCTATTCCCCTTCTTTCTCTTCGCCATCATTCTAATGGCTTATCTTGGAAAAATAGTTTTTAGATGATTGTTTATTGAGGCTGATGCATTTATTCACACGCACTGTTGAGGCATATGGATAAAGGTCTTTGCTTTTCCAGTTTGCCAAAAGCCGTCAAAATGCCGAGGGCCGGGTTTGAACCGTTGACTTTTGGAGATTTCACCCGCATAACCTCCTTTTTTTGGTGGTTTTCGCAGAGTGGAACGTTTCAGGAGGTGAATTGCGTGACGCAAAATGACGCGAAATGTCCAAGCTGCGGTAGCCAAAGAGTATGGAAAGACGGCATTCGCTACTGTCGCGAGAAAGAATTGCAGAGGTATCTATACAGAGACTGTGGTTATAGATTCTCATAATATCACCCGCAATTCCCAACTTTTTTTGCAGCAATATAGTTCGGTCACATTAATATTTAAAGCAGCGATTTCTCCCGCATTTTTCCCTCTTTTTTCTTTCGACTCAACTTAAAAGGGTCTCTGGGATTTGAACTCAATCCCAAGTGTCGATATCTGCGTGGTGAGATGATTTAAATACAACTCTCAGAAAAGAGGAAAACGGTAACATTAAATGGGTAAGGATAAACGCAACAAAAGGAGAGAAGAAGCACTCCTAGGAAATCGCCCTGCAGTTTCTAAGGTTGTTCCTGCTCATAAGAAAATACTTGAAGACCAGAAGTTCAGAGAAGAACTTGTAGATGGAAATTTGCATGGTAAGCTTTCAGATTTTCTCAGTGTCAAATTTCCAAAAGGGAACGAGCAAAAATTGCTAGATAATGACCATCTACTAAACCTTGCTTGGAAGATTTTTGACGAACAATCTCTCACCACAAAAGAAAAGAAAGAAATTAGAAAAGTACTCCTTTCAACTGCATAAGACTCTAAGAAACGAGATACAAAATGTTGAAATTCAATTTTCGATTTCTGAATACAAGTAGCGCGCGCTAAATATGTTCCGCCTCCAGAAGTATGATTGACATGAACTGTCAACTCAGCTAATTCCAATTTTTTGTTGAGTTCAATATTCGAATTCCCCACCACACATAGAACACTTATCTGGATATTCGTTTTGAACTCTCGATAGCACAAATCGGCATGTAAAATACAAGTAGATGTTGCTTTCCGCTGAGTTACATCTGCTTCAGATGCAGAAATGGAAAATTTTTTATTGAGTACATACAGAACTACACGATATAGATTTCAACGGGTGGTGAACTGATGGTTAGTGAAGGGAGAGGGAGACTATTCAGGAGAAAGGACGGTAAATACCTAATTTATTTGCCAAAAGACCTAGCTGAGGACAGCATGTTCCCGTTCAAGGGAGCAGACTCCATATTCGTCAAAGTAAGCTTCAAGATGGGTGGCAAGAATCTGCTGATTGAGAAATATGTTCCTCCGCCAGAAACTGAGGAGTAGAGAGTTTATCTTTAATCATCGATTTCCTTTTTTTGTCTAACTCATTGCGCCGCGCTGTTGCCGTATTGTTTTGAGTGATGCAGGAAAGGGCGTCTCTGAGTTATCTGAACAGCTTGACAACACTAATATTTGAAATGGAACAAATCATCTAATTAGATTACTAATACCTAAAACCGGAGATGTCCGTGAACATTTACTGATTTTTCTCTGAAGTATTGTAAACCTATGGCTTGTCAGTGCATAGAGATTATTCAGATTCTGAGGGTAAATTTATTAATTCCTTATGATTTAGTAATACTGCCGATTCAAAGCGGAGTGAGACCGTGGGAAGATTTGAAATATACAAAGATGTTGATGACAAATAGCGATGGCGTTTCAAATCCTCTGGAAACTATAGAATAATTGCCGATAGTGCTGAAAGCTATGAGACTAGAACTAGTTGCCTACGTGGAGTATACGTAATCAAAAAACAAGTTGCCGATGCCGAAGTCATATATGTTTAATTGAAACCTCACACACCTTTCTCGTTTTTTTATTATAAAAAATCAAAATCCATGATACAAAAGAATATCCAGTTGAGCTTCCATTAGGATTATTTAGCTTCAAACTCTCCCCCGCACATGGGACACTTTGATGGGAATTCGTTTGTCACATTTGTCAAAACGAGCTTGCAATAAAAGCAAAGCCAGATATCACATTTTTCGCACCGTTTGTAACCACCGCCGATAGGCTTACCGCATGCGTCACAAGGTCTAGATAAGTCTACTTCCGTTCGCATGGCGTTGCCCTATTATAAAGCAAGAATAAAAGAAGGTCTATGAAAAGAACAAGCCATGCCTTAGAGAGTTAGAAAAAAGTGAGTGGAATATCTATTTCGCCAAGCTGCTAGACCTATCGATTTGGGTTTTCATGAAGTCGGCATTCGGATAATAGTGTATTTATGATGCTAGTTTTCATGATTTTGTTTGATAAAATGCCTTTTTATCGTAAGATTTAAACGATAATCAAGACAAAATGGATGACCATAGAATCAGGGAGCACAAGAATTACCAGAAAACTGGAAATTACACGAAATGCCACGAGCTTATGTGTTGTTCAGCGTCAATTCAGGTTCAGAGGAACGAGCAATTAGAGAGCTAAGAGCCATGCCTGAGGTTCAGGAAGCTTTCGTTTGTTATGGTACATTTGACTTGATGGTGAAAATTAAGACTGATTCAATGGACCAAATGAAAGAACTCGTGAGCCATCGTCTACGCACGATTTCTGATGTGAGGTCAACACTGACGCTGATACTATTTGATTAGCAAATGACTGCTATCAGCTAGAAGGTCAGTCATGTCTGTTCACTTCACCAAAAAATCCGCGATTTGAGAATTTTCACGTTCATACCCATGAACCGACTCATACAGTTTCTCAGCTGTGTACCCAGCAAAGCTCAAGAGACCTGCCGCTGACGCATACAACAAAAGCAAATATTTCTTCAAGTCAGGATTAACGCCTCTTTCAATTAGCTGTTCCGCCATTACACGCCTTTTGTGCTTCTTGTTTGTAGCGTCTGTGAAAAGAAACATTACGTTTTTACCCGCGTGAACCTCTGCGCCTTCCTTCATCAACTGCTCCGCAGCTATAACCTGGCTAACCCTCTGCTTATACCTGCTTGGATGCTTAGACAACCGTTTCGTGACAATCAAATCCCATACGGGAACATCGCCGTCAAGCAAACGTTTCCTATACGCTTTCACAACATCCAATGCCTCGGGAATTTTCTCTATAAACTCTTGTGAGTTATTTGCGGAAGCGAAAACCTGAATCATCTCCATCTGCGCGTTATAAACAAACCTCGGCGTATCCCTACGACGTACATCTATGCCTCGAACCTTCACCTTACCGTTTTCGAATGCTCCATAATATCTATTCAACACGCCAATGTTAGGGTGAATCTTAGAAGGGAGAAAAACAATCCACTTATAGCGCCCCTCGAAATTCAACGGAACTCCTATTTCTTCACTTACTTCACGACACAATTTAGTGTACTCAGATACAGTTGCGTTTTTCTTCTTTAGCCACAACGAATCAACAATACCGTGAATAACTTCAAAATCTCTCGCTTCGGCCATGCGTGCAGCTTTGAGAAAAGTGTCTCTCCCAAAAGCACAAACGCCCATATGGCCGTCAACAGTTCCAAACTTGGCGTTCCTATAACCCAAATACCCGAAACACGTGACAAGAATCCATTTCAAAGCAGCCTGCCGTCTATCGTAAACCCCTCTAAGTGTTTCGTCTTCAATTTCATTCTTCAAACGTTTGTACTGCAACCGCTTAGAAACAACCAAATCCAACGACTTAGGAACGACACCAACGCGCTTCTCGCAAATATGATAATTCAAGTCAGGAATCTTCAACCGCGAATTCGGACAGCATTTGCAGAGCACGGTTTCAGCAGAAATGTTGTTCTTCACCATCAACACAGGATACATCGAAGAAAAATCCACTTCACCTATATCATCGTGAATACCCACTTGCGGTTCGTAAACAAAACCTCCTCGGTCACCAACCAAAAGCTCATAAGCAGACTTGAACGCTTCAGGAATGCTCTTGTTGCGCGGAATCAAAATATCATCTTTTATCGCTTGGTAAAACTGAATTGAAGACATACTCGAACCAATAGACGAGCGAGCAGCAGTATGCAACGGAACCCTGCAAGTTCTCGCTATCTCAAATAACCCGTCAAAATCAGCTTCATTCAGAACAAACGTGTTGTTCCTGTCAACGTGAACTCTCCCGTAAAGCCTCATCGTAGCAGCCTTGTAAAACGTGCGCCCATACGAAAAGAAAGTTCGGCTTCTCCCAACTTTGCTAATAGAGGCGATTTGGTCTCTGTTAAGGCTAAACTCGTCAACAATATTGTTGAGTGTAGCTCTATGAAGTAGATACGGGAAAAGGTACGAGTCGCCCCCCGATGTCAAAATGATGTCGGGGTCTAACTCTTTAACCACTCCAACAAGCTGTAGCAGTTTTTGCCTTTCAGTTCCCGAACTTAACGCTATGTTTCTGTCAGCTTGAGTTACACCAATTCTCTCTATTGGATCTTCGAACCGTGCTATTCTGCCTGTTTTCGAAATACTCACTTCAATTTTAGCTGTTCGTAACTGTGGGACAATGTAATCTGTTCGCTTTACGCTATCCAAAAGAGTGTACTTCAAGCCTGTTTCTTCGGCTGCAACTTCAACAAAAGCAAGTGGAAACAATTTTTTAGTAAAAAAGTAAGCTCTGTCGCCGTGCAAATCGCAGTTATGAACTTGATATTTGAGATAGTCACCTTGTCTTAGAATTTGGCGTGTAAACGTAGAGATTTTTCTGCTATCGTTAAGCGTAATCTCTAGAACCCTTGATTTCTCATCATCAGTTGGTTGCGCATATTTGTAGGCGAATTTCCAAGCAGTAATCAGCTTATTTGAATAGAAACCGCTCGCTAATCTTTCGATTTCATCCTGCTTTCCAGAGACGTAAATTTTTGGCTGAAACTCGTCTTTAAGCTTAACCCTCTCGCCATTCTCGCCGATAATCCAAACAGTGACTTCGCCTACAGCCGAGGGATAAACATCAAAAAGCCAACCCTTAACACGCTTGCTTGACTGCATCTAACGCCTTCTCTAACCTGCGTATCTTCTTTTGCTGGAATAGTAAAATTGACATTACCATAGGCTCGAAGAGTATAGGTTGAGTTGCGTTGCTTCCAGCAGAGGCGTAAAGTCTGCAAGCGTCCATAATTGCCTCAAAAGCTTCTCGGTCTTCGGCGCGCAGTGTTTTTGCGAATCCTTTCCATCTGCGCATTTCATCTTCCAGAGCCATGCGGTATGACTCAACGGTTCTGCCCATTTATTACGCCTTGGTGAAATACTCTAAGGTTAAAGTTTCTGAGGGCAATTTGGCAATACCTGACATCTGGTGCGGATGCTTTTCCAAGATGAACTCTCTTTCGTATCGTGTTTGGTTAAGTGAGATGACGACGTTTGCATTTCCGCATGTCACAGCTTGAAATAGGCTATTTCGTTTAGTTTGTTGATGAGGCGGATACGTTGCTATTAGAACTATGCCGTTTTCCTTTGCGAAGTTAGAAAGGTACGCTATCACTTGGCTATAGACTCGGCGTGCCTCGTATTCTTGAACGTTCTTATCTAAGAAGAAGCCTGCAATGTCTGATATGACGACCACTTTCGCGTCGTACCGTTTGACTGTTTCTTTCAGTTTCTCCAGAATGAGCGCGGTCATCTGGTAAGCGGTAAACGCCCTTGAAAGGTAAATGCCTTCAAGCGTCTGCTTGGGGTCAAGCTGGTGGAGTTGCGCTAAGCGAGCTACTTGATAGAGCCTGAACGTGTTTCCTCCGTCGATGAAGACAACGTTGCTTCCTAACCCGCCGAGTTGAGGTGGTAGCTGAGCCCTCACGCACAAAAAGGATACTAAAGACTGAACAGAATGGGAGCCATAGAGCACGGCAAAATCGCCTATAGCGAAACCTGGAAACAAATCGTTTACGTTTCTCATGTTCAGTGAAAGCACGGGTTGAGACTCAACGGTTTTTAATACGGTGTTTTGATGCAAAACGCTCACTTCTCCATTTTTCTAAGGGATTCCATAGTGCGCGATTTACTGTTTTTAAGCTATCACTGAAACGACTAAGTGGCACAGGAGGGAGAGTACAGTAAAACTGATGAGAACGAATGGAGATTAAGTTAAACAGTATTGCATGGAGAGTGCAGTCTTTGACCGACTACTTGATTGGAACTGGTGGCTGGGCTTACTTCAAGGTTCCAGGTAAGCCTCCGCTGAAAGCGTATTCTGAAGTTTTCAATTTCGTCGAAGTCAACTACACGTTCTATGAGTATCCCGATTTACAAATGGTTGACCAATGGCAAAGAACTGTGCCATCCGACTTCACCTTTGCGGTGCGCTGCCATCAAGACCTCACGCACAGGATTGGCTTGAAGCCTGTTGATGAAGCATATGAGGTACTAGGCAAAATGAAGATTTACTGCGATATACTCAGCTCGCCTTTCTTGGTTTTGGAGACTCCAGCAAGTTATGTGATTAATCATGAAGAAGCAGAAAAAGCAAGAGACCTATTCTCTTCTTTCAATTTTCGAGGCGTAAACCTCGTTTGGGAAATACGTTCACCCGTAACAAAAGAGGCACTAAATTTGATGCGAGATTTTAACATGATTGAATGCGTTGACCTTTCAATTAAAACGCCAAGTGTAGAGTCTGACATTCTGTTCAGTCGTCTTTTTGGCAAGGGTAAACATAATATCTATCAATTCACGGATGACGAGCTCTTGACTATAGACCATGAAATTGAGAGCATTAACCCGCGTATAGCGGCATTATCCTATCACGGAGTCAAAATGAACATGGACGCTGCCCGATACATGCAGTACAAGAAGACGGGAACTTTTGTTCCTATAACGGATTTCACGGGTGTCGATTCTGCGAGAGCTGTTCTATTTGAGGACACGCAGTTTCCAATTTCAAAGTTGCAGTTGATTGAAAAACAGGGTTGGAAGGTGATTGATTTGACGTTGGACAAGCGTGTTCATCTTGCTGAGCTGCTTGCTAACATTCCTGATAAAACGTATAACAGTGTTGATGATGTAGCTGAAGCTTTGGAGGAGATCATGTGAGTAAGGAGAACATTTTCCTAGGTACTTCCGGCTGGAGCTATAAGGAATGGGAAGAAGTCTTCTATCAAAAAGGCGAAAAGAGGAAGCTCAGAGCTTACTCCCGAGTGTTCAAGACTGTGGAAATTGATTCGACTTTTTATCGCTATCCATCAAAAGGCATGATGATGGGTTGGGTGCGTTATTCCCCGTCTGATTTTGTTTTCACCGCGAAACTTCCGAAGGTTATTACTCACGATAAGAAGCTTGGGTTGAAAGAGGACATTAAAGCCGATTTAGAAGCCTATTTGAACTTGATGCGGCCTTTGCAGCTAAACGGGAAGCTCGGTTGTTTACTTATCCAGCTTCCACCTAGTTATAGTTACAATCCTGAGAATTTGGAGTCCTTCTTTAAGATTGTTGACACTAACTTCAGGTTTGCTGTGGAATTTCGCAATTTGTCGTGGATGCGAGATGAAACTTGGAGGCTGCTGGAGAAATATGATGTGGCCTATGTCAATGTGGATGAGCCGTTGTTACCGCCGGAGGTGCATTTGACGACTGATTTCACGTATTTTAGGTGGCATGGTCGAGGTGAGAGACCTTGGTTCAATTATCGATACAGCAGAGAGGAGTTGGATCCGTGGATTCCTAAAGTGAAAGAAACAGCTGAAAAGGTGAAGAAGGTTTATGGTTATTTCAACAATCATTTCCATGGCTATTCTCCAGAGAATTGCTTGTACTTGATTGAAAAGCTTGGTTTGCTAACGGAAGAACAGGAAAAGGCAAAACAAAAAGCATCAATTAAGCAATCCCAACTGGGCTCTTTCTTTGGGTAGAAACCTGTTTTATTTAATGCTCAACAGGATTAGTCGAGGTGAGGTTATTCTCGGCTTTTTTGGGAATATCTCCTGGACAAATTCCCTTTTTTAAAATCAGGTTAGAAGCACGCTGCACTCTACCAAAAGCCTTAGACGCCATTTTGGGCGACGTCTCCCGCAAAAACCCCCTTTTTATTTCAAGAATATACGTTCAATATGGAAGAATGAGCTTGCAAATATATACTTGATTAGAGCAATATGGAAACTATGCTATTCCCTGGAGAGATCCTCTCTCAAAATAAATGGGTCGTTCTGTTTGCAATTAGCACAATAATAATGGGCATAGCTTTCGGGGCCAACCAAAGTGCGTACGAAAACTTTCTAAAGATAGCGCCAACAATAGAATGGAAAAATATCCCGCAAAGCGCATTAACCCTGTTCATCTATAACTTTGCAAACGTATTATCCTCGTTCTTTATGTTTCCACTTCTCCTTCTAATTTTTTTCCGTTTCATTATTATTCCAGGTGGAATAAGTTTAGGCATTTCCATAGGGATAAGTCTCTGGCTTGTCTCCCAGAGTTCTTCAGCCATAATGGTTTTTTCACATGGGATTCTTGAAATCTACTCTGCTTTTCTGGCAGCGGTCGGAGGTTGGCTTCTCATCATGAAAATTGGGGAAGCAGCACTGGGTTTCATCAGACCAACACCACATTATGTTGATTGGAACAAAGTCACTAAAGAATTGGGTTATCTCTTTCTGTTCAGCACAGTTGGTTTGTTCATCGCGGCATGGTTGGAAGCGTTTCTGGGTTATGCAATCCGTTTTGGACCTTCAGCCGAACTAGTCGCGATTGCGACTACATGCATATCTGTTCTTACTGTAAGCTTATTGTCATTCAATACTGTTAGAATGTTATTGAAGGGAAAGACGAAACTGTCTGTTTTATTGGGTCGAGAACCACGTCGACAAGGTGTTGAAGCTGAAAAACTTCCTTTCAATGCTTGGTGCGTTTGCCCTAAATGTGGGACGTATATTAGCTTCGATGTAGACCATTGCCCTATATGCAGCGCAAGTCTCCATAAGAAGAAGAATTAGATCCAATCAGTTTAATCAAAAACAATTGGAAGGATTCCGAGCAATATTGCTCTTTTAGACATTCCATTTAAAATTCCTTTTCCAAAAAAACTACGTATGTAAAATACAAATTGTTTTAATTGCTACCCACGCCAAACCTTCACAGTAAGTTAGATTCTAACCCCCAACACCCGCAACAAATTTCCCTTTTTTCAATTTTTTTGTTAACCAAGTTTCAAGAGTGTAATGCAATTTTCTTTATCTTGCTTCTCTCATCGAAAGGTTCCATCATGTTCCAACACTTATTGACGAATTCTTGCTTTAAACCCATGTCGTCACAAATTATCTTTGTTATTTGGTAGAATTCGAGTATAAGAAAGAAGAAATTAGACTTGCTAAGTTTCATTTTTATCAGTTCACTACATCGAAGAATTAAACTTGGGCATCTTGCCTTGAAATCTTTTATTTCGTGTCTTAGATTCTGAAATTTGCAAGTGTAAATTAGAACTTTTGATAATCCATCTTTTTTATCTAATTCATACAAGACATTTGGACCATAACTTAAGTACTCTCTTATGTTTTTCAAATTGTTGAGCTCTTTGCCCAAGTCGACATCGAGTTTGTTAATCAATTTGGTGGTTTCACTGTGTGAGAGCGGAACATACAAACTCGGTAAGTGTGTTCGATTTTTCCATTCATCTACGCATTTTTCTATTAAAATTGCATTAGACGTTGATGAAATAGTTGAAACACAAGAATGATATAAAGAATAATAGAAATTGACTCCAGTTGATAACAGGTCATTGGCAATAAAATTTGCGACGCCCAAGTTGTAGCAAATGCAGCCT
This sequence comes from uncultured Candidatus Bathyarchaeia archaeon, assembly GCA_964618695.1. Classification (GTDB taxonomy): domain Archaea; phylum Thermoproteota; class Bathyarchaeia; order Bathyarchaeales; family Bathyarchaeaceae; genus Bathyarchaeum. The sequence continues at coordinate 51,979 of CAZUDX010000010.1, read as the reverse complement.
TTCGATAATTCTTTGGCAGATAGTAGTATCCTTAAGCTCAGATTATCAAGGAAAGGTTTGGTCAAAGCTATCACAGATATCCATTGATTGAAATTGGAATAAAGGTTTGTGAAAGATCGAGGCTTTTCTTTGTTAATTTGGTTCTATTTCTTCCATTTGAAGTTAGTTATTTCTTTGGATATGTTTGTATTAAGACAGGTAATTGTTGCCTTTTTTCGATTTTAAATATCATTTTATGTACAATACATCTTGAAGGAGATTTAAAGAATGGGTCGCGATGAAGATATTCAACGTGTTTTTGAAATTGCAGATGATTCGTTGCAAGGTGTTCTCGGACATTATATTTATGTGATTACACTTCAGATGGCTGCCGACAAACAAAAAATCTTAATGAAACTCCCTGAAAGGAGAATACCTATGACTTTTAGCTGGGACCGTTTTTATAGAAAAGAAGACCTTCTCAAGGCTTTCAAGTTACCCGAATTTCAAATATATCAGGCAAGACTCTCCCTTACAATGATGGTTAACCTATTCGAGGTATCCCTGAGAAGCTTCATTAGAAACCTTGACGAGAAGGGCTATCGCCAACATCTCAAGAATAGTCATCTTAAGACATGCATAAAATGGGCAAATGAGCAACTTTCGCAATGCGACATAGGTGACCAAAAAGCAATTGAAAGACTACCCCAAACTTGGGGAATAATTGACAATGCCAGGCGTCTTCGAAATCTGATTGTCCATAACCAAGGTATATTCGATAAGAGTTATGAAAAAGACGCTATTAAAACTACGGGAATAACAATAGACCTGCATCCTCATTTTCAAATTTACAAAACAAACCCCAAGGAAATAGTTCCAATAGTATTTGATACAAATTACTTTTTCAGGTTTGTTCGAGCTCATATTGAAGTCCTACACTTGCTCCATAACTTCATGCAGAAGAAGTATTTCGGTTACGATGACGCTTACGATTACAGAAGAGAACATAAGGGAATTGAGTGGAATAGAGCATTATGGGGGAGCGCAAAAGTTTCAATTCAGAACCCTGAAGTATGAGAAAATTTATTTCAAGACAATTGATTTTTTCGGTCTTCCCACCATGCTGGTCGCAGTATCTTGGGCGTCGCATCAAACGCATTTAAATTTTCAAGATTTTTGATAATTGCATAAAAACCCATTATTAAAGAGGCAAGCTTCTTTCTTCAAATGGTAGGCAAATCTTTTCTTTTTTCTTAAAGATCAAGATTTCTGCCAGTCCCAAATAAAATTTGATTTGCATTATCGTCGTCTTTTCTTGAAAAATAATATTGATAAACCAGTTATCGTGAAGGCGGCAACGACTACTATAACATAAAGCATGAGCGGGCGTTCTTCAGTTGGCGGAGGAGTTTGTGTTGGTTCGGCTGAGGGAGAAGGAATTGGGGTTCCGCTTGGCACTGGTGTTGGACTGGGTGAAGGTGTCGGTGAAGTGCTTGGGGAAGGAGTTGGTGTTGGCTTCGGACTTGGAGAGGGTGATGGTGAAGGACTGGGCGAGGGGCTCGGAGAAGGTTGAGGAGCCTCAACAATAATAGTAATTGTAGTTGAGTTAGTGTTTCCCGCCACGTCATGAACTGTTAATTCTGTTGAGTAATTCCCTGGACTAGAGTAAATATGTGACGTAGTTACTCCAGTTCCGTCTGTTCCATCGCCAAATTTCCATAAGTAACTGCTTATACCAATGTTGTCAGTGCTATTGCTTGCGTCAAATGAAACGGTTGTTCCTATATTGACTGTTTGGTTTTTGCCAGCATTTGCAATTGGGGCTATTGTATCAAGAGTGATGGTACTGTTGTAAGTTGAAATCAAGCCTGCATTATTCTGATATTGAACCGTGATATTTTTGATTCCATCTCCAACTGGAAGGTCCCACCCTTTTAGATTTAAGTATGATTCCCAACTGGACCAAGTTATGTTGTCATTGGAAAAACGCATCCAACTCACGCCAGAAACATCGTCTGAAGCCGATAAAGCAAGATTTACTGTTACCATGTTTGTGTAAGCTGCTCCATTGTTAATTAATATCGAGCCTTGAGGCGGAGTCTTATCTAGGGTAATGGTGTCAAAATACATGGGTGATTGAAGCCCAGCAACATCTTTGATTTGGTAATAAACCGTTTTTAATCCTTCTTCAGCAGTTAAATTCCAGTTTTTTGTGTACACCGGTGTCTCCCAAGGCTCTGTGTCCCATACGCCGTCGTTACTTAGCCTAATTTGATAGACACCTGACAAAGTATCAGTGGAGGTTAAGCTCAAGGAAACGGTTTCTGAAGTAGTATAGTTAATTCCGTTATTAATTATGACTGATCCTGTAGGAACAGATTTGTCTAATTTGATGTTGGTTAAAAACTTGTGTGGTTCTTCGTTTCCTGCTTTGTCAATACTCCAATACTCTAAGACGTTGTTAGTCCCTTCGGTTGTGATGGACGGATGATCGTCAATGCTTACTGTTTTAGTGGGGCCATAATTAATCCGATAATATGTTTCCTCTACTCCTTTTCCGGTGTCAGTTCCAACAAGGTAAATCGGAAAATCTGTGTTGTGCCATTTTCCATCATAAAAATCGTAAGTTGTAGGAGGAGTCATGTCTCCCGATACATCAATTGTGGGGTCTCCGAGCAGAATGGTTTCCATTAACGTTTTCACGTTGACCCAATATGCATTTTGATAATTCCAAATATTTGATTGGCAATACTTTTTTACGGCTTCTCCCCAAAGTTCTCCAGTCTTTGTTTTACCTTCGGCATAACTAAAATAGATGTTGCTGTCCATAGCTCCCATGTAGTAATATGGGCTCAAATCGTCGTTTGCGGTGCTGTATGCGATTCTCGTGGCTCCTATATATGCTATCGCGCCGCCTTGTGGGTGAGCTAAGAACCATTCGCCGATGCAATCTGATTCATCCAAGCGTGCAGTACTGCAAGACATTGCTGTAACAACGGGCAGTTTGTAATTGTTTGTTAATGATCTGACGTCTGAGGTTCCGAAACCATTCCACCAAAGCAAATACGGACTCACCCAATAAAATAGCCAACCTGCGGAAAGGATTCCCGTATCAGGGTCTCCGTGTCCGGCGAAATTGAGAAATAACGCGCCTTTCTCTATTTCGGACTTCATTGAATTTGTAGAGAGATTGCCGTATTTTTCGTAAAGTTTTGTAAGTTGTTTGTCACTGACAATGTTACCTATATAATCGTTTAGAATCGCGTGTCCTTCGTCATCTGTATTCGAAAAACCGTCTGCTGAATCAGTGCCCGCCGCAAGGATGAACCGCTGGGTCCAGTCATTTGAGGATGGATTATATATCACCTGTTGTTGATACCCAATTATCTTTTCCACAACTGCTTGTGCATATTCTGTATTGCTTACGGATAGTCTTCCCACGTAAACATCTGGAATCCCGTCGACGTTGTCATACCTTTGGTCTGCAAAAAGCATATCTTGATTATTATCCCAAGTGCCATCCAAGTCGGCATAGTACAGGTCTGTAGGAACGTCAAACTCTTGATGATCAGGGTCAGGAACATATGCGTATCTTATAGGCACTTGATCAACGTCTCCAAAAATCGTAACGTATGTAATGTCGTAACTTGAAACGTAATTTTTTATACAATTTCTAATTTTCTCTGGATTATCACGTCCCGTATACGTACTGTATATCCATTCCGTGTTAACAACTTTTGATGGTATTCTTGTCGAGTTCTTCCAAGCAGCAAGCTCAAGTGCATAGGGTTCAAGAGTTGGAGACGCAATTATCAAGTTCTGAAATGAGTCGGTTGAACTGCTGAGCGCTTTGATCTCGGGAGTATATTCTATTGAAATCGCCATCTCTTCGACCCTAATTATCGTATTCTCTGATGGCAAATATCTTAGCGGAAAAACATTCAGGACTAAATATTTGACCCGCGTGCTTTCTTCAATTCCATGGTACTCGGTATAAATATACGCGTTCTTCGGGAATAATTCATTTGAACTGTAAATTTCTGAATCAGGACTGTGGCTAATGTTTTTGAAGTCAGAGGCTACTGGAACTGAAGCGGGCAAAACTTGGAAGTCACCTTGAATTGGGCTCTGTTTTGCTTCAACATTCACATTTGTTACACTGCTTCCTTCAGGTATTTTGACTGTAAACGTTTTTACTGGAAGCATAGGGTGTCCAGGTGTTGTAATGTAAGAACAGTTGTCAAGTGTTAGCCAATCATACCCTTCTTTTTTAACAATTGTTGGAAATGGAAAAGATACGTGGATTTTCTCTTCGATAGTTGCGTTTTTAAAGTCTTGTCCGCCCGCTTCATTAACATTCACCATAAGTGCTGTGACGCAGTTCAAGACCAGAAGCAGGATTAACCCTAAGGTTAACTTTTGAATTTTTTCACCTTCTCTCGGGTATGGTTATATTCTGTTTAACCATAAAAAACCTATGGAAGTTAATTCTATTTTCAATTAAATATTTAATAAATGGCAAATCAATTAAACGAGATTAGCGTTTTATAAACATTGGAGAATTGAGACGCGCATCAAGCATATAGTGGACTTTGTTGGAACTCATTTTTTGGGTTAACAATTACATATTTTTCAATTTCCGCTTTGCTTGCCCTAACGACCTTTCTAAGGCTCTTAATTCTGCCAGTTGAGTTGATAAAATATGCTAATGCTATATAATCCAAAAAGTGGCGATATCTCCCACCCAATCCCCCTCTTTTTCAAGAGTATTTAAAATGAACTTTAGAAAAAGGGTACGAATTGAGCAAAAATAGGGCGAAGTGCGGGAGTGGGATTTGAACCCCCCGGAAAATCCACTTATCCTGAGCGAATTTAGGTGTCTAAGACTTTGTATTCTCATACGCTTCTTTGATGACTGCAAAATTCTTCTCTGCGAGAGCGGAGCTGAAAAAAAGAGGAGTGGGGTGGTGCTTACCGGTTTTCAGCTGAAGGCAGTAGGTTTCTATTGAAGATACTTCAGAAGGTTTGGCTGACTTCTAAGTGCGATTGAAAGCAGCAGCCACTTTTCTTTGTTTTCAAGGATAAGCAGCTCAGTCATTAACCTAATTTTTTCCTTTGTCAATTCTATTTGCCGTTTGATTGTTGCTAAGCTCTCTGCGAGCCATTTGTCAAACTTTTCGTCCCAGTCTTCCCTTTTTCGTTTGTTCTCTTCTATTTCGCGATCAACTTGTTCGCTCCACAGGCGAGTTTCTTCACTGGTCATCCTCATGAGTTCTTCAGGTGATTTCCGCGTATACTTCGTGTCGGCGGTTTTTGGATATTCATTCTTGCTGCTTCTTTCTGAAAGTTGTTCTTGCTCCGCGTATATCTCCTGTATTCTATCTATAATTGTGTCCTGCCTGTCGCTTATTTCGTCATATTCTTGTTTTTCCGTTTTGTTTGCCCTTCTTAATACTTCTTTTAGCAGTTCTCTGTGCTTCTCAGAATTGTCTTGTTTTTCTTCTTCCATTTTTTTCACCAAAATGTCGCATAAGAGATTCTATGAAGTGTCCTTCTTGAATTTGCAAGACAGACTTTGCCCAATAACACCATGCGTTCCTGAAAGTAATGGGCTATGGTGTTGTTTCGTTTTAAGCGAAATTATTTAAGGTGAAGCGAAAGGGCTATTGTCGTCGCTTCTGATTCTGTGTAGTGGTCCATTCTTTCTCAATATTTTCAAGCACGGCGGCGGCTTCTTCTCCTCGGGCTGGATAGTTAAGATGGAAAACTTTTTCATTGTTTGACGCTGATACAAACCCGTAAATAATAATCGAACGAGTGATTGTATGCTTATTGTGTGGAAGGAAGAGATTGCGAAATTCGCTACAAATAACCAGATACATCAGGCTATTTCTGTCGCTCGCAAGTTGGCAAAGGAATACAGTCCAGATGAAATTGCGACATACATGGTTGAACTTGGGATAATAGCGGGCAAGATGAAACAGCAACATGACACCGTTTACTAGTAGTCTTTAATTCAGTTTTTACGAGGTTTGCTTTGGCGGAGGTTTTTTAACCTATTCATTATATTCAATAAATATGGCAAAAAGCTTGACAGATGACGAAATAAGAATATCAATCTTGAAATATCTTCATTATGCTTGGAAAAATCCTAGAGGTATGGAAAGTCATAAGCTAAAAATCAGCCAAATTACAGCAGACTTGAGGAAAAAAGGCATAGCCAAAAAGTATGTTATTAGAAATCTGCATTATTTGATAGAAACTGGATGGGTACTGGAAGAGGTAAAGGAATCACAGTTTTTTACTGGAAAAAGGAGTATACCCACAGAGAAGAAGACTTACAGAATTTCTAAGGATGGTATAGATTATTTTGAGGGTTCATCTAAATTTCAGAGAATCAACAAATTGGCAGGAATTAACATAAGTGATGCTAGAAATAGCGTTATTATTCTGGGAGACAATAACGTCGTCTGGAACGAATATAGAGAATTGTTTGAACGTCTTGAGGAGCTGGGCAGGCAAACAAGGATGAGCAGCGAAATTGCTGATGAGGACAAAATAACCTTCCAAGCTGAGATAGATACAATAAAGGCTCAGTTGGAAAAGCGAAAGCCCGATAAGGAAATCGTTAGAAAAGCTTGGAATGCCATAAAAGCTGTTGCTACGATAGGTGGGGTGGTAGGTCTATACACTAATGTACAATCGCTCATAGCTGCTTTACTGGGTTAACAAATACTTTGTTAGTTTTTTGCTTATTAAGCCGATCGTTACCCCAGCTTTTAGAAATAATCATCGCAGTTCCTAAAAAGACTATAGTTATGGCTTTGATGTTCTCTCGTGCCCTTCGGTGGAGTAGATTTATAAATGCGCCCAGAACAAGCGCTTCATAATCACTGCTTGAAACGGAAACAGTCAGTTCCATACCCAAAAGGGTTAGAAACCAAGACCTATGGAGAGGTTGTTCGAAAATAGTTGGATTTGAACTAGTGTAAATGTCAATGGTGTACACATTTTTTCACTTAAAAATGCTAGCTCAATCAGAAATGGTGTCTCCTTTTGCATTGACTCAAAAAATCCATGCTACTCATAACTGCTATTTCCGTCTTTTTTTCAGTCATAACGTCCATTTTCCACCTTGAAAGAAATTCCTTGTCGTTAGTAATTAGGTAATCTGCTTTCCCTTGAGCGTAAAACAGGTGGAAAGCATCCGCAATATTCAATCGATATTCATTTGCCAATTCAGAAGCTTTTTGGAATAGCATGATTTCAAATCCTGGGGCTTTGTACGACTTGACTTCTTGCATAACTAGATCTTCAAGGTCAGTCCTAATGTCCGGTCCTGCGCTTGAAAGCATTCTGCCAACAGCCATGTTAAGAAACAGAATATAACGAAATTCACTTCCAACTTGTGCCCTTCCAGTGATTTCTACAAGGCGAACCTCTTTTTGCATTTTCTCAGGAATCAGTTCTTTGTCGTAACACAAGTTCTCGGTCTCACATAATTTGCATCTAGTAAGAATCTCTCGGTCAACTATATCCAACATTTCCTTGAATGACTTGCCAAACTGCTTGCTTCCTTTCCCGATGAATTCTCCTATAGCAAATGTTGATGTCCTCAACTTATCGGCACGATTTTCCCAATTGAGAAAGATTTGCCGTGAACTTTCTATTTGATCGGCCTTAATTTCATAATCCCGTGCGTGATTAGACTTCCAATCGTCATCTGATTCAAGAATTGCAGATATCAAAATATTTGTGTCGAGATAGATTCGGGGAAGAAATAACTTAATTGGATTTGCCATACTTGATTTACATCCTGCGAGTTTAAGATAGCGTAATTAAAGCTGAAACGGCGGGGTTGGACTCGTTAATCTCTCACTGCAATATAGACGTTCTTGAACCCCCTCTATTGTTTTAGCTTTACTTTCCGGCTAATTTAATATTTGGGGAGACGCTGCAGTTTTCAGGGCACGCCTTGAATCCATGATATTGGATGTAGGACTTTGTGGACCTAACCCACAATGGTTTGGAACCAAGAATATCACCTTTTGAGCTCAATGTTTTTGCAATTTTAGGGCAAAAACATCTTGGTCATTTATTATGTCCTCATTAAGTATCGCCAGGTTTCCATTTTTGCCAAGAATTCACATGGGTTCATGATGTCTCTTTCTGCGAGTAAAACTTTTCGCAAAGGGCTGTTCTCAGATAATTTTTCGATTGCAAGCTCTTTCACGGGTCGTATGTCAACTTCGCGGTGCAACATCTGACAGGCTTCCTGTTGTGATTTCGCTACGTGGCGTTTGCTGGCGGTTGATTTCATCATTACTTTTCACCTCACACGAATTTTAGGCGTTGGGTGTCTAAAAGAACCTCCATTGCGTGGAAAAACACAGTGACATGTACTATAGTAATTCGAGATTTGCAGTAAACCGCTACGATTTCATTTTATCAAAAAAGTTCTTTACCTCAGCAAATAGCACCTTTGCCTTCTCTGACTCACCTGTTCTTGCGTACAACTTAGCAAGTTCACTTTTTGCCTTTGCCTCCTCTTTCGCAAAGCCTTTCTGTTTTGCCAAAGCTATGGATTTGTTTAACGCCGACAAAGCTTTCACAAACTGCCCACGGTTCATATTAGCGCTTCCTATCCCGCGAAGCGCAGCGATTCTTACATCATTCATTCTGGAATTCTTAACCGACTCATAATATCTGAGAGCTTGCTGAGTTTCCTTTTTTGTGAGCAGTATGTTTCCCATAACTAATCGAACTTGGTCTATTCCTCGCTTGTCATCTATTTTTTTTCTAATCTGCATCGATTGCGCAGCAAAGTTAAATGCTTTGTCTGTATCTCCCTTATTTAAAAATGCCTCCGCAAGGGCATTATAGGCATTAGCCATCGCCCACTCATCGCCAGTATATTTTCTAATTTCTAGGGCATTCCCAATGTATCGAATAGCCTCATCTATTTTGTCCAAATCCATATAAACAAGACCGATGTTTCCAAGAACAACACCTATTCCCCATAAATCAGATACCTGTTTCTTCATCTTCAATGATTTATTGTAGTTTTCCAAGGAATCTTTTAACATGCCAGCATCCCAATAAACCAATCCAATGTCATTATAGCTTCCAGAAAGCGAAACTGCCACCTTGTATTTTTCATCTTGGTTAGTTAATTCCCGAAATGCTGCCTCCTTAAGTTGAATTGAAGTGCGATAATGCCGGATTGCTTTACTTAAATCTCCAAGATACCAATGAACTAGCCCCATATTGTTTGAAGCAAACGCCATTTATTAATATGTAATGTTTTGCCTAAAAACTAATTAAGGAAATCTGTTTCCAGCAAATGAGGATTTGACTATGTTTTTTCTACTCTTTCAGGGCAATCAGCTTTGGCAATGTTACAGAATAAACATTCATTTTCGCTAGGAGCTTTTGCTGGTGGTTCATCCGAACCCAAAACCTCAAGCCAATAGTAAAGATTGTCAATAAAATTCTTATCTACTGTGCTCTGGGGGATTTCACTCTTAGTATTAGGATGATATACGAGATAACCTTGAAGTCCTGAACTCTGGTATCGGTTGAAATATTGAGGTAGGCAATACAGATAAATCATCAATTGGATTTGATGCGAATCCTTTTCTCCCGCGCTTTTGCACTCGTAGACTGTAGCTTTGCCTTTGGATAGAGCAATTAAATCTGGCTTCCCAGCGAGGCTAAGGTTAGGTTTTATTTCTAGGGAGAAGCGATTGGCGTTCTCGACAAAGACCGTTTCACCTTTTGATAGTCGTTCCTTTCTGAGTTCGTTTATCATGCGGCTATGCTCTAAGCGGTATTTTATGAATTCAGGGTTGGATGGTGTTTTCTCATAATTTGAGTAATTAGTTTTAAGCCAAGCGGAGTATGGGCAGGAACTCTCGCCTGCCATTAATTTTGCAATCCAAGTGACCCAAATAGATTTTTTGATACGTTTCGTTTTCCCTTTAGGTAAATGAGATAAAATTGCTTCTTCTTCGGCTAATCGCATTTGATTTACCACTCTGATAAATATTTCAAGATATGCAAATAATTTGTGAAGAGAAAATAATTATGTAGAATCTACATCTATCTGTACAGGCACAAAGAAGAATCTGAAGCTCATTTTTGGCTCCACCCCCTACCCTATAAACCTGTTAGTAACAAAGTTCACTTAGCAAAACAGAATTGAGAGATTTTTGATGTTTGCACCAAAGAATTGGCACCAAAAGCTAGCATGCCCGTCCTTGAACCCAAATGGTTTCAGAACCACAACCATCCAATTACGATTGAAAACTGAAATAAACATTAAATGCTTCTCCGCATAAATACTTCTAAGTTAACTTAAAGTTCAAGAAATGGTGGTGGAATTGAATGGATTTGGTTTCAGATGTTCGTTCTTCGTGGCAATTGTATCGGTTGATTTCGCGAGAGAGTCTTCATCTTCGTTCTGGAACTGGACGTGATGATGCTTTAATTAAACAACTTGCCCTTAAGTTAAATTTGGACCCTAGCAAGCCAATTCCAAAGCAGTTAGAAACTAAAAAGGTTAGTATTGAAGAATTTATTCAAGCCTTCTTTTTATTGGCCGAACCTTTCGCGGAAATGCTCAATAACATTTACGTAATCATGCAGCGTCATGGAGCGTGTTCGGTTCACAGTTCGATTAGTATGAAATTCTCTTTTAGAAATGTCCGCGAGGAATTGGAATTCAGCCTTGAGAAATTTCGTGAATGGCAGGTGATTTATCGGAAATCCCGTGGCATGTTTACCATCAGAATGTGGACAACCAACGATTTTAACCAATTGTATAAACCTGTCAGAATATTATGTGAGATTTATGGAGAAAACCGTAATTGGGACCATGAACATCGTTATTCTAAGCCATTGCCTAAACCACATTTGTTATATACTGATTCTGGTTGGAGGCCTTTGCTTGAACTTCGAGATGCCATGGAAAGACTGCGCCAGATTGCTTCAGGAGAAGCTACTGATGTGAAAAACAACGTAGTCTCTGTCTTAACAAAAGAAAACAGTAGCGAACAGGCTGAATATGACCCGTATAGAGTGCGCGTGCTGATTTCGGATTTATGGCCGGGCTTGCTTAATCTTTTGTTTCAACTTGAGACAGAGACGTCACATCAATTATTGACTACGGAGGCAAAAAGCGCACTTCAACAAATTGGTCATGTTATACAGGAGATTCATAAAACTTCACAAATTGGCAAGAATTTGGTTCCTGAGTTTATCGAACTGTTGCGTCTGCCTTTCTGGAAATATCGCTGGCGGGTGTACGAAGTCTGGACCATGTTTAAATTTGTTGAGGCTCTTGAAGATTATGATGTAGCCTTGGAATTGGTGGGCGACAGATTAGCTTTGGAAGAATCAGTCGCTAGCAAAATTGCCTCCTTTAAGGACTCAGATGGCGTGATTTATGAAATGTGGTCCCAACTCAAAACCGTTGTCACCGATGCTTATATGAGGAAACATATAATGCCTGACCTGCGGCTTTGTAAGCCGGACGCAAGCATCCCAGAAAACACCCTCATCGTAATAGAATGTAAACAAAGAAAAAGCATGAACGAAAAGGAATTGAGGAATCTTGCCATCGATTATACGAACGGTGCGCGAAACAGTATTCTCGTTCTTTTTGTTAACTATGATGAATTTCCAAATGTTTCATCGCCATTTCCACAAGTTAATTTACTTTCAAAATTTTCGCCCCTTGACCGTCGTGAAGTGAAGTTTTTTAGAGATGTCATAGTGAGCGTTTTAACTGATAACGGCATCAAACCTGTTGTTCTAAAATTCGACGCTATACTTTTTGATGTCTCCTCTAGCATGCGTGACGAATACTTGCGTTCTGAAGTTAGTACAGCCTGCAGAGAACTACTTGACAAGAACCCTAATTCTAAAGTATTCCTATTCAGTGATTCCCTTCAAAATACACACGGAGTCTCTGCGGGGGATCTCGCGTTAAAACTGGACACTATGGTGAGTGGGTCTACAAACGTGAATGGAGCTCTCCAACAACTCCTCGAAGAACAACCGAATATTAAACGCGTTGCTGTAGTTACTGATGGGGGCTATAATGGTCCCATAAACGTACGAGGTTTATTTGAGGTTTTGGAGGAGTTTATAATAGATAAAAATTTTCCGATTAAGCCTCCGCGTAACTGAAAATCTGGCATCACTTCAAGAAGCGGGGACTATTTTCCCTTGTACGTGGAGTGCGTTTAACTATGTTCCTTCCCCTTCAGATTTTGCATTTTTCTTTTTCGCACTTGGTTCCTTCTTTGGAGCCGATCCGAAAGTTGCGTCAGCAAGTTCGCTTAGTTTTAATAGAGCTTGTTCCGAAAACATTCCAACTAGTCCCGATAAGCCTGCAATCACCACAAGGTTCAGGGTCATAAACTCTGCTCCGACTGTCAAAAGCCCCCCGCGTATCAGGAGGTAAAAGAATAGAGCTAATCCTGCTCCGACAATAGGTCGAGTAACATACCATGCTTTCCATCTGTCATAGTTGAAGTCGTGGAGTCGACCTAAGTGAGTTGATGCTGCCCAAAGAGAATAAACGCAAGCGCCTATAGCTCCAGAAATCATCATGACAAATAAGAGCAAGGTTTCTGGACCCACATAAAACTTGTAATTAATGATTGGGAGAGTTACGACTCTTGTTGAATTTATATCGTTTATTGCATTAAAAGTATTTTCAGAATCGAGAGTACTTGTGGCATTAAGTGAAAGGTCTTCTGTAGTAGCAGGCCATGCACCAATCATGAAAAACACTGCGAACGCCATCACGAGTAAAGTATACAATATCACCCATTTCGCGTTCTTGATGTCGTTTACGGTTTGCTCATATCCCGTTTTTGAGTCCGGATTAACTGTAACTGCCTCTCCCCTCCAGTGAATCTATTTAAATGCACAAATATTTAAGACCTTTTACAACTGAAAAATTGCGAAAAAATTGCATAGAATGCCAATTTGTTTTTGCTGAAGGCGTGAACTGCATTAAACAGAGACTCATTGCGAAAATTAATTTAGTCAAAAGAGAATAGTATTCGACAGATGCAAAGAATAAAAGTAGTAATATTTGACTTGGACAACACGCTTATCGATTTCATGTTGATGAAGGAAGAAGCCTGCAAGGCAGCGGTACGTGCTATGATAGATGCCGGACTGGACATGGCTGAAAACGAGGCTTATGAACGGTTAATGGAAACCTATTTTCGGTTGGGACTTGAATCAGATGAGGCATTTACAGAATTTCTGAAGGATGTTGGAAAGTTCGACCATAAGATTTTGGCGGCAGCTATCAATAGTTATTTGGAAAGGAAAAACAGTTTTGTAGAATCGTACCCTAACGTGAAATCAGTTCTTGAGAAATTAACTGGTGAAGGGATAGTATTAACCATCGTTACTGATGCGCCTAAGACTAAAGCGTATCAGCGGCTGTTGAAGATGGGAGTGGAATCGTACTTCAAGTTTGTTGTGGGCTTAGAGGATACTGAAAGCAAGAAGCAAACTGGTTTGCCTTTGAAATTGGCTTTGTCGATGTTGAAAAGCGAGTTTCCCGATCTTTTGAATTCTGAAATCTTGATGGTGGGCGATTCGGTGGAGCGAGACCTTGTCCCAGCAAAAAACCTTGGATTAAGAACCGCCCTCTGCAAGTATGGACAGATATCCCCCGAAATCGGTTCCGCTGAATACAACCTGTCAGATATTAAAGACCTTATTGATGTTGTAAGGGATTTTTGATACCTGTTTTTCAGCTAATGCCTGCTTGTCTGGTTGGTTTTCTAATTGTTCACTCAGGGCAAAACGATACCGCAAATCTCAAAAATTGAAAAAACGATAAGATATTAGAAAACAATCGAATCAGGTGATTGATTTTGGATCAAATGAGGGTGCACATTTTGGATGTGGGTCAGGGGGATACAATTATTGTAGAGATGCCGTTGGGCGCTGGAAAAAAGGCTTTTGGCGTTGTTGATTGCATAAGATTTGATGATGTTACTTACCCTTACCTTCAGAAATTAGGTGTTGAGGAGTTAGCTTTTGTTTGTGGTACACATCCGCATGCTGACCATATAGGGGATATTCAGAAGCTTCTTGAGGTATACAGAGGAAAAGTTGGTGAATATTGGGGGAGCGGGTATAAACCGGAATATGAGGGGGCTTATCAGACGAACTTGATTCAATACCTTAAACACTATCAAATTAAAAAGGTGATTGTGAGGTCAGGAACCCAAGTTCATTTCGGAGAAACTGTTCTTCATATTCTGAACCCTCCTCCTAATCTGTCCAGAGATTCGACAGACCCAAAATTTAACAACAATAACGCATCAATTGTTATTTCTGTCCAATATGGGCTTTCTAAGGTTTTGTTAACGGGTGATGCAAATTTTGGGTGTTGGGCTCACATATGGGTTACGCACAAAAATCTTATGAAGGCTCAAGCTGTAAAAATCTCGCATCATGGTAGTATTCATGGAAATTTTCTGGAGTGTCTAGAATATATTGACCCAGGATATGCGATAATCTCTGTCGGTGCAAATAATGTTTATAATTTTCCTGCTAAAAGCACTATGGAATTTTTATTGGAGAAGATACTCAAAGACCCAAGTAGACTTTTCATTACTCGAGACCATGGACATGTAGTCATAACATCTAATGGAAGCAAAAAACTCAGAATAACCACTGAAAAGAACAATGCATGATCTAAACAAACGAATGATTATGTGCAAAATTTTGGACTGGTTTCTCATTTAGTGCTTTCTGTTCTGTGAGTTCAAGTTTGGCTTTTTCATTTAACTGAAATCCACTTATGAGACTCATATTGTGAGCTAAACATGAGATTAATATTAGCGCTCGACAGGTCTCATACCAACTTTGTATTAACACTCAGAAAGGTTTATGTCTCATCTAGGAAAGCCCAGTGTTGTGGATAGCGCTTGTTTTCTGGAATCATATTTTTTGGAATTTTCTCCCAAAGATTCCTTATGTTTGACCTATCTTTAACTGTGAGCGAGTTTGCCGAGCATCCTAAGTCGGAAAATAGTTTTTGCGCCATTCTTTCGGATACCCCAATTGATCTATCAAGAGGAACGAGCAGCATTCGTTGAATCAACTGATTGTTTTGCGTGTTTTCAATGTAAACACCAAAAACGTCGTCGTTATCGGTTATTTGCGCTTTCAAAAATTGCTTAGGGAGAAACAGGACTTCTTCTGGAAGTTTCAAGATTAGTGTTTCCCTATTGATTACGACTTGACATCTGACGGGTTCCGTAAAGTTCGATGCCATAACGCAAGACCCATGGTATATAGCGTCTCCCGCAAAGTATAGAAAAACGCCGTCTCGGATTTGCTCATCACTGTCATTGGCGAACTCTACAAGCTTGTCTTTTAGCTTGCTTGCGTAGTATATACTCATTATTGCTCCGCGAACTTCAACTGATGCTCCTTTCTTTAATTTTTCAAGCTCATCCAAATTTTGTTTGAAGTAGTCTTCCAGTACGTAGATGGCTGTAGCTTTTTCAAGCGGATTGTTTGATTGAGTAAGGCGCATAGCCCGCTCACGAACTCCTTTGTCGTATGATAGTTTCCAAAGGACCCATGCTGCGTTGCCTGAGAGTTCTTCATTTGCCAGTAATGGAAAAAGAACGTCAGCACTTTCGAGGGTGACAATTGGAAGAAGAATACTCAAGAAATAGATTTTGGTTTCATCATCGTTCTCTTCAGATTTGATTTTTTCAAGCAAAATTTTTTCGAACTCTATAGGGTTTATTTTTGCCAGAGCTTCCTCGGCCCAATGACCTGAGTCATCATGTACGTTGTGAAGGTACGCTTTTGCAATTGGGTCAAACGCCTTTTCTGACTTGAGTTTGGACAACGCTAATGTTGCATCATAAAAGAATATGTGATTGCGGTCGATAACGAAAGGCAACAACGCGGATTCAGCATTCAAGTCGTCTAGATCCCCAAGAGTGTTTATGATGCGTTGCTGGTATTCTTCGGGGGCGTTGGCAAGCTTTCCAACTAGAAGCTCTGTTATCTTTTTGTTTCCCTTTCCAAGGCTCCCTAGTGCTTTGCAGGCTGCCTCAAAAACGCGGAAATAACTGGAAAAAAAGGAGTTGAGGTGGCTATAATCTGTAGCTTCAAAACCGATGGAGGTGGGGTCATCAACGATTTGCATTAGCCACGGAATGCTTTCTGTGTAGTCAAGATATCCTAATGCGTCAATTACCGTGCAAAACAGACTAACAGTAGAAGCTTTTTTACGTTCAAGCTCAGCGAATTCCTTATCCACTACGCGATTTACAAGTTTTTCGCGATATTTCTTAACGCGTTCTGACCAAAACTGGAACTCTTTGAAAGGCTGGTCAAACAAATTCTTTTTCGCGAAGTCAAATATGGTTGCTGCCGAAGATTTGTCACCAGACGCGGCGATTGCTTTGAGCGCCACCTTTTGTATCTCAGGCGAACCTACTTTGAGAATTCTCTCTAATGATGGAATTGTTTCAATGTAACCATGTTTCGATAAATAATCTAGCGCAAAATGAAATATTTGGGAGTCTTCGTCATTTAGAGCTTCGTCTAGGGCTTTTCCTATTTCGCTGGACTGCCATTCAATTAGCAGGTAAAGGCATTCTATTCGCAAATCTGGGTATTTTTTCTCACGCCAGCAGTTGGCGACGTGGGGAATGTGTTGCTTTAGGTCTAGTTCTTTAATGAATCTAAGACCCCTTGAAATATGTTCATGTTCCTCGGATTCCATCCAATCGGTGATCTTTGGGATAAGTCCCACAAAGGAGGAAAGTTCGTTGAGTGCCCCTCTGTACCAGTCCAGAGTAGTAGGTTTTGCGCCAAGCGCTTTAATGAAACTGTTGATTTTAGAGGGCTTGAATAACTGAGTGCTGGCCCGTAAGAAAGCTATTTTTTGCGGAAGTTTGTCGAGAGGAACCACATCAAAAAAGCGTGGTTGCCTATAAAAGAACCCTGTTACTGATGGTCGTGAAGCTTCATCGGTAACAATAAGGGAGACAACATGTTGCTCCACCCACTCCTCCATTTTTGCAGGAGTTACTTTCGCCCATCCTGGTGCGGATTTATAATCAACGAAACGTGTCTGCAAGAATTCGACTAATACGTCTCGATAAAATGAGGCTTGTTCGAAAGGATTTTGACTTCCTGGCGGTTGAATTATTTCGCCGGAAGAAGAGCGCCATGCTGAATCAGTGGAACAATCTGCTATGATCTCTCCTTTGTACTCTTTCATTTCCACAATAACAAACATGCCGTCTTTCAAAATCAACGCGTCAGGATATCTTGGTATTTCTCGACCTCTTATGATTTCGGGAATTGAGGGTTCGATTATGAAGAGGCATTTTTCATCTTCGCCTCTAGAACCATATTCGGATGCAAGATAGCCGATAAGCCTAGTCATTTGACGTCTTTCGCGGTCGGAAGAGAGGTAACCTGCCCTGAATAATTGAAACACTATTCAGACCACCTTATAGATTAGTTTCACATTAACTTTTAAGTTTAACTTGCTAGGTTTGAGATTATCTCTGCTGATTAATTCTTTAAAGATGAAATACTGTTTAACTTGGTTCTGTAAAGTCTTCAGTTGATTAGGTGGTTTTGGATTGGGCTGTCAAAAATCGGTTGATGCGAATAGCTATGGGTTAAAAATGAATGGGTCAGGTTTTCTATAGCCTCTCTTTAATAGAATGTCTCTTTCTGATAATAAACAGCTTCTATTATGTCTGATTGCGTCTTCATAATTTCCATTTAGCCAAGCTGATGAACAAGCATTTCCATAACCATTGAACGGGTCACCATGATTAGAAATACCGAGTTTAGCACAAGCCTCTCGTTTGTTTTCCCATTTAACACCTGGCACTTTCTCCATCAAGTCACCCTCAAAATCGATTTTAAGCCCACATGAATGATAAAACACACCCATTTCAAAACAACAATTATAGGCAAAAAAGGGCTTCTCAAGATTATTGATTATTCTTGGGCCCTGGTCTCTTAATTCAGAAATCGCTTCTTTTCCTTCTGCACATAGTATCTTCCATTCATCATGATTAATATACCCTAAAATAACCAATTCTAATTCTTGATAACGTCTGGAATTATAATAGTTACAAAAATTGCCAATGGTTTCAACATCAATTACTGTGCCGTCAAATGGTAAAGGGTTCT
The DNA here is from genome assembly GCA_964618695.1 of uncultured Candidatus Bathyarchaeia archaeon. Taxonomy (GTDB): domain Archaea; phylum Thermoproteota; class Bathyarchaeia; order Bathyarchaeales; family Bathyarchaeaceae; genus Bathyarchaeum. The sequence continues at coordinate 33,775 of CAZUDX010000010.1, read as the reverse complement.
CTTCAGAGTAAATCCCTAGCATAAATTATTGTTATTTTGTAAGTGATATTTACCATTTATGAATGAGTGATAAGTTTGCATCGGTAAATAACTTACTACGTACATACTAAGAATCTTAAATAGACTTAAGCTATGACTGGAGGTGGGAAAGTTTTAGCAAAGAAGATTTTGTGGCATTTGTTGCTGTTACACCAGAGTTGCTTGATCTTTTTTTCATGAAATGTGGGGGAAATATTGGTTTCGCCGAAATTTGTGGTTAACGTAGAGCGAACGTTAGTTGCTTCTGTGAAATTTGTTCTTGGCGGTAGCTAGATTCGTTGGTCTCGACTTCTAAAGCTGAAGAACTATTGGTTAAGCCATTGTTGCTTTATGGTTTTTTCGAATTTCCATACCTCAATAGAATTTGCCAGGTTTCCAGTTTTGCCAAGAATTCGTGTGCTTCCAATATGTCTCTTTCTGCAAGCAAGACGTACCTCAACGGCCAACTCTTAGGAAGCTTTTCTTCTGCTAGTGCCTTTAAAGGTCGTATATCTATTTCACGGTGCGTCGTTCGATTTGTTTGCGCGGGTATCTTTGTCAAGTGCCGTTTTTGGGCGGATTCTTCTGTAATTATACCACCTCCGTGATTTTTTGGGATATCCTGCCTCTATTCAAAAGATTAATTATGCAAAAGTTTGTTATTATTCCCATAAACGGGGTGTGTGTGTCTATCACTGTATTAGATGAGTGGCGTCGGTCAAGGTCGTGGGCGGATGCCGTAATTAATATGGATGAGTTTTATTTTCAATGGCACATAACTGACAGATGCAATCTGCGATGCTACCACTGTTATCAGACTGATTATTCACAGTCAACAGAACTTAAACTTGAAGAACTGAAAAAGATAGCCACAAACATCAATTGCGCGCTTGCCGCTTGGGGAATGGACGGACGAGTTGCCGTCACAGGCGGCGAGCCCTTCATGCGTAAAGATTTATTCAACCTTCTCAGTTTCTTGGAAAAGCAGAAATACGTCAAGAAGATCGGGATCTTATCAAATGGCACATTGATAAAAGACGCCCAATTTCTTAAGACGCTCAAAAAATTACATTACGTGCAGCTTTCTTTAGAAGGGCGGCGAGAAGTAAATGACGCCATTAGGGGAAAGGGTGTTTTCGACAAGGTTATTGAGAGCACTCGTCTCCTGAAAGAAAGTGGTATACCTGTCAGGTGGATGATTACGATACACAAAAAGAATGTGGCAGAGGTTCCCAGCATTATAGATTTAGCGCTTGAGAACAAGGTGGATACGCTCACCTTCGAAAGGTTTATTCCCATGGGTTCGGGAAATTCTTATGCCGAGTATGTTTTGCCCCCTGCGGAACTCGAAAAAATTTTTGCCTATATAGTTAAGCGCTCTGATGAAATTTTATCCAACGATTCTCCTTTGGCAATTCTTAAGCTTCGCACCCTTTGGGTTTTATGCGATCCACAAAGAGCTGAAATTCATGATATCCCTTTCGAAAAAGAAGTAGGTGCATCTTGTTCAATTGGAATGGATAGTTTGTGCATTCTTCCTGATGCGACGGTGTTGCCTTGCAGAAGGTTGCCTATCCCTCTTGGGAACCTGAAAGAAGAAAGCATTTTAAAGATATGGACTACTTCCAAATTGCTTTGGGAAATAAGAAACAAAAATAATTTGAAAGGAAAATGCCATGGCTGTGAATTTATCCCAAGATGTGGTGGATGTAGGGCAACAGCTTATGCAGTGACAAGAGATTATTTGGCGGAGGACCCACAATGTTGGAAAAAAACGACATGAACAGGTCAGTGATGACGCTTGCAGAAAACCAATTCTTATACAAGTTAGATGATACATTGATGTGGCTTTTTAACACAGAGAGTGGTTCGCAGCACAATTTGAATGAATCATCCTATTTCGCCTTATCTCTTTTTGATGGAAAAAAGACAGTGGGTGAAATTCGCCAACTTTACGTTGAAATGTATTTGAAGAGCGGAGTTGAAGAAACCGTGCTAATCGAAGATTTTAATAGTCTATTGAACCAATTGATAACTGATGGTGTGCTAACTTTAAAAAATAAGTGATGTAAATAATAAGATGGGGGTAGCAGAATAAACGATGGAAAATAGACCTATTATTCAAAGCAAAGAAAAGCCCAGTCCATACCAAAAGCCTTTGTTTGAAAAACAGGAAAAAATGACTTTTCCTGCTGAAATTATGGAAAAGTTCAATGGTAAGCGTTTCTGCTTACAATGTAGTTCGTGTCATGGCTGCAAATAGTTCCGGTGGGAAGAGCGGTGGACAGTAGTACAAGTAACTTCCACCAGTTTTTGACAGCTCCTGAAGATGAAATGTACGTAATGTCCCTCCAAAAAGGAATCGTTGCTTTGCTCAATGTACTCCAAGAATTTTTGCATAAAGGCATTGAACTAGAAAGACTCTGCAGGGTCGCTGTACTTTTATGTGAAAGTGGGGTCAGTAAGAACAATTTACTATTTAAGAAAATTGCCGAACGCTGTTTAGTTGAACAGAAAAGGGATGGAGGGTGGGTAGGAGTTGAGGACAGCATATGGTGTGTCTCTTTACTGAAAAAATATGAGGAGTATAATCAGGAGTATTCTAAGGGAATGGGGTGGCTTGAAGGGCAGCAATTGAAAGACGGTGGATGGGGAAAGACAGTCCGAGATAAGGGAAGAATACCCATTACGGGTGTTTTGCTCTATTTGCTGCCTGAACTAGCACGTTTGGATAGTTGTAGATGGCTAGAAAACGAGTGGGTTAGAGAGTTTAATTCAAATCCAAAATTAACCTATAAATGCGCTTTCACCCTCATGGGGCTTAAGAGCAGCAACCATCAATTTACAGATAACTATCTCGCTAATTCTGTAAATTGGTTAGTTACTCAACAAAATGAGGACCACGGTTTTGGTCCTTGGAAGGGACATACAGTAGGAAGTGACCCTTGGTGTACCGGCATCGCCACAGTAGGGCTTCTCCAATATCCAAAAAAAGTTCCACAGAAGACAATAGCCAATAGCTTGAAATGGCTAAAGGAAAAACAACTTGAAGCGGGTCTTTGGTCTCACCATTATGTCGATGAAGGCAGCGTATGGGCATTATATGCTCTTGTCAAAGGCCATGATTTTTTGAAGGGGGAATCATTTTGACCAGAGAATTGGAAGAAGTAATTATCCAGAATATCAAGGAGATTCCTAAAGTTCCATTGGCACTACTCCTATCAGGGGGCATAGATTCCTCGTTGGTGTTAGCGCTGCTTAAAAAAGAATACGCTGATGTTCCGATCCATACTTTTACTTTAGCTAGAAGTGATAGTTACCCCGACGTAATATTTGCACGTAAAGTGGCCAAGTTATTTGGTACGGATCATCATGAAATAATATTGTCCGATTCTGAAATTGAAAATTTCAAAAGCGAATATGATAAGGTTAAGAAGTATGACCTCAGAGGTGATGTGAATGTATATACCCTCTGTTCCATCGCCAGCAGATACTCTAAAGTACTTGTTACGGGAGACGGCGGGGACGAGTGCTTTGGTGGATACTGGCTTCACAGACATCCGTTAGGTCACAAGGAAACAGGGATAATAAAATCCTTCGAAGAAGTAGATTCCAAAGCAAGAAAATATCTGAAAGAAATGGTCAGCTTAGGATTTAGAGATTTCTTGTTCAAAGAGAAATCAAAAGAAGAAGATTATACTGCTGTATGGGAGTATTTTGTAAGTGTTATGGCGCCTCAACATCTCGAGCCTTTGTTGCATACTGCGAATATCTTGAGCATTAAAGTATATACTCCACTATTTTCCGAGGCTTTGACAACTTTTTTGAGAAAACTTCCATCCGGGGAAAGAGTTGGGAGAAAAATTGAAAAAGAGTTAGCCTCAAACTATTTACCTGAACCAATATTGAGCAGAAAAAGCATTGGATTTGATATGGCTTTAGGCAACAATGTGGAATAGTTAATTAAACTTGTGTTTAAAGGCGAAATGAATGGAATTTCAAAAGTACAATCTCGAAGATATGATAGATTGGCTGATAACTTATTTCAATGAAAAAGGATATGAAGAAAAAAAATATTGGTCTGAATTTAGACCTGCTCGTGTGCCTCTCTACTTTAAAAAAGAAGTAGGTGACAAAGTAGATGAGATTGTTATTGACTTAACAACAGATGCAATTATTACCGAAAAAATTTTTCTGCAAGAACAAGAAATAAGTGGAATTAAAATTGATGATGCGGCACCCGTCAATTTTTATCAATATTATTTTATTCAAGCTAAAGTATATTTCGTTTTTCCAGATTATGCCAAGGACAAAACTAAAGGGTTTAAAAAATTCAAAAGTCGATGTGGATACAAAGGTATAGGACTACTTAAAATTGGGTCAGAAACAAAAATTGAAGAAATACTAAAACCTCGTCCAATGCTTGATACAATTTGTGCTGAATTAGGACTGAAAAAGAGTGACGAAAAAATAGATAAGCTGGAGTACCATTTACGAAATTGTTTGCATTATTTTGTGTATTACCCGGGATCGATATTTACAACAAAAGGAATTGCATATATTCATCCAGAAAAACCCCGAAGGAATTACATTGGATATCAGATAACCGACCTGCTCAGCACTCTTAAGAACATAGCATATAAAAGTTACATTATGGACCTTTCTAAACGATATAGAATCACTGGAAACAGGTCAGGTGGCAAGATATTTCTTAGGAAGAAATTGGGAAGAGATGATTTTGAGCTAGCCAGTCAAGCTGTTACCAAACTTTGGGATAAATACCTTGGATTGAAGTTTCCGAATATACAACAAAAAATTGATATTATACTACAAAAAGACCAAACATATAGAGAACATTTTGTTCATCAGTTCAAAGTCTTTCTAATTGGTTCCTATATTCTAGATTTGTTCTATCCTATAATTGCGTCAAAATTTTCTACACAATACAAATGCAATATTGAAAAAGTGTGGTTAGTTGCTTCTACTTTTCACGATTTCAGTTATGGACTACAAAATTTTGATACTTGGTTAACTTATTTTTTTGAAGAAACCTTAAAGGTCAAAGAGTACCAAACTAAGGAAAATTTGAACCTATTAAATTTAGATGCTGCGATGATACGAGAGGCAATATACGGAAATATAATTAAAATCGTTGAGAATCTACCCTTTGATTTGAAAAAAGAAAATAAAGAACCATTGATCAGATTTTTTTATGAAAAAGCTGTTACTGATAGAAATCATGGTATTTTAAGCGCTATATCCCTTTTGCAATTATATTATAATGACATAGGGAGATCCAAATTGACTGAACAAGAACTGTTACACGCGGCGGCAGCAATAACGCTTCACGAAGAAGACGTTTGGGAAGCACTCTGTGGTTGTCAGGGCTACCGTGGTGGCAAAGTGCTTTCATCTAATGAAGAAGAGTGCGCGAAAGATTGTAAACGGAATTTGTGGTCCCGAAAACAGAAAAAGATAGTTGATGAAAAACTTTCATACATGAAGCCTAGCGACGAGATCGCAAAATACAAATGTGAACGATGGGAAAAGGCAATAATGGATAAAAGACTTTTGGAAAAAATTACGTTTGTGAAGAACCCTCTCGTTTTTCTTTTAATCTTTTGCGATTCTGTTCAGGATGAAGGAAGGGTTGCTAGTTCAGATGATCAGATGTCAAGAGACCGATCTTCATTGGAAGGAATATCTTTTGACAAAGCGAAAGGAGGTCAGATCACTCAAATTACTGTAAGTCTTAGCAGCAATGAAGAAAACAAAAAAGAACTCGAACTCAAACGACTGGCTTGGTGCCTCCAAGATGATCGGTTCAGAGTCCAACTAAATGACAAACTTGAAAAAATGAATGGAAGTGGAGGATAATGAGAATTTGTTTTGTAAGCAAATATCCTCCAATCCAAGGCGGGACGGCCTCAGCAACTTACTGGTTAGTAAGAATGCTAGGGAAAAAAGGCCACAAGATTCATGTTGTCACTAATTCGTTCGAGGTAGAAGGGGCATTTCGTGAGGAATTAAACTCAAATGATTGCAATATTAATCCAAGGAATGTTTTTGTTCACAGTACATCACCATTATCCACAATTGAGGCGAACCCTAGTCATATTCCTTTTTCGAGGATGTATTGTGAGAAACTTGCTAGTTTAGCTATTGAGGTAATTGAAGAGAATGACATCCAAGTTATCGATTCTTGGTACTTGGTCCCCTACTGCGTGTCGGGTTATTTGGCGAAATCCTTCACGGATACCCCCCAAATCATTCGCCATGCAGGAAGCGATCTGCAGCGATTATATCCATCACCGTATTTGAAGAGCTTACTCAAGAGAGTCATAAGAAGTGCTGATGGAATAATTACTAATCAGTCAACGATAAACTTTTTTACTGATCTTGGCGTTTCCCCGTCAAAGATTTTCCCTACGCAACCAATATATGTTGATCCAATCGCCTTTAATCCAGATGTTGCACCGTTCAATTTGGAACCATATATAACTAATCAGAAATATTACCCGGGCATCCCCATAATCGCCTATATTGGCAAGATAACTTATCATTTTGAAACTAAAGGTTTGCCTGAACTTTTAAAGGCGTGCAGCAACATCAAAGAAGACTTTTTGCTGTTATTTGTCTCAAACGGTAACAAATTAGCTGAGTTCAAAGCCTTAGTTGAAAAAGCAAATTTGCTGAAGAAAACTTGCTTCTTGCCATTTCTTCCGCCATGGCAAATTCCGTCGTTGCTGAAAACTTGCACCTGCATAGTAGCGTTAGAAAACAGTAGTTCTCCGATTTTAAATTACCATGTTCCATTGGTTCCTGCAGAGGCTATGGCAACAGGAAGATGTGTCTTAATGAGCAAAGAAATACATGAAAAAGAGCCGTACAATAAACTCGAAAATGGCAGGGAGCTTTTAGTTGCTGATACATCAAACGTAAACGAAATTAAGGGATCGCTAGAGGGGCTATTAAAAAATCCTGACGTTGCAAATGACATTGGAGCAAATGCTCAAAAAGCTATAAGTCAAAATGAACGAAACAGTAGCTACGTCGAGGAGATTGATCAAATTTACAAGCTATTTTTGTCATAAATATTGGGCAACTTGATTTAGTTAGGGACAATGTTACAAAGGGGGCACTAGGCCATTCATTATATTTGAATTAGGTAATCAGAACTGCCACGCGATTCACTTTTTTATTGAAGCCGTTTGCAGGAGCCTTTCCAGAATAATGATGCTCGCTTTCTTGTCTAATGGCACATTATCGTTTCCGCATTTGGGCGAATAAATACAAGAGGGGCAGCCATCTTTGCATTCACAGTTGTTGATCAGTTGTAGTGTTTTGTTCCACAGTTCTTTGATTTGGGCATAAAGGGTTTCCGAGATTCCAATTCCTCCCTCAAAACTATCGTAAATAAAGATAGTTGGGTGTCCAGTATCCGGATGCATTGGCGTCGAGAGTCCACCTATGTCCCATCTATCACACATTGCGTAAATCGGTGCCATTGCTATCATTGCATGTTCGACTGCGTGCAATCCGCCGTCAAAATCAAGTCCTCGTAGCTCGACTTCTTCTCTGACTTCGTCCGGAATAATGAACCACATCCCCACTGTGGAAAACTTCAAAGGGGGTAAATTAAGGGGTTCTCTTCCGATGATTTCATCGTACGTTTTGACCAAGAATTCGTTGTAAATCTCTGTTATGGCTAACTCGCCAATTCCAACGGTGACTCCGATCTGTTTTTCTTCGAGTACTTTTTTAATCGAGACATCAACATCCTTCTTTGCCTCCGTATGGTAGTTGACGTCTTCTCGTCTGACTCTGGCCGTTAAGCTGCCCAAGTCGAGTTCTTCAGAGATGTAGGTCTCGCCCTGATGGAGCAGGACTGCGCCTTCATGTACTTCTTCGTATGCCTTGGTCAAGGTAAGGGTTTCGAGCACGTTCCCATTGCAGAGGACGGTTACAGTTTTGTCTGAGATGCTGTCTAAGTTCACGATCTCAACAGGCCTTGCGGTACCAGAGTAAACCCAGCCTCTGGGAGTTATGCGAACAAGGCATTGCTGTTCGAGCGCCTTAAGGCTTTCATTGAAAAGCTCTGGAAAGTACTTTCGATCGTTTTCATTGACGGGCAATTCAGATGCAGCGCACATCATATGCCCTAGAGAAATGTAGCGGTTGTGCAGGTCGATTATGGCTTGCTCATGTGATCTGCCAAAGAAATCTTCCGGGTGTTTCATGAAGTATTGGTCGAGTGGATTTTGGAAGGCTATTAAGGTGACGAGTGAGTCTGTGTTGCTTCTGCCAGCGCGTCCGGCTTGCTGCCAGGTTGATATGACTGTGCCTGGGTACCCTGATATTATAACTGAGTCTAAGGAGCCAATGTCTATTCCCAGTTCCAAGGCGTTTGTGGACACAACTCCGTTCAGACTTTTGTTCTTCAGTTTATTCTCGATTTCTCGTCTTTCTTGGGGAAGATAGCCTGCCCGATAGGCTGTGACGGAAGCCGCCAGTTTTGGCGATCTCTTGTATAGCTCCTCTCTTGTCCATCTTGTTATAAGTTCTGCCATTTGTCTGGAAGTTGCGAAGCATAAAGTTTGGAGATCGTTCAGAATGTTCAGCGTTAGAAGCTCTTTGGTTTCCTGGTGCGTGGATCTGCGATTGGCTTTGGTGTCGTCAATGAAGGGTGGGTTCCAGAACATGAATAGTTTTCTTCCTCTTGGAGCGCCGTCAGTGGAGATGACCTCGAAGTCTTTTCCGGTCAACCTCGTCGCATGTTCTCGTGGATTTGCGATTGTAGCCGATGATAATATGATTTGGGGGTCTGCACCGTAGTAGTTGCATATCCTGAACAAACGCCTTATGACCATGGCTACGTTGGAACCGAAGACTCCTCGGTAAACATGTGCTTCATCGATTACAACAAATTTGAGATTTTGGAAGAAAGTTCGCCACTTGAAGTGCCATGGGAGATACTGGTGCAAACCGTACGGGTTGCTGAGGATGATTTTGGAGTTTTCGCGTATGTTTGATCGATGATGTGATGGAGTGTCGCCATCGTAAACATTTGGGTACGCACTAACGTCTGTTTCTTTTTCCATTTCTCTTAGAACTTTTAGCTGATCGTTGGTTAGCGCTTTGGTCGGATATAGGTACAACGCGGTTGTTTTTTCGTCCTTGGTTATAGCTTCGAGTATTGGAATATTGAATGCTAAGGTTTTTCCTGAAGCCGTCGGGGTCGTTATCACGACGTTCTTGCCTCGGCGAATTTCGTTTATGGCTTCGGCTTGATGAGAATACAATCGGATTTTTCTGTTGAGCAAGTAGTTTTTAATGTTCTCAGGTAAGGGTTTTTCCAGATCGCCGAAGCTGGCTTCTTGAGGAGAAATCACTTCAAGATGTACAATCTGCTTTTTGTAGGAACTCATTCTTTTTATGCTTTTAACAAAATCTTTAATCATACGGTCCATTCCTCGTAGAGTCTGGAAAACAGGTTACCAAGGTTAATGAGGTCTTGCTTGTTGTGTTCCACGATGGCGACGAGGGGTCCCACGTTTCGGGTTCTTAGATAGGTTTCATAGAAGTTGGGAACGAGTGCTCCAGGAATGTTGATTCCTCTTTCGATGCCGAGGTATTTCTCCACGGTTTCAAGTCGGCAATCTGCAAGTTTATTGCGTAATGCGCGTCTGGTGAAATGGAGAACGTCAAAGTGGGGATTGCTCAGTGAGGCGTTCATGCCATAATAGGCTAGTCGCTGTTTTATGTATGGAATATCGAAGCTTTTTCCGTTGAAAGTAATCAACGAAGTGTTGGGTTCAAGTTGTGAAATAAGAGCCCAAATAGCACTCGGTTCATCTTGGATGTCTCGTAGCAGAAACTGGCTCACGCAGAGACTTTTTTTCTTCGGTTTGGCGATGCCCAATAGAACTATGGGTCTCATCGAGAGCCCTAGGGTTTCGATGTCAATTATTGCAAAGTCTTCATCGTTGCAGAATCCAGCCAAGTAATGAACTAAGGGGTGAGACTTTGGAAGGCGCCTCCAAAGCCAGTCTTGCGTTGACGCGACGTCTCTTGCTTCTACCAGTCTCATGAAATCATGGGCAGGTTTTTTCCATAGGGAATTATTCTCAAGTTCTTCTATTGTGGTGTAGCCCTGTTGCTTTAAGGCACTTTCGCGTACTGGACCGATACCTGGAATAAGCTTCAGATCCGAGATTATTAATCGCCTGCTTTCAGAGTAGTCAGCTTTTTTGAATTCGGAGACGCATGTGGCAGAGATTTCATAGCAGTCGCCTTGTTCGTTTGAAATGACTTTTCCTGGGATTGCCGCGTCTAGATTCTTGCCTTTGTATTTGCGGATGAGGTCTTTTTCAAGTTTAAGCGCTTTGTCGAATTCGGAGTCCCGCATCCAGCCAAAGGCTGACCTTTTGAACGCTTCAGTTTCCTTTTCGGTTTCAGAAACTATCTCATATTCTCTCGCGTCAGAGACTCTTTGTCGAAGGCTTTCGGCTGCTCTCGTTAAAGCCCTCTTGTCTCTGGAGAAATCATTAGACTTCGATAGTAGTTGTGCAGACGATGGCAGTTGATAACGTAAAGTCTTTTCAGACGGCGTCATAGAACCATTATCAGCAAAGAACTGTGGCAGCAGAAAAGATCCGCACGTCTTGCAAAACATGCTCTGATCATATTCCTGTTTCGAGTGGCTTTTGCCGCATTTTCTGCAGATGTAAAGAATTGGCAATCTTATCTATAGAGAGATTCTAGCAGTTGATTATAAAAGCAGTGTGTATGTTGCATTCATAGTGACACTATTCTCACAAAAGTAAAAGCAGTGCTTTTTTGAATCCTTTCCATCTTTCAATCTCAAACTCCAGGATTTGGTCGCTCGCAAACCTGTATTGGAGTATAACTGAGAAGATTGCAAAGATCTTTGTCGCCTTGTCGATATACTGTAAGCTAATTACGGAGTAACTAGAGGTGATCTTAAAAGAATCTCTATGGAACCATAGCGATATGTACTCCTATAGTATGCACCACAATTTGCACAAGCGTTAAAAAGAAATCGTATAGATAATGGTGCTTAGGGAGCTAGATGGCGGGTTCCTCCGAGATATCTAAAATTTATTCGCAATACCAAGATAGTCTCGAGACTGCTCAAGGACACTTTAATTCTCAGTTGAAAGAATTCGCTGTCTTTTTGAAGAAAAGATATAATGAACTCATAAAAGAACATGTGAGGCTTTTCAAACCCTGTTTCGAAAATCAAATTGAGAGATTAGAGATAAAAAGGTGCGCTGAGAACTTCTTCAAGACAACTGACATAGAATTTGTTGCAATAGATGGCAGTTGTCATAGACACTCAAGCAGCAATTTCGTGTCATTTTATGGAGGTGCCTATGGTTCTAAAGGCGTAATTTCTCTGGCTGGGCCTTCAGGGATTATCAGATATCATAGATGGGAATTTAACAAAGATGTCTCTATGGTGGCTTTTGTTCCTATTCCACCTGAGATGATGACAATCACCATTGACGAGGAAGTGCCTGAAAGTTCCGAAACTCCCCAGGTTCTCTCAGATGGCGAAATATCAGAAGTTTCTTCATTGCACACCAAGATTATGCAGTTAGCAGAAATATACCTTGCATACACTGTGGCGCAGTCGTCAGTTCAAATGCCTAGGATAATACTAATAGATAACACTCTCTGCGGAATACTCGCTAATTCTAGCTTTAGCCCGAACAGCGTTAGGCTTCAAAACGGTGATTTTGATGGGGAAATCCTAACGAAAGCCGATATGCAAATTGCTCTCGCGCACCCAATGAATAAAGAACTAAATGTTCCTTCAGCAAAGAATTTCCAGCCTCATTTCAGGGTAGTAGCAGAGGCCACTTGGAAAGAAAATAGGGTGATAAAATTATGTGATTGCCCAGATGTTCCTCAAAAGAACTTTGACCATGGTGCCAAGTTTTTGGAGAGTTTATTTGCAGGTTCTTTCGACAAAGATAAGCACCTTTTTACCTTTCTTGAGGATCCACGAACAAGCTGGAAAAAGAGCCTGCGTATCTTTGAGAATGTCTGTGAGAAGATATTTCGAGAAAAGCAGTCAAATTCCCTAACCTATAAGTTGCAAGGCGAGAATAAAAGAGAGTATTTCCTCCCAAGAGATATCCAATTCCTGATCGGCGTTGGAATAAGAGCGCTCATAGAAATTTGCTGGAAGCGAAGAATTTTGCTCATAGGCGTTGTAAAAGACTCGTTTTCTCGATATTTCTACCGCAACTATTTAGGTTCATTAGCCCTTTTGAACAATAATTCGATTGACTTACACCTTCGACTTCCTTTGACCGATAGAACGATAGTAGAAACACTTCCTAATATAGTCAAAGATTTGCGGAGTCCTTGGTCTACGGTAGAATATGATTCCTGCTTCATGACACTTCATCCTGACAGGAAAAATGAAAAATGGCAAATTATGGGCTATCCTCATCCTGCCCTTGGAGAGACAACCAGACCCGAACGTATATTCTTAAGGTCTTTGGCGCAGTTTTTCATGACAGAGGATAAGAATTTAGCTGCACATGCCCTTTTCTTAGACCGTCTGGCCTACCCAGATTGGGATGACAAAGATTCGGCAAGCCTAACTATTCAAACAGAAACTTTTGGAGAAATTAAACCGTTATACTATGACAGCAAAAACGGGCATTCAAGGCTTCAAAAACTTTCTATGTATTTGCTAAGCGTATTGGTCCGAAATCACTTCCCCGAAGCTTTAGGCTACCCTGATCCCCTTCATGAAGCAGATTGGGGCGCCAAATCTCTTAAACGTCGAGTCATAGGACTGTTAGATTCGAGTGAATGGGCTTACCGCGCAAATCCTCGTGAGAGGACTTTCCGAGAAATACGAGAATCATATGGGAGGTAAAGAAAAACGGAGGCATTTCATGAAGACCCGCGGGGCGTTCTAGTTTCCCTTCAAGAGGACGTTTTTGCGGGATACTTGTACAATGTTTGGTTCCCTTACACAAAATTAAACATAGCGAAAATAAAAGAAGGCAGTTTCGTTGCAGTGAAAAACTTTGAGGGATTAACTAATGACCCAAAGTACAGCATCCTAGAAATCGTTTCCGTCCTTCCTGTTCATTACGCTTTAGGGTCTACGGCAAAGGCTACTGAAAGGGCATATCCGGGTTTTGTGGTTGAAGCGGCAAAGGCCGCACGGCAAGACTGGGAGCAAGAAGAACCGATGGAACAGACTACAAAAATACGCACAAGTGCTATGTCGACGGGGTTGCAGATGGTCTTTCACGATTCTCAGTGCACTGTTGGCAATGATGAAAGCATGCCCATGATAGGGGAAGAAGTGTTTCTCCTTAGCAATGAAGCAACTAATAACATTGTAAATAGAGGTTTAACGACAGAAGCTGTACCACATATTAAGCCTTGCTGGCTTGTTCAAAACAATGAAATTAGCATTTGCGTAAGCACTGAAGACTTGCTTAGAACGCACTTCGGGGTCTTTGGCTTTACCGGTTCTGGCAAGTCTAATCTAAACAGCACTATAATTCATGAATTGTCGAAAATAAGAGGGCTCAAAATAGTTCTGTTCGATTTAATGCTGGAATATACGGGGCTCCTCATTGATCTGCTAGTTAAAAAAGAGAATGCGTTTGTTCTTTCTTTCGATATCGATTCTCTGCCGGGCGGAGACTCCTTGGAAAGAGTTCTGCGTGGGGACGCTGAAGAGGAAGGCGCCATCGACAACATGACTAACACGCTACTTTTGCCCAGGGAGTTGGCGCCTTTCAGAAAATTGTACAAGAAAGCTTTAAGGTCGTTAATAGATCAAAATAAGTTCAAGGTTCTTGCTTTAGGCAGCGAGTTAACAGCAGAAATTCTTTATGCCGAGATGATTGAAACTTTACCTGCAAGCAATCTTCTTGGCAATGCAAGAAACGCTGTGAATGCTTGGTTGGAGAGAATTCAGGGACTGGGCGATTCTCTGATTAACCAAGAGTTCCTGCAAGAGTTCAGCGATCAAATACAAGACTTCATTGATCAAGGATCGATTCCTGAAACATTTGATGAACGGGCACGACCCGCTCCAAGGAGAGCGCAAACCATTTTTATGCCACAGGGTCAAGGATTACAACAATCGGCACAGAGAATACCGCAGAATCGAGTAAATCTCCCCTCTTCTGTAAGGCAGTATTTTCTTGGGGTGCAGCAGAAACTCTCGAAGCATATTCAAACTGAAGAAGCGCATCCAATAAGACCTCAATGCACATTGTCTATCAATAGCCTCCTAAGGCTACTTAATGATGAAGAAAATGATGCTCTGATAATAGTTCAGAGCAATAGGGATGACAATCTAAGGCAGTTTTCCTCAAGTTTGGTAACAAATATTTTCAATGATAGAAAACGAAGAGGGGCTAACGGTCCTCAAATTCTGTTTCTATATGACGAGGCAGATGAGTTCATGCCCTCGCAACCACCCGGAACATCGTATGGAATCGCGAAAGCTGCCATAACTATGCTTGCTCGTCGTGGAAGAAAATTCGGCTTGGGTCTATCATTTGCAACACAGCGCGTTGCGTATCTAGATACATCAATTCTTGGTCAAGCCCATACTTATTTAATCTCCAAGCTTCCGCGTCAGTATGATCGGGAAACAGTGTCTAATGCCTTCGGGCTTTCTGAAGACATGCTGAAAAGAACCCTGAAATTCTCGAAAGGTCAATGGCTCCTTATAAGTTACGAAGCCACAGGACTGGAAAACGTTCCTCTTCCCGTGCAATTTCCAAATGCGAACAAGCGGATAAAAGAATTCTTAGAGAGTTTCAACTCAACAAGCCAATCGCCAACTTAAAGCCGAGGTTACGTGAAAATGAGATTTATCGATTTGTTCGCAGGTCTGGGGGGGTTCCATTTGGCTCTTAAGCAGTTGGGGCATCACTGCGTTTTCGCTTCAGAGATAAATGAAAGCTTAAGAGAGCTATACGAAAAAAACTTTGGAATAGTGCCCGAAGGCGACATCCAGTGGGTTAACGTTAAGAGTATTCCAACTCATGACATTCTTTGCGCAGGTTTTCCTTGTCAGCCATTTTCAAAGGCTGGACGACAGGATGGTCTTGATGATCCAAAACTCGGCAAGCTATACGAATATATCCTTGAAATAATAAGGCATCATAAACCCTTGTTCCTAATTCTTGAGAATGTACCAAACTTTGAAATGCATGATGCCAGAAGAACTTGGAATCACATCAAGAGACTTCTTATTCTTGAAGGGTACAACGTGTTAATTAAAAAACTATCTCCTCATTGGTTTGGCATTCCACAAATTCGAGAAAGAGTCTACATTGTAGGCAGTAAGAAGAGCCTTAATGGATTTGAGTGGCCAAAACCTGCTCATATTGACAAACCCTTGACTGTTGAGGATTATTTAGACCATAATCCTATTGGTGCGCGTAAGCTTCCCGACAACATAAATCAGTGCTTGGATGTCTGGCAAGATTTTCTGAACAAAGTTCCAGTGAGTGAGAAAATTCCTCATCCTTTATGGTCTATGGAATTCGGAGCTACATATCCATTCGAAGAAACCACGCCTAGCAAGATGCATTTTGAGAAGTTAAAAAAGTATAAGGGGACTCACGGCTGCTCCCTTTCAGAAGCTACCGACTTGCAGAAACTCTTAATGCTCCTTCCGTCACACGCCAGACGGAATCAAGATGTTTTCCCGAAGTGGAAAATTGAGTTTATCAAAAAGAACAGAGAATTTTACGAGCGCCACAAGGGCTGGCTTGACGAATGGATACCGAGAATTCATGTATTCCCATCAAGCTTGCAAAAACTTGAGTGGAATTGCCAATCTGAGCGGGATCGCAACATAAGAAAGTACATAATTCAAATTCGCCCCTCAGGTGTGAGAGTTAAGCGCAGAACTACTATCCCTTCTCTCGTGGCAATGACTGCAACTCAAGTCCCAATAATAGCCTGGGAAAATCGATACGTCACTCCTGCTGAGTGTTTGCGACTTCAGAGTATGGATGGGGCAATTGGGCTGAAGTTTCTCCCTGCTTCAGAGAGCAAGGCTTACGAAGCTCTTGGAAATGCTATTAATGTTAGAGTCGCGGTTCTGGTAGCTAGGTCTTTAGTAGGAGAGGAACCTTTCCATGAAACTAGCTTTTCAAAAGTCGAGAACATTCCCATGACCGCTTGATTATTGACCAACTTAATACAAGGATTGGAGTTCCAATTGGTAGACCGAATAACCAAGGAAAAAAGGTCAAGAGTAATGTCTCGTATTCGTTCTAAGAATACCAAACCAGAACTTTCTCTCCGAAAAGCATTGTGGGCAAAAGGCTTTCGTTTTAGAATACATTACTGCAACGAAAAAATTGACATTGCCTTTCCAGGGCAGAAGGTGGCGGTTTTTGTGGATGGATGCTTTTGGCACAGTTGCCCTTATCATTTGCGCCTTCCTAAGAGCCATGAGGAGTATTGGCATCCTAAGCTAAAAAGGAATATTGAGCGAGATCAGGAAAAGACCAAACGATTGAAGAATGAGGGGTGGAAAGTATTGCGCTTTTGGGAACATGAACTTGAAGAAATGGATGAGGTTATAGCAAAGATTTGCTCATCGCTCAAAGAGTAATTCTGCTGCTTGCAACGAACTAATGAAAATTTCAAATTTAGGCTATTTTTAATCTGGTGTACAGTTTTGCGAAGGCTTCAGTTGATTTGGGGTTCATGTGAAAATTCGGTTGATGCACTATGGAGCCATTGAGGCTATTTTTTCAGGGTTGAATAATCCTTTCTGCTTCGTATATAATAAGGATTGAGCGTAGGACACCCATTCCTTATCCGCTGTACTTATTTTCACATCCAGAATCTTAGCACCTTCTTCTTGCAGAGCAAGGAGTATAACATTAAGTTCTTGTGTTGCTCTATCTCTTTCAGCAATATTGCCTAAATCTTCGTAGAGATACGCATACGTTGGCATGCAATCACGATTATTAGCGGAAAAATATGGCTATTTAGATTTTATGGGTATTTAGTTGATGTCATCGGCTTAGACTTGTGGAACGATTCTAATTAGCTCTTTTTCTTCAGCTATAACTTGACCGCACTTGGAGCAGTCTTTTTCTTTCAATGGAATATAATAGGAAATAAACGCTTTCACTTTCGACTCCGAAGTGCCACGCTCAGAAAACACCTTTTCAACTGTTATCTTGTTCCAATGGTTAAGTGTGGGTATTTCATTTTAAGTGTGGTCTTCATGGTCTTCGCTCTGCCAATCTCAAAATTTCTTGATACTGTTCCCAAGTTACTTCAGTAAATGTTCGCGAATATTTTTTCCCAAGTATCTTTTCAACTTCTGTTTTCAAAGGATACTTGTGGAATACATCAATGCTCGATGGTTCAAATCTTACCGATGCTTTGTATGGATAGCCCAATCTAGCTTCAAGTTGCTCATGTTCTTGTTGTGAATATTTCTTGATTTCTTCGCTGGTTACTGCTTGCCCAAAAATCTGGTTTTCAAAATTAAATAGCGCAATCGAACCAACTGGAAAGTTCCTTGGGGATTTTTCTCGGAAATAGTAAGGCTTATCGCCTTTCTGCATAAGCCAGTATATTGAATAGCCGAGATTTCCTTTTTCAAAGGCTAAATCAGTAGCTGCTACCGAAAAAATACGGATTTCTAAGTTCTGCGACATATGCATCCCTTTTATTAGGAATGAAAGGTTAAGGCTTAAAACTTTCGATACTGACATTTTTCTTTTGAAGTATCACTGAAACGAGTTCAATCAGAGTTCTTTGTGCAGGGACTTAGCTGGTGCGAGTCCTCATGCTTAGAGTTACAAAATAGATCTCCTTATAAATTTTAGCTAATAGTCTAGTGCTGGGGGATTTTGATCAATCAGTAGGTGAAAAGACAAATAAAACCTAAACCTGCAAATATCTGGCAACTGTATGTTTGAGAAATATGGGGAGGAGTTCATTGGCGATCACTGATTTGATTGCAGAAATAATAAAAAACGGCGAAAAAGCGAAGCTAGCGATTCTTAGAGAACTTACGTTTGGAGATATTGATGGGTTTGAACTAGCCGACATTATCCGCAAAAAGTATTATAAAGAGAATTTTTTCGCTGATCATTTCATAACGAAGTTGGAGAAAGACGGGTTAATCGAAAAAAAGGAGCGGAAGTTCAGATTGCTGAACAAAGAATTGACCCTAGAGATTTTGTCTGCTAAAAAGCATGAGGTAGACCGAATTTTGTCTTTGAGCTATGGCAAAGGAGACTTGACAGGTCAACTCAATAAACAGGAAAAATACATTTTATCAAAAGTACTGCATTCTGGCAATTTGATATCATTCACGGAGCTTTATGAGTCTTTTTTCAATGACATAGAAAACCACGTCGGGCCATTTTTTGGATATGCAAATCCTAGTTATGCAAGACAGCGATCTCAAGTAATCACCAAGGAGCTTGTCAGAAGAGATTTCCTGAAAGCTGATAATGAGTCTGTTAGATTGCCTGAAGCAGTCCTATCCGATTTTCTTTCTGAAAACATAAGCCAAATATTGCTCAGCATCAGGCAAACAAGAGAAAAGAACAAGCACTTGCTAGAAGAAAACGCTTATCTCGCAAAAAAGGCTATTCAATTCGACCCGAACAAACTGCTGAAGTCTGTGAAACCTCATAATGGGATTGACAACTACGTTGTGAAAGCTGCCTCACGCATTGAAGAAAGAAGTTATTCAGAAGCGATAATTAACTGCTATCGCGTTTCAGAGTATTTGGTTAAAAGCTTGTTCGCTTTTCTTTATCCAAGCCAAGCGTCTGAAAGAATGAAACACGAAGACAAACTCAAAAAGATTTGGAATGACGATGCAAAAGAAAAACATGGTTATCCTGGAATCAAGGCAATTGCTTCGCTATTATCGGTTATTCTGTGGTATAGAAATAAAATGGCTGCACACACTGAGATGGAGCCAACAGCGGACGCCGCAAGAACGTGCATATTTTCGATATTGCAGGCTTTGAAGGAATTCGACCGACTGAATATTCCAATAATAATCCAATAGGGTTGATGCCACAAATATGCGCCTAATCTTGGTGCGGGCAACTTGGAAACAGGCTATTTCATGAGTTGTTCTATCTCGTTTAATTGTTTTGCAATAGCCTTTCCTTTCTCGGTTAAGCTGTATAAACTTTGTATGGGCTTTGTATCTACAATTTTTCTTTGAACTAACCCTTCTTTTTCGAGGTCCTTTAGGTTTAAGCTTAACGTGCCTCGACTGGTTAGTATGTTGGATAACTCAACGTGTCTCGCTTCTCCTCTATGGTGCAAGAACAGCATTATGCGAACGCTTGGAATTTTAATCATCTGTGAAATCTTCAATGCTTTGCCCTAATTTGATGTATGAAGCTATACCCTGCTGATAATACCATAACACGATAAATTGAGCTAAGGTCAGTAAAATGATTTATACTCGAATGGCTATGTACTTTTAGGCCAACTTGGCTTCAAATTGACCACAGAGCCACATAACGAAGAGGAAAGTAAACTAAAAACATGAAATGAGTAACAAAGGAGAATCAAAGAAATGGATTATTCAGAGCCTGACCTAACACGAACCGTTTACAGAGTTGTCTGGAGTTTGCTCCAGCAAGGCGTTTTTTCTCCTCAACCCGAAAATGTAGCTATTGAGAGAGAAGCCGGCGACGACATCTATCCATGCAGAAGGTCTTACGGTGAGTCGGGGTTAGATCTGAGTCAGCTGGAGTGGGCTGCAAAGGAGGGCCGTTTCTGGTTCAGCGGTCCCGTCAGAGCCATAAAAATAATCATGGACAAAGGTTTAATTCAGGGCGACTTGCGACTGGAACTCGACCGAATGTCCTTTACAACTTCCCTGAACACGTTAAACTACCGAAATTTTGAAGCGGTAGCCAGAGACCTGAAATCTGTTGCGTTACAGAATGAACTAGAATTGACTTTTCAGCGGTCGTCTCCCTACAGCGTGATTCTGCTGGTGTCGTCTGAAAAGCTCCTCTCAGTAGCCAACGCCACCGATTTCATCCGAAAAATTCGTCTATTACATGAATCAACGGATAACAAATAGACTCTCATTTTTCAGAGAATGATAACCTGAAACTATGTTAAAGGCTACATGGGAAGGTTCTGGTACATCTTCAGTTTGAAAGGGCTTTCCAAACGACTATTCCTTTTTGGTTGACAGCTGAGTATGATTTTACCACGTACATTGAAGCTCATTTTGGAAAAACATGTTCTATTAAAAATTTCTCTAGTTCTTTTGACTTGTCATAATCTTTCTTTGTGGTTGGAATGTAAGGGTGCATCGCTATAGGTTCCATTAACGCGTCTTTTTCCTTACGATGATGAGTATTTGTTTTCCTTAGGTATATCACGAAAACATTGAATCTTTTTTTGAGTTCTTCTATTGGTTTGAGAATGCAGTCTTCATTTACTTTCTTCTTTTTCCTTCGACTACCACTCATAGTGAACGGAATAATCAAAAAGTATGGTTTGCTTGTGGCTTTCTTATCACATTCGCTTACTCGTCTGTTGATGTTTTCTTTAACTTTAGTGACGTTACAAAAATCGTGTACTTGCTCTTGAGGCGAACTAAAACCAACAGCACAAACTGTTTTTCCATCAAGTTTTCTCTCAACGTAATACTCAGGGCTCTCTGCGTTTGTGTCGATTCCAAAAAACCCTTTAAGAGTACTCGTTTTTCCACAATCATTGGCTCCGCAGAGAATAACAATATTGTTCATTTTTATCGTGTTATTTATGAGAGTTAATCCAATTAACGTTTCCTACTAGATTGACTATCGTTCTGTAGAGTTTTATACTTGTTGTTTCATTCAATAGTTATTCCAAATGCTTCCCGTAGGATATTTTTACTGAAACTCTGACCAATTATTTGAAAGGTAAAGTGCTATTCCTCGTGATGGTTTGTATAACGGAAATATTCGAACGAAATCTTTGGCGGCTTCTACATAGCTTTCTCCATTAATAGCTTCGGTTCTTTTTGCTAAATATAAGAGAGCAATTGAAGGTGCACGGGATAAGCCTAAGTTGCAATGGATTAAGACCTTGCGTTCTGAGATGTGTTTCTCAATAAAATCAAGGGATGCTAAAAATAATGGTGGCTTGAATAGAGGTGCTGGGGGGTCAATCATATTTAAGAAAAGATGATTTTTAACTTCATAGACAAGGTAATTGGGATGCGCCGAGGGAAGATTGCCTCTATATCCTACTGCTCTTTGGTGACATGGTGATTTGCAGGCATGAATTATTGCCCATTCTTCACTATGTGTTAAGCAGCATTCTCTTTCTGTTCCTATGAACAAGTTAGGATATACTTTAAACATTTTAGGTGACACCCTTTATCGTAGTGAACATTTTATACGCGGCTGATCATTCGTAAAGAATTCAGTTTGCCCGTTTTTTCTTGGTTTCGTCATTTAAGTACCTCCGTTACAGCATATCCAGAATGAAATGGGAGAAGTAGCCTAAACAAAAGGCGCTGACCATGAATAATATCGGGCTTGAATTGAAGAAGAATATCGCAGGAAAGATGCTAATGGGCCCAACAAAATAATGGAATACGCCCCTATGACCGGGCCAAGATGGTGGTTCCAAAATATCTGGCATCAACGCGCCACAGCAAGCAAGAATGCAACTTATGACAAGCATAGCAATAGAGTGATCTGTCGCTATTAACCAATATATGAAATTGAAGAGGAATCCGCCAACAAGGTGTTCATCTCTATTCATTTTCATATACTCCTTACCAACATGTACGTGTCCGCAATAATTAAATATGTTCACGTTATAATCGTTAACATTGCTAGCGTGGTGATTGATGTTGGAAGAAATCATCCATATCCTTCCCTTAGGCATCGAGTTTGACCGTGCCATAACCCCTTTCCAAGGAGACGAAGGTTTCAGACCAAACCGAGTTTATTTATTAACAATTCAATCAGCGAGAGACGCTCCTCTAGAAATAGCAAAAGAGCATATGAAAAACGCCGAGAGAGTTAAAAAACATTTAGAAACAAAAAAAATTGAAGTCATTGTAATAGACACAAACCTAATTGACGTATTAGACGTGATGGGAAAAGCCAGTAATTTAATACGTGCTGAAAAAGCCCAGGGAAACATCGTCTACATCAACATGTCTTCTGCCGGGAGGCTAACCTCGCTAGGAGCTACACTCGCAGGCATGTCTCATGATGTCAAAGTGTATTATGTAAAGGCGCAGGGATACTCAAAAACTGAAACAGAAAGAGCACAACACGGTATCACAATATGCACTAAAAGGAAGATAATTTTCCTTGAAAATTTCAAGATGATAATGCCGAACGAAACAGGACTAAAAGTACTAGTAGAAATTTACAAGAAAGGAAAAATGAGAACAGTAGACATCATCCAATTTCTATCTAAAACAAAAACGGCCGGATTCAACGTAGATTACTTCAAGATGCCAAGGTCCCAAAAAACATCCATAATAATGAAGCTAAACAGGAACATTATGGATAAACTCGAAAACGCAGGATACACACGTAAAAATAAACTAAGCAGAGAAAACGAATACGAACTCACCAAATCAGGCAAATACATAGCAAACATAAGTGGGCTAATACCCATAAAGGCCGAAGAAACAACTTGAAATGCTTTTGGACTCAAACCAAAGCATCTCATCAGAGCCTGAAATTAAAGCGTAACTATTTTTTCTTTTCATACTCGGTGAAGCTCCAAACAATCTAGCATGAATGACCCCTTTATCATCAATTAAGCCATAGACATTTGCTCCCCATCTTACAACTTATCTTTCATAATTGGCTACTTTTGCTTCCATAGCTTCCTATTATTGAAAAAGTCTTTTTCTGTTCCTATGAATAGGTTCGAATGAACTTTAAACATCTTTGATATTGCTCGAATATGATTTAACATAATGGAAATATTAATTATTTTTTAGGTATTTGCGTGAAGAAAAATGTTATATTCTAGATTCGATATATTAAACTTGAGGGGTAATTAATGGTCACCATCTCTTGTTATGGTGGAGTTAATGAAATTGGAGGGAATAAACTCCTTTTGCAGTTCGCTAAGGGATCAATATTTCTTGATTTTGGTTTATCATACCACGAAGAGGCATTATTTTTTGAAGAGTTTCTTCAACCAAGGTCAAACTCCAAATATCATGATCTGACAAAACTGGGACTACTACCTAAAATAAACGGAATTTATAGAAAAGACGTTTTTTGTCCCGAAGGCCTTGAAGCCTGCGCCCCTCCTGGAATGGATTTTTGGAATAGTGGTCTAAAAAGCTATGAAGACGCCAAAAACGACGGAACTTGGGTTCCCGATGCGGTATTTATATCACATGCCCACATGGACCATTGTGGCTACATTCCATTTTTAGGAAATATTCCACTGATCTGCTCAGAAACTACAAAGAAAATTATGGGAACCACATGTGATGTGGCCAGTCTTGGCGGTTTCGATGGAGAATTAACAAAGATTGAAAACAGAGTGATAAAGAAAAGAACACAAAGCTCTTTCTTTCCAGATGCCCGCTACATAAAAAAGGAAGGATCAGACGATAGAGCTTTCAAGCCAGTTCAAGACAAAGAAACAGTAACTACTGATAACGACGTAGATGTTACAGGTTTTAATGTAGGTCACTCCATTCCCGGTTCAATGGCTTGCCTAATAGAAGCCGATGGCAAACAGATTTTCTATACAGGTGACCTTCGTTTTCATGGCAGATATCAACCAAACCTGAACGAATTAGATGATCTCAAGCCAGATGTTATGATTTGTGAAGGGACAAGAATAGATGAAACAGTACCTGATGATGAATCTCAAGTTCAAGAAGATATATCGTCTATGATTTCTAGGACTCCTGGATTACTTATGGTTGGTTTTGCATGGAAAGACATCGAACGCTATGAAACGGTACGGGATGCGGCAAAATCTGAAGGTCGAATTCCAATATTTGATCCGCGTCTAGCTTATCTTTTGGCAAGGCTGGGTCGAGACATATACCAGGAAGGCGCTAAAGTGTTTCTTGAAAGAAGTGACAGCATGACCTATTCAGAGGATGACTACACAAATCAAAAACATAAGATTGGGCTAATTCCCAAAGATGAGTGGAATTCGAAAAGTGATCCGAAAGTAACGGACACCACACATATGAATAAGGGAGTTTCGGCTTGCGAAATTAAGGCTAATCCCGAAAGCTATGTTCTTCACCTCGACTATTTCCGATTCAAAAACTTACTAGACATAGAACCTCCTAAAAACTCCGTCTTTATAAGAGCACAATGTGAACCATTCAACCCAAGAATGGAACTGTCAGAAGCTCGAATGGTCAATTGGCTAAAACACTTCAACATAAATGAATGCAACAATCACGAACCTATTCAAATTCATGCCAGTGGACATGCTAGTGGAAAGGAAATCCAAGAATTAATCGACCGCGTGAAACCAAACAAATTGATTCCCATTCACACCGAAAAACCAAAACTATTCTACAACGCACATGGCGATGTCATAATGACTCAAAGAAACGAACCAATACCCATTTAAATCTCATGATGAAAGCAACTTCAGGATGCACCTAAACCCAAAATCGTCCTTTCTCGATTTACAATAAAAGAAAAAGTCATCAGGCTTACCGCAAAAGCGCTAATACATTAAGCACAGCACTAACTGGTTACTCAAGACAACATTGTCTGAATTCCAGATTTTGCATAAAAAGACTCATTTTAAGGTTTAAAATTTGATATAGACATTTTTTGTCTATTTTTTGTCGAAACAGGTTTAAATTAAGCTTTTTTCTTCTTAGCTCTGAAAAAACTTGACGCAAGAAGCGGTTGAGTACCTCAGTTTCCTTCGAGACAAATACCGAATCAAAGGTAAACCCAACCTTATTTTAGCGTGGAGGATACTCAACACCGTGAAAGGCTACTCGCGTCTAACAGTCAGACAACTCTTCTACATTCTAATCTCCCGATTCCCAAAAGACTACCCCGCCACAAGAAAATTCTACAAACGCATGAACCGTTACCTCTCAAAAATCAGACGCGTAGACCCTGCGGTCCACCAGAAATTTATTGATCCAACCAGACGCTTCGTCATCCCGCCGCTGCCGTACGGTAACGTGGAAATCTGGGTGGAAAAAGACTCAGTCCGCAATTTCATAGAAAACCTCGCTGCCAAATACCGCTTGGGGATCCAGGTTCTACGAGGCTTCGCCAGCCTTTCAATGTATAGAACTTCTCTCAGAAGAGCCAGAAAAAGAGGAGTCAAAACGGTCCTGTACATCGGCGATTTTGATCCCTCGGGTTTGCTCATCGAACGGGTAGCCCAGGAAGAAATGGACCACGAAACAGGCATAAGCTTTTTTAGGTTAGCCATAACGCTGGAGCAAATCAAGAGGCTACGACCGCCATCGCGTCCCGTCAATACGAAAGATTCCCGCGCCAAAGAATACATCGAAAAATACGGTGACCGCTGCTGGGACGTCGAGGCGATCCGCCCCCGCACACTTCGCCGCCTGATAGAAAAGGGACTTAAAGAAGCCGTGCCCCCTGAACACTTAGCCAAGGCTGAAACCAAAGAAAAAGCCACCAAAATAGCCAAGCCCCTCACAGAACGCCTGAAGAAAAAAATCGAACGAACCGTCTTAAAACTGCTCGAAGCAGGCATACCCGAAGAAGAAATTCTTCCACGAATATCAGGAAAATACGGCATCAAACTCAAAGGCGACAAAGCCAAATGACAAAAAAGAAAACTGCAGAAAAACCAAGAAAAACCGCAAAACCAAACAAAACAAACACAACATTACCAACATTGGTACCAATCAATAACAAATTGTCCAAACTCAAAGACGAAAAAAATCTGATAGAAAACCGGGTAATATTCGGCGAAAAAACATGCGCACACGGAAAAAACACCATCACCAATTGCTACCAATTGGTAACAACCTTGCTAGCAACCTTGATTATGTATTAACTTGATATTTTCCATATTTTTAACGATGTTGCTAACGATAAAGCCCTAAACAAAACGCTTTTTGTCACTACCAAAAAACCCTGACAAGAAGTCCACAACATAGCTCACAACAACCCTCTCAAACAAACCCACGACAAACCCCGCACTCACGCAAAAACCTACCACAAAAAACGCAATTCTTCAAAAATTGGTCTAGACCAAAGATCGTAAGACGACAGAGAAAAAAGAGGGTGGGCTTAAAAGCAGATTTTTTGGACCTGCGATGGGTTCAAATCACTTGACGGGCTTTAGAAAAGGCTTTGATAGAGATTGTAGGCGCTTTCTGCGACTTTGGAGTCTGATTTTTCCATCACTCGGTATAGCCAGTCTCTGATCTCGTTGGCGTTGGTTTCGTATAGTTTTTTGAGCTCATCCACTAAAAGCAATTCTATTCTCCCAGAATCTTCACTTTTGAAAGCTTTCTCATACTTTTCCTGGATAAGCCTGAGCAGTTCCGTATTTGATAACATTAATCTTAAGCATTTGAAGGCTGTTCTCCACTCATTTTTATGCCGCTTCACGCCTATTAGCCTGGCGAGCCTTTCAGAAAAGAGTCCTTTGGTTTTTTCCGTAACTTCTTTTTCTTCGGTGGCAGAAGCATTCCGAAATATTATGTCTATGCAGTCTACGACCTTTCCTATGTTTGAGTTGCTATCCGCATTAAACTGTTCGGTTAAGTAATTCCAGAAATCGTCGCCCAGCTTCCAGATACGCGTGTTGTGACATAAGACTGTTAGGTCTTGAAGGGCAGCCTGAATAACCCAGTCATTTCTTGAGTTTAGCTTCATTCTCAAGTCCTCCCAGTATTTCTGGTCGGGATCACTCAGCATAACTTGGGCTGAAGATGGAGGAGCTCTCAGAGCTTCAACAAAGGACGAAACTATTCTCTTGCCGGATTCTGTGAGCTTGATGTACTTGAAGGGTCTTCCGCGTTCTCTTTCCACTTCCCTAGCTTCGATGAGGGCCTCATCATTTGGTAATTTGAGTTCGAGAAGCCCGCGCATGTTTTTTGCGCCTGCCACCATTTTTGAGAGGTTTCCCGTGTCTATTCCCGTTTCCTTACTTAACTCAGTTAAAGTGAATTCTCTGTCGGGATACAGCGTTTCCAGTATCTCGTACCGCAATTCGACAAGTCTGGCCAATTTTTTGCCCTCTGCTTGATCTGGGCTTTTCATTTTTGTTACCTATTTAATTGTAATTACATAATAACAAATTTAAGCTTTTCTTCACAACGTATTACGAGATGTGAAAACCTTGAAAGGAGACGTTGAGGTCCACTTTATCAGTCTTAGGAGCCTGTGGCGGCAATTCCAAGACATATTACCCGTTTTGGGTTACTGTGTTGCATCAGAATTTTTGAGAGATGCTGCAAGGGTGGCAGTAGGAGAGGCGCCAGAGAGCGGGGAGGGTTATTGGAGGGCAATAGTAGTTAATGGTGGAAATGATGCAAGAGGCCTAATATGCATGCTTGAGATGGGCGCGAGTCAAGGTGGACAGAGTGCTGTTGTGGGATCGCCGAAGAGTAGGACCGTCCAGGTTCATTTTATTATTGCCAAAAAACTTTGGAAAGCTCTTCTGGCTAAGCTGCCTGATCTTGGGTACTCAACTGCTTCCGAGTTCTTTCGTGCCAGAGTTAGGGAAGCAATTGAGGAAGTGGAGTTTGCACGCTTAAGGAAGAGTCTCAACCTCTCAAAGCGAGGGAAGAACACAATATTGTAAAGGGGTTGAGGCAGATGGAGACTAATCGTGCCGGTATAACTGAAACAACTGGAAACGAGCAGGCAGTTCAACGATCATGCAGATACAGGCATGATCAATGTAGCTGTCTGCATTCTACTGGAAAGGTGATCCTGCTCGCTATGATGATTTTCGGTTTGACCCGTTGGTTTATTCACTACGAGAGATGCAAGATTAAACAATTTTGACAGAAGGTGGAAAAAATTGTGAGCGAAGCCAGCGCTGTTTTTTGTCCTCAATGTGGCAGTCAGAGGCTCTATCGAGACGGCTGGCGATCTCTTTCCAGCGGAGAAGCTGTTCAACGTTATCTCTGTCGAGACTGTGGTTTTCGTTTCTCTCTTGGAAAAGCAGGTGGCTCTAGAAATAACATTCTTAAATCTAGACGACATTGTACAAGCAGCCAATTATGCGTCTTAAATGAGGCGAAAAAATTGGACACTGCAACAGAAACCAAGACTGTTGCGGGAGAATCTCCAAACGCTGAGCAGTGCATTAAGGGCAAAATAATAGAATTCCTTTGGTGGATGCAAAAACAAGGATACAGAGAGTCAACAATAACCAGCAGAGCTGCAAGGCTACAGCGGCTAATTAATTTGAAAGCGAACCTGCTTGACCCGGAGGACGTTAAGGGCGTCATAGCTAAACAGAAAAACTGGAAGGAATCAAGAAAGGAAGCAATGGTCTATGCTTACGACCTCTTTGCCAAATGCTACGGAATAAAATGGACACGACCAATCTACAAAGCCACACGAAAACTTCCCTTCATACCAGCTGAGAGAGAAATCGACGACCTGATAGCAGCGTGCAACAAATACATTGCTTTGTTCCTACAGATTGGAAAAGAAACAGGTGCAAGAGCAGGAGAAATCTTCACTCTCGAATGGATAGACATCAACCACGAAACGTCAACCATTAGCATAACACCTGAAAAAGGCAGCAACCCCCGAAACCTGCGGTATTCAAAGAGACTCAGCAACATGCTCAACCAAACTCTGAAGAGCAACAGCAAAATATTTGCACACTACAAGAACCTTAACAGTCTACGCCGCACCTTTGAAAGACAAAGAAAGAGAGCCGCCCACAAACTAGGCAACCCAAGACTGCTACGGATAACCTTCCACACGTTAAGACACTGGAAAGGCACAACAGAATACCACAAAACCAAAGACATACTCTACGTCATGAAACTGCTAGGCCACAGAAACATCAAAAACACCCTGCTATACACACAATTAATAGACACAAAAGAAGACGAGTACGTCTGCAAAACCGCAGAAACCACAAAGGAAATCGCGCAGCTAATCGAAGACGGCTTCCAATACATCTGCGACCAGGAGAACCTCAAGTTCTTCAGGAAAAGAAAGTAGTGTCGCGGGCTTATGCCAAAGTCCATCAAAATGCCGAGGGCCGGGTTTGAACCGGCGACAACTCGGTCTTCAGCCGAGCGCTCTCCCAGGCTGAGCTACCTCGGCAATTTTTGGAATGATTTCGGTTAGTGTTTGATGCTTTTCGTACTTATTTACGTTTTCTTAGGAATATCAAGCTGTCCTTTTGGCAGACGTACTCGGAGCTTACTTCTAGTGAAGATTTGACTTCTTCAGGTTTGTTAGTTACTCTTACAGAGAATTCGTCGCTTGGTGATTCAAAATGGTGTTTTCTATTATAGAAATGTAAATACTTAAATCTTTTTCTACAATAGAAAGGGTATGCGAAGCTACATCTTCACCCGGCGTGAAAGGCAAACTATTGTCAACTTTCTTATCGGAAGCATCCCTCGAAGCGACCCTAACCTCATGGTGATTCTCTCTAGAATCAGGAATTTCACGGACCTTTCCAGCGATGTTGACCTTTATACCAGACTGAGAGAAGCGATAGCAGCAATCCCTGCATAGATAGCGCTGAATTTCTTTGCCGTTCAAAGCTAAACCATATTTCATTGGTATGGTGACTTAATTTCAGAAAGAATTGCAGATATCGGTCTGCCTGAAGGAACTTACGTGGAAATTAGGAAATACATGGAAGAAAGAACTAGCCAAAGTTAAGCGAACAATGCTTCGCAAAAAGGGATTATCCGGGAGATGTCGCCTTTAAGAACGAAAATTAGCTACCTCGGCGGGTGTGTTATCTTTTAATGATGTTTTGAAGTGTTTAAGTTTTCTGATGGTTTTGGGGGCGTGTTTTGTGTTTGGATTCTGATGTTTTGATAGTTTGGGTGTGGGAGTATTTGTTTTATAGGTGTTGTTTTGTTGTTTTTTTGGAGGTGTGTGTGATGGGTAAGGTGGCGGTTTTTGCTGTTGAGTTGGTTGATGAGAGTTTTGATTGTTCTGATGGTGTGATCGCGGAGGAGTTGTTTTTGTGGTTTAGGGATGCGGTTGGTGTGCCTTGGGTGAAAGAGCTAAAGAGGATTGTTGTTAAGAGTTTTTGAGTGTTTTAGGCTCCGAATAGAGCTATGTAGTGTGTTATAATGTATCCTGCTATTGAGCTTGTTAAGAGACATAAGAGTAGTAGGGCTGGTTCGTGTTTGTGTGTTTCTGGTTTTTCGGTTTTTTCTTGGTTGTGCATGTTTGTGTGTTTCTCCGGGTTTTGTGTTCTGATTTGTGTTTTGTTTGTTTTGCTTGGGGAAAGGTTTTATGAAGGGTTGATTAGTATTTTTGATTCAGAGTGTGTTTGGGGCCGGTAGTCTAGCTGGCTAGGACGTTGCCCTCACGCGGCAAAGATCGCCGGTTCAAATCCGGCTCGGCCCATTTTTCGGTTTTTTGTTGTTTTTGTTTGTTGTGTTGTTGTGTTGTACTTGTGCACAAAAAGGTTTATTAAATCTGATGATTTGGGATATGTGTTTGTTTACGGAGGGGTAAGATGAGTCAAAATATTGCTGCATTAAGGCTTGAGGGAGCTGTGCCTTCTGTTGGCGGCTCGAGGTGTGGGGCTTGCGGGGAACAATTTGAAACTCCGCTTTTCGCTATCGTGTTTTCCGAGTCGGCATCAGAAGAGTATTATGCGTGTCCAAAATGCCTATCCAAGGTGGCTAGCATCCCCAAAGAACCAGAAATCAAAGAGGCTTTCGAGGTTAAAGACGCAGTTGAAGAAGCGCTTGAAACTGAGGATGAAGAGCCTGCTGCCGTTGAGGTTGCAGTTGAAGGCAATGTGGAGGGACCTGGAAACTGCCTACACCACTTGGGGTACTTGAAGAAGCGGCCGAAAAACACGCCTATACCTGAAGAATGCCTAACCTGCAGCAAAATGATAGACTGCATGTACTAAACTGCGTTTTCCTTTCTTTTTCTCCCTTTGGCGGTTCTGTGGGTAAAGCAGGTCTACGGCTTTTTGTTCCTGACGGTTGTTCGGTTTGCTGTTTGCGGCTTTTTGGGGTCTGTCTATGTTAGTTCGTCATCTTTCCCGTTCAGACTGGGACGGCGACATCATCCCCCAAATAGTTGATGTTTTTGGCGTGAAATAAAGTCTTTGCTGGCTGTGGCTTGCCTGTCTTGGTTGTAGTTCTGATGCGTGATTTTTTTCTATAGCCCCCCTATATATAGAGTCAACTATGGGTTGACTATGACGTGATGTTTAAACAGTGTAGGCTAAAGAGCTACTGCTGCACCATTTAATTTCTGTGAAACTCTTAAGAAATAACAAATTTTGATTTACAAAAAAAGAGGTTATAGATTTTTTAGTTGTTTGGTTTTTGCTTTTGGTTTTTTTATTTTGTAGGCTCCGAATGCTATTACCATAGCTGCTCCTGCTATGACTGTGCCTAAGGGGACTTCAGGAATTACTTGGGGTAGCCTAATTGCTTTGACGAAGGCAGTTGCCGAATCTGTTACATTTGTGCCAAAATCGTTTGCGCCCCAAGCTGTGGCTGTGTTGGTTGTATCTTCTGTTATGATGCGAGTTACGTTGAATGCAACCCAACCGCCAGGCTGCAGGTTGACAAAGCTGCCAACTGCCCCAAACTGGTCATCGTAAATTCCTCCAGTTAATGCGGTTTCGCCCGTGTTAGTAACGTTGTATAGGTAGCTGACGGGCGTTCCAGGTAGGACAATTGTGGCACTAGGTGTCTTAGTCAACTTGATATCAGCACCTGAATAGACTTCTACGGTTGCTGTTGCCGTGTCAGTTACGTTTGCTCCATATGAGTCTAGGCCGTAGGCTATTGCTGTGTTGGTTGTGTCTTTGTTTATGATGTGGGTTACGTTGAATCCAACCCAGCCTCCTGGTTGCAGGTTAACGAAGCTGCCTACTGGTCCAAACGTGTAGTCGTAGATTGCTCCTGTTAGTGGGGCTTCGCCTGTGTTGCTGGCGTTATAGAGGTAGCTGACAGGAGACCCGACCACAACCAACGTTGCACTAGGCTTCACAGTCAACGATAAGCTTGCAGAAGGAGTTTGTGCATTTGTTAAAACTGTGAATGTTGAACTCGCCAATAATAATACAAATATAATCAACCCTATTCTCGATAAAGTTTTCACTTGCTTTTCCTCTCTCCTTTATATTATTCTAAAGGTAGTATGAGCAGGTTATATATCAATTCTGAAACTGAGTTCTAGAACAGAGATTAACTTGTTGCTTAATTCTGAAATCTATCCGTTCGTTCAAGATTAGAATACGAAACATGAATGAATTAAAAATGAAACATTTCAAAAGTCAAACAAAGGAGAAATGAAAAACGCTGTCGCAGGCATGAAAACCCTAACTCTGGATATACTAATAACAAAGCAACGTGCGCATATAATTCAAAACGTTGGACGGGGAGGTGAGAGGTGAAATTGAAAGAGTATGCTTGCATACAAGTTAATCACCACAAAGATGTGCCTTCGGCAATTGCTGACATGCTGAACCAAGGTTGGCGTTTTAATACCTATCAAGCTACTGGATATGGCACAGATGTAAAGCACTATCTACTATTTGAAAAGGGTAACTAGGCGCACATGCTAAAAGGTTTGAAGAGGTCGAAACCTGAAAGCAAAACCACTAATTAAAAAGAAGCGTGTGCTAAGATTTGACTTAGATAAGAGTCTTGCTTATGGACTATCAGGCTTTTTCAGATAAAGATTCACAATTCACAAATGCTTTATTAAAAAAGCAAAAATGAGACAACAGAGTAGTAAAAAATGCCGAAATCCAAACTCGAACTATACGAAGAAATCCTCTCAGCCTTAGTCGACAATAACCTCAGCGTTGACAACCTTGCACTCTTATGCGAAATGGACTACGCAACCGTTAAAAAGCTATTAGACTTCATGGAGAAGAATCGCCTTATCCAAAACAACCACAGCTACACAAACGTACTCTATTCTCTGACACCAAAAGGCGAAGCAGTATACAAATCGCTTATCAAAACCAAACGTGTAAACAAACTGAAAGAATCAATAAACACCATCAAAGAAACTGAAAAAACGCTCATACCCCTCGCAGAATAGAACGAAAAAGGATAGCTGAACGCTTTCTCTAAATCAACATAAAAACGGAAGCTATTGCCGTTCAGCGAGAGAGGACGAGTAACTTTTAATCCATCAACGTTTCAATGCCTTATGGTATGAGACTGAAAACTTGACTACTAATGCCATCCTTAAACCGAAGGGCAACGCAGTCAAAAACCAACTAATAGAGCGCGCCTTCCAGACAAACAGGCTTCGCGTTATAGGCTTCATTTCCTGTGGAAATTCTATACTGGCATACTTGAGAACTCTTACTATGCCTTCTGCTGAAGCAGCTTTTTTGTTGCGGCGCACCATACTCAACAGAAGAAGAGGGGGCGTGTTTTTGCACGCATCCGCTTAACTCGTTAAAATCATAACCAATTCATGCGTAAAGCTTAAGCCTCACGAGACGTTCAAGATAACTGTTAACGTGGGAAACAGTGGAGTGAACATCGGATTAGTCCTAGAAAAAGAAGCCCAAGAAACGCCAAAAACAAAGGTGGCAGAGG
>CAZUDX010000009.1:30772-65998 GCA_964618695.1 uncultured Candidatus Bathyarchaeia archaeon | reverse complement strand
TTGGACCTTGCCGTGGAGAAATTTCGTTTCTGAGGGCGTGACCGATCTGGGCAACTCCTAGAGGAAGACGGTTTCGTGCGCTTTCGAAGATGCGTTTGAATTCCACGAAGATTCCTTGTGCTGCTTCGGGGCGTCCGTAACCGACTGAGTCAGAGTAGGGTCCAATCGTGGTTGTGAACATTGTCATGAACTGTTCAGCTTTGTTGAATTCTCCGCCGCATTCTGGGCAACGGATGTTCCGCTTTTTGATTTCGTCCATGACGGATTGGAGCGTGAGTTTCTCGGTTTCTGTATCGGTCATCTTCCCGAACTCTTGTAGCAGATGGTCAGCTCGGAACTTGCGTTGGCATTTGACGCATTCAACTGTGGGTTCCTTGAAGTTTTCCACGTGACCAGAAGCTTCCAGAACGTTGCCTGGCATAATCACTGAAGTTTCGATTTCGAGGATTGCTAAGGGTTGAAGATAGAACCTTCGGAATTTATCTTCAACTCTTCTCTTAAGCAATGAACCTAGGGGACCGAAGGTTAAGAAGCCGCTGACGCCCCCGTATATTTCGTAGGAGGGCCAGAAGTAGCCTCGACGCTTCCCCATTTCGCTTATGATTTCGTACTTGTCTTTTGGGGGTTTCACGGTTTTTTCGCTCCGCATCTATTAGTGGGATTCTACAGTCTTACAGTGCTACATCCATAAAAACTGTTCATTTAAGTTTCGCCAGTTCAGCCTCAAACAGTTCTTTCATGCGGGTTTTCTTGGCTAACTCGCTTTTCACCCTGACGATAATGTCCACTGGAGTCGGGTCCTTGTTCTGTAATATGGCTAGATAGACGCTTGCGTAGTCGCCTATACATAAAACCGAGAACATTTTCGCCAGCTTTCCTGTTCCTTCAGCTTCTATTTGCAGTACTTTTTTGGCTTTTTTGAAAACCAAGTTTGTGGTGGTTTCTATTCTGTTTTTGATTTCAGGTGGTTCTTGGGGGTCTCGGATGAGTATGATTGATTGTTTTTTTGTGAGTGCTTCTGGGGCTTCCCAGCCTACGGTTTCATTGTGGTTTAGTTCTGGGAAGGCTTCGGATTTGCTGGGAACTTTGCTGTTTTCGTTGAATTGCGCTTTTAGTCGGTGGGCTATGGAGGTGTATTGTCTGAATCCGTATATCACGGGGATTGTTTCCATTATTTCTTGGGCAATTTTCTTTGCTTGATTGTCTGTTGTGGGTACGTTTGGGGCGTTAGCTTTACTGACTTTTTGGAGAATTTGTATTGCTTCTTCCAATTCGTTTCTTACATTTGAGAGGATCCCCATTTTTTCCATGAGGACAGGTAGAGGAAAGAAGAGGTATGGCAATGCGACTCGGGGTGGCAAACCTTTAGGTATTATTACGTGTGGGATTTGCAGTTTTTTGCAGAATGCTTCAAGTTGTCCGCCTGATGTTACTGCGGTTGTTGTGCATTTTCGTTTCACAGCTTCTAGGAAGGCGGTTAATGTTTCTTCTGTATTTCCGGAATAGCTGTTTACGAAGATAAGTGTGTTTTTGTTTGCGTATGCGGGGAGGGTGTAATCTCTGCAGACGATTATGGGGATGGGCAGTTTGTCTCGGAGCCAGTCCTTTAGGATTTCTCCGCCTATGGCTGAGCCTCCCATGCCAACGACTATGATGCTTTTTGGGTTCACGTTTTCTGGTACACTTGTCTGTTCTGCTCGTTTTATGGCGTCTCTGCAGTAGTTCGGGGTTTTGATTAAATCGTTCAGCATGTTGCTTCTGTCAACTTCGTTAAGCCTTTCTTGATTGTCCAATATAATTACCAATCCTTTTTCACCTCACCAAACACAACAATATAATACATAGTGAATCTTTTAAAAACAAAGGTAAAACCCTAAACCAAATAACAGTTTGGTTTGGAACTAAAAAGGTTAAAGTTCAACAAAGGTTTCTGAAACAAAAAATTGATGTACATAGAAATCCCCGAGTTGGGTCTAAGCCCTCAGCGCATGTTAGGCCCGGTTAGACATCGTCTTTGTCGTGCGCTTCTCGTCAGCCTTTTTGATGGGCGCACTCGACGCCTCCACGCATTGCACTTAAGGTATTGTCCAGCCCTTCGAAGCAGAGTCTTTGTCGCGTAAAGGTTTTCAGCCGTTTCAACCGTTACGCTCAATGCTTCAATGCAATACCCGAGCGTGCTCCCCAACTCGGGGATATATATTACTTACATATACTGGAAGATATACTTTGTCGAAGTGTCGAACAACAAGTAAACCAAGTTCCCATGGGTTCTTTTGACATATTTATGTTAAAGATTGTATCACCAAAAATTTAACCAAAGATTGGACTCGAAACCAAAACCCGCCTTCACAAAGATTTTGCTAGGTGTGCAACTTTGCTTTTTATCTTCTCGAAAACCCGCTGAGCTTGTTTATACGGCAAAGCATATGGATCATCAATATTCCACACAACAACTTTGTCAGCACATTCAGGTGACTGTCTAGTAATAGCCCACTCATGCCTAGGCTGCATAGCCACAATCAAATCATAATCACACAGGTTCTTCACATCCAAATCTTCAGGAGTCCCCTTCAAGAATTCTCCAGCCCCCTCCTGCTCCGCATATCTCCTCGTCAATTCAACAATCGTATAATAAGCGTGGGTTCCAGCAGAATCAACCTCAATGTCTTGCCTAAACATTTTCAACAACGCTTCCGCCAACGGACTGCGACAAGCATTACCCGTACAGACAAACAACACTTTCACTAAAGCCACCACTTAAGATAAAACCTTAAACAATTCCCACAATATAAACACCAAGCAATGTATGTGTCTATTTGTAACGTAAAAAGAAACATATATTCGGAGACCATACTACAGATTTAATAAGGTTCCAATCACAAAACCAAATCAAAAAATACTAACTAATCTACCACAACTAAACCATGGTGCGCCTGAATGAAAATAGGCACAATAAGCTGGGAATTCCCTCCAAGAGTAGTAGGTGGAATAGCCCGCCACTGCGAAGGCCTAGCCAAAGCACAAGTTAAACAAAACCACGAAGTCCACCTGTTCACACTAGACTTTCCAGGCTCACCCAACTACGAAGAAATGGACGGAGTCAAAGTATACCGCACCGCAACAGAATTGGGGCACCCAAACTTTCTCACATGGGTTCTATTGTTCAACCACTTTCTAACAAAAACAATTGCGGAAGTAAGCCACACAGTTGAGTTTGACGTTATGCACGTTCATGACTGGTTAGCTGCTTTCTCAGGAATTTCCTTTAAACGTTACCTAAAAAAACCAATGGTTCTCACTGTACACAGCACCGAACTTGGCAGAGCACATGGTCTTCGCAGCCCAGATTCTCTCTCCATAGACGGGATAGAATGGTGGGCAACATACGAAGCAGACAAAATCATCGTATGCAGTCACTCCATGAAAACCGAAATCTGTGAACACTTCAGCCTACCCGCAGACAAAGTCGATATAATTCCAAACGCCATAGACACAACGAAATATAATGTACCTGTTGACCGGGGAGCAGTTAGACAACGTTACGGAGTAGGCTGGGGCGAAAAAATGATTCTCTGCGTAGGACGATTGGTTCCGCAAAAGGGAATAGAATATTTCATCAGAGCCATACCCCGCATAGCAAGCCGTTACCCAGAAGCAAAGTTCATCATTGTCGGAGAAGGATGGTCACGAGACTTTCTAGAAGCCGAAGCCCGCTCCACTGGACAGAGACATAAAATTCTGTTTACAGGTTTCATTTCCGACAAAGAAGTCATCAACCTCATGAAAAGCACAGACGTCTTGGTTGTTCCCTCAGTGTATGAACCCTTCGGCATAGTAGCATTGGAAGGAATGGCTACAGGTGCCCCTGTAGTAGCTAGCCAAGTAGGCGGTTTAGCTGAGGTAATAGAACACGACCGCACAGGACTCTTCGTGTATCCAAGAAGCAGTGAATCAATCGCGTGGGGAATTGATCAAATTTTGTCCGATCCAGACCATGCCAAATGGTTGACTGATAACGCAAAAGATATACTACACAAGGATTATAGTTGGGAAGCAGTTGCTATGAAGACTGTCGAGGTTTACAAGAAGGTGGTGGGATAATTTTGAGCGAGGATTCTTTTCGTTCACAACCCGATGAGCAACCCAATCAACTACGCCTTCTGATTATGCTCCACAACATAGGGGCAACTGAATCATCCAAAGCGTTGACTATTGAGCAGATTGCAGAGTGGACTAGAATGGAAACTCCGGAACTGCAGACTCACCTCAACAAGCTGATTGAACTAGGTTACGCGCAGTCATTTCGTTCAGAAGAAACCGAGCGATACTACCTCACAATCGACGGAATCAGAAAAGTGCTTAGCCTATACAGCTAGCGTCTAATGCAAATTCTTTTTCTCTTTCTTAACCACATTTTTGAGCTCTGCGGCAGCGTCTTCCGGAGAAATCACATTGACGAACAAGCCCGTGCTCTTCTCGAAACCCGCCCATATCGCCAATCTAGGATAGACTTCTAGATGCCAGTGATAGTACTCCTCTGCATCTTCGCTTGATATTGTGTGGAAACCGAAATTGTAGGGAGGATCATTCAGCAAAGACTTCAATCCGCCTAGACAGACGCGCATGGTTTCAGCCAAATCTCTAATCTCTCCCTGCGAAATACTCAGCATGTTTGATTGGTGTCGTTTAGGAAAAACCCAAAACTCCATTGGATTAACACTTGCCCAAGGAGCGAAGACCACAAAACTGTTGTTTTCCCAGATGAAACGCGGACCTTCCTTCTCTCTCTTCATAACATCACAAAATGGACACTCATGATTTTTCTTCCAGAAACTTTCGCTTGCCTCCAGTTCCTCCTCTGGAATTCTTGGAATAAATGGCGTGGCAATTAGTTGTGTGTGAGCGTGGGAGAGAGATGCTCCCGCTTCGCGTCCGTGGTTCTTGAAGATTGAGACATACTTCACGTAGGGTTTTCCGGAAATGTCTCTTAGGCGGTCTCTATAAGCGTTTATCACATGGACCAGTTGGGAAACTCGGGCGACGCCGGGATGTTCGTCATGGCAGGGCGATTCTACGAGAACTTCGTGATGTCCTTCTGCTCTTTTGAGAACAGGGCTTTCTCTAATTTTCATTTCTTCTTCGTTTGGAGGAGTGAAGGCGGGGTACAAATTGGGCACAACCCGAATCAGCCAGTCTTTGTGGCGGTAACCGTTTTGATCCCTTTCTTTTCTGATTTCGCCGTTAGAAGAAAGATACACTAGTGCTGCTGGAGGGGTCATATGTTCGTTGCCGGGGCAGAGAGCGCAAATACCTTCTTTCGTCTCAACAATCTTCTTGACAAAATCTACGGGTCTCTTCTTGCGTTCTTTCGCAATGACCACCCATCGATTCAATAAGTAGTCTTTCCGAACCTCGTTAGTTGCCATTTCTTCTTCCAACTAATGAGTATGTTTAGGTAGAAGAACCCTTCGACTTTTTCTCTTTTAAAAGTTCAGAATAACGTTGAATAGTTGTCTTTGCAGCTTCGTCCCAAGTGAAGAGTTCAAGCACCCTTTTCCTGCCGTTGCGTCCATATTGAAGCCTTTTCTCGGGGTCTTGGATAGCACTTATAATTCCCCAAGCGATGTCCGCTGGGTCGTTTGGGTTGATGTGGAAGCCACATTGATCTGGACCGCTAATGCTGACAATCTCTCTCATTCCGCTGGTGCCTGCGGCTCCAACCACTACAGGTTTTTCCATGCTCATAGCCTCTAAGGTTACGATACCAAAGGGTTCATAGAGACTTGGATAAACCGCTACGTCACAAGCCGCATAATGGGCGATTCGCTCTTCTTCAGGTATAAATTCAAAACGGAATTTTACGACCTTCTCAAGGCGTAGGTTACGGACGAGACCTTCCAGATAGTCCCGCATGTCGCCGAGACCAACAATCACCAGTTTTGCGTTAGGAACCTTTTGTAAGACTTGGGGCATGGCTCTAATGAGCTTGTCTACCCCTTTGATCCACACGAGTCTCCCCACGAAGAGCACCATCAAATCATCATTGGTGAGCCCGTACTTTTGTTTAACCGCATTGATTCGTTCTTCGCTTACTTGTTGAGGGCTGTACTTCTTTGGGTCTACTCCATTGTAGCAGACTCGAATCTTTTCTGCAGGAAATCCAGCTTGTATTAGTTCATCTTGCATCGCGTAAGAGACGGTTATGACCATGTCAGCCATCTGTCCCCCACGATTTTCTATGCTGCTGACTACTGCTGAGCCGTTGCCTAGGGTTCGTCCCCTCTCATTGGAGTGAACATGAAATGCTAGGGGCAATCCTAACTCTTTTCGAATAGATATACCTGCAATAACTGAAAGCCAGTCGTGGGCTACTACCAAATCGAATTTGAAGTCTTCGTCCCTAACAAGCTCGTTTATCATCTTTGCGGCGCTTAAATAATTGTACATGAGAATTTTTGAGAAAAACTGAATTCCTCTGCCCCATTTTTTAACGTCTTCCGCTACCACATCGGGCAGGGAGTCAGAGACATCGATGTGAACTGGGCGGTGAATT
Source organism: uncultured Candidatus Bathyarchaeia archaeon (assembly GCA_964618695.1). Lineage (GTDB taxonomy): Archaea > Thermoproteota > Bathyarchaeia > Bathyarchaeales > Bathyarchaeaceae > Bathyarchaeum. The sequence continues at coordinate 59,445 of CAZUDX010000009.1, read as the reverse complement.
TCTATTCCGCGCAGGAGTTCTCTGGTGGGGAGGCTTCCTTGGTCGTCGTTCATGGTGAAGACGGTTACGTCGTGACCGAGAAGAACGAACTTTCGTGTTATCTCTGCAGCATAGGTTCCTAAGCCACCAACGATCTTGGGAGGATATTCGTAAACCAGTACAGCTATCTTCATTTTTTTTCCTCGTTTGATTTGTTCTTCCAGTGCAAGCGGGTTCAGTTCTGGTTTAGGAGATGCATTATTTAACGGTTACTAGCTTCGCCTAATGAATGCTAGTTCATCTTTTTGGTGCATGAAATCGAATCCGAATTTGAGCTGAGGTGTTTCCTCAGCCATTCGGGTAATTGGGTTTCTATAGGACTTGTGGGAAAAATGTTTCTAGTTCTTCTATGTTGGTTTTTGTCAATGTTTTTATTTTGCTTAATTCTGCCATTTCTCCGTAGCCTACAAGTGTTATAGCGGTTCCGTCGTTTCCCATTCTGGCGGTTCTTCCGATTCTATGGAAGTAAACTAGTGCATCTAAGGGGACATCGTAGTTTATTATGTGGGTTATTCCTTGGATGTCTAAACCTCTCGCAGCAACATCAGTTGCGACAAGCAGTTTCAGGTTTCCGTTTCTGAAAGAACTGGTGACGCGTTCTCTTTGTGCTTGAGTGAAACCACCATGCAACGCTCTCGCATCGTATCCAGATCTGTTTAGTTTATGTGTTAACCAGTCTGTTCCTCTGCGGGTGTTACAGAATATGATGGCTTTTCCCATGTTGTTGCGTTTCAGTATGTTGAGTAAAAACTCTAACTTGTTCCAGCGATTCACAACCGCATAGTATTGGTTCAGCTGTGTAAGAGCGATCTCGTCTTTGCTAACAAGTATTTTTTCAGGGTTTTTCATGTATCGGTGGCACACATTCATTACTGATTCGTCAATGGTTGCGGAGAAGAGACTCAACTGTCTATCCGCTGGCACTTTTGAGAGTATGTAGTTGATGTCATCTATGAATCCCATGTCAAGCATTCTGTCAGCTTCGTCAAGAACAACAATCCTCGTTGACGCGAGATTTAATGTTCTCCGTTTCAGATGGTCGATTACTCGACCTGGCGTACCAACAACAATATGGACGCCTCTTTCCAGCGCACGGATTTGTTTTTGGATTGATTCTCCTCCGTAAACGGGTAGAACCTTCAGCATTGAATATCTGCCGAATCGGCTTATGCGCTCTGCAACCTGTATGGCAAGTTCACGTGTTGGCGCTAAAACTAAGCCTTGAACCTTTTTGATTTTTGGGTTAACACGTTCTACCATAGGAATTCCGAAAGCCGCAGTTTTGCCGGTTCCGGTTTGTGCTTGCCCGATAACGTCTTTTCCTTCCAGTAGGGGGATTATTGCTTGAGCTTGAATTGGAAAAAGATTGCTGAATCCAAGCTCCTCTATCCCTTTCATAACTTCTGGGGTTAAGGGCAAGTCTTCGAAGTTTTCTATTTGCATATTTTATTTCCTCCTGTCACAAATGTTTTTTACACGCAGTCTTCAAAAGCCGTTAAAAGCTGTTCGAGGTAAGCATGAGTTAATGTGACGATACAACCCAACAAGCAACTCCCATATAAAAAGGTTTACTATACACACAACAAGCTTATTGAATGTGAAACCTGAAAGTTACCATACAATGCTCAGAATCTCTTTGATGCGCTAAGAAAAGCGAAAAAGCAAAATCAAAAGTAAAAAAAGGGGAGTTCGCAACGGCTCTTTCCCCGAAATAAAGAATGCTCTTCTCGGTCTGTAGGTCACTTGTGCGTCTTTTTGTTCTTCAATATGTCGCGTATTTCACGTAGAGTGATCAATATCTCGTCGTCCAAGCCTTCTGTTCTTGGTACAGGTTCTTCGATTCGAGGGACCACTTCAGTTCCTGTTACGTAGGGTGTTTTGAACTTCCTGAGTTCAGTTAAGATGAAGTCTCGAACTTCTTCATAGAATACGACGCCTTCAAGTTTGACTTCAGGGCCTTTCTGATGGCTACCGGAGTAGCCTGCGGTTTCGATGTGAACTGAACCGATGCTAAACAGTCGATCGAAGAGACCTGCCTTGCTGGATATGTTTGTGATGGTTCTGAATGGCACATGCTTGCGGGTAATAGTGACGACGCCTTTTTTTACGTATATCTCAGGCATTGTCTCACCGGTCTCAGCTTTCACCGAGTACTCGATACTTCTGAAATAGAAGGGAGTGAAAATCAAGGTTGGTATCAACCAAATCAGGTTCAAAGCGATTACCCACAAGTTGACGGGAACAATCCAAGTGTTGATGTGTTGCATGGCGTCCGGAATCGATTCTGGCTCCACGGCAGCACCTAGAAAAGATGCTCCTATGAAACCGAATACAATAATTAGCCAAAAGATGATCACTGCAATTGTTGGCTGAAGAAGCATCTTATGTAGGAATGCCTTTGATGGCTTGAAGATTTTTCCGCTCGTTACTCTTTTTATTGGAGGCTTGATGATTTTTTCTTCAATGTCTTTTTCCAAAATTAATCACCTTCCTTTTTTCTTTTATATCTAGGAATCTCTTTTGCCGCGAGCTTGTTGAGAATTGCAATAGATTGTTGAGTCATGAGAAGTTTTTCCTCATCTGGTCTCAGAATGATATTGTACTCCTCCAAAATAGTATCCAAAATTTCTCTGCATTCGGATTCCTTTGGACATTCAGGACAGAGTTTACCAGCGTAGGAGTCGTGTTTGTACCAAACGATGATTCCAAGTTTCTCCGTGAAGACTATGTACACTTGGGCGTTCGCTTGATAGTCGAAGCCTATCAACAATCCCTTGTAGTCTAAAAGACTCTCGATGTCAAGCCTGTGACTCTTCGCGTGTTCCTCAAGTGCTTTCGCAATTTTTTCTCTTGTTCTGCTTAGAACTCGCGACACGTAAGAGGGGGTCCACTCTCCATCACTTTCGTCTGCGATGTCGCTGGTAGATTTGCCCTTATGGAATTCTTTCCACACAATTGTTTCGTGATTTGAGAGCAGCCCCATATTCTACCCACGGTATTTGTTTACCAAAATATAGTAAAGATTTACTTATAAATCTTTCCACATCCTACAACAAAGACTGACAAACAGTCACCCTTCGTTACATAATAACGAATAACTCTTAAGTTTCTTGAAAACCATTATTTCAATACGGATTTGAACAACGGAGTGAAAGATTTTGGAGTCTGTTTGGGAAAAGCCAGTCATCACGTTTTACAGGGAGAGATTTGGAAAGCCTGAACGAGAAGCGTTTGCTGTAGTTAAAGCTCGGAGACTCGCCATCTCAAGAAAAGAGGCGGGGAGTGCCAAATTTGGTTGTACTCTTGAAGGCTTCTTTCCTCTCATGGGACAAATTGACTGCCTATCCACCAAAGAGGGAAAAGCTGACAGGTACGTGTTATGTTGGTTTGATGACAGCGAAGATGATTTCGGTAGAGCTTTTAGGCGTTTAACGGGTGTCACGTTTCCAGAGGGAATCAGTTTTGTAACTGATGAAAAGGGCAAAAGAACTTATAATGGCAGTTTCGAGGCAGAGCACGGAAAACTAGAATAATATTACTCCTTTTTTGTGCAGTTCTATGGTTTCAAGTAGTGGTTCGAGGAGATAGTTGGAGACAAAATTTTCATCCACGAGTTCTCCCTTCTGGTTGTTTAACCCTCTGCAACAGGGAATGAACTCCAAAACGATACTGTTCGAATCCACCAGTTCAAAGTTGAAGGGATAGAGACGACAGAGAACTGGTCTGAAATCGTAAACATTACAAGTGTAACAATTTTGTTCAGCGTCAAAGTTGAGGAAAATACATGAGCCGTCTTCTCTGCTTTTCATACTACCGCGTACAAGGGATAAACTTTTGCTGCCTTTGTTTACAGGTTCAAGAAAATCTTTCACTGCATAACCTGCATTTTCTATGCGTTCAACATCCTTATTCGTAAGCACAGGTCCTCCAAGCATACAGCACAAGGCAGCACATCTTTTGCACTTGAAACGAAAGTTTTTTTGCTTAGATGAAAAAGCAGCAACTTTCTTCATTTCTGGTTCCAAAATGAGTGAGGCTAATACTTGGTTCATTTCAGTTTAGGCACCGCGTTTTCATCGTTTTTTCTATTTTCACAGAGAATCACTGCAAGTATCATGGTCGTCTATAAAAGTTTGGGCAGACCAAGAAAAAACAAATACTTATAGGCAAGATTTTGGTATGTCAAAGTGCCTTGAGGTGAGCGATGCTGGCTAAGCGAGGCGCCTTAGAGGCGCAGAGGATGATTCGGGCTATTGCGATTCTCCTTCGGAACACGACTTGGAAGTGTGGAAGGATCGAGCGGCTTGTCGTAGATTATCTGCGGCATCGGCTTCAAAGGTGTGGATCTGCTCAAACCCCCGTTGAAGATATGATGCATCATTTCCAGCTCAGCGGAAAACAAAAAAGCGAGTTTTTTGAGGCTATAAGGCGATTAGAAAAACGCAACATAATCAGAATTTCCTGGATTTAATGGCGTAATTTTTCACGGCCAACACAACACCGAACAGATAAAGCCTTAAAAGTGGAGACGATCCCGAAAGTTTGGGAGATGATGTAGCCGTCCCAGACTTAGGGCTTAGTAATTTTTTATAACATCGCTTGTTTTGTTGTTTGGTTGTTCTTTTCTTTGTCTGGACCATTTTTTGAGGACCTCCATTGTTTTTTACTTTTGTTCCTGTTTCTTAAGGTCTGCTTACGGGATTTTAGGTATCTTGGTCGTTGTCAGTTGTCGAATTGGTATACGTGTGCAAAAAAATTAGCGATTTATATACAGAATGATTTTTAATATTGAATGGAGTAATAGTTCTTGAATACACATGCCCCTTAAAGTGCTTCTTCTAAACTTTCCTAAAGTAGAGGTTTCAAAGATACCTGCAAATGTTAGAATTACTCAGTCAACGATTGAGCAAAAACCAACGCTTCATGATTTTCATGTTATCATTATTGATGCACTTGAAATTTTTAATAATAAATTTTGGGCGAATGGAGACAATCGATCAGATGTTTATAAAGCTGGACAATTACGAAATTATAATAAAAAATTTAAAGAGCAAATTGAAACAGGAGGGATTACATTTTGCTTCTCCAGTAAGCCCTCTCTTTTTTTTCTGTCCGTTCTCAAAGCTCATGGGATTCCACTTCCGACTTCAGAAAGAGACCTTGATACCTTCGAAAACTATTTTTGGTCTCCAATCGATTTAGGAGTTATAGGTGAAAGTGGCGACACATTTTATCCCAGATTCGAAGAATTGAAATATTTGGCTCCATTAGTGAAGAATATTCCAATAGAAGATATAAAATGGGATTGTTATTTTTCCAAAGTCCCAGAAAATTCAAAGATCTTCGGAACTAATAGAGCGGGTTACAGTGTTTTCATGGAGGTTCCTTTAGGTAATGGTAGGCTTGTCTTGTTACCACGTTTTCAAGATAGAGCTAAAGCTGTAACTGTGATTGTGAATGAAGTAATCCCCCAAATGATCCATGAGGAGGAATTAACTTTACTTCCAAAGTGGTTGACAGAATTTTCCTCAACTTATGAAAAAAGAATTTGGAATTCACTTGACCAGATCCAGAAAGCTAAAAGATTGTTGTTTACAAAAGATAAGTTGCTAAAGAAAGCCGTAGGTTTTGCCTTCAAAAAGCTTGGTTTTGCTGTAAATGAACTTCCTGATGGCACATTGCCAGATCTAGAATTAAATGATGGAAAACGTAAATGTTTAGTTGAAGTAAAAGGACATGAAAAAAGGCAATCCACGAGAAAAGATGTACTTCAATTACTGGGTTATTTATCCGAAACAGATGCCGAAGAGAAGGGCATTGTGGTTACTAACCACGAGTTTGTTATTCATCCTGACAAGAGAAGCGCAGAAGCATTCACTAAGGGTGCTATTCAGTTAGGCAAAAAGAATGATTTTTCTCTTATCTCTACCGTTCATTTGTATAAATTAGTGATGAAAGTTTTAGAAAAGGAGATGGATGAGCCTTCAATTCAAACAATTAGAGATAAAATAATGAACGAGTCTGGTCTAGTACAGCTGTAAAGGATTTGCGTATTCAAGAAAGTGTGCTCTCGATGGCAAAGAGGAGTGGAAATATCCACATTAAGCCAAACATGATGGGGTTCATGATCTCCCATAGTAAATAAAATGCAAATAGAACGTTACCGTTAACAACAAAACCAACAAGAGATAATAATGGAAAAAAATATCTTGTACCTATAGCTTTAACCATCTCCTTTTTTCTTTTGGAGGTTGCCTCAGTGATTCTTGAGATTTTTGTTTCTTTTTCATGTCTGAAAACTAGTTCAAACAAGTTAATTGCACAAGGCAAACAAAAGAAGAATAAGGGTATTACTGATACCCAGAAATCTGGAACCAGAGTAAAAGATATTAAATCAGCTAGATTGTCCTCAGAAAATTTTGTGCTAAAAAAGTATTGACTTTGTTCACTTTCAGATTCTTGTTCGATCGGATGATTAAATGCTATACCAGGCACATCAAAGGTGTCAACTGTAGGTGGATTGGATTCCAAATTGACTACCACCACATAAGTTTGTTCTTCGTTCCACCCGTATGGTATGGTGAAGAAACGGGCCATCCAGCCACTTTGATTTTTTAAAATTCTTCGAAGCGGAAGATTTAGGTCAACACTAATGACACATAGTTCTGAAGTTTTGTTAGTTTGAACTCCTACATTAAATAGTGGATAAAGAATTTTTTTTGAATAGTTTTCGGTGAAAAACCAGGGCACATTAACTAATTCGTCATTTAATAAATTTGGTTTGAACTTGAAAGAAATTTCAAGTCTATATATTTTCTCATTCTCAGAGAGAGTATAATTTTCTAACTCATAATATGTAAAATTCTTGTATTCACAAAAATAGCATTCCAGAGGCTCACCATCAAAAATTACTTCCAAACCAAAAATATTTTCAATACTAAGAAAACGGGAATTATTAAAAGTAAAACTAGTAGAAGAATTATGTAAAAATATTTCCTCATTACACTTTGTATCTATTTCAATAAGCGAGTTGATGAGGATTTCAATCTCTTGTTTTGTATTAATAGGAGCATCAAAGAAAGTCGCTGAATGAGAATATACGGGTGCGCCCTCCCCGAGGTAAATCCTCCAACTGTCTTGTGGATTTGAGGTTGGATAGTTGTATGGGAAAAAATAACAGATTACAAAATTCATTGCCAATATTAGGGGAAAACCATACAAGATGAGTGAAAAAGTAGTTCGCATATGTTCTTTATTGAAAAAATTTCTAAAGGTCTTCGAAAAAGCACTTTTTCTCCTCTTCTTCCTTGCTCTAGGCATTCCTTACTTCCCAGTCCACTAACTCATTTCTAAATAAACGAAAGAATATTTGTTCTATTTAATTAGAAATATTTGGTTGGATTAAAATTTAACTGTGGAAAAAGGGGAAATTTGTTATTTGCGTTTTCTGAATGTCATTGTTCCGTTTTTTCTCACTACTTCTATTGTAGAATCTGAGTGAGCCTCTTTTTTGGATGTCATAATGTGTAGAAGATTTTATTTGAGGGGGATGATGTTTTATTTGAAGGGGATGATGTAGCCGTCCCAGACCGACCTTAGCGGGTATGAAGACTATAAGGCTGACAGACCCCTCTTTTCAAGGAGCGAACTTGGCTGTAAAGTATGTTTTGGAGGTGTTTTTAAGAATCCGCTGACAGGGATTTTTCTAACTTTCTGTCAACAAAAAAGAACACTATCCAGATGATGATACCATAGGTCAATCCGTTTGTCAACGCTTCCAGATAGGGCAGGATTGCCGAAGATGAATTTTGTAAAAGGTTAGGGATCATGTTGCCGGGGAATAGGGGGATAGGGACTGCTATCGAAGCGGCGGTGAACAGGAGGAAGAAAACTATGAAGATGGCTGTTGCTCTCATGTTTCTGTTCCAGCTGTCTCTTTGACCAGACACTTTAGAAGCTTGAGGCAAGTTAGGCACTCGTCTGGAACTATTTTTTTGCCAGCAAGATATCCGAAATGGTACGCGCATTCTGTGCCTTTTTCAAAATTGTTGTCTGTCGTTTCTGTGGAGACAGGGTTTACGTTTGGGTTTTGAGCAACCAGGTTGATTCTGGTTAGGCAGTAGGGGCAAGCGTAATATGTTTCTGTGGGGTTTTTTGAGAAGTCTGTTAATGTCAAGGGTTCTGTGAATTCTTTTCCGCATTTGTGGATGCATGGTTGATTTTCAAGTGTCGTGCCTATTCCCAGATAATATATGAAATCTTAATAATTAATAAACGTTTTCGTATTTATGTTCAACACAAATACACCAAACAATAACCAAGACAAATAAAGAAAAAATGGGACACATACAGTCGAGGTTTCCAGAGATTTTCCGCTAATACACAAAGATTCATTATCCACTTTCAAGCTCTCTATTTCATGGATCTGTTGAACTTCGCTGTTACAGTTGTTCTAATAACTGTCTCGGGCGCATTGGCTCCCGGACCATTATTCTTTGTAACCCTTTCTCAGGGCGCCAAATCGGGAACCAAAAGCGGTTTGATGTTCTCAGTAGCTCACAGTTTAATCGAGTTCGCCCTCGTCATGCTTCTAGCCCTCGGACTCCTAAGTGTTGCAAGTGAGCCTGCAGTCAGACTTGCAGTAGGAGTTGCTGGAGGAGTGGCTCTCCTGATTTTCGGTGCTATGCAGATTCGCAGTTCCTTTTCAAACAAAGCTGATGAGACGAAGCCTAAGCAGATGACCAGCAGAAAACTACTTTTGATTGGGCTGGCTTTCACGGGTTTAAATCCTTACTTTATTATCTGGTGGTTAACTATTGGGGCGAATTTGATTCTCCTCTCTCTTGAGTTCGGAGGATTGTTGGGTGTTGTTTTCATGTATGTTTGTCACGTTTGGGTGGACTATGCATGGCTTACTCTTATTGCTAACTTCGCTAAGAGGGGCGCCAAAATTTTGAGGCTCAAATGGTATCGCATCTTGATGGCGGTTTTCGGGGCAGTCCTAATCTATTTTGGGCTAACATTTCTCATAGATTCTATAGGCTTTTAAGGTCCAAGAATATGGGCGCACTTTTTTGTTTATATGAAAACATACGCTCTTTGGGCTTCTTCGGGTGTTTGAAGAGCTACTGTTATTTCTTTGAAGTAATTTAGGGCTGTTTTGCCTCTCTCTGTTATGGAGTAGGTAATCTTTTGCGTCTTTCTTTTGATTGTTATATGTTCTTCAACGAGGTTTTGCTGGGATAAGAAACTTAGGAATTCTTTAAGAACCGTGCAGTTCACGTTGGATTTGTACATGATGTGTGTTAGTTTTAAAGGTCCATGTCGAGCCAAAACTCTGAGGATGTCAACATAAATTTCTAGTTTTGATCTTCGGGGGTCCCTTTTCATGCATTTCACCTTGATATTCAGAGTCAGAGTCTGAATGCAAATATAATAGTTAAGAATTTGAACTCAATATTCAAAATACACAAGTCGATAACGCCGTAACCACTTCGAACATTTCTTATTTTATACGTGTAATCCGTCGATTTGGGCTCCGCAGTAAGGGCACATTGCGTTTTTGATTTTGTTTTCTCGGATTTGGTACCCGAATCTGCGAATTAGTATTTTTTGGCATTTGTAGCAGTAGGTGTTTTCTCCAGTTTCGCCAAGGACGTTTCCTTCATAGACGTATCTTAAACCCGCTTCCAAGCCGATTTCTCTTGCTCTCCGAAGAGTTGAGACAGGTGTTCGGGGCAGGTCTATGAGCTTGTAGGTTGGATAGAACTGGGTTATGTGCCAAGGCGTCTCTTCACCAACTTCTTTGATGAATTCTGCAATTTTCTTCAACTCCTCTTCTGAGTCGTTCAATGTTGGAATTATCAGGGTCGTTATTTCAGTCCAGATTCCCAGTTTCTTGTAGAGTTTAATAGAGTCTAATACGGGGTCTAGGCGGGCACCGCAGTTTTCGCGGTAGAAACTGTCACTAAAGCTTTTAAGGTCGATGTTGGCGGCATCCAAGTATGGTGCGATTTTACGTAGTGCCTCTGGGGTGATGTAACCGTTAGTTACGAAGACGTTTTTGACTCCCTCTTTGTGGGCTAGTTTGGCTGTGTCGTAAGCGTATTCAAAGAAGATTGTGGGTTCACTGTACGTGTAGGCTATGCTCTGGCAGTTGCTTAGTTTAGCTGCCATAACAATTTCTTCGGGCGACACATCCTGTCCAACTATTGTACCCTGCTTTTTGGGCAGCTGAGAAATGTCGAAGTTCTGGCAGTTATCACATCGGAAGTTGCATCCTACAGTGGCTATGGAATAGGATTGAGAACCGGGAAGAAAATTGAATAAAGGCTTCTTCTCTATGGGGTCCACGGAACGAGCTGCACTCTTGCCGTAAACTAGACTGTAAAGTTTCCCGTCTTGGTTCTCTCTAACCCCACAAATTCCTCGTTTCTCGTCTGCTATTCTGGGGCACCGGTGACTGCACAAGTTACATTTAACCACTTTATCATCTAGTTTTTCGTAAAACATCGCTTCCTTCATCACAGAAGCACTCTCCTACATACAAAACGGAAGTAATACCACTTAAACTTTCAAGGTCTAGGTTTCAAGAAGAGTGCTTGAAATTTATGCGATTGCTGGCTAAAAATTGGATTATTATCAGTCAGTTGTTGTTTGCGAAGAAGAGCCTTGTTTGTCCCATTGTTTTGATGTCGAGTGCTCGTACCTTCACCATCACAGGAAAATCTTTAACTGCTCTCCCAATGAGGAGGCAATGATGAGGCGGAAGCTCCTGAGCAATAGATTTCACAGTTTCAGAATCCACCCTCGCAGCCCTCGACACAGTTTCAAGGTCACGCTCATTAGTGAAATTGAAGAGAAAAATGCTGTCAGCTTGACGATAAATATTCTCTTTAATTGTGTCAGGCTGATTCGTAACAAAACTAGTAAACAAACCAAAATGCCTCATCCGCGTAACAATGTCCTCCCAGTAAGTTTCCCGCAGATACAAATGAGCCTCCTCAGCAAAAAGAAAAACAGACCGAATCTTCCACTGACTCAAAAGCTTCACCAAATTAGCGAGAGTATACTCCAAAACAATCTGACGGTCAACAGACGAAACATCCTTCAAATTAATCACCAAAGCTCCTCCCCCCTTCTTGCTCTCCTCAAAAAGCTTCTCAAAACTCATTGCCGAATCGTCGTCTGTAAAGAACCCTGAATTCACCAGACTATAATACCGAGAAAACAGGGCATCACGCACATGCATATTACATTTGCAGTCCCTGATTGCGTCTCCAAGGTCCTGAAGAGTGAAGTTTCCTTGCTGACGCAACGATTTCCATATCCGCTTGAACTCTCGGGTTGACGTTCCTGGAAGATTAAGGGCATGAACCAATATGTTCAGCATGACTTTTAGATCCATTTGAGCCAAAGAAACCCTGAAATTGGCTCCAGGCGTCAGCACATGAACCCTGCCACTGTACTCGTTATTTCCTCCGTTCGAAGAAATACCTAAACCAGTATATTCGCCGTTAAGGTCAAGAACCACAACCGTAGCCTTGTACTCAACAAGACCGAGGACAAGCAGTTTTGAAAGGTGAGATTTTCCAGTTCCCTTCTTCCCAGTTATAATATTTAGTCTGCCGTCAAGGTCGTGGGCTGTTATGGCGAGGGGAGAAGCGTCCTTGGTTTCGCCAATATTGATGGGAAGACCAGCATTATCACCCACATGTTTCAGCAGAGAGTTGATTGGAATCTTCCTGATTTCAGACTTCGAGCGAGAAGGAAGCCACGAGGAATTCACACGCAACTTCTCATTCATTATCGTTCCTCGAATCTTGCAGAGAAGCATCCGCGCGTCTTGAATATGATTAATATGAGACGAAACACCCAAAGGATCAAAGTCTTCACCAAAAATTCGCTCCTCTGCAGTAGAGTCTCGAAGAAGTTCTTCAAGAAGTCCCGGAACGCTGGCGAACTGAACATCGATTACCTGTGTGATCAACTTTCTGTTACCTTGCGGGTCTTCGACTAGTAGATAGTCGCCCTTTTCAACATCATCGTTTGGAAAACTGAGAATTTGAAGGCTATTGCCCTCTTTCTTGTATAACCGCATTTTTTATCCCTCCGGACCTTTCCCAAAAGGACCGAAGAGTAGCCGCCGCACATTTGGTCTAGCAACTATCTTGAGTCCATATTGCTGGGCTATGAAACGTTGGATTCCAATCACTTCCGTGGCAGTAAAGGTTGAATAAATATGAGCTAACCGCAGGGTCTCAGGATAGCTTTGGATAAGAAGATCGCTTCCAAGAAGACTCTGAACAGCCTCTATCCCCTGCTCTCTCGGAACCTTTTTGTCAATGTCTAACCTGAAAGAACAAACTCCCGGAGTGAGTTTTGCTACGTAAATGTCTCCGAGGGGCAGGACAGGACCTGAAGGGGAGGATAAACCGTTTATTTGAAGGAGGCAAGGCGGTTCAGATTTTTCTGCCAAATCAGTTAGTTTATGACCTGAAAACCTCAAGTTGGTGTTTTTTGAGAAGGCCAATACGATGCTGAGGCGATTTCTTGCAACCTCTAAGAGGCGGGACATTTCGTTGATGGGGCTGTCGACCATTCCTGCTGTCATGGATCCGTCCCATAGAATGAGGGTGCTGTATGCTGAGCAGGAGATTCCTAGTTGGAGCCAGCGTTCAAGTAGGTTGCCGATTCTGGCTTGCATGTTGAATAAGTTGGGGGCTCGAATTTCATCTGAGATTTCGAAGTGGTGGTTTCTGAAGAGATTGTGGATTTCTTTTTTGTTCTGTTCTGTTATGTGGAATGGGAAGGGTCCTATGCGGTGATATTTGTATCTGTTTTTTATTTTCCAGACTATTGCTCCTCTTATTGCACATAGCACGCCTGTCTCGGTTTCTCCTATTCTTATGCTTGAAACGTCGACAGCGACAACGGGTCTCTCGTCTAGGATTGGTTCCAATGGGATTGTTTCTATTGTGGAGGTGTCGTGGATTCCCATTATTGGTGTTGCGTCTTCAATATGTTCAATTATTTGTTGGTTGAGGGATGCTTGGTTGGGTTTTAGGTATTTGCTTTCTATGTTTTTCATGGAGTTGAGGCTTAGTTCTATGAATGTTGGGGGGAGTTGCAGGTTTTCTAGGGAGGGTGGAAAGTTATATCTTGGTGTTGTTGTATAGTTTAGTTGTTCAATCAACAATATTCACCAATATGAGTGTGGTTTAGGCGGAGATGTATTTAAATGTTGTGCATGCACATCATGTGCAATACAATAAACAATAAGGGATAACAATGACAGAAAACACAAACCCCCCAATCCGTCTAAAAATGAAAGTGGGAAACTTAGAATTCGAAATAGAATGCCAAGAAGAACAACTGGAAGAAGCCGTGAAAAGAATCCTGTCAACAGTGACAGAATACTCAAAAGAACCAATAATCATACCAGAACGCCCCCTCCCCTCACCTAGGGCAGAAACGTGCAAAGGATTGATCCAGAAGCTCTGGTCAGAAGGATGGTTTTCGTCTCCACATGGACTGGGAGAAGTCCACAGCGAAATGGCGCGAAGAGGCTTCCACTACGACCGCACAGCAGTAGCCCACGCACTAGTGGACCTAGTGAAGGATGGTTTACTGACCAGAGAGGGACGACCGCGTCGCTATCGCTATGCCCAGAAAAGACCGCCCACAAGCTAACTTTTTTACTTATGACTAACGGTTCAGAGAAGTTCTTCCAGTTCTCTCCATTTCTCCACAAACTCTTTTCCTTTCGGGGTAGCCACGTATTTGGTTGAGTGGTGGTGGATCTCCAGAAGGTCTAGTGATTGTAGTTGAGAGAGATAATGTTGGAGCATCTTCCAAGAGAGATTCGTCCCGTACATCACCTGTGTCTTGGTCTGCGGCTTTGAGCACAAACCAAGAATTTCCGCCATAATTTCTACCCGATCTCTCTTTGCCATAGGCCTCACTGTAGAACAGTTGTGCACTTTTCTACAATGGACCAAATATAATAGTTTTACGAGTCTAATTTAGAAACAGTTGTGAATACTATCCTTTTACCACGAACAATGAGAAGATTTTACCTTCCTATATGGCGTTCCAGATGCATTCTATTGCATCTTGACCACAAGCGGTGACACACGGCGCCTTTCCGCTTTCAGGTTTGCACGGAGAACAAGTATATTTTATTTTTTTGCGCTGCTCCTCTGTGACTACGGCTACAAGTTTGTCTTCAAGATCAATAAACATGGGCTCCATCTTCAAGGCTCCCTGAGGACAAACCTTCGTGCATTCGCCACAGCTGTTACATTTTTCAGCGTCAATAACTATGTAGTATTCGCCCGAACCGTCCCGGTAACCATAATAAGTTATGATCTGATTCACCCTCAACGTTTCTGAGATTTTTCGTATAAGGCTTTGGCGAAGAGGGCTGCTCCCATGGCACCCGCTGCCATCGGGTCAAGTCCAGTCTCTTCCAAGCTGGGAACTGGAAGGCGTTTTATGCCCAAAATATTCTCCACTCTGTGCACTATGCCGATGTTCTTGGACTGTCCCCCTGTGATGACAAAGTCTCGTTCGCAACCTACCTTTTCTATAAGTTCGCTCATTCTAATTGCCATGGCACGAATGTAAGCTGCTAAGACTTTTTCTTTAGACCATCCCTTACGCAATAATCCAACAGCCTCTGTCTTTGCGAAGACCACACAGGTGCTGCTTACTGGTTTAGGTTCCTCCTTTACGCTTAAGGAAACTTTGCCAACGTCTTCGATGGGTATCTGCAAAAGGTCAGCGATTACTTCCATCCCTCTTCCCGTGCCTGCTGCGCACTTGTCGTTCATCAAGAAAGAGACTACTTTACCGTTCTCGTCGCAGCGGATAGCTTTGACATCTTGCCCCCCAACATCAAGCACTGTTCTTACAGTTGGTCCCCAGATGTAGTTGGCACCTTTGGCGTGGCAGGCAATTTCTGTTATGGCTCTGTTAGCCATTGGAACATTAACTCTACCGTAACCTGTTCCCACAATATAGTTAAAATCGCTTAACTCCAAACCAGTTCCGTCTATAGCCCATCCCAGCACCTTTTTGGCGCTGTCAGAACTGTTTGAACCAGTTCGCATGACGCTCCACGAGTAAATCTCTCCATCCGCCATGATAACCGCCTTAGAACCCACAGAACCAACGTCTACACCAGCAGTTACTACGTTGGCGTTTCTCCAGTCTTTGCCTGGCATGACGCTGTGGTATTCAAGCCATCTCCAGTAATCCGTTTTATCGTTTTTATTTTCCATCGTTATTTCCTCCTTCCAGCCCTTTTAGCAGCAATGAGGGCGGCGCCTACTGCACCAGCATACAATGGTTCTTCAGGTATCAGTAGTTCCAGCCCCAAAGTTCTTGTAAGAGAAGAAACGAAACCAACATCTTTAGCCACTCCTCCCACCAGCACAACATCAGGTTTTACCCCCAGTCGGCGAACCATTGAAGAGACCCTTTCAGCCATTGCGTCAAAAATCGCCCGAGCGATTTCAGCTTTAGGCTCTTCCCTGTGAATGAGAGAGACCACATCAGACTCTGCGAAGATGACGCAGCTGGCGTTTATTGGACTAGCTCTTTCTGCTTTCAAAGAGTAGGAACCCATATCCTCCAACTGCACTTCTAATGCCCTAGCCATAGCTTCGATGAAGGTGCCAGCTCCAGCTGCACACCTAGCGTTCACCACAAAATCTAACATTATACCATTTTCGTCACAAGTCACTGCCCTTGCATCCTCAGCCCCAACATCAATCACAGTTCTCGCTGAAGGAAAAAAGTAAGTTCCTGCCCGAGCATCAGCTCCCATCATGCTGATTGTGCTGTCCGAAAAATTAACCATGTCCACGCCAGAGCCAGTAGCGGTAACATGTTGGAGGTCGTCGCGTGACAAATTAGCACTTTTCAGTGCCTCTTCGAATGTTTGCTCAGCGGCTTTTGTGGGTTCGAATCCGCAGAAGTTTTGGTTTTGAGCTATTATCTGGTTGTCTTTCAGGATAGCTACTTTCACTCGTTGAGTGCCTATGTCTATTCCGGCGGTAATCATCTTGTTTTTCCTCAAATATCGATTCTTGCTTCCAACATTTCCAAGAAAGCTTCGACTCTCGTCTTCATCTGTCCAGCATCTTCCCTAGTGTATTCCGTGTCTAAGTAGTACACTGGCATGCCCATACGGTCTAGGATGCGCTTAACTCGTGCGTATTCCATGGCGTATAGGACGCAGCCACGAACTACGTAATATATTACGCCGTCAACTTTATAGTCTTTGATTCTATCCATGATCCAGTTGATTCTATCTTCATTCCCATGTTCTGAAGTGAAGCAGGGGCATGTGGACGCCATAAGGTATCTTTCGGTTACGGCGTTGAACATGTCATTCATATTCCATTCGTCTACTCCCACTGGATCGTAGAGAATTCGATCCCCTGAACATAATTCATCAACAACCATAATTCCTTGGGGATTAGATTCTTCGATTAGGTTAGGTATTTTCCAGCTGTCAGGCCACATCATTGGAGTACCTGTGACCATAACCCTTGACGTGTCAGGAGGGCACGCCCACTCTTTTTCTTTAACCCTTTTTTCTAGCTCGTCACACAATTCTTCAGTCTTTTCAGTCCACCGTTTTATGTCGTCCCACAGGCTTGTTTGGGTAACAAGCATAGCGTCTCGTCCCATGATCACTGGAGGACCTTTCCTTAGGTCTTGTAGCCTGCGAAAAACCTTAGTTGCTCTTTGCATGAGCTTTATGGAATTCCCAAGTCTTTTTCTGTTGATTTTTGTCCCTGTAAACTTCTCAATTTTTCCTTTTATAACCCGCATCTCTTTTTTCCATAGGTCCAGAGTATGGGGATCATCTTTGACGCGTGGAGGGCACATGGGCCAGACAGCTTTGTAGTCTGACAGAATCTCGCTCATTTTTGTTCTGCCGTCACATGTAAGTGGGCTAATTAGGGCGTCGCTGAGCTCAAGATATGGAGAAAGATTCACCATTTTTGCGCCGACTGTGGATCTTATGACTGGACAGATTTCGACTGGCATAATTCTGTCGCCGAGTTTTGCTGCGTCATACCAACCTGAGCCTATACGAACGGGGATAGCGTCGGCAGCCAAGATTAATTCTACAGGAGCGAACATGCAGGAGTAACCGATGACCTTTTTTCCTGCTTCTTTCTGTTCACGAATTTCTTTCTCGCGTTGCCCAAAAAAGTTTGAAATTTCATCGAAATATTCCATGGTTTCCGGTCGGTTAGGCCATGTCTTCTTCATTCGTTCAGTGTTTTCTTTAATCACCTTTATGGAGGCAGCTTTGATTGTGCTTTGCAGTTTTTCTATCTCTTTCTCTGACATTTCCGGAATGTATCTCGATCCTTCTTCTATTTCGCTTGCCATTAGGTTTTCCTCTTTCTTTTTTCTTGCAGTTTTTCTGTTATGCTTTGTCTCATCCTCTTACTTCCATGTACCAATGGTTAATAAACTGTTAACTAAGACGCCAAGTCCAAGAACTGCAAGAACCAATCCTCCGATTTTTGTGACCCATTTCTTGAAGAGCGGCGCCTTGTTTAGAAGCCAGCTTGTTGCTCCGCCAAGAAACAGGAGCAGAGATATTGCAGTTCCCATAATCGCGTACGCTGCTATTCGTCCTGAGTTGTAGATCGTGGTGACCATGATTCCTTTTCGAAATCCCGCTCCGATGCCGGCGATGTAACTTATGACATAGGGAAGGCAAACAGAGGTGCAGAAGGTGAGCCCATACAATAGCCCGAGAACGAGGGATGCAAAGTAGGGATTTGATATCTGCTCTAGCACTGTCATCGTTAGATGAGCCCTTGAACTTGTTAGAGCAGAAAGATAGCAAGCAGATGCATTTAACTATTACCATAAAAATGAAGATATTTCAAACTTTTAGGTTTAAAACATAACTTACATGTGATTATTAATGTCCAAAAAATACTAGGAACTCCAAACTTATCAAGATTACTGTACCAATCACCAAAACAATTATCAGATTAGTTTATGGAGCTTCCAACTTTGAGAATTGAAGACAAAATTTGTAAGTTTAGAATTTAGAAAAGAAATTGCTGGAAAAACTGGTGCCAAAACACAACTTAAACTCTCCAAGTAACAAATCAAAGCTGCAGGAGTCAAAGTAAAAACCGCGCGAATTTCATTCGGCAACTAACAAACAATCATAGTTGAAGACTAATAACAGCAGATTGTTGAAAACAGCTTTTTTTCTGTTTTTCCCAGCAAAACAAAGCTTTTTTCCTAACCGCGCTTTCGAGTGTATTCTTAGTTTAACGACAGAACATCGTTTAAAACAGTGTTTTCTCGGTTAACCTGTTTCCTTTGGAACCTTGAAGTGAGAATTTCTTCCGGCGCTGATGTACTCTCCGCCAAGGTTGCGGACAATAGACGCAATTTTAGCGAAATTGTCGGAACCTAGGAACCTCCGTGGTCTAACAATGATGATTTTTTCATTCTCCTCAAAAATTAACATTCCCGCAAGTTCTGAAGAAAATGCTTTTTTAACAGTGTCAATGCTGTGCGTTTTTGTAGCTGGCGCAGCAGAAATGGCTGGAGCAGCGGCTGGTTTACTTACCGCTTTAAGAGATTTGGAAACTTCGGCGAGGTCTCCTGAGATTACGTTCAAGACGCTGAGAAGCTCATCGATTTTTCGGGACAACTCTTCAATGCTTACTTTCTCTTCACCCATCAACAATTACCCCTGCACAAAACTATTTTACCATAAGTTACTCATTTGTTTTGTCCCAAACTGTGGATATTCAGAAACTTTCCTAAAAAACTAGAAAAAGTTTTCAGTGAACCAAAAATGCTGGAGATTGACGGCAGCCAAAAGAGCGGCAGCGGAACAATATTACGGTTATCCATCGCTCTCGCAGGCATACTAGAGGAACCACTACACATCTACAATATCCGCCATAAACGTCGCCAACCAGGACTGCGCCCCCAACACTTAGAATCAGTTAACACAGCCGCAAAAATCTGCAACGCTGAGACTCAAGGGGCAAAACTTGGCTCTCAGGAACTCTGGTTCAAACCAAACGGCATCAAAAACGGTGAAATAAGGGCTGAAATAGGCACTGCCGGAAGCATATCAATGCTGCTCCTAACAGTTCTACCCCTCTGCGCTTATGCCAAAGGCAATATTGAATTGCACGTCATAAACGGTGGCACAGACGTTCGTTACGCTCCCACCATAAACTACATGAAACACGTGCTCTTTCCCACGCTTAAGAGAATGGGACTGAAGGCTTCCTTGTCTGTCAAAAAATATGGTTACTACCCTAAAGGCATGGGCAAAGTCGTCTTGAATGTTAGCTCTGTTTCTAAGCTCACTTCCCTCAATCTGGAGGAGTTTGGAGAAGTGAAAGAGATTGGCGGCATTTCCATCTGCACTTTCCTAGAGCGCCAGAGAGTGGCGGAGAGGCAAGCTGAAACGGCTAAGAACGTTCTTAAAGACCATGGTTACAACGCTAAAATCGATATTATTAATGACCGGTCTAATCCTCTTCAGAAAGGCAGTTCTCTGGTATTATGGACAAAAACGAACAAGGGCATCCTGCTTGGAGGAGACGCTATAGGAGAACTGCACAAGTCAAGCGAGGCTGTGGGCAAAGAAGCTGCTCAAAACCTCCTCAAGGAAATCGAGGCTGAAGCAACCGTGGACGTTCATCTTGCGGACATGCTTGTGCCCTACGTAGCATTGGCAAACGGCACCTCAGCGTATCTAACTCGCGAGATAACAGACCACTTAGACACAAACATCTGGTTGACTGAAAAGATTTTAGGCGTGAAATTTCAAGTTTCAAAGGTTGAGAATCTGTATAGAATCGAGAAGAGTTGAACAATAAAAGATGACTAACAGCCCACAAAAAAGAGCTAGCATTTTGTTATCCGAGGAGTGGAAAGACTGCTAATGTCGGAGGAATTGAAGAAAAAGGGGTGGCTTAAGCGGACTACCATTGGAGAACCCAGATTGAGCGAGATTGTTGACTTGTACAAATCTTTAGGCTATGAAGTTCGCATTGAACCCGTAATACTTGACGAGATGGATGATGATTGCAGAAGATGCTACAAAAACGACATGAATAAAGTCGGAACGGTTTACGTGAGAAAGAGAAAAAAAGAGATTGGCTGAGCCACTTTTAGATTGTCTTTGCCACTGTTTTTCAATGCTGGTTTCAGAATGGTTCTTGCAGGTGTTTACTATTCACATCGGTTAAGATAAATGGGTTTATCCAATCCACAGGCACTTCCACACGATTGCAGAAGCCTATAATATGCCCTTTTCGCTCTTGCCCGTCTCCTACCCTTCAAATAAACAATTTCCTTCTCCATGATTTCTATCTCAACTTTTATCGCTTCTTCATTCATTCGATCGGACAACCTACTCTCCCCGCGAATCGGTTAATTACTAGTTTATCTGTGAAATACAATTAAGAGTGACGTATACACTGCAAGACACTGCACACCTTTAAAACTGAGCTACGAAAGAAGGATGTTCAAAAATCAGAAAAAGAGTAAATGTTTATAAGTTGCTCTTCGTGCTCAGAATAATTTGAGGATAGATTCGTGAGTTTATGGAAGCTTCGCATTTCCCTTATAGGAACATTATCACTCATCATTGGCTTATCCACCCTCTTCTTCACAGTTATCCTGTCCTTAACAGGAGTCAGTTTACTGCTATTACCCTTCATCGTAGTTATCATCAACGTCATCCAGTGGCTCATAGCACCATACCTCATAGACGCGATGTACCGAACCAAAGAAGTCAAACCGCATGAAGACCCAGAGTTACACGAGATAGTAGATAGGCTCAGCAAAAAGAGCCGAATCAAAAAACCGAAATTAATGAAAGCCCAAATTCCAATACCTAACGCCTTCGCCTATAGTTCCCCAATAACCGGAAGCAAAGTAGCAGTGACAACGGGACTCCTAGAAACCCTCGATGCCGAAGAAGTGGAAGCAGTGATAGGCCACGAATTAGGCCACCTTAAGCACAGGGACGTCCAAGTTATGATGTTCGTCTCCATCTTACCCGCAATCTTCTACTTCATCGGCTACTCAATGATCTTCTCCTCGTTCAGAAGCAGAGACGAAGATACAGGTGCAGCCGCAATCATCGGCATCGCAAGCATCTTCATTTACTGGATACTCACACTCTTCACACTCTACCTAAGCCGAATACGCGAATACTACGCAGACCGCCACAGCGCTTCCATTGTCGAAGATGGACCACGTAAACTCTCTGAAGGATTAGCTAAGATAGTTAACTCGACCAAAAGAATGAAACAAAGGCGCCGCAATGCAAGCGGTTTCAATTCTTTCAAGTCTCTCTTTATCGCCGATCCTGATCGAGCGGAATCCGATTCCGCATCTCTGTCACGTTTTGGGATAGGCATGGGCGACCAGAGGCTTGTCGAGTCGGTTCTGCGAAGAAAAGTAACTACATTCGACAAAATTATGGAAATCTTTTCCACTCACCCTAACATAGTGAAACGGTTGAGGACTCTTCAAGAACTCGCTTAAGAATTCGCTTTTTAAGTCAGATTTTCTTCCGTCTTCGATCTGAATAGCATTGTTTCTTCGCAAATTAAATAAGTAAAATTTGTCAAATGAAGTGGGGGTGTATGAAAATTGAGGTTCACAGTTCTTAAGAAGAAAAGTTACTATGCCTTAGGTCTAACACTCGCTATTCTTGGACTCATATTAATGCTTATCATCGTTTGGAGATGGTGGGCAACCAATGTTTTTTCATCAGGCGACATAATCTCATCAATAAACTCAAGTTTTGGAACTGAAGATGAAATTTTAGGTTTAGGAATGGGATTAACCCTGCTTCCATACACTATAGTTGGAATTACCTGTCTTGTTGTTGGTTCTGTCATTCTAGTCCTCAGAAGAGAAAAAGTCACTGTTACCGAAGAAGTCACTACGTTGCTTGAGTGTCCCCTTTGTAACCATCGATGGCAAGAACCTATATCCAAAACGTATCTGGAATCTATCGGCTATCCTAATGTGCGAACCCTTTCCAGACACAGATGCCCAAAATGTGCAAAATTCATTAGACCAAAAATTGCGGCAACAAGAAAGTAAAACATTTCTCAACACGACTAAACGGTGACCAGTTTCTTTTCAGCAATTTTGCTTCCTTTCAGAGCACAACTTCGCATTCCAGCTATAATTTTCCTCCTCTTTTCTGAAAATCTGCTCCAAACATTTACATATTGGTTAGGTGTTGCATAAAGTTTCCAGATTTTGGAAGCATAGTACAATATGTCATTTCTATGGCAAATCTTAAATTAAGAACTTGATTAAAAGAAAGCTTGGTTAAAAAAAGAAGGGAAAAAAATGAATGTTCTAAAAAGTAAATCTAAAATTTCTGCTATCGCATTTGCTCTAATATTGACTGTTACCGCAGTGTTTGTTGCTTTACCTATCGTATCTGCACATGATCCGCCATGGGAAGTTCCAACCTGGTGTTACATCGCTGTTACAAACAATCCCATAGGCGTAAACCAGCAAGTGGTGATTGTTTTCTGGATCAACTCGTATCCGCCAACAGCGTCTGGTGCTTATGGTGACAGATGGACCTTCTACTTAGAAATCACTGATCCGGAAAATAATACAGAGGTTATAGGTCCGCGTACGTCCGACCCTGTAGGCGGTGGATGGTATGTATACACCCCCACCCAAGTGGGCACATACTCTATCGTGGCTCATTTCCCTGAACAAGTAGTAACCGGTGAACCTGTGCCTCCCGGTGGATACTTCTTTGGGACTGAAGTGAACATCGACGATATTTATCTAGAAAGTTATAGCGATCCTTTGACACTAGTCGTACAAAATGATCCAATACAAGCTTGGCAGGAAACTCCTCTTCCAGATCAATATTGGACTCGTCCAATAAACAGCATGAACAGGGATTGGTATGTGCTTGCTGGAAACTGGTTGTCTGGTGCCGCACAAACTAATGGTCCAACTAGTAATTTTGCCTACGGTAAAGCACCAGAGAGTGCTCACATAATGTGGGCTACTCCTATATGGGCTGGAGGCATCATGGATGAACGGTTTGGCAATATTGGCTACCAAACAGCGCACTACGAAGGTCTCGAATTCAATCCGCCGATTATCATGAACGGAAAAATCTACTACACAACTCCTGCTGGAGCAGCTCCAACATATGGTTGGCACTGTAGAGACCTGTACACTGGTGAATATCTATTCTTCCACAATACCACTGGTCCCGTCACGAACGTGGGTGGCGGTTTCGATTACTCAGGTGAGATTCGGGGAGAGAAACTATCCTTTGGTCAGGTATACAATTACGAGTCACCTAACCAGCATGGAGGTTTCCCGTACCTATGGAGCTTATATGGTTCTGATCCTACCACACTGATGATGTTCGACGCAGAAACAGGAAACTGGATCTGCAGCATAAATAATGCGCCCGTAGCAACAGATATGTTTGGTGGAGTATCTTTGGCAGGTACTCAAGTCTACGGCAAAGAGGGAAGCATAACACAATACATCATTGCAGGGACACCGAATCCAATGGGTCCGTTCTTCCCAGACACTCCTCCATTCTATCTGCAAATCTGGAACACAAGCCGAGCCATCTGGTACGAAGATTTCTACGCTGCCAATGAATACTGGATGTGGAGACCTGAGCTAGGCGTAACCTTCGACGGTAACAACGGATATTCATTGAATGTCTCAATACCTGAATTGCCTGGCAGTGTGCGCGCAATTCGTGAAGGTGAATTCATAATTGGTGGGGACGGAGGAAAGAACAACCAAGACGGTCTTACTTTGGGCAATATGTGGGCTTTAAGTCTAGAAGAAGGACAAGAAGGGACACTACTTTGGAACTACACATACACGCCGCCATATTCGGTCGTACCCGATGTAGTCGGCGGAGGCTTTTTTGGCGGTGGATTAATGACATTGTCGGCTGTAGACCCAGAAGATGATGTCTTCCTCTTTTCGGAAACAATGACTAGAAAATGGTGGGGCTTCAACCTAACAACAGGAGAACAAATATGGGAAACTGATCCCGAACCAGACATGAACTTCTATGGCACGTTTGCTACTCCCCCTATCTACCAAGGCAAATTCTTTTCATCTGGCTACGGAGGAGAATTAATAGCATATAACCTTACGACTGGCGACATAGAGTGGAAGTACACTGCTGCACAAGAAGGCTACGAATCTCCCTATGGCAATTATCCCATCGGAGTTGCCTGCATTTCTGACGGAAAAATCTTCTTGACATCAAGCGAGCACTCGCCAACTCAGCCTCTATGGCGCGGTTCAAAGATACGTTGTATCAATGCGACCGACGGAGAAGAAATATGGAGCATAAATCACTGGGCAATAGGTCCCGGACAGAGCGCCCAAGGATCCGGCTCAGGCGTTTTCATTTCAGACGGTCACCTCGTATCCCTTAACGCATATGACAATAGAATATACTGCTACGCAAAGGGACCAAGTGAAACAACAGTGTCAGCATCACCAAAAGTTTCGGCATGGGGATCCAGCGTAATAGTAGAAGGAACAGTCACTGACCAATCTCCAGGCGCGATGGGCGCTGCATGCATAGCTGATGAATACATGACAGATTGGATGGAATACTTGTACATGCAACAAGCATGCCCACAGAACGCAATGGGCGTTGAAGTGAAGCTAGAGGCACTTGATCCTAACGGTAACTTCTACGAAATCGACAGAACCACATGCGACCAAACCGGATACTATAGCTTCATGTTTGAACCAGAAGTTCCAGGCAAATACACCCTCATCGCTACCTTCGAAGGATCAGACGGATACTATAGTTCATACGCAACAACCACCATCGGCGTAGACGAAGTTGAAGCAGTCCAAGGACCACAAGGCGAAACCGGACCACAAGGAGCTACTGGACCACAAGGACCAACAGGACCTACAGGGGCTACCGGACCAACAGGAACACAAGGACCTGCAGGACCTGCAGCAGCCGCGGACAGCAACATAGTAACCATCGCAGGCGCAGCAATTGTCGTTGCAATCGTTGCCATAGTAGTAGCTGCATACGGGATACTCAAAAAACGAGACTAAACCTATCTCACCCCCCTCCCTTTTTTTATGGGGAGAAAAACATTAGAAGATGGGGGCTGAAAAGGCTCCACGACGGAGGTAACTAACTAGAAGCAATAGCAGTAGCTTCCAAGTTTCATTGTTGCCTCCTCAATTTGAGGTGGGGAGCCTCAGCAAACCTCTCTTTTAATGTTGCACACACAAAAACACAGCGCACATATCGGTTTTGGACATATTTCGTCATAAAGAATTTTGTTTTATAGGGTCTATATTGGTATCTATTTTGAGTTGAGCAAAATGGGTTTCGGCTTTGGTAACGGAAAACAAACTAGGGCAGTGAAGTTTATTCGAGCTTATATTAAAGAAAGAATGAAAGAAAAAAAGGCTGTTGAAAAGCAAATGAAGAGACTTGATGATCAACGCAAGAACAAAGAGATAGACAAGTCCACGTATGAACGGTTAAGAACCATACTTCAAATCAACTTCTTGAAACAACGCGAAGAGACACTTGAGAAGGCACGCATTTCTGGAAAGATCGAGTTCGCATAAAATATCAGTTTCTAAAACGAACCTTTTCTTTCTTCATAACCTAATTATCGAAAATTAGATCATTCCAGAAAAGGGAATACTAGCTTAAATCCAAGAAGTTGTCAGCCACTCTTGTGGAGAGAGTGGTTGCATTGTTTGCACCTTTTGGGAGGCTAGTGGTCAATTATCTTGTTTTGTTCTTCTTAGTAGGCTTAGGGTTAATTTTACTTGCAGGTTTGATTTTTTTGAAGCTACGGCGCTGGGTTTAACACACGAAGCCCATAGATCCAGATTATAAAGAACTCTGGAAAAAGCTAAAGAAAAACTGATTAGTTTGAGGCTAGACAAGAGACTGGTGGAACAAAATCTCGAAAAGATGATTAGGGACAAACTTTGACCGAAAAACAACAAGAATCTAACGAACAGATCACTATACTTGGTTTCAGTAACGTTAAGATAGATAATATCAACGCTTTTTTGGAACAATTCAGAAGAGAACCGGTGGGAGCTTTCGTTCAGTTTTTTGATGCTAAAAAGGTGGCAAGTCCACAACACCTCTATTTCGCCGCTTTGAATGCGCTGAATGCTTTCGAAAAAAGGGTAAATATTTCAAACAGTCTGGCTGTTGAAGCTCTTCTTTACGCTTCTGCCCAAAGACAGATAAAAAAAGCTGTTGAGACACTGGGAATACAACAAGATTCCTCAGAAGTGGCAGTCTTGATAATGGCAGAAAATAGGGGAGAAAACACTAGATGCTCAAAGAAAGTTATCGAGTTGATTCCCGGTGAACGCAATGATAACGTTCTAGAACTAACAGACAAAAAAATCAAGACTATCAGAAAGTTGTTCAGGATTTCTAACCTTGAATTCGAAGCTAAACTGGAGAGAGAAGGGTTAGAAAAGGAAGCATTAACCGATTTAGTAATTGAACGCATGGCATTATTGGTCACTAAGAGCTAGAGCATCCAGTATCTCTCTGAGGCTTACTGGACCCTCCCGAAGGATTCTCGGTTTTTCTGAAGTCAAATCAATCACTGTTGACGGATGACCCTGAGCAGATGGACCCCCATCGAGGATCACATCCACCATCCCCTTCAACTCCTCTGATATTTCCTGAACGTTTCTCGGAGGCTCTTCCCCAGTTCTATTGGCACTTGACCCAATCAGAAGGCCCCCAGACAAGCTCATGAGACGAAGAGCCGCATCGTTGTTGGGTATTCTTACGCCAACAGAATCCAAGCCGAAAGTGACAATGTCGGGAAGAGCGGCTTTCTTAGGAAAAATAAGTGTAAGAGGGCCGGGCCAAAATTTTGCAGTCAATATTTTCCCTTTCTGAGAGACGAAAGCTACCTTTTCTGCGTCTCTGATGCTTGCTGCTAATATGGGTAGAGGGTTTCTTCGGTCGCCCTTAACTTCCAGAAGTCGCTTCACAGCCTCAATGTTAAGTGGATAACAGCCTAATCCGTAGACTGTTTCGGTGGGATAGACTACCAAACCGCCCCTCTTGACAATCTGAGAGGCAACTTCGATATTGTTTTTTGTAGCCTTCAGGATAACCATGTTTTTGTCGAATCAGATTAGGGGAAGTTTCTATTAAGTTTCTATCTTGCTCTTGACCTAACTCTGGGTCCAAGGAGTGTCCAGAGCCATTCCACGAATTCTCTCAAATTTTTCGTTTGTATGTACACATCACCAGGACCAGTTATTTCAGTAACTAGTCCTTCACCGCCAAGGATAGTTGATTTCAAACCTCCAAATTTTGTTACCTTATAGTCACAGCTATCATTGAAAGCTACGAGATGGAAGTTGTCAACAATCAACGATTTTCCAGCGTCTATTGTGTGTTTGTCGATAGCTCCAAAGGTGTTTATGAAGAGGGTGCCGTTTCCGGTTGCCTTTATCATGAATAATCCCTGTCCGAAAAGTCCCTTCGTGAAGCCTTGCCACTTTATGTCCAATTCCACGTTTTGAGTGGAAGCTATGTATGAGGAACTCTGAATGATGTAGCCTTGGTTAGGTTTGACTTCCAATGTCTCGATGTCGCCAACTGGAGCAGCAACGAACGCTACTTCACCTGGACCTTCTTTGGCGCGGTAATCATTTACAAAAAAAGATTGGCGTCCAAGAAGGGTGAGACTCAGGGTGCCTAAGAAGCTTCTTTCTCTCTTGCGCGTCTTCACATCTATATTGGGCTCCATGTAGGTCATGGCGCCAGCTTCCGCTGTTATAATTTCGTTGGGTTCCAACTTGACTACAAGCATCGAATATGAAGGTTTATACTTAATTTCATACTCCAACTTTTAGCTCACCACAATAATTCATTATTGATTTTCTTAGGTGATAATTAGATAAATGGACTTGAAATTTAAAATTATCCTGAACCAGAGCAGTAAGACGTTTAAGTTATATTTCTCCGTCCTTTATTCTACCTTAATACGAAGGTTTCTCTCATTTTTCACAGTGAAGTGTTTTTTTCTTCTAATGTGGAGAAGTTGTATTTTTGAAGTTTTATCCCACTCACTTTTGCATTTACATGTGTTACATTTTGTGACTTTCTGATAGGTTATTAAATTCAATATTTTTTCACTCGAAATATCTTAAGAGTAATATATCTGTAACGCCGCATCTCTTATGGACTGAAAAATGGCAAAACGAAAGCTGATTTTTCTTCTCGGCTCTATTCTTATACTGTCCATAGTTGTAGCATTTATCGGTTTAAACTGGAGTACAGGCGTTACCTCTACTACAGCAGAAGATGGTACACACGAAGGTGGCACGAATGGCGACAACTCAGACCCTGCGCCTGAAGAACCAACAACCGAACCGCCGACTGAAACACCAACCGAGGAACCTACTACTGAGCCACCAACTGAAGAACCAACAACTGAAACACCAACCGAACCCCCAACTGAAACTCCGACTGAAACACCAACCGAACCGCCGACTGAAACACCAACCGAGGAACCTACTACTGAGCCACCAAC
>CAZUDX010000009.1:0-30672 GCA_964618695.1 uncultured Candidatus Bathyarchaeia archaeon | reverse complement strand
CAACCGAACCGCCGACTGAAACACCAACCGAGGAACCTACTACTGAGCCACCAACTGAAGAACCAACAACTGAACCACCAACCGATGATCATTTGGACATTACGATAGCTGAAGCCATAGGAAATAATGAAGACGACCATGAAGATGAAGAAGATTATATTTGGGATAGTTCTGACGTCATTACAATAGTGTTAAATATCGATTCCATTAGCGTCGATGATGGAAACGGCATCACAATTGACGGGACAACGGTAACCATTACATCTGTAGGCACCTATAACATAAGCGGTATTTTAGAAGATGGACAGATAGTCCTAAATACCACTGATGATGGGATTGTGAGACTTATTTTAAACGGGGTCAACATCAGTAGCACTACAAACGCTCCTGTTTATGTCGAAAATGCAGATAAAACCATCATTGTCCTTGCTGACAATACAGAAAATTATCTAACAGACAATGCGGGCAATGAAGACAACGGTGCGCTTCTTAGTAGAGATGACCTTACAATCTACGGTAATGGGTCGCTCACAGTTAGCGGAAATGCTAACGATGCTATTCGAAGTAATGACGGACTTATCATTAAAAGCGGGAATATTACGGTAACTTCAGTCGATGATGGGATTAGGGGCAAAAATTATCTAGTGATTAAAGGTGGAAACATCACGGTAAATTCCGTTGGCGACGGCTTGACATCGGATAATATCGAAGAAGAGAGCAGAGGCTTTATCTCAATTGAAGATGGCACATTAGACATTACTTCCACTAATGGGGACGCTATTACTGCCGCAACCGACCTTTTGATAACCAGCGGGACCTTCACGTTGACAAGCGGCGGCGGAAGTTCTGTAACACCTGATGAAAACGTCTCCACTAAGGGGCTGAAAGCCGAGGTCTGTGTAGTTATATATGATGGGGATTTTATCATCAACTCTTCCGATGATGCAATTCACTCAGATCACATGATTCTCATAAACAACGGTACATACCATATTGCGACAGGGGACGACGGAATACACGCTGATACATCTTTGGAAATAAATGGCGGAACATTTGACATATCACAATCCTATGAAGGACTAGAGAGTAACGGGAAAATCACCATCAACAATGGTCATTTTGAGATTAACTCAAGCGATGACGGAATCAACGTAGCCGAAGGGAATGGGGGTGATGACTGGCGGGGCGGCGGTGGCGGTTTTGGACCGCCGGGTGAATTCTACATATTCATCAACAGCGGCTTCATTTACATCGAATCAGATTGTGACGGTCTCGATTCAGACGGCTACATCGAGATGAGTGGTGGTGTTTTGATTGTTAATGGTCCAGTCCCAGGGTCCTTCCCTAACGGTGCGATAGATTATGGGATGGGTTCATTCAAAATGACTGGCGGAATATTAGTTGGTGCAGGAAGCTCCGATATGGCACAGGCTCCAAGTCCAATATCTACTCAATATTCCGTACTCGTGAACTTTCTATTCCCGCAGTTTGCTAATAGATTAGTGAATATCCAAACTGCTTCAGGTGAAACAGTTCTTACATTTAGACCAAAAAAAGCATATCAATCGATCGTGTTCTCTTCTCCTGAGCTTGCACCTGGTTCATATAACGTGTATCTGGGAGGAAGCTCCACAGGCACTATCTCATACGGCATATACGAAGATGGAACCTACAGTCCAGGAAATAAATATACCAACTTCACTATTTCCGAGGTTGTAACGATTATCGGTGGCACACCATTTCCAGTGCAGCAACCACAGTCGGTAGCAGACGGTGACATTAACTTACTCTTCTATTGTGCTACTGAAACAGGAATTAAGAAAGACAGACAGCTCCGAGCCAATCTCGAGGAAGCAAAAAGAATCGAAAAAATGACTCTTCGAGATTAAATTACGACTATATATCTAATTTAGACAGAATTTTTGTCCTCTGCCACACGGGTAATAAAAGAACATGATGCACATTCGGAGGTTTCATTTTTAAGTAAAACCAAAACCCATCAACAAAAACATCAAACCAGAACACCTGCTGATCCCCTACACAGAGCAAATTTTCCAATAGCTGACCGCGGACGAA
The DNA here is from genome assembly GCA_964618695.1 of uncultured Candidatus Bathyarchaeia archaeon. GTDB lineage: Archaea > Thermoproteota > Bathyarchaeia > Bathyarchaeales > Bathyarchaeaceae > Bathyarchaeum. Next base: position 28,596 of record CAZUDX010000009.1, on the reverse strand, counting down.
TCCCGCCCGTAAATAAACCCCTAACAACCTCAGGAAGAACACTGCAAAACTTAACCTCCAAAATCACACCCGGTTCCTCACGAATCCCCACAGTGGAAGTATCATGATTAAAAAGAGAAACAGGTCCTAAACCAGTACGCAAACCAATATCAAAAGTGATCCTAGTATCACCAACAGGATGAACATATGCTTCCCTAAGATAGTCCACCAGCACCACAGGACGTAAAAGATTGCGACGGCACTCCAAATAGAAACACCTAAGAAGTTGACTTTCAGATTCAGCTAAGAAAGACACGTCGCCCTTTATGATGCGATCAGCTTCTTCTCTGTTGAGCACCGCGCTCTCCTTGAATACGTACGTGTTAAACTTGCTCTTTCGCTCAAACTTGATAAAGTCATCACATAAATCATAGATACGCATACGATACTTCTTCCGCGTAGGAACTCCAGCCATTTTATCGAAAAAAGCGCTATTCCTGAAATCGTCGAAATATAGACTTCGAACATGGTAACGACCATCAGGTCCAGCATGGGAATCCAATTTAAGAACTGTCCCCAACTTCCGTCTAAGAATCCGATACTGCAAAAAATTTAGATGATACTTCAACTCATGCCTCAGACGACGTCCCTCAGGGTCAAACATAAAATCACCCGCGCCTAGCATTCAACTTAATTCCAACAATAAAAAGAACACATACAATCCCAACCACACCAACAAGCAACAAAACCGACCAAAGCGAAGTTCTAGCATCAAACCGCCTCTCATTATTCCCCCAATCAGGAGTCGCCGACAGCATATGTTCCCAATTTGAACTACCATCAGGCATTCTACCATACGAAACATCGCCAAGCTGCTTAGTATAAGCAATCGAATCAATCAAAGTCTGGCCATCACAAGCAAAGAGACAGATTTCTTCCCCATTCGCGTTAAGACCAAAACGTGTATGCAGCGACCGTTGATCTGAAGAGTTATCGGCCCAAATAAGCAAATAGCCTCCAGCCTCTATGATAGTATCATTTGGAAATTGCCATTTAGTAGGGTTTCTCTCGTTATCAGTCAAATACATACCGCCAACATTGACCGACTCGTTACCGCCGTTGTATAGTTCAATCCAGTCAGGGTAAGTTCCGTCAGGACCCGCAATGGTGATGTCATTATCAGCCATAAACTCGTTAATGACCAAACCATCTGGAATTTCATCCACAGGAATAGGCCCATCAGGTACATCAACCTCACCTATTTCGTTAGGCATGCCAGGAGTCGGTGTTAGGTAATCCAAAGTTGAAGCGCCGTCAGGTATTCTACCATACGAGACATCATCGGGCTGCTCAGTGAAAGTGATTGAATCAATTACTGTCTCAGCATCGGTTGCGAATAGACAGACAGCTTCTCCACTTGCATTAAGGCCGAAGCTGGCACGCATCGACCCTGAATAAGAAGAGTTACCCGCCCAAATAACAAGAAAGCCTCCAGCCTCTATGACAGTGCCAGATGGAAACTGCCAAGCATCAGGATTTGCTAAGTTATCGGATAAGTACATGCCTCCAAGATCGATTGATTCGGTGCCGCCATTGTATAGTTCAATCCAATCAGGATAATCGCCATCAGGACCCGGAACAGCAGCATCATTGTTTGCCATAAACTCGTTAATAACTAAGCCAAAAGGAACGGCTCCTAGTTGATTAGGCTCAGAAGGTGTTACAACTTCACTCATTGTATGCCATGAACCTTTACCATCAGGAAAACGGCCAAAAGAAACATCAACATCATCAATCACATTGCCCTCACCAACCCAAGAACCCGCGTCCGCACCGCTAGTTTGAACAACGCAAAATAGTGTACCAGCTAAAAGAAGCGCAGAATACAGAACCGCCAACACTAATCTTGATTTATTTAGGTGCAACCTAGTTGTATCCTCCTTTTTCGCCATCTAACCTACCGTCCACACTCTGCTGAAGAAACGGTAGCAGTTAAGCAACATCAGCGTTGTAGCTGACAAGCGCTGCGTCCTTTACACCCTTAATCTTCAGCAATTCATCTACCTTTGGTGTATCTTTCGCTTTCATTCGAACTTCAAGCATAAGCTCCACTCCAGCAGAGGTTACGGTTCGAGATCTGAGTTTGTTTTCTGGAAGGGCTTCTTGGACAGCTGCTTCAGCTTCAGTTTCGTAGTGGATTACCAGCAGATATGGGTCGTTGGTACGCAAGTTTGCTCGGTTCAACACGAACAAAAATAACCCGATTATTGGGGAACCCACTATGGCTACCATGTATAGACCTGCACCACTGATGATTCCAACTGCTATTGCCCAGAACGTGAACACGATATCGGCTGGGTCTTTAATGGCTGTTCTGAAGCGCACTATGCTTAGGGCACCTACCATTCCTAGGGAGAGAGCAATGTTGGAGCTGATTGGTAAGGTGATGAGTGTCACCACAAGTGAGGTTAGCACTAGCCCAACATTGAAGTTTCGGGTGTAGATTACTCCTCTGAAGCATTTGCGGTACATGTAGAAGATGAAGAGGGTCACGATAAAGGATACAATGAGACTCAATAATACACGATCGACTGTGAGTGCTTGGTATGCGTTAGGTGGATTCATGAAGTCAGATATCAAATCGTTTAGATCCATGGAAGTTCATCCAAACGGTGCTTTTTATGGATCTATTTATTAAAGGTTTATCATAATTAGACCAATAGTTGTATTTGATAGTTTTATAGAACACTTCAAAGACGCATTCTAAATGCTGTATACTACACGTTTCTACACACACTACATCTGGGCACAGTAGATTGTAACTCCAAATCGAGCAAAAATGGAACATGAAAGTTGAAAGAAATTTTGCACCTTCATAACTTGGCGAAAGGTTTTTACGCTCCACTCATACCCACTAGATGCAAAAGAAGATTATGGTCAATGAATAAAACCTCAAAATAACGATCGGGTATGTTTATTCTTGTATTAATCTACGTTAACAGGTGATTCGATAGGATGGTTCGGATAGCTGTTCTTGACGAGGAGCGATGTGAATCAAAACGTTGCGGTAGACCATGCTATCGTTTTTGTCCCCCAGTAAGAAACAAAATTGAAGCAATCATATTCGAGTCCAACACACCTCAAATCGTGGAAAGCCTCTGCGTAGGATGCGGCATCTGCGTCAGAAAATGCCCCTTCAAAGCCATCTCCATCGTAAACTTGCCCGACGAACTCGAAGAAGAATGCAGCCACCGCTTCGGACCCAACACCTTCAAACTCTTCCGCCTCCCAACACCCTCCTCAGGCATAGTCCTAGGTCTCCTAGGACAGAATGGAATAGGAAAAACAACAGCTCTCCACATTCTTTCCGGAGAAATCAAACCGAACTTGGGAAAATATGGCGAGCCTCCAGAGTGGACACAGTTGGTTCAGCATTTCCGAGGTTCAATTCTCCAAGAATATTTTCAGAGATTGAGCGAAGGAAACTTGAAGGTTGTGCACAAACCCCAATATGTTGACCGTATTCCTCGGGTTGTCGCAGGTAATGTAGGAGAACTCCTAGAAAAAGTCGACGAACGGGACAAGTTGAGCCAGCTCACTGAGCAGCTTCAGCTTGGGACCGTTTGGAACCGAGACTTGAAGGTTTTGAGCGGGGGAGAACTTCAACGAGTGGCTGTCGCCGCCTCCATCTGCAGAGAAGCGGATGTCTACCTCTTCGACGAGCCTTCTAGTTATCTGGACGTGAAACAAAGGTTACAGGTTGCCAGAGCTATTCGCACTCTCAAAGAAGACGGAAAAACCGTGATTGCTGCGGAACACGACTTGGCAATCCTTGATTACCTGTCTGATCAAATCTGCATCTTTTACGGTGACCCAGGAGTTTACGGAGTGGTCTCCCACGTTCATGGAGTGCGGGTGGGAATAAACATCTACCTTGAAGGCTTCATTCCAGACGAAAACATCCGTTTCAGAAAGGACCCGATCATCTTTCACGTTAAACCTCCATCCGCCGGATTAACAGTTGGCGAACCGCTACTGAAGTGGAGTGAAATTAAGAAGTCTTTCGGGGAATTTGAGTTTCAAGCTGTTCCTGGAGAGGTGAAACGGGGGGAGGTAGTTGGAATATTTGGACCTAACGGAATTGGAAAGACTACCTTTGTGAAGGTGCTTGCGGGAATGGAGGAGGCAGATTCTGGAGAAACATCAACGCAGGATGAACTGAAAGTAAGTTATAAGCCACAATACATTTCTCCTCAATACAAGGGAACCGTTGAAGAGTTACTGAAAGAGACGGCTCAAAAAGATTTTGACACAAGTTTGTATCACAGTCAGATTCTGCAGCCCCTTAAAATGGAGCTTCTACTCGATCGTGACGTAACTGAGCTTAGCGGAGGAGAACTTCAAAGAGTTGCCATCGCAGCGTGCCTATCTCAAGACGCGGAGCTTTATCTCCTCGACGAACCCAGCGCCTACCTGGACGTTGAAGAGAGACTTTCTGTGGCTCGAACGATTCGACGGGCAATCGAAAACCGAAAAGTAACGGCTTTCGTGGTGGAACATGATGTGGTAGCGCAAGATTTCATAGCTGACCGCCTCATGATATTCACTGGAGAACCAGGATTACGGGGTTTTGCTAATCCGCCCACGAATCTTCGCGACGGCATGAACAGCTTTCTCAAAGATATGACAATCACATTCCGAAGGGATCCGCAAACGAAGAGACCAAGAGTGAACAAGGAAAATTCCAAGCTGGACAGACAACAAAAAGAGATGGGCGAATACTATTACATACGGGAATAGTGTTAGCGGTTTAGTGTTTTGGCTAGTTTTCGTTTGTAGACAAATAGGGTAACTGTGAGTGTTGTAACAAACATTACGAGAATCCATGTTTGAAATTCAGGGATTACTTCCGTTCCTTCAATTCTTATTGTATTCAAGCTGTGAGAGTAGCTGAAGTATAAGAAATTGTGTGAATCATTTGATTGTTCAGCAACTTCCAATGGCTGTGACTCATCAGCCATTGCTGCGTATGGTCCATCCAGCAAATTCTTCGGGATGGTGACGTTGCAAAAGCCTGTTGTCCCTGACTGTCCTTCAATATCGAAACTTATTTGTTTGAGAGATTGCGTGAAGAGGAAATTTGCTACTGTAGAGTTGCTGTGAATGCTAACGTAATAGGTTATGTCGTCCCATGTTCCAGCATTAAAGGATTGAATAGTGGGAGTTCCAATTGCATACAGGTTTCCATCATCAGAGCCCACGAATAACAGTCCGTCGGAAATCGCTGGAGATGATTGAATATTTCCTTCACTCTCATAGCTCCAAATTGGGTTTCCATTGAATGCATTCAATGCGTAAATGTAGTTGTTGAGTCCGAAGTAGACTTTTCCATCAGCAACGGCAGGTGATAAAACGGCGTATTCACTGTCTACTGGGCGGCTCCATTTCACGGTTCCGTCATTTTTGTTTATGGCGTAGGTGAATTTGCTTGTTGGAATATAGATTGTGTTGTAAGCAATTGCGGGGGAAGCTTCGGTGACGCCATCTAAAGGTTGTTCCCACAATTGTATTGTTAAGCTGTCGAACGCAAAGAGGATACTGTTGCCGTCGAGACTTGGCGTAACAACAAAAAATGTGTCATTGTCTATTGTTGCTCCACTCCTAAGGTTTTTACTACTGCCACTGTCAAATAGGGTGACCCAGAAGCGTCCATAAGCATCTTTGACTTCAAACCCCTTTACTCCAGTCGCTTCACCACGTGAAGTGACGCCAATTATCAGTTCACCAATGTTGCTGTATGCAAGAGGAGCAATTCCCTGCGCATGCACGAAGACTTCTTCGTAAAGGGTTACTCCAACTGCCTCATTAAATGCAAACACAGTTTGGTTCCCATTCACCAAGACTCTGGTGCCCACAACGAGCGGAGCCCCAAAACCTGCCTCTTCTCCAAGCGATTCACTCCACACTTCCAACCCAGTTTGCATGTCAACGGCAAAAACGTTTCCAGACTTAGAAGTTATGAAGACTTTGCCGTGGGCAACTGTTGGAGAATTAACGTCTGTTCCTACCCAGAATTCCCAAAGTTTTGACCCAGTTGTAGCGTTAACTGCGTATAGGTACCCGTCGGTGGAACCTACGAAAACCATTCCTGCAACAACAACAGGAGAAGACCTAATCGCGCCCCCTGTCTGGAACACCCAGAAAGTCTGATTATTGTCGGGAGAAGGACTTTCAGTGTAACCAGTCCTCTGTGCATCGCCCTGAAGGGTAGTCCAAACAAAGGAATTGTTTACCACCGCTTTCGCAATGATGTTCGGGAGGCAAGCAAACAATATCGAACCAAGAATAAGCAATAGAAGAAATTTTGATGAAACCTTATTCACGTTATGTCCTCTCATCTTTGGGTTTGTGTAGTTTTTGTTTGTAGATGGCAAATGCAACCGCAAGTACGGTGATTGTGAGCAGCAAAGGTGTCCATGTTGGAAATTCTGGGATTATGGCTGTGTCCATGATTGGGTATCGGTCTATGTTGTTTTCGTTGATGTAAAAGGGGGTGTCTCCTATCCCTGAATCATCAATTTCTGTTGCATTAGGATACCTTGCTAAGTAGTCGCTCCAGTAGTTGCCTGTTGTGCCGTTGTCCCAGATGTTGCCGCCCCCCGGATTCATTCCGTCTATTGTCCAATCACCGGGAATGGACACTTGTAATCCTTCCTCAACCTGATTATTGATGAAGCGGTTATGATAGATCACGTTATTGTTTTGCCTCCCCATCAGTTGGATGCCCCAGCCGATGTTTTCTGTAAACACATTACCGATAACCATGTTATCAAAAGAGTCATCAATCAGGAATCCGATGCCGTTGGTTGTTATTTGATTTTCAGAAACAGTGTTTTCGCTTGAGTCAAACCAGAACTTAATCCCGATGCCGTTGTTTCCTGTTATTGAGTTTCGGACAATTTCGTTATTTCGAGAATCAAAGAAGTTTATGCCCGTCTCGTTGTTGTTTGCTATCGTGTTTTCAACAATTTCTGAATTACGAGATCCCCATAAATGGATACCATCAACGGTGTTTTCTGTTACAGTGTTTTTAGAAAATATGTTGTTCTCTGAAGCCCCAGTGAAATAGATGCCGCTCTCGTTGCTTGTTATGTTGTTTGAAGATATTCTGTTGTTTGAAGAAGCGTCACCTCTGATGCCATCGCCGTTGTTTGCTAGGTTATTTTCGGAAATGATAAGGTTTGAAGACCCGTGGATGAAGATGCCCGTTTGAGTGTTCTCTATGTGATTGTTTGTTATTTCCGAGTCTGTTGTGGATGCCAATACTATTCCTTGTCCATTGTTGGCAAGGTTCAAGTTTTGAACTGTTATGTTTGTGCATTCTACGAGGGCAACGTATCCAGCATCTGATGGCACAGATTTGTCCTGCTCGTTAACCCAGTAATAAATGGGTTTAACGTCCACAGTGTTCGAATCGTCGATATCATTAGAAAACTCGTCTGTGACGTAAAAGTTGTGACCGTTATCTTCCATGCGATTGTTGCTAAGCACGTTGTTAGATGAGGCACCGATGGAAATGCCGTAATCGTTGTTCGTCACGGTGTTATCAGAAAGGGTGTTGTTCGTTGAGGTTCCACTCAAATATATCTCCGCAAAGAGCCTAATGCCATAATGGAAGTCTCTGATTCTCATATTCCTCACGGTTACGCCGTTTCGGTTTTTAATGAAAAGTCCAGTAGAATTTCCATTTCCTTGAAGAAGGTAGCCTCCACCATCAAGCACAACGTTGTCACGTTCAATTGCGATAGTGAAACCAACTATGTTGTCCGTCAAAGTGTAGACCTCTTCAACGCGCTGAATCGGTGCCGTTGGAGGATCAATGCTTCCATCACTTCTAATTACGAAAGCGGGCTGTGGAATTGGAATTGGGAAAAAATTTGCTTCCGCTAACTTGACGAACTGCACTCCAATCAGTGCTGAGAAAATTAGTATCGATATTAACGCTGTTGTTAACATCGAGTTCTTATTCATTAACCATCTCCCTTCTTACGGCGGTAAGTTTTTGTTTCCGCTGTCGGAGACGTTTCTGTAATAGGTATCCGGCTCGTGTAGAAATCACTTCAGTTGTCACCACCGTTGATGCTGATTTCTCCATTTCAGAATCCATTGTAATTCATTTTATTATAAAAAGTTAATAAAAGCGTTTTTGTCAAGGTTTCTTGACCAAACAAATGATACATTCTGGAATTTTTTGTCAAGATTTCTTGACAAAGAAAATTTTAACTAATATCTATTGCTGGGAAATACATCCGTTCAACTTGGGGTTTGAAAGAAGGTATTAGCATGTGGAATGTGTGGTGAAAGAAGGAAAGTTTAAAGGTGTATGGTTTCAATGTTAAAAAAAGAAGTGGTGATTCCGATTGTCTGCTGATTGTTTCGAATGTGAGGTCATGGATTGGGACCTGTTTTACAAGTTAGCTCGGCAAGTGGCAAGCAAAATTAACGGTTCAGGCTATAAACCTGACTTGATAATCGGATTAGCCAGAGGAGGCTGGGTCTTAGCCAGAGTTCTCTGTGACTTAATAGGTGTCAAAGACCTAGTAAGCTTAAAAGTTGAGCACTGGGGAATAACGGCAACACCAGACGGGAAAGCTAAATTGAAATATCCACTAAAGGTGGACCTGACCGGAAAAAACGTGCTGATTGTAGACGACATAACCGATACTGGCGAAAGCATGCGCGTGTCAGTCGAGTACGTTAAATCTCTGAAACCTTCCGAGATCAAAACGGCTGCCCTGCGACATATAACCAGTTCAAAGTTTATGCCAGACTTCTTCGGCGAGGAAATAAGTTGGCGATGGGTAATATTTCCTTGGAACTTCACAGAAGACATGTGCAACATTGTACCGAAAGTCTGCGCGCGCCTATCAGTGAACCCCGCGGGAGACGTTGACATTGCACAGGTTCGGAATGAACTTAAACAGTTCTACAAAATTGACACGTCAAAAGAAACGATAGATGACATTCTTGGAGAACTTAAACGCCGTAAGCTCATAGCCAATAATGCAGAAAAGACTTGATTAGATTAAGGCGTCTTTCAGGGCTGAGTCGCATTCACAATTTTTGGTTTTGGGAATGTTTGGAATGGCTTCAAGAATCAATTTTTTGAAGTTTTCGTCATTTTTACTCATTGTTTCCACAACTTCTTTTGTAGACACAGGTTTTTCAGCCCACACATCATAGTCAGTAACCATCGAAATTGGAACGTAACACAATTCCGCTTCCCTAGCCAAGACGCATTCAGGATATATGGTCATGCCTATGATATCCGCCTTCCACATCCGAAAAAGCCTAGATTCAGCCTTGGTAGAAAACCTTGGACCTTCAATACAGACGTATGTTCCTCTTTCTTTAACGGGTAAGCCTAGCCTCTGAGCAAACTCGATGAAAAACTTTCGCAGCTGTTGACAGAAAGGATCAGCAGAAGAAATGTGACATGTTTGTCCTCCTTCATAAAAAGTGTCTAACCGTTTCTTTGTTCTATCAATAAGCTGGTCTGGAATCACAAAATTCCCCGGCTCGTAATCCTCTCTTAAACTTCCCACTGCTGAAGACACAATTATTCTTTTGACGCCCAGTTGCTTCAGCGCCCACACGTTAGCACGATAGTTGACTCTGTGAGGGGGAATAGTGTGGTTTCTACCATGTCTAGGTATAAACGCCACCCTAACGTTCTTGTAAAGTCCAACCGAGACAAGATCTGATGTTTCTCCAAAAGGGGTGTAAACCTTAATTTCTTTTACATCTTCGAATTTCTCTTGATCATAGACGCCTGTTCCACCTATAATCCCTATCTCAGCACTGTTTGCCTCAGCCATACCCTTCTCACCACGTTTAATGTAATAACATCACAAGATCATTTAATAATAATTGTGGGTTCGAAAATTCTGTTAAAGTTAAATGCGTACGTAAAAGTTATCTTGCTTCATTACCATTTAACTTATTTGAGGGAATGAAACTTGACGAAGATGCTTAAACTGCTTATTGTCTACTACAGCCAAACTGGGAACACTGAAAAGATGGCTAGAGCGGTTGAAGAGGGAGCAAAGTCAGTTGTCGGAATTAATGTAGAAGTGAAATATTTTGCTAGACCCGCGGAACTGGCAGAGGCAGACGCCATAATTTTCGGAATGCCCACATACTATCACGACATGAGCATAGACATGAAGAACCTGCTAGAAGCAGCATCCAAAGAAGAAATAGACCTAAAAGGAAAGGTGGGAGCAGCATTCGGATCCTACGGTTGGAGCGGAGAAGCTCCCAACATGCTCATAGAAATTATGAAAAACAAGTTTGAAATGGATGTGGTCGAACCTCCTATACGAATTAAGTACAACCCAGACGAAGAAGGCTTAGAAGAGTGCCGCAAACTTGGGAAAACAGTTGCTGAGAAGATTCTGAAAATAGCTTTGAGTTCTAGCGGGTGATATCACCCCCCATTTTTTAGAGTTAGTTTGGTGTAGGACAGAGGAATTATGGTTTCTGTACAATTTCTATATAGTTTAAGTATTACTAAATATACTATTTTGGCAAAATATATAGGGACAATTGAAGAGAATAGACTTGCATAGAACGCGAAAGGTAAGAAAGAGTGAACCTAACCACGTGACAGCACAAAAGGCATATTTTTTTGTTAGTTTTAAAGGTTTAGTGGAGGTGAAAAAAGAGAATGGGATATGAAGAAAATAGATTCCGGTTTAATCCCACTATTGGATTTGTTTTAATCATCATTTTGGTGTTGGCAGCAGTTTTCACAGCAGTTTTCTTCTTAACTATGTGGGTCAATGTGCCTGTAGGCAATGCAGTTGTATTGGTTGACCCGTTAGGAGGCAAAATCAGCGATCCGATCCTAGGTCCAACCTGGGTAACCAAAGCTCCTTGGGTACGACCTGTCCAGATCACAGTTGCCGTGGATACTTTAGGAATGTGGGGTGACGGATTTGACCCCACCGCAGACTTCCCAACAGTAAAAAGTTTTTCAAAGGACCAGTTGGAAATGGAAATTGACATCATGATTAGATGGAGACTTGACTCTTCAAAGGTTAAGCAACTTTATGAGAATCTTCCGCAGAAGAACTGGAAAAACGATATCATAGCATCTATTGCAAGAGAACAGGTCAGAATCGTCACGAAAGAATTCAATACCATTGAAACAATCGAGAAAAGAGATTTTGTGGCTCAAACCATACGGGACGCCATATGGAACAAACTTAGCACGTCAGCCCCCCTTTCTGGAGCTATAATAGACTTTGAATTTGAACTCAGAAACATCGGATATCCAGCAAAGTATACTTCAGCAATCGAGGATAAACTGGTTGCGGAACAGCAACTGATTCAAGCCGAGTTCGAGAGACAAATAATAGTCATTAATGCAACTGCAAACGCTGAGAAAATTACAATTGAAGCAACAGGCAGAGCAAACGCCACAATTATCGAAGCCAATGCAACTAAGGAAGCTATAGAGCTTGTTCTTGAAGCTGCAGGAGTTGATTCAAGCAACGAAACTAGAATTGCAGAACTCTACCTTGTAGTGCAAACTCTCCAGCAGATAGCTCCAGACATAGACATGCTGATAATGGCTCCAGACGGAACACCAATACTATTGCCATCACCAACATCATAGAATAAACTACAATCCACACCCCTTTATTTTTTCTTAACCAAAACTTTTTTTGTGATTGGAAAACCAGCAGTAGAGAACAGGCAAATACGTTGGTCTGATAGAACAGATTAAGAGTTATTCCTCATTTGATTTAAGCAAGACTTCAACTTAACGTAAGCTTCCTCCGAGTTTCCAGAAGCAATAGCCAGTTTTTCGAAGGGACAGACATCCTTTTTGTCGCGGTTTAGGATGTTTGGAACTTTCTTTTCGAAGCCATGGGTAATATTGTTGTCGGCAAGCACTCTGATTCCTTCCTCGCTTATTGTGAGGGCAAACACGGAGGTTACTCCAGCGTATACAATGAGTTGGGCAGCTGCTACACCAACAATCTTATCGGCTGCTGAGGCGGCAACCAAATTTTTATCCAATTTTTCGATGGCTTGCAGAAAACCCTTTATTCCGTGCTCTTTTGTTTCAAAAATAACCTTCCCCTTCTTCACGATTACTAGATTAAGGTCTTCCTCCATCAGCTTCAACTTGGCAAGCTCTAAATCTTGGTTTTGCACGTTCATCACTAAAATTACAGTGAAAAGCTCGGAAAAACGTTTACCTTTTTGTCGTGAAGAGTTCTTCTTCGGGTGCAGAGGCAACATCCCAAGCACATGTTTACGAATACAACACTCAACTCTGTCCACGCATGTACACTAGGAACACACGCAAATAATAAATAGATACTTTTTCTTCAAGATAACGTCTAACCGGAGATAGATGTCTTTGGGCTTCTTCAAAATGTTCAGGAAACCAAAAACCAAAGTCATATTCAAGATTCCAAAACGCACTATCGCTTTGGGAGCAACCACGGATGGAACCATCACCGTGTCCTCCAATGAAGAATTCGACGCCACAGAAGTAAGAGCGGAACTCCGATGCATCGAAAAACAGAGACGAGAAAGATGGGTATACAACGAACGCCTTCGACGTAACGTTCGACACGTATATTGGGATACAGCAACTTTGCATTCAGAAGATTTGAAGGCAAGCAGTTCATTACATTTCGTACCCGGATTCAAGAAAACCTTTCCCCTTAAAATTCCCATTCCCGCAGGTGGACGTGAAACCTTAGATGGAATGGACGCAAACGTCACATGGTATATCAAAGCAGTGGTGGGAGTAAATGACCGACCTGACCCCACAAGCGATACAATTGAACTTCAGATAATCAGGTCTGCTATGCTTCCAACCAAAGAAGAGGTGGAAATGGTGCCCTGCGAATACTGCAAAGCTTTAATGCCTTCCAATTCAAGCGCATGCCCCATCTGTGGGGCGCCTAGAAAAAGTTAGATTCCTCTTTATTTTCAGAATTAGTACGAAATTCAGAAAAAGTATTGAGGATACGAAAGTTTTCGAGGATCAGTTCTAAGGCTTGTGTAGATTTTGGAGAAAAGGTAAAGGTTATAAGTGGCAGTGTTACTTTTTTGAATAAAAGTGTTACCAAGGAATTGACATGCACATCCCCGATGGCTTCCTAAGCATAACAATCTGCGCAATAATGTATGCAATATCCGCAGGGTTCCTAATCTGGTCATGGAAAAAAGCACGAACCGAATATTCCAGCTCTACAACTCCCCTGTTAGCCATCTCAAGCGCTTTTATTTTTGCCGCCCAAATGATAAACTTTCCAATCCTATACGGCACAAGCGGACATTTAGTAGGCGGAACTTTTCTAGCCGTACTCCTTGGACCATACGCAGCGATTCTAAGCATGACAATTGTTTTGATGATGCAAGCATTGATTTTTGCAGACGGTGGCTTATCCACGTTTGGTGCAAACGTCTTCAACATGGCAATCATAGGTGGACTGAGCTTCTTCATAGTCAAGTCTTTAACACGAGAATCCAAAAACAACGGAAGATTTTTCCTAAGTGTCTTCGCTGCTTCATGGCTCTCCATGGTGTTAGGAGCATTAGCTTGTGGGTTACAGATAGGTTTCTCTCCTCTCTTCTCAGAAGCCGGAGGAATAATGGTTACTGTCCCAGCTATGCTGTTTTGGCACGTATTAATTGGGTTTGGTGAAGCAGCAATTACAGCCACTTTATTAACTCAACTGAAACGAATGCGGTTACCACTCCTTGCCACTTTCGAAGTTCTTCGAGGCGGAACAAAATGAAGCGGTACATCAAAGCATTAATTCTAATATTAGTTTGTTTGGCAGTTCTGATCCCGCTTGCTTCAAGCGATCCTGACGGATTGGAGAAAGTGGCTGAAACTCTTGGAGTAGAAGAAACCGAATCCACATTTGCAGGTCTAATGCCAGACTACACGATGTCATCAATTGAAAACTCCTATCTTTCAACACTTGCTGCGGGCATTCTTGGAGTCTTCCTAATAATGGGAGCGGCTGTAGTGCTCGGAATTGCAATAAAAAAACCCAACATGTGATTTCGTATCAGTTTCCATTATCAAAAATCAAATCCAGCCCAACGTAATGTGATAATGTAGAGGCGCTGAAGTTTCTGCCCAAAGACAATGACATGGACTAGAAACCGAAAAACTATATGTGGAACAACACTGTATGATTTTAATGATGAAAAAAGTTAACATAATTTTGGCTATACTGTTAGCCGTATCATTATCAGTTGTTTATGTTTTTCTCAGCGGAAGAGGACTTTTCGTAGTAAACTGGTTTTTCGTAGTTTTAAGCATAGGTTTTTTCTCCATCTTCTTCTTGTTTCTCCCGTACAGAAAGAGGCTAGCACGCCGTCCCGCCAGCGTCTACTTGGCATTCATAGTTGGATTGTATATTGAAATGTATGGCGTTCCTTTGACGGCGTATGTTTTTTTGTGGCTCTTCGGATACAATGAAATATACACTCTAGAATTTCTTCTCATCAGATTGATAGGAGAAGAGTTGTTCTACTCTGTTTTCACGTACTTCATCTTTCCACTCTCAGTAATCATCATCATAACAGGAATACTCCTAATCGTCTTTGGTTGGAAAGGGATCCACGAAGCTAAAGGTCAGCTTGTAACAACAGGCATCTACAGGCATGTTCGTCATCCACAATACCTAGGATTTTTGTTACTTACTTTCGGCATGAATCTTGAATGGACTACATTCTTCACGCTATTGTTGTGGCCTGTCATAGCAGTCTTGTATTATCGCCTTGCCAAAAAAGAAGAAAAAGAGAGCGAAGAGATATTCGGAGAAGAGTATAGGAAATATAAGCAGTCGGTTCCAATGTTCATACCGCGACTACGACCAAAAAACCCTAGTAATTAAAAGGAAAAAGAGTCACATCATGCCAAAAGCCAATTCAATTCCTTTAGAGAAGGCTATTGAATTATGTAAAGAGCACAGAGATAACAATAAAGTTCGTTTGTTTAGTCAATGTTGGGGCTGTTTAAGATTCTCAAAAGAAGAACCCAGTAAGATGTGTTTTTATGATCCTCCAGAGAATCAAGGATGCAAAAAACGTTAACAAACTATTCGATGAATCGAACACAACCAAATAAGGGGATAATGTACACAAGAGAAACCTAATTTACAATCCTAGACTTTGAAACCGCTCCAACATTATCCTCTTGAAAATAGTGAAACCATGTTTGGGTTTCAGTTTCTTTTCTCCAATTCTGCATCTATAGTGTATAGGTATCTCAACTATGCTGAATCCACTATTTTCCACTAGATGATTCAGTTCCACCTCGATGTCGAACCCCATGGATTTAGGCATCCAGTTTTTCACGATTTCCCAACGAACTATCCTCAGACCAGTAAGCGGGTCTTTCATGTGAACACCGTTCAATAATTTGTGAGTGAATGATAACAACCTGTTTCCGAGATAGAATTTGTTGGCCATTGCTTCAGATTGCAACTGAGTGTTGAATCTGTTTCCGCAAACCATACCAACCTCTGGATTTTCTTCTAAAATTTTGATCATCATTGCTGCATACTCTGCAGGGTAAGTGAAATCAGCGTCAATGAATACCACGTATTTTACATTTAGCCCGTTTGTATGCTCTATTGCAGTTGCTATTGCGTCACCTTTTCCTAAGCCCTTCTGGAAGATAACCTTCGCCCCTCTCGATTCAGCAACTTGAACTGTATGGTCTGTACTTCGACCGTCAACAACTAGAACTAACGGATCTGCCAAATGATTATTGATTTCAGTTAAGGTGGGACCTAATCCTTTTTCCTCATTTAATGTAGCTAAGATTACTAGGGTTGACCCGGACTTTTTCTCAATTTTTAGCATGTAATGACCGATAGCTAAGAATACGTGGACTTTTTAAAGCAATGTTTCAGCGGAAGATTATTACGAAAAATTGAATAATCTGATTAAGAGAAACTGGTGTTAATTGGACCTAATTGACTGCGTTTAAGCAAGAGGAGTTGGGGAGAATCACCAATCGAAAAAATTTGAGAGAAAGTTATATGGATACTAAGCTAATTCTTTAACAGGGAGACAAGTATATGACTAAGATTGTTCGTGTCGGTGTTACTTTTCCTCCAGAACTGCTCAAGGAATTGGATGAAACAATCGAAGAGATGGGGTATGACAGCAGATCCAAAGCTATACAGGATGCAGTTACGTCCTTCATCACGGAGAAACGGTTACTTCAAGGGCTGAAGGGAAAAAAGGCAGGTGTTCTGGTGATGGTTTATGATCATGAAATTAAGGGTTTAGAAGATGATCTCATCGAAGCCCAGCATCACCATCGCAATGTGATCTGTTCCGTTCTCCACGTTCACTTGAGCGATAAAGAATGCCTCGAAGCTGTTGCAGTTAAAGGTGGCGCCGAAGACATAAGAAAACTTGCTCAAGAACTAGCAACAAAAAAGGGAGTAAAACAGGTCAAATCAACCATAATTACTCCATAAAAGACGAGGCGGCGCAAAAGATGGTTGTTAAGAAAGTTGAGATAGCGGTTTTAATTGTAGACTCCAGTTTGGTTGAATATAAACTCAAATCCAAACACGGCATAGCTTTCTTTATACAAGCAAAAATTAACGATAAGGAAGTGACGATCATGATGGACACGGGACCATCCTCAGACGACCTTCTGTGTAATGCTGACAAAATGGGCATAGATCTTCAAAAGACAGACATAGTGGCGCTTAGCCACGGTCACTACGACCACACAGGCGGCTTGTTAGGAACACTAAAGAAAATTGAAAAACGCGTTTTAGTCATCGCACATCCCAAAATCTTCGATCCAAAACTTAAGATAATGCCACATCTAAGGTTCATCGGCACACCTTGCAACTCCTCTGACGTTGAATCTGCCGGCGGAGTAACTATTCTAGCCACTGACCCAGTAAAGATAGCCAACGGAATTACTACAACTGGAGAAATTCCGAGAACAACAGACTTCGAAAAGATTGGGGGCTTCTTGACAGTTCACAACAATAGGCTCATTGAAGACGTTATGCTTGACGATCAAGCACTCATAATAAACCTTGAAAATAAGGGACTTGTCGTCATATCGGGATGTGCCCATGCAGGGATAATCAACACTATCAAACACGCCCAAAACCTAACAGAAACAAAAAAGGTCTACGCGGTTCTAGGAGGCTTCCACCTCATAAATGCGGATGACAAGAGAATTCAGGCGACAGTAGACGAATTAAAAAAACTTAACCTCGAATTCATTGGACCATGCCACTGCACAGGCAAAAAAGCAACCAAAAGAATCGCTGAAGCATTCGGAGACCGATGCCGTCCTCTTCATACAGGGGACGTTATCAAATTTTAGACACATATCTTTTCGTAGCTATTTGTCGCTAGTTTTGTCAGGCAACTGTGTGCCATGCTTCTCTCTTTCTCGGATGAACATTTTGATTTTTTCCACTATTTTCATGAAGGCTTTTGAGGCAGGTGAATCAGGATTTTCAATAATGAAGGGGTGCCCGAGGTCTGAGGCTTCGCAGATTCTTGGATCAAGAGGTATACTTCCCAAAAACGGGACAGAATATTCTTGAGAGATTCGTTCTCCGCCTCCGGTTTTGAAGATGTGTGTTTCGGCACCGCATTCAGGGCAGACGAAACCGCTCATGTTTTCAATTATGCCAATCACTGGCACGTTTAGTTGTCGGGAGAACGTGATGGCTTTTCCAACCACGTTCTGGGAGACCTCTGATGGGATGGTGACTATAACGACTCCATCCATATCTGGGAGAAGCTGCATGACGCTCAAGGGTTCATCTCCAGTCCCAGGAGGTAAATCTATGAATAGAAAATCCAGCTCACCCCAAGCTATTTCAGACAAGAACTGGCGTATTGCTCTCATCTTTAAAGGTCCTCGCCAGATGACAGGTACCTCTTTACCTGCAAGCAGAAACTCCATAGAAACAACCTTCAATCCCAGAGGTCCCAGAGCTGGAAAGGCTCCTATTGGTCCTACTCTAAGCTTTTGTCCTTCCATGCCAAGCATCTTTGGAACGCAGGGACCATGAATATCAGCGTCCAAAAGACCGACGCGGTTGGCATGACCTTGCATAGCAAAAGCTATGGCTAGGTTTACAGCTGTAACGGTTTTTCCAACTCCTCCCTTGCCGCTGATGACTGCTATCTTATGTTTAATTTTCTTCATTCTTTTTCTGAGGATGTCCAATTCCTCAACCACTTGCCCTTTCATATCACCTGTTGTTTGCATTATATCACTTCAAAATTAACACATTATTGCTTGTTTTAGGTTTTGAAAAGTTAACTTATGGCTTATTAACGATTTCCGTATTTTCGGAATCTTGTTTCCAATAGGCTTTTTTAGGATAAAAGAACTTAAGACGATAAACACATCTACTTGTTTAGAAAGTGATTGAAGCTTGGAGATAAAAGGATTTATTGACGTTAGTTTTGTGGATTGGGACGGCAAACTTTCCTCTGTCATTTTCCTTCCAAGCTGTAATTTTCGTTGTTCCTTCTGTCACAACGTAAATCTTGTTCTTCACCCAGAAAAACTTGAGACAATCCCATTTGAATCCGTAGAAAATCAGCTTAAGAAGCAGAGGGGCTGGGTCGACGGAGTGTGCATCACCGGTGGGGAGCCAACCCTTCACAAGAGCTTACCAGAACTATGCTCCCGATTAAAGAAGATGGGGTTCCTAGTCAAATTAGACACGAATGGAACCAACCCCAAAATGTTGAAAGAACTTGTGGACAGAGGGTTAGTGGACTACGTAGCAATGGATATAAAGGCACCATTGAGTGAAAGAAAATACTCCAAAGCAACCGGTGTCAACTTGAAAGAAATGCTGGAAAAGGTGAAGGAAAGCGTTAATCTCTTGTTGGAGTCCAACATGGATTATGAGTTTAGGACCACGGTGGTTCCCACGCTCCATGAAGAAGAGGACATCAAACAGATATGTCGTAGCTTGATGGGATGCAGAAAATACGTTTTACAGAAGTTTGATGTCAGCATTGGAAAGACCACAATAGACCCAGACTTCATGTCGAAAACCATGACTGATGAAAAAATGCAAAAGTTTCTCGCAACAGCAAGGAAAATCATTCCTAGCACAAAATTAAGGTAGCTCCTGCTGATAGGTTTCTCCAAGGCAGACTGCATTTTTGTCACTCCAAGAAGAAGTTGAGACTAAATACAATCATTTGTTTCGTGGCGGCATTCAAAACACTTTACTTATATTGGTGAATCTATAGTTGAATGGAAGTCTAAGAACTCTGAGGATTTGTTCCACGGAGTTTGTGGGGGCTCCGGTAGTATAGTCCGGTTAAGTATGACGGCCTCTCGACTCTTATCTGTGTGGAGAAAGCCGCCGACCCGGGTTCGAATCCCGGCCGGAGCACCAATCTTGTTTAAGTGACAGCCTTTCGTGTTAAAAAATGGGGAACAGCTTCTCGAACTGGAATAAAAAGCAAAAGCTGAGATGACGCGGGTGGGTTGATTATTTTATGTATTGTGCAATTTCAGATTCTGGGTAGTTCTTTAGGAGCAGGCGATATAGTAACCATTTCCCCAAATGAGGATAACCGTTACTAGCCATGTCAGCTCACCCAAAAAAACTATCTCAAATGTTAATATAGTGGTTGCTTCAGAGCGAATATTATATCAAAAATTTACATATTCCTGTAAGTGTCAACCTTCAATAATGTCGGGTTCTGGGGGTTTATTTTGATTGTTGCCTAGAATTCCTGATTCGTTAATGACGAAGGGTAGGACAAAGATACCGAAAGAAATTAGTGTTATAAAAAAAGCAGTATAGGTAGTTAGATTTAGCGTGTTAAAGATTGTAAACGAACCAATAACTAACGCCCTAATTTCCCATCCTAACTCTGGCATCTGCGCAAAATTTATCCACAAAAAATATCCGAGCAGAATCAAGTAAATAATTGTCGCTACCAATAACACAGTTCTTAATTTGTCGGTGTTCTTCATTCTACTCTTTGCAGTTTCTTTTTCGGATGAGTGCAAAGAGACGAGAGCGAATAGAAAACCAAAATTTATCACTGCAAGACCTACAATGAAAAAACCTCCAAAGCATGGACTCAAATCCCTGATGAAAACAAGTCCGTTATCACCTAATATTGGAGAGGCGGCAAGGACACAACCAAAGACCATTATCAACGCGCCAATTATCCACAGTTTCTCTCTTTTCAAAACCTAAGCTCCACCCTGTTATAATCGATTGACTTTGTATATTTAACTTTCAGGTCGAATCTTAGAAAAACGCGGGCACATGGTTACTGCAGATTTTTGCAGAAAAAATTTGTTTTCAACATACTGCTGTTATTAGTCTCCTAATATGATTGGGGTTTTCCAGATTTGTTACGCTTGAAAATCATAACTGCTACAAGAATGATCGCGATTATAGCTAATGCCAAAGAGGCAAACAGAAATAAACTCTGGTCGTCTGGTGAAGCTGTTGAGGTTGATGACCATGAATGTGCCAAAACTAGGTCTTTCGCCAAAGCCGACATTGTGGCATCTGAAATTGGTGCTATAAAGGGATGATTGTCTATGTTTTTTGTATTCTGATGGATTCTCGTTCCAAACATCCCGGACTCCAAATACGTTGTAACGTATGGGGTGTCTCCTATGCCGTCGCCATCGCTGTCTGTTCCGTTGTAGGCGTTCCAGTAGTTTCCGATTGTGCCGTTATCCCAAGAGTTGCTTCCTTCCCCTTGGACCTGATTACCATTAGTGTTGTTGAGATTATTCATGTAGAATAGGTTACCAGATGCGTCTCTGGCATCAATACCGAAACTGCATCGGGTGATGTTGTTTCCGGCAATAATGGAGTCGGTTGATCGTTCCATAAAGATGCTGTAAAAATTACTGTAAAAAATGTTTCCAGCAATTAGGTTGTTTGAGCCAAAACTATCCGATAAACCACCACTTCCGCCTCTTTCGTTGTAGCTTATGTTGTTTCCAAAAATTACGTTGCCCATAGTGTAATTTAGCACGATGCCCGTGCCATGGTTTTTTACAACATTATTTAAGGTTATGTTATTGTTCGAAGATAAGGTATTCACAAAAATGCCCGCTTCATTCTTTGTTATGTTGTTTTCTGAAATGGTGGTGAATGTTGAAGCAGTTTGAAAAATGCCGTAGCCGTTCTCTGCTATGTTATTTCCTGAAATGGTCGTATTGGTGGAACCGTCGATGTGGATGGCGTCTTTGTAACGGTATAATTGCAGGTTATTTATTGTGACGTTGGTTCGATCTGTCAGGTTTATTCCCGTTTGAGTTTCGCGGATGAATAGTTCTCCAGAAGTACCATTGCCCTGAAGCGAATAGCCTCTACCATCAATAACTATGTTGTCTCTTTTTACACGAAGTGTGCCTTTCAGGTCTCCAGTAATCGTGTAAACATTTCCTTTGCGTTGGATAGGAGCGCTCGGAGGGTCAACAGTTCCGCTTTCGTTGATAGTTGTTGACGGAAACTCCAGACCAGAAAAAGTTGGCGGGGGAGATGTTGAAGGTAACTGTGGTGCTGGCTCAGTTTTTATCACATAGTAGTTGCCAAGCCATGGGAATCCCTGCACATGCGCGTAACCTACTATAACAAAGGAGCCATCCCTTGCTTCAATGAAGGAGTTTCCGCCGTAAGTCTTTATTTGATCTGAGTATCCGGCAAAGTTTGAATAGACTTGGTTCCACTGTATGTTTCCGGACGAGTCTGTTTTAACGAGCCAAACAAAATCGAAATGGAAAAGGGTAGTGCTACATGGTGTCGACCCGACAAACGCAAAGCCGCCATCACGAGTTCTAATCAAATAGTTTAATGTATCGCTTCCAGTTCCGTCTGAACTCGATGGCACTTCCAATTGAATGCTATTCCATTCAGTTAATGTTCCGACTCCCCCATAAATTCGAGTCCACACAATATTACCTAAGGAATCGACTTTAACAAGCCAAACATCGGAACCACCCGCACCAAAAGAGTGAGTGTTGCCCGCTAACAAGTAACCGCCATCATCTGTTTGAACCAACGAATTTGTTTCGTCATCATTTAATCCCCCGAACATCTTTGTCCACTGCAACTTACCCGCAGAATCAACTTTGACAAGCAAAAACTCCTTACCTGTTCTCTCCGAAGATGCAACTCCAGCTAATGCGTAGCCGCCGTCACTGGTTTGAATCAACGAACCAACAGAATAGATAAACAAGTTGTCTTTGCTGAACTCATAAACTCTGTCCCAATGAATTTCTCCAAACGAATCCGTCTTGATGAGCATAACATCATTTACTGACCAAGGGCTAACATCCGCGTACCCTTTTTCGACATTACTTGCCATAGCATAACCCCCATCGTCTGTATGAACCATAGCTGAGATTATTCCACTAGGGTAAGTTTCGGTCCACACAACATCGCCGTTTAAATCAATCAATGTGACATTGGAGCCTTCACCTTCCGAGGCTACTAACGCGTAGTCGCCTTCACTTATCGATAGCCAACCAGAAGGAACTGATGCAGTGAAGTTCTTATTCCATTGTATGTTGCCAGAAGAGTCAAGTTTAAAAATTGGTCTTTTAGGATTTCCAGATTTCATGTTGCCGCCGCCGACTATTGTGTACCCGCCAGCACTAGTTTCTTTGACAAACAACGCGTAATCACCAAATTCAAAATATTTTTGCCATTCCACGTCGGGTGGCACAGCAGACTCTGAAGAAGATGCTATCTGGAAAACTTGCCCGAATACATGCTGCTCTCGTGAACTAGCTGAAACGATAATAACCATCAAAACTAAGCTTGTCACAATCAAGCTTGTAAGGATAGGGGGCAGATGCCTCTTCACTTCACTCCTCCATACACAATTAATAATTTTAGAAGATTTTAATTTTTCTCGCTGTTAAAAGATTTTTGGAATATTTTTCTGCTTTTACGGGATCGTGTGTAATTTTTTACACAAAGTAATTAAATATCGACTCGATAAATGGACGATACATTGCAAGTTCAAGGTTAGCTGCCATGAATCTGAGAAGTTCATCCAATGAAAAGGCTGATCACATTTCCGGATGCTTAGAACTCGCTATCCTATTGGAGGTAAGTGGCTATCCGAAACCCGGAAACGTCCATCGAACAGCAGACTTTCCAGAAACAAGATACGAACACTTTCTCGCATCAGCAGTTGCAATAGCACCCTCTTTCAAGAAGGCAGCTGAACAGGGAATCAGGGTTTCTGAAGGAAAAATCGTTCCGTCTGAAGTAGGCATCGGAGGCATAATCAAAGACGCAGTTAACGGAATGAGGAGTAGCCAAAGCGGTGGCAACACGCTTCTAGGAGCAATAATCCTGCTTGCGCCTATAGCGGCTGCAGCTGGAATGGTGGCTAACCAGTTTTCTTTGCTCAAGCTTAGAGAAAACATCAAGGTGATTGTTGAATCCACCACTCCTGAGGATGCTGTGGACGTTTACGACGCGATATTTGTTGTGAATCCAGGGGGTTTGGGTAAGTCTCCGAAACTGGATGTGACAGACTCCAATTCAAAGAAGAGGATTCTGGAGGAGCGGGTGACTCTCTTTGAGACATTCAAAATTGCTTCAGCATACGATTCGATAACCTCTGAATGGGTAAACAACTACCCAATTACTTTCGATTTGGGCTATCCTTACTTCACTAAACAGCTTGAAGAGACAGGAGACATTAACACGGCTACTGTCCATGCTTTTCTGAAGATTCTCGCCGAAGTCCCAGACACTTTTATCAGCCGAAAAGTGGGTCAAGAAAAGGCGGAAAGCATCTCAGCCGAGGCTGGGAAGATATTAGAAGAGGGGGGCTTGGCAACACCTTTAGGAAGAAATCTGATCCAGAATTTAGACGTCAAACTCAGGGACCCAGCCCACGACCTCAGTCCAGGAACAACCGCAGACATCACAGAAGCAGTGTTAGCACTCAATAACCTAGACGGATACAAACCGTAAACTGAGCTGAAAAGAATCCCGAAAACGGATGAGCTGATATGCTAAAAAATTGTGTTAATTCTACTTTTGTCATCAGGTTTTATGAATGTCGTGATGGTTTACCAATTTTGAGCATTCAATCTTTTTTTCATTTTTAAGATAAACGTTCAGTAAAACGTAATATTTATATATGAATGTGTAGTATTATGGTTAATTGTTGAATGGGTGTGAGAATAATGACGGTTAGAAAATTAGAGAAACCTAAACGCCTAGCGAGAGTAGAAAATGTAAGCATCATGGAAAAGCTTACTGAACCATGGTACTTCACTCATTATTAAAGCCAAAAAAGAGTTCGGGTTTCAGGGTAAAAAATTAATAACCAAACGCCTTTTGTCCTCTTAGGTTAAATCCGAAAGATAAGGTATTAGGGCAAGAGGAGATGTTTGAGGAATGTTTGGCAGAGTTATAGTTGCTGTTGTTGGCAGTAGCGAATCCGGGAAAACTACGGCTGTAGAAGTTTTGATTAGAGGATTAACAAAGATTGGATACACTGTTGCTTCTGCAAAACATATTCCCGAACCAGAATTCACCATCGACACAGAAGGAAAAGACACTTGGAGGCATGCTAAGGCAGGAACTAGTACTATCATAAGCGTAGCCCCAAAAGAACTAACCAGAATCAAAAAAGTTGACACCACAGAATACAGCCTTGAACAGATCATTGCCGAGTTTGAAGACGAAGTTGACGTCATCATCCTTGAAGGATTCAAAAGCTTAGTCGGACAAGACATGACCGTGCCCAAACTGGTGGCAGTTAAAACGGTTGATGAAATTTCAGAAGCTCTTGAACGCTACAAGAACATCCTAGCCTTTATCGGTCCAATTCCAAGCAAAAAAGTGAAGACAGAAGTCCCATTCATAAATGTGCTCAAGGAACCTGAGAAGCTTCTGGACTTGGTAAACCAAAAAGTTGCTGTTTTGGTGGAAAGAAAGCGGAAGCAGGAAGAAAAAATTACAATACAGCTTGACGGAAGATTCTTGCCCTTAAGTCCCTTTGTTCAGGAGATCGTGAGAGACACTATTTTGGCTATGGTCTCAACTTTGAAAGGGTTTAAAAAAGAGGGGAAAGAGAAGGTTTCGATAGTCATCAAGTGATCTTCAAGAGGCTACTAAGCTCAAGTGGCGTTTTTGGGGTTCAGAGAGAAAAGCTTTGAGAAAGAGAGAAAGGAGGTTTTCAGCTATTGTCAACGGAATTGACACCTCTCTCAACCTTTCCAAGACCACTATCAAGAGCTTAATTCACCCCCACTTTCATGCTAGAGTGCTTTGAAGGCTTCAGACCATTTGTTGTAATCCGCTATACTGCGTGGAGATACACTGGGCTTTCTATCTTCCAAGATACCTCTAAAGTCATCCATGGATATGGGTCTAGGTTTGGCATGTTTGTCGCTTGCTCTACCAGATTCGAACAGTTCTCCGATAACCCTTAGGTGAGATGACTGACAGATGTCCCGTATGTCGCTTCCAGAAAAGCCTCCAGCCAACCTTGCGAAC
This sequence comes from uncultured Candidatus Bathyarchaeia archaeon, assembly GCA_964618695.1. Classification (GTDB taxonomy): domain Archaea; phylum Thermoproteota; class Bathyarchaeia; order Bathyarchaeales; family Bathyarchaeaceae; genus Bathyarchaeum. Next base: position 3,037 of record CAZUDX010000009.1, on the reverse strand, counting down.
TCGTTTAGATCAACCTTTGACGATAGATTCAGATTTGCTGTGTAAAGTTTGAGCATACTTAGTCGAGCATCGTGGTCGGGCAGTGGAACCATGATTCGTTTCTGAAATCTACGTATGAAGGGCCAGTCTAAAGCCCAAGGCTTGTTGGTGGCTCCAATCACGTATGCGTGGAGATTCTTGCCTTTGTCTATAACGCCATCCATCTCTTTGAGAAACTGGTTGCGAACTCTGGTTTCTCCACCGACTTCGTTTGAGTGCATACCAATCAGCGAATCCAACTCGTCAATGAACAGTATGGCAGGGCGCCCGTTGTTAGCAGTCTTTCTGGCTTGATTGAATAGCTTTGCCACATTCTTCTCTGCCTCGCCTAGCCATTTAGACATGACCGAGGCAGCATCTACCGAAACAAAAGCTGCATCAATCTCAGTCGCAACAGCCGCTGCAAGCAGTGTCTTTCCGCATCCTGGAGGACCGAAAAGAAGTATTCCCCGAGGCCATCCTAACGGAAATAGGTCTGGCCGTTCAACCGGGTACACTATAGCTTCTTTGATGGCTCGTTTAGCCAGTTCTAAGCCCACAACTTGGCTCCAACTTACATTGGGTTTCTCTTTTAGAACAAGTTCATCGTAGCTTGCTTTTCCTTCAGCTTCTTTTTGGATCGAAGGTTCCATCATCTCTGTTTTCTCCGATTGAGCCTCGAAAGGTTGGACAGGCCCATCTCCTTGCAGGGCCTTTATCCTTTCTTGATACGCTTGTGCACGTTGAATGTAAACAGTGTTTAGTCCATAGTTAGGATATAACCTGACGAGTTTCAGCAGGGTTGAGATACCCTTCTGGTACATCGTGATGGCCATACCCCTTGAACCCTGTTTGTCAAGGCGAACTGCCTCCAAAGCATAGTTTGTTGCTGCTTGTTCAAGTTCTTGAGAAGCGTTCATTCTGACCACGCCTCAATCTTGATTTTTCCTTTTACTCCTAAAGTCTCTAAGGCCTTTTCCACTTCTCCTATTGCTACGTTCAGTTCATTGGCACATTGAGTGACATCGATCTGTCCTTCACGTTTTTTCGCGTATTGCAAGACCGTCTCCTCTAAAGCTGAATCTTGAACAGTCCATGAAATTCGTTTCATTTCCGTGTCCTTGTATTCCATGTATTCTTGGGGTTTTCTTGATTCAGAGACTTCTGAGCAGGAAGCTGTGAGGGCAACCATTTGTCTTACTTTTTCTACCCGTTGGGGTTGAGGCTTTTCCATAACCTGAGCGGAAGTTGGCGGTTCTGGAAGTTTTTCAGTTATTTGTTCCTCAAGCAACTCAGTGACTTCTTTGAGGACTTCTTCGCCGCCTGGAGTTTGCACATCAATCGGCACTTCAAGTTTTGAAGAATCGATTTTGGACATGGTAATAACCTCGACTATACACTCGTTCATCCTTTCCATTTCATAAGCCATCTGTGGCATGAAAGAACTGAGGCTTTTTGTTACCGTTTTAAGATTTCTGAGAACTGGTTTCAAGTCCGCAAAGGCTGCGTTGAATTCTTTGAGTGTTTCTAGCCGTAAGATGATGCGTTCTACAAGAATCTGGGTGTGGTAAAGGACTTTGGTGAGTTTCCTGATTTCTGAGAGTTCGTTGGCAAAGATTGCTGCGCGTTCCATGTTTTTTGCTTTTAATGCTGTTGCACAAGTTTTGAAGAGAACTTTATCCCTCTGGGTAAGTTTGACAATGACTTGGCCTAATTTGAACTTTTGAGTTTTAAGTTTTGGCACTGCCTCAACGATTATTTTCTCAAAAGTTGGAGAAGAACGGAAAGGGTTTTTGATCGAGATTCCCTCACAGACCTCAGAGATTACGAACTTTGTTTGCTAGGGTTCCTCACATGGACTACAACTGGTGGTTCTGGAAGGTTAGGAGCGTTAGGAGTCTCGGGAGTGTCAGGAGCTTGTTCTGTTTTATTCTCCTTTTGTTCTGGATTTTCCGTTTGGGGTATTTCAGGCGCCTTAAAAGTTTCCTCTCCGAGAAGGAGGTTCGTTAGCTTGTTCTTCAAAGCTTCCAAGTCGCTCTTTTCAGCGTTGACTCCTTTTAGTCCCCACTGAATCATTGCTAAAGCCTTCTCGTATGAGTCACTGTTTAATCTGCCGATTTCGCGTTCAATCTCCAAGTTTATCAAAGCAGAGTGTAGCTCGTGGATCTGTCTATTGCAATTGTCAATCTGGCTGTCGATGTCATCCACTAAACCTTTGGCGTTATCCCTTAGCTGGCTTAAAGCACCTTCAAAGGTTCTGTGTAGATCATCATACATTTCCGGCGGAATCTTCTTCTTTTCCACAAGTTCATTTAAAGCCCTGTCTTTTCTCCAGATCAAAGGAATCTCGTTGCATAGCGCCTTAGCTTTCAACTTGAGCGGTGGCGAAATCACTAGGTTTCCGTTGTCGATTTTTATCTGATCGCTTGTGTAGCTTAGGAATTCTCCATCACCGTGTTCAACGTAGATTCCGTCTATACGACCTGTGGGAGTTACCTTGAATGATGCTACTCGACCGATTTGCCTTCCGTATTCATCCCTGATTTGTTTACCAACAAAAAGAAAGGGGTTGGAAATGGGTTTTGACACAGTTTCACCTCCTTAATATCCGTGAACTGCTAGGTTTTTGTTGGAACTATGTTTCGCTTTGAACTGCTTGATCAAATGAAGGGATGCCCGTAGGCAGGTCTGGGAACTTTTCTTTGACTTTCTGTTCTGCAACGGTGGCTGCTTCGTTCAAGATCTTCTGAGCGTCGTCGCCTGCTGTCTGGAAGTCGATGCTCATACCAGAGTTGTAGCCTGCATCCATAATGATTCCGCTAAGCAAGTTGCCGATGCTTCCAATTTCTCGTTCTGCTTCTGGAAAGACTGAAGACATTCCAGTTTTTACGCTACGTAGCACACTAATTGCTGGAGCCAAAGTGCTGACGACATCGCCGAGCTCTGAAACTGTGCTGAGTCTGAGAACTATCTGTTCTAGGGCTAGCCTAGAGTGCATAATCATTTTTTCCATTTTTCG
>CAZUDX010000008.1:0-85487 GCA_964618695.1 uncultured Candidatus Bathyarchaeia archaeon | reverse complement strand
AAGGTGGCCGTAGGGGAACCTGCGGCCGGATCACCTCCTATGTCAGCCAAAACCGACTGGAACGGGAAAAAAGCGCCAAGCCTAATAATACTCTGTTTTTGGGGAAGTTTAGTATTTTGAGTGTTTTGAAATGGTTGTTTTGTTGGTTGATGTGGTTGGGAATTTTGTTGTGGGGGGGGTGCGTGCCACCCTGTTTAGTATGTAGTAAGATTTAATACGTTATTCTGTCTAATACTAGAGAGATAAAACATGCGAAAAACGAGATTGATGAAGTTTGGCATGCTAGGTTTGTTGATTGTTGTTGTGTCTTTTGCTACTCTAGCTTATGCGGTGACTGTTACGGAGAAAAGAGAAGTGTTGTTGACTACATTCTTCAAACTTGAGGGGGGTGAACAGAGGTTTACCGCGTTCTATTTATCTGCACCAGCAACTGGGTTTGAAGTAAAGTTCAATGTTTCAAGCGGAACTGTGAAGTATAGTCCGTGGCCTGCAGGGTCATTTGAGGATAATCAAGGCTATTGGGAGAATCGCGTAAATGGGACAACAGTTGACGAGTTCCAAGTTTGGTTCTTTGATGTGAGCAATGAAACCCTTGGACATTGTATAGATCCACAACATGACGTGAATCAAGTTTGGTACCTTCACATCTACAACGAAGATTCATACGAAAAAGAGGTTTACATTGAAGTAACGAAAATATGGGAAATCCAAAACTATCAAGATTGGATTTGACCCAACCCAAACCGAATCTACTTTAGCTCATATTAGGAGACTATTAACAGCGTATTGTTGAAAACAGCCTTTTTTCTGAAAATCCAAGAGAAACTGAAAGGGGGGCGCCCAGCCCATTAAATATCTGTTTTTTTCGAACCTTTACGAGTGTGTATTAAGAAAATTTTATACTGGATTTAGTAGACGAACAAGAGATTGAGGGTTGAGGATAGTGTCTAAGACAGAATGCAGATGTGTTGTTTGTGGAAGAAAGATTCGTGGAAACACTTTCAAGGTTTACTATAATCCAAAAGATAAAGAACTGAAACTCTATGTTTGCTCTGAACACGAAGAATACATAAAAGCCTTAGACACTTTAAAGCTGCCTTCCACAGAAAACAATCCTTAACTGCAGCCATATTTGAAGACTAATAATACTTCATTGTTGAAAACTAGCTTTTTTCTGGAAATTTTGTGTGACAACTGTGGAAGAGTTGTCACGGTTTCAGCTATTCAGGCACTAATACATCTCTTAGTAGGTCAAGAATTTCCTCGTTTGAATTTGATAGTGTTTCTAGCGTTTGTTTTCCTTTTTCAGTTAGGTCGTACACTCGTTTATTTTTGGTCCATATGCCTTCTATTAGTCCGTTTCTTTCTAGCGCGTATAGGTGGGAGTAAATTGTTCCTGAACTGATTAGTATGCCGAATTTGTCGTGTATAAAAGCTATTGTATCGTAGCCGCTCATTGGACCGTTCTTGATTCCAGACAGCATTATTATGTCCATAACTGATTTTATGGTTTGTTTACGTAACCTTTCCACAGTTTTATTTGCCATCAAAGTTTTAATCGTTATCACCTCCGTCTTTTTGGTTTGGAGATTTAGATTTTCTGGTAGTTTTTAAATCCAAATTTTTGTCGATGAAAAGAACTTGAATTTTTTCTGGTGCATTCAAGTTCTGCACCGATATCTGAAACTGAGTGTTTAACACTATATAATAAGTAGGTATACAATAACTTACAAATGCACTAAGTGTGTTATATTGTGACGTAAGCATTCACACCACAACGTAGATAGTTGCACTATAAATATACCTTAAAATTACAACATTTATGCTTAGTGAACTCGTTCTGCTGGGAAGAGTGAGAACACACATGAAACGCTCTTTTTCTTCCGGTCACGTGTTGTATTGTCTTGCACTGTAAACATTCGTTTTAAATAATTTATATCCTAATATGGAAACCAATGCGTGTAACTAATCGATTAGTTTAGAGAGGTTGTCTATTTTGGCAAAAAAGAAGATTGTGTGTCGTTCATTTAGAATACGTGAAGAATGGAACGAAGTCTTGGAAGAGGAGGCTAAAAAGCAAAGAATTGGTGTCAACGCCCTAATGAACAAACTCTTGCAAGAATATTCCATTTTTCATAGACACACCAAGAATTACGGCGCAATAACTTTGTCGCATAAAGCGTTCGCCAGAATACTAGGGGGCTGTTCAGAAGAATGGATAAAATCAATAACAGAAGAATTAGGCTCAACAGTTCCTAAAGACGGGATGATAATGATGGGATTACCATTAGACAGAGAGAGTTTGGTTTTTGTGATCTCTAATCTTGGGGAATTAGGAGGACATTACAAGGTTATTAGTAATCGGGAAAACGGTAAAAGAACACTTCATTTACGCCATAATCTGGGAAGAAAGTGGAGCCTCTACTTAGCTGGGACAATATCTAAAATGTTCAAATCCGTGTCGAACACGGAAGTGGAAACCGAAATGTTTGACAATTATGTAACAATAGTCTTCAATACGTAATTTAACCGAGTTCCGATTCAGAACTCACTGCTCTTTACAAGTTTGAATTGAAAATAACGTAAATAGTGACAAAAATCATTTTAGACAAATCACAACATTGCTATACAATATTAACGATGTAAAATTCTATAAAAAACGTATGTACTCAATTTTCAGCAAATTCGTAAAAAATATTAAATCATCAAAAGTCGATAAATAACTGATGTATTCTCTAGAAACCAAAAAAAGGCGGACTACAGGGTACTCGTTTAGAATATATGAAGAGTGCCTTGAAATCATGCGCAAGGAAGCTGAGAGAGAGGGAATCAGCGTCAACGCTCTAATGAACAGGATTTTGGAGCGCTATTGTAAACATTACAGATTTTCTGAACGGTTTAACACAATATATTTATCTCAAAACACATTTGCTAAAATAATCGACAGCTGCCCAAAGGACAGAATAATGGAAATTGCAGAAGACTCAGGATCTAATCGTACCAGAGACGCGTTAGAGACAATTTCAATTCCTAAAACTTATAATGGGTTGATGACTTTCTTCTGCGAGAACCTGAGCGAATTTGCTGGTTGGTATGATTGTTACTGTTATAAAAATGAGGGAAGAAAAAACCTTCACTTGCGCCATGAGCTAGGAAAAAAATGGAGTGACTTCATAGCTAAACATACATCTACATCATTCTCCTCCATATTAAACATAGAAACAAAAACCGAAACATTCCCAAATTACGCAGATATACAAATTTACCCTTAAAACTCAGTTTCCCACACCCCCTTTTTCCAGAAACAAAACAAAAAACAAATCACGACCATCATCATATTATAGAAAGAGTGGAAACACACAAACTAACACTCATATTTGAAGACTAATAACAGCAGATTGTTGAAAACAGTCTTTTTCCGGTTTTTGCCCAACCAAAATTTTTTAGCTACTTACGCTTGACGGTTTTTGAGGGGGGAGTGCACGCAAAAAGGCAAATCGGATCGTGGAAAGGCTGGTGGTCAACTTTCACAGTTTATGCGTGCACTCCTCAGTTCAGATTCTGAATCTGACCAATAAATCATTTCTGAATTCGCCATCCATATTTCGAATATTCAAACGTCTGGAAGAGCACACAAGCTCTAATTGAAACGAACTAGACTCCAGCATCCTCCAAAGACCTCTAGTTTATCCTTTACGCTAGTGGGGGATGTTATTTTCTGTTCAGGCATGAGTAAAGTATAAAGATGTGTACTCCTAGTCAAGGTGACGAGGGTTAAAGTTGCCTGCAATGGAAGTGGGAAGAATCTGCGTCAAAGTCGTAGGGCGAGAAGCAGGAAAAAAATGTGTCATAGTAGAAATCGTAGACAAAAACTTCGTTCTCATCACTGGCCCTAAAACTGTCTCTGGGGTAAAACGGAGACGCGTCAACATAAATCACGTTGAACCAACCGAAGAAAAAATCGACCTAAAAAAAGGCGCAACCGACGAAGAAGTTACCGAGGCACTGAAGGCAGCAGGTAAACTGGAAGAGATGGGTAAGCTAGTTAAGCCCGCCCTATCCTAACTCTTTTAACCTTTCCTAACCCTTTTTTCCTTTTTGGAGAGAAACTATGCGAAGAATCAGCGAACCTTGGGAAATCAAGCGAAACTTGTTAGTAAAGACTGAGGAAGAAACCGACATGCGCTTCGGTCACAGACCCGAAGAACGCCCCATCCAAGAGCACATGCGGTTCGGAATAATAAACTTGGACAAGCCAGCTGGACCATCAAGCCACGAAGTTACAGCTTGGGTTAAACGAATCCTCAGTCTTGAAAGAGCCGGTCACGGCGGGACCCTTGAGGCTTAACTAGCCGGGGAAATCCCAAAGTCACCGGTATATTACCTACGGCTCTAGACGACGCCACCAAAGTAATTCAGGCTCTTCTCTTGGCAGGCAAAGAGTATGTTTGCGTGATGAGGCTTCATTCTCAGGTTGAGGAAGATCGGGTGAAAAACGTTTTAGCAGAGTTCCAAGGGACCGTTTATCAGCGACCGCCTGTACGTTCGTCGGTCAAGCGGAGGCTTCGAACCAGAACAATCTATTACATTGACTATCTTGAGATGGATGAAAGGAACGTTCTCTTCAAAGTTGGGTGCGAAGCGGGAACCTACATCCGGAAACTCTGCTATGATGTCGGCGAAGTTCTGGGCTGCGGCGCTCACATGCAGGAGCTTCGCAGAACAAGGGTTGGACCCTTCATAGAAGACGAAAATCTGGTCACTTTACATGACATTTCTTACCTGTTTAGCCAATGGCAAGAAACCAAAGATGAAACCTTGCTCAGAAATTTTGTTCACCCTATGGAGAAGGCTTTGGAGTTGCTGCCGAAGATATATGTGCGGGATTCTGCGGTGGACGCCCTTTGCCATGGGGCTCACTTGGCGGCTCCTGGAGTGTTGTCTCTGGAGTCTGGGATCAGAATCGGCGATGCTGTTGCTGTTTTTACGCAAAAAGGAGAGGCTGTAGCAATGTCGAAAGCTTCTGTTTCTTCCGAGAGTATGCTGAAAATGGCTCATGGGTTTGTGGCTAAGACTCAGCGGGTTTTGATGCCTCGTGGTCTTTATCCTAAGATGTGGCATAGCAGTCAGTGAAGCTTTTTTTGTTTCGAAAAGACTAAAAACAGGTCTGTTGCTATTCTAAAGTTGTGCCGGGGTCTCCTAGAGCAGCAATGCGGGAAATCTGGTAGGGAGCAGATTCCAAAAAAGGAAGCTAACGCCTGGAATCTCTGACTACGGTGAGCCTGTGATCCATTGGGTCACGAGGGTTCAAATCCCTCCCCCGGCGCCACAATTACACCCAAACACAATTTTTGCAGATGATCTAATAAGCTTCTTAGAAGAAAAGAATGGAACATGTCATGCTCCAGAAAACACGTTTTGTTTGGGCTGTTGTTAGTCGTTTTAGCTCTGCCTCTCATTGGAAGAGCGTGGGCGGATTCGTATAGGTTAGTTCTGGAATGGGAGCAGCATTGGGAAACCTATTGTGTGGGTGGCACCTGCAATTTTGGTACACACAACTTCTTTGTGGGAGATGTCGACGACGACGGGATATTGGAAATGGTTACAGGAGGTTTGATGTATCATGAGGCAAATGCTACTCAGTCTGGACTGGAAGCTCCCCTTAGGATCTGGAATTGGGATGGAGAAAACTTCAAGCTTGAAACCAGTCATAATTGGGCAGGGGTAATCAGTTCCATTTTCGTTGCTGATGTAGACGGGGACGGCTCGACGGAAATAATCACTGCAGGAGCCGTGATTAATAGTACGGATAGCTATGCTTCGCTTAGAATCTGGAGTTGGAACAACGAAGCCTTGGTTTTGAGAGGCAGCTACGAAGGAATATCCGCCAGTTCAATCTTCGTCTGCGATGTGGACAAAGACGGCCAGCCAGAGATACTTACTGCTGGAACAGTCACGAGCGACATAATGTCTTCTGCGCAACTATGCATATTACAATGGGATGGAAACACTCTTGCCTTGGAAAAGAGCGCGGAATGGTGTTCTGCAAATGATTCCAGCGCCAACTCTGTGTACGCTTACGACCTGAACAATGATGGAGAAATTGAGATAATCACAGGAGGCTACGACAACGACCTAACAAACAGCAGCGGTCAACTACGCATCTGGCATTGGAACGGAGAAAAATTAACCCTGAAAATGAATGAAGAATGGCGTATGGTGGAGGACGGATATGGAGTGACCACTGCTGGAGGACCTATGGGAAATACTTTGGTCGAGAATGTGAAAGTGAGTGACGTTGACGGCGACGGAACTGCCGAAATTGTCACCGGCGGATTTGTTTACGATGGCGAAAAAATTAACGCGCAACTCAGAATCTGGAATTGGAACGGACACACTTTAGCTTTAGAGAAAAGCCGTGAGTGGATTACAGAAGATATAACAGAAATCAAAGCCATATCACTCGATGATGTTGACGGAGACGAAAACATGGAAATCGTTACCAGCGGGGTGACAGCATTTTATGAAGGATTCAGTGATGTTGAACTCCCTCCTGAGGCGGCTCAGCTCAGAGTCTGGAGTTGGAACGGAGAAGCCCTAACGTTGAAACTGCAAGAAGATTGGGAAATCGGTGAAGGCGTAGTCGCTTGGAACGTGGACACAGGTGATGTGGACGCCGATGGCACAGTAGAAATCGTGACTGTTGGTTGCATGTATATACAAACTTTGTGCGACCCCGATTTGAGAATATGGTCCATCGCAATAGAACCAACCTCTTCTCTATTCCCCATCTTGGTTGCACTGACCTTAGCAGTAGCAGCAGTGCTAATTGTAGCGTTTTTCTTCTTCAGAAAGAAACGAAAATAGCCTTAACCAACATCTTCGATATTTCGTTGTTTTGAGTTAATCTTTTTTAGTAGATTATCTTATGGATGTGACTATTGAGGAAAGTTTGCAATGGATGCAGGAATTGTAGGCTGCGGTTTCATTTCCGGAATACACGTCAACGCTTGGAAAGACGCAGGCGTTTCCGTTGCCGCTGTTTGTGACCTAAATGAAAAGACAGCCATGCAATTCGCAGAAAAATGGAAGATACCTTCACACTATACCAGTTTTCCAGAAATGGTAAAGGAGGAAAAAATATCCGCTATTTCAGTCTGTGTCCCTCCCAGATTTCACGCAAATATCGCTTTAGAAGCCTTAGAAGCAGACCTTAATCTAGTTGTAGAAAAACCATTCACATTAACTACCGATGAGGCAAAAAACGTACTTGGTGCTCTCCAAAAGTCCTCTGGAAAACTGACAATAATCCACAGTCAACTTTTTGAACACTCAATCTTTCGCGCTATGAAACGGGTTAAGGCAGGAGATATCGGAAGAGTCAGAGGAATGGATGTTGCAATTTTGCACAGCAATGACGAATTAATGGCTGCAGACAAGAACCATTGGTGTCATAGACTTTCAGGCGGAAGATTTGGAGAAACTTTGCCTCATCCAATATATCTTCTCCGAGCTTTTTTGGGAAAATTGGAAGTCAAGTCCGTATTAGTTGACAAAATGGGTCTCCACCCATGGATGCCATTTGATGAGTTGAGAGTATTTTTAGAGGCTGAAGGAAAGAAGTTTGGAACCGTTCACATCAGCTTCAATGAGCCAGGACAAAATAAAACAGATGTTCACGTAAACATCTACGGCACTAAAGGAACAATACACGCCGGAATTTATCCTCTCAGCAGCTTGATGGTCTCGAAGCCTGGGCGTGGAATAATGCATTTTGGAAATGTGGCTCACCAAGTTAAGATATGGGCTGCATATCTGGGGAACATAATCGCCAAAGGAACAGGACCCAGAAACTACAGTATTTCCCATGCGCGAATTATCAGATCGTTTGTGCAAAGCCTCAACGGCAACGGAGAACCCTTAGTTACTCCAGAAAATGGACTCGAAAACGTCCAAGTCGTAGAACAAATATGTAAACAAATAGACGCAACCCCCACTTCCACGAATTAACTGGTGGCAATTAGGGGACGAAAACGCCTCAGTAAGCAGTCATCAAAAAAATGGAGCGTTGGCGGGAGGTTTCATATGATATTGAAGCCGTGTAGTATGTGAATGAAGATTATTAAATAGAAAAATACCGTCATATACCTGTGAATGATTTTTCTGTAGCTCAACAACTTTCCTGTAATATGAAATCTTTCGAGAAAGCCAGTTGCCACAATTATGCTCAAAATTGGAAATGAAACGATTCCAGTTCTTAAGTATGGAAAGATTGCTGCCAGTCTACCGATATGTTGAGCAAAGTGGGTGGAAATCAACAAAAAAGAAAAGAGATTTCCGAAAACGTGGATTCTTAACAATATCTTGGTGTTCTGTGGTCTTTTGCGTTTTAGAATATAGTGAATAGGTATGAATATTGAAATGAAAATAGTTCCTATCAAACTAAGCCAATGAGTGAAAAGATAGGGACCAACAAAGAAAGTTAAACTATACCAGCGGATATAGGCTACAATTGAAACGAAGATCGTAGCTACTAAGATACTTAACGATATCCAAAATTCTGAATTCTTGTAATATTTCAAATTATGTCACTCCATTTGTTCAGAATCCCGAGGGTAAAATTCAGGTGGTAAGTTCTTAAAGCCTCTTAATATAAATTGGTTTATCAAATTCTATATTATAAGAATAGTTATGATTGACGTTTACACTCCAACCGGAACAAAGTCATTAGGCAAACTTGAATGGACCTACGGCAAAATAGACCATTTCACTTCGCCCATTGTCGAGGTTAATCAGTTAGGCACCTACCGTTTTGTAATAAAAAACAACGATTCAAATGAATGGACAGGGGTCCTGACGCCTAAAGTAGAATGGCAGCTCATGGAGAAGCCTTACTTCTATTACGGAGTTGCTGGTCTCGTCATTTCAATAGGATGCTTTGCCTTCATTTTACATAACCTTCTGGGCAAATCCAACAAGGATGCGATGCTTCACTCTGCATCAACTAAGGCTCCTTCGACTTAACTTTCGTGTTCTATCTTTCTCTTCGACGCTTTTCTTGTCAACTTAGTCCCCGTTGCTTATACCAGAACTTTGTTATGCTTTTGTTGCATTCCATGGGATTCTTCACTGTTTTCATCTCTTTCTGGTAGTAGCTGGGGAGCAACTGCTTGATGTTCGGTCGTGTGACCCGTTCGTCAAGGATAACTATGCACCCCTTGTCTGTAGCTGAGCGTTGGACGCGACCGCAAGCTTGGATCAAACGGAATATGGCTGGGGTCACGTAAGCGTACATCCTTCCTCTTCCATGAAATTGATAATCATAATAGTTTATCAGCGCTTGCTGGTATATGCTCCAAGTTGCATACGGCAACCCCACTGTCACTACACAGGTTAAGAGGTTGTTTGGGTAGTCCATTCCTTCACTGAACTTCCCGCCCATAACCCCAAACAGCACATTATGGTTGGATGTGTTTAGGTTCTCTATCACGTCGCTTCTTCTGCTCTTGCGTTCTTCTACAATCATCCTCCTATCCGTGTCGATGTGCGAAAGAGTTGTATTCATCAGATTGTAGCTGGTGAAAAATACTCCCATGTTTCCCTCATTTGCCTCAGAGATGTTTTCGATGTATTGTCCCCATCTCTTCAGCATCTGGTCAGTTCTCTTCTCAAATCTCGATGAGACATCTCTCGCAGCCAGTATCAGTCGGTTTTCAGGCGGAAAGGGGGAGTCGAATTCTCGAAGATGAACATCTGTTTGGCTGCGAAGTATCAAGTCCTGATAGACCTTTGGTGGAGAGAGGAAGCCGCTCATGACAATGGCTCCTCTAGCCTCCCGCAGAACCGGATCAGTTATCTCTCTGCCGTCTAAGCCTCTGACTTCCAGATGAATTCTGTCTCCCCAGTCCCTCTGTATCAAGTGGACATATTTTTTTCCAACTTTCTGGAGGAAATTTTCTATGAATTCGCCTACCCGATGGTTGAAACTAAAAATCTTCTCATTACCTAGTTCCTGACGTTTCTCTCTCACATGTTCCCCATAATCGTGGAGGGTTTCCGCGGCTTTCTCGCCAGATATTCCACTCCCCTCTAAGAATAGATTACTGACATCTTGAGGGCCCAGTAGCTTGAGATTCACTTTTCCTAAACGCTTTTTGGCGCGTTGAAAAATTTCATCATCTAAAAGGCTGAGGTACATTTGAACAGCTGACAGTTTTTCGTGTTCAAATTTTTCGGTTTCCCTCATAGCATTCTCAACAGTGGTTTGTGTCAGCTTGTCAGAGAGGAGTTCTCGGGCGAAGCCTGGCAGGTTGTGGGCTTCATCTACTATGAGGTAGACGTTTGACAGGTCCACTCCCCAACTCTGCAACAAAGCTTCTCTAACTGGTGGGTTGAAAGTGTAATTGTAAGTTCCGAGGAAGATGTTTACTTGACTGAGCACCCGCTTTAGCGCCTCGTAAGCACAGAAGCCCTGCTTAGCCATACGTCTTGAAGCTTCTTTTGGGTCAAGAATCTTTCGTGCACAGTCGAGAGCCAGTTCTTCGGCTTGTCTTTTTTTCCGTATCAAGTTCCAGTAGAATCTGCAGAAGGGTTTTGTGGCGGATTCACAGTTCTCTTTGAGCCTCTTGCACTCTTCAAGAAAGTCAAAATAGGAGACCCCGCCCTTAATTCGTAGCGGGCACATGTCCTGTTTGCTGAAGAAGGACACAGTCAAAGGACTCCGTTTTAACGCCCTTAACTCTTTGAGGAAAATATGAAGTTGACTCCTAGTTCTGAAACTTATCAGAAGCTTGTTTTCTCCTAGCCGGGGCAAAACACTGAGGAGAGACCCTAAAGATTTTCCTATACCGCATGGAGCGCTTCCCAAGAAAACTTGGTTATTCTCAAGAGCTTTGGTTGCCTCCTCGATAAACTCCACCTGTCCTTTACGCTCTTCATAGCCTCTGGGAAGCCACTGATTTTCAGAAACCCTGTTTCCTGCCTCCGTTTTTGACACTTTAACACGTCGAATTGGACGACTTGAAACCACGATTCTAGCCGTTAGGTATGTTCCGCAGTTAAGGCAGAAACGGCTCTTGTTAAAGGCTTCAGCTGAATATTTCTTTTTGCACTTTCGGCAAACGTAGATTCGGGTCAATTTCCTCTCGTATCATACACGAGATGGCAGTAAAATATGCTTTGTTGACACTTTCAAATTAATCACATCACGTGCATGTGTTTCTGGGAGGCAAAGTCGGTTGCTAAATTATTTTGGAGATTTTTTCATAATTGTGTTTTTCTAGTGACACTTCCCATACTTTAGAGTGAATAATCGGAATCTAGATAAGGAAAAAAGCGAGTGTAACTTTTAGGGCAAATAATATGGCTAGAATGGCAGTTCTGGTTCTCGATATGCTAAACGATTTTGTTACTGGCAAGTTGAAAACTGAGCGGATTAAAAGAATCATTAAACCCCTCCAGAAACTCGTTGAAGCAGCAAGAGCGCATGGTGTGCCCGTGATATATTCTAACGACGCCCACCTGAGCACCGATTTTGAAGTTGTTGAGCGGTGGGGAGACCATGCAATCAAAGGGACGGAGGGCAGTCAGGTTATTGCGGAACTTACGCCCGCAGAAAACGATTTTGTTGTTGAGAAACGTGTTTACAGTGGCTTTTACGAGACTGGTCTTGATTCGCTTCTCCGGAGCCTATACAAGGGCAAAGGTGTGGAAGCGGTGATTTTAGTTGGGGTGCATACTCACATTTGTGTTAGACACACGGCTGCCGATGCCTTCTACAGGGGCTACAAAATAATAGTTCCCAGCGACGGGGTGCAAGCTTTCACCCGTAAAGACCATGAAGAAGGTCTAAGATACCTTAAAAATATCTACAGTGCAAAAATAACGACTGTTGATGAAATAATAAAAGAGATTGAGAAAGTCTGACTTCCAATAATTTATAATCCTTCTCTTCTAAGCCTCAACCTATTGGTAAGTGCGACTTGAAATGGCTTTTGCCATGTTTTGGAAAAAGAACTAATATCTCTTCTTCTAACGGTTTGACATGAACAAATCCAGTCCGCGCCCTAACTAAAGCCATTGGAAAGGTTCGAGCAGAAATGCAGATTGATAAACGAGACTTGTTAACGATCACTGTGCTTTCCATAGTTTTCTTCTCCGTAGCCGCATCAAATTTGGGAATGGCACAAACGCCGCTCACCACTTGGCAAACAACAGAAAACACAAGCTTCTACATCGACTTGGGCAGATTTGAAAACGTCCACAGCGTCTACCTCTTAGTCAAATTTGGCTCTGCTAATGTCACGCTTTACACGGGCGCTCCCGAAAACTGGACTTACGTTAGACTGGTCAAGATTCCACACTGGGGCTCGTTTGCCTACTATCGCTGGAGCCAATTCGACATCAACGGTCCCGTTCGGTATGTGCGGTTAGATTTCGAGCATGCTTCCATTGAGGTCGCTGAGTTGTCTGTTCTAAGTCTAGACAACCAGAAAGTTGCTGTCAATACAGTTATTGATGAAAACAATTCTGACCCAAACTTGTCCAAGCTGATTGATGAACAAGACTTGGTTCAGTGTCCCCCAACTCACCTTTCAGAAACACATTTCGACGAAATTTACTTTGTTAGGACAGCGGAGAACTACTTGAACTTTCAGGTTCCTTATGAGTGGACTCATCCGCCTCTTGGAAAATTAATCCTCGCCTCGGGAATTTCGATTTTCGGTTTTAACCCGTTTGGATGGCGTATATTGGGTGTTGTATTTGCCACTTTGATGATAGCGTTGATTTATGTTTTGGGAAAAAAGTTGTTTGGAACGTGGATTGGCGCTTCCGCTTCAGCTTTTCTGTTGACGTTCGATTTCTTGAATTTCGCGATGGGGCGAATGGCAACTGTTGATGTTTATTTAGCTTTCTTCTCATTAGCTTCGCAACTTTTCTTTTTAATCTACATTAAAGGCGTACTCAAAAACGGCTGGAAAACTCCAGTTCTTCCATTGTTTTTGGCAATATTGTTTTTCGCGCTCGGATTTTCAACAAAATGGGTTGCACTCTTCGGTTTCTTAGGTCAGCTAGCCATTCTTCTGGTGCTCAGGCTCAGAGAGGTCACAAAACTGAAAGATAAATTATCCGCGAAAATTAGTGCTGTCTTTGCTCGTCCACTTGGTTTTCTGCTTTTTGGTTTCTTGGTGATGGCTGTGTTTGTTTACTTCCTGACATACGTTCCAAGCATGCTTGCAGGACGTAGCCTGTTAGACGTGTTTAATTTGCAGGGGTCGATGTTTGATTATCATTCAAGGCTGACAGCCACTCATTCTTACTCGTCTGAATGGTGGACTTGGCCTTTTGTTCTTAAGCCGGTTCTGCTTTTCCGAACAGGCTTGCCCAATGATGTTGTTTCAATAATCGTGGCTATGGGGAATCCTGCAGTTTGGTGGATCGGTTTCACATCTGTAATTTTGGCTATTGAAGGTGCCATAAGAAGAAAAGATTTTGCTTGCACTTTTATCGTGGTCTTGTTCTTTTTCCAATGGCTGCCTTACGTGTTCATTTCGAGATACACGCTTCTCTACCATTTTTACGTCAGTGTACCCTTTCTCTGTTTGGCAACAGCATATTTCTTGAATAAGCATTGGAGCAGCAAATGGGGAAAAGCGGCAGAATTAGCCTATTTTGCAGTAGTGGTGGTTCTCTTTGGGCTTTTCTATCCTGTTATATCTGGAATGCCTGTTCATAACTCATTGATTGATGGTCTAGAGTGGTTAGGAAGCTGGGTGTTCAATTAACTTAGTTTGCTCGAATTTGGCAAAGAACTGCCAAATAGTGGTTGAAAGAAGAAAATAGCCCTTCAGTTTATGGGCAGTATAGATAACACTTTTTGGAATTTCCAGAAAAAAGCTAGTTTTCAACAATGAAGTATTATTAGACTACAAATATTATTGTTGTGTGTTTCTGTTGAAGCAAAAGAGGAGGGGGAGTCATCGTTCCGTGTTTTTTCTGTCAATTGTTATGGTTACAGAAAAGTTTGAAATTTCGGTTGTTACCTTTTTTTTCAGAATAAAGTCGAACATTGTGGATATTGCTTCAGCTATGAACATACTCCATTTGATTCCGAAAACATGTCGTAAGTGAAGCATTTCTTTGTCTTCCATGATGTGGTGATTAAACTTGAACCAGCCTGCAAATTCACTAAGATTATCTCTTATGAAAGCTATCAGCGAATCATGGTTGGAAGGGATTCCCAGTGTTCGTAAGGCATCTTTAGTGCGCGTGGAACCTGATGCTTTGGCTGTTGAGATTAAAGCTTCTTCTGAGCAGCACCCTATTATTGAAGCAAATGTGGGACGGGTTAAAATCACGACACCATAGCGTCTGGCATGTCTGTAATTGCGAGAATATTGTTGCAGAATTCTATTCATTAATGCGTTGACACTGATTCTCTCTCTTTCAGCCTCCTCTTGCAGGACTTTCATCCACTCTGCGTCTATTCGGAATGAACGACTGAATGAACCTCTTTTTTCTGGAAAAGACATGCTCTCCCCCTCCAAATAATATGTTACAGTGTGTTATAATATAACATTTCTGATGCGCTAGTGCACTGTTGTGCTCATCATCTTTTTATAGTCTATCATAACCCAAGATTCAAGACAAAAATGAAAACCTCTGCAAAAGAAGAATCAATTCAAGTTCTACACATAGATGATGATAAATCATTCCTCCAAAGTGCAAAACAATGTCTAAACCTGCAGGGTAACTTTGTCATACAATCGGCTTCCTCAGTTGATGAAGCCTTTGTGATGATAACCAAAAAGAAAACGGATGTAATCGTGTGTGACATTAATATGCCGGGGACAAACGGGTTAGAGTTTCTTAAAGCACTCCGAAAAAGCGACAACAACGTTCCATTCATTGTGTTTACTGTAACAGGAGATAAAGAGACAGCTCTGAAAGCCTTCAACTTAGGCGCTAATGGATTCGTTGGAAAAACTGGTGACCCCCAAGTTGTTTTTTCTTTGCTGAAAGAACAGATAGAAAAAGCTGTAAACAATTCAAGAGAAAAGAAAAAACTGAAAATCTAAAGGCAGATGGTTTTTTGAACCCAAACAAAGCAAATGAAAACGTGAAGGCGTTACGAAAACGAGCAATCAAATCATTCCTTGACGTATTTGTCTTGGCTGAAATACAGGAGAAACCATTAAGTGGATACGATATTGTCTGCATTATCCACAAAAGATTCAATGTCCATTTCAGTCCAGGAACAGTATATTCTCTGCTGTTCTCTCTAGAAAGGAACGGTTTAGTGACAGGAAGAATGAACAGCCGAAAAAGAGTTTACGCCTTAACCGAAAAGGGCGAACAAACCCTAGAAACTGTAGCAACTGCAAACGGAAAAATTCTAAACCTTCTGGGCGACGTGTTAGGTTCTGCGGCCAACTAAAGACTGTGACAACCTTTTCGCCGTAGCTGGCACCCAAACGTTTCCAGAAAAAATTTTGTTTTCAACAATCTGCTGTTATTAGTCTCCTAATATGTAAGTTGGGTGTTGCGCAGGGAACCGCGTCTGTCAGCGCTTGGTTTTAGTTTTTAGGTTTTTCTTCTTTGCGTTTGGATTTTCTTCTGTCTTCTTTTCTTCTTTGCCTTCCCATTCAAAATGTCCCTCGGCGCCTGATTTGTTCAGTTCGCCTGAGTAAAGGATGTCTGGTGGTGGGTATGAAGTGTCGAGTAGGGTGGCTAGGACATAAGTTGAAGTGAATACGTTTTGGTAAACTCTTTGGAGCAGCAGCGGTATTTTCTTTTTGGGGTTTACTTCCAACATTTTATCTATTTCCGGGTTTTTTCCTTCGAGGGTCACTATTCCCTCAACTTCAAATTTCGCTACACTTGGTTTTGTGCCAACCGTTAACACGAAGCCGATGACACGCATGTTGGTTTTACGTTCTTTCTCCTCTAGCTTTGCGTTAACATCAAAATTTGACCCTGCAGATTCTATTGTGTGGTCAAGCCCAAGGTCACCAAACGCATGACGGGTAATGAAGGCATCTATTTTTTGTGTGATATCAGATTGTGAAGGAGACTGGGAATTTCGCCTTTTGCCTGCAATACAGTTTCTAGGGTTTGTTCGCCCTTTGCAGTTAATGTGTAGATTCGCTTTCGATTATCCATCTTAGCGTTAACTAAACCGTTTCTCTCCAGCGAATACAACAAGGAATAGATTGTGCCTGAACTAACTAAGATATCGAATCTTTCGTGAATAAGACAAATAATATCGTATCCACTCAAAGGTTCTTTTTGTATCTCAGCCAAAATTAGCATATCCATGAAAGCTTTCAAAACTTTTTTTCTAAGATGCCTCACAATTTTTGAGACCACTGGATTAGACTCCAATTGGAAATCAACTATATTGTCAGCTTCATATAACGTTTATATACAAATCGGACTCCGAGTCAGAATAAAATAAAAAACTACTTAGGGTGAAGTCAAAATCTGAAATACCCAAGATGGAGCATCGATAGGAAGTAGATTGAGTTTATGGAAAAATTCAACAAGTTTATGTTCGAAACTCTAACTGAGACAGTTAGGCTGGTTCTTGGAGAAAATAGCTCCAAGCTGATTCACGCGTTTATTCAAAGACAGACATCATTAAAAGAGGGTGGTGACAAGAGCGACATCTTTATCACTTATCTCGAGAAGTTGCTGGGTAAAGTAGCAGCAAATATTATTCAAACCCTTAGCATGAAACGACTCCACCACAAACTTGGATTAGAATATGAGGAAGTTGAGAATTACTTTGCATTTCTTGATAGACTTTATGAGACAAAATTCAGTCTTCTGATTTCATCCTCGAAGAATCGGAGTTCACTATGCAACTGAGGGGATTTTAGTCAGCATTCGATTTAAATATTGGAACATTGGACAGAATAATTTATAACATATATTCACTTTCATCCGGTCGCCCATGAATGGGGTGGAGCACACGCAAAAAAGGCGAATCGGCGTGTGGGTGGGAACGCTAATATTCAACCTTGATGACTGCTGCGTGTGCTCGGTTCAGAATTTGAATCCGAACAATAAAACATTTCTGGATTCACCATACATACCCAAAATCCCAAAAACTTGAGTTTGAAGCCACAACAAGGTTTGTTCCTGTGGACGAAGAGTCAGAAACCTACATATCCCCTACAACTGTGCAGAAGAGTTAAAAGCAGTCCAGATAAGATTTTGGCTAAAGAAACAATCCAGATTAGATGAGTTAACAATTCTATTATTGAAGGAGTGAACATGAAAAGACGCCACCTATCAAAGAAAGAAGTTGAACACACCGCTTGGCTCGCACACATAGAACTCTCCGAAGAAGAAAAAGCACTCTTCACGGAACAGTTCAACGACATTCTTGACTATTTCAAAAAAATTGACGAAGTAGACACTGAAGGGGTTGAGCCAACCTACAACGTTTTAGACCTCAAAAACGTCTCTCGAAAAGACGAGACAAAACCTTCGCTATCCACAGAAGAAGCCCTCAAAAACGCTCCCAAAAAAGAGAAAAAATTCCTCAAAGCTCCGAGAATCGTTTAGGAAACAGACAAAATGTCAAAGTTACACGAGTTAACCGCAAGAGAGACCGTTGAAAAGATACGTAACAACGAAGCGACAGCCGAGGAATATGTTCAGGCAGTTTTTGAGAGAATCCACAAGTTAGAAGACAAAGTGAACGCGTTCGTTACATTAGTTGAGGAAGAAGGCCTCAAGAAAGCTAAAGAGATTGATAGAAAAGTCTCAAAAGGAAAACAAGTTGGAAAATTGGCTGGCGTCGCCATCGCGGTTAAAGACGCCATCTGCACAAAGGGAACCCCCACCACCTGTTCTTCACGGATGCTAGAGAATTTTGTTCCTCCCTACGACGCGGAAGTCATTGAACGAATTAAACGAGAGGACGGCGTCATCATTGGCAAAGCAAACATGGACGAATTCGCCATGGGATCCTCCACAGAAACCAGCTATTTCGGTCCAACCCGCAACCCATGGAACCTTTCCCGAGTCCCCGGAGGGTCATCTGGAGGCAGCGCGGCAAGCATCGCCACTGATGAAGCCGTATTAGCATTAGGAACTGACACTGGAGGTTCCATTCGTTGTCCAGCCAGCTACTGTTCAGTTGTTGGCTTAAAACCAACCTACGGATTGGTCAGCCGTTACGGGTTAATCGCCTACGGGAACAGTCTTGAACAGATAGGACCCATGGCAAAGGACGTTTATGACTGTGCCCTGTTTCTTTCAATTATTGCTGGTCATGATTCGAAAGACAGCACTTCCGTCGAAGCGGCGCCAAAAGATTACACTGAACTCATGAAAGGAAATGTTGAAGGAATCAAGATTGGTGTGCCCAAAGAGTTCTTCGGCGAAGGAACGAGCGCTGAAGTGAAGAAACAAGTTTGGAAAGGAATACACAAACTTGAAGAATTGGGAGCATCATACGAAGAAACTTCGCTTCCCACTCTTGAATATTCACTTGCTGCGTACTACATTGTCGCCATGTCTGAAGCCAGCTCTAACTTGGCAAGATACGACGGATTACGATACGGTTACCGTGTTGACCGCGACGACGGAAACTGGGCAACGGTTTACTCAAAAAACAGGAGGATTGGATTCGGAGCTGAAGTGAGACGCCGAATAATCCTTGGCACCTACGCACTTTCAGCTGGATATTACAACAAATATTATTTGAAAGCCCTCAAAGTTCGAACCCTGATTCGAAGAAACTTCGAAGAAGCTTTCAAGAAATTCGATGTTCTAATAGGTCCCACTATGCCTTTTCCTCCCTTCAAAATCGGAGAGAGAATAAAAGACCCACTAGCGCTTTACATGTGCGACGTGGACACTGTGTCAGCAAATTTAGCTGGATTACCTGCAATATCTGTTCCATGCGGATTCACGAACGGTCTTCCCATCGGAATGCAAATCATGGCTCCACACCTCCGAGAAGACTTGACACTGCAAGTGGCGTATTCCTTCGAAGAAAACACACAATTCAAAAACAGAAAACCAACAGTAAAATGAAGAAAAATGCGAAAGAACTATAGTCTGCTTGGTTAACTAATGGTTTGGTGAATTCATGGATAAACCCTATTTCTGCCAACTCTTCGAACCGCAGTTAACAGAACCGATTCTTGTGGAAGGTTTGCCCGGGTTAGGAAACATAGGAACACTTGCAGCAAGACACATCATTGAATCCACCGACGCTAAAGTATTCGCTGAATTATACGCCCCCTACTTTCCAGACTACGTAGTCGTGAATAACGATGGAACGTGCCGTCCACCCCGTTACCAATTCTACGCAGCCAAAACCGAAAAAAACGACTACATAATCTTAACCGGAGATTCGCAGCCCTCTCAAGAGGACACATTAGCCCACTACTACATATGCGATAAAATATTGGATTTCGCAGAAAAATATGGAAGCAAATTCATAGTTACCATGGGCGGAGTGTCCACATCTAAACCGGGAGGCGAAATTTACATAGCCGCCACTTCTGACAAACTAGCCCAGAAACAGGTGGACAAGGGAGTTCAAATCTACGGGGATGGCAGAATCATGGGGGCAACAGGTTTACTGTTGGGGCTAGCAAAAAAGCGTGGATGGCAAGGCATCAGCTTGTTGGGGGCAACAACAGGTTTTGGAGCCGAGAGGGGAATTGCCCTTTCACTCTATAAAGTTTTAACAAGAATTCTTGAGGCAGAAGAAAAGATCAGTTAATTGAAGGAAAACATTAAGAGTGACTTATAACCTAGTCGTCAACAAAATGAGACTGAACTTGGAGAGATAATTGTGACGTTTCTTGAAAACTTGAAAAAGAGCACAGGTTTCATGCGAGGGCTACTGATCTTTTTTGCGGCAATCCTCACTTTCGGAGGACCCACATACATGATGCTTATCCTCAATGAAGTGAATCTTCCCAGATTCCTCATCCTCGGCGCTGGAATAGCTTCACTCATATTGGGACTCGCCCTCTTCGTAATCATACTAGACGAAAACAAATCAAGCTGAAGATTTTTTTCTAAAGTTTTTCTTTAGCTTTTTAGTGATTCCAGTTTTTCGCAGATTAATTGGTTAGCTAACTGAGGGTCAGCCTGACCCTTCGTTGCCCTCATAAGCTGTCCAACCAGATAATGAACTGCATTTTCATCTGTGAGGGCGTCTTTCACAGCCTTCGGATTTTCCCTGAAAACTTTTTCCACTGCATCTTGAAGGGCTTCTCGGGAAGCAATCTTCACTAAACCATTTTCTTTGACGATTTGAGAAGCACGTTTTCCAGTTAAGACGATTTCTGGCAGAATTTTTTTGCCGATTTTGCCGCTTATGACACCCTCTTCGATGAGTTGGATCATCTCAACGAGGAGTTCTGGAGTTATTTTGGATTCTGTGAGTTCAAGGTTGTTTTCGTAGAGATTGCGTAACAGGTCGCTCATCATCCAGTTACTGATTTCTTTGGGTCTGTTGTATAATTTTACGCTTCTCTCAAAAAAGTCTGCTAAGGCTTTGTCGCTTACCAAAACTTCAGCGTCATATTTGGGAAGCTTGTAGCTAGAGACGAAACGCTGGATTCTAGCTTCTGGCAGTTCCGGCATATTCTCCTTAATTTCTTGTACGAAGTCTTTTGTGATAACTATAGGAACAAGGTCTGGCTCAGGGAAATACCGGTAATCGTGCTCTTCCTCTTTTGTGCGCAACGAAACGGTTACCCTACGAGTCTCGTCCCAATGTCTTGTTTCGCGCTTGACAGCCTGACCCTTAACGACCAAGTTTTTTTGTCTCATAATTTCGAAGAATAAAGCACGTTCCACTTCTTTGAAGGAAGAAATGTTTTTCACTTCCACCCTAGTTCCGCCACTGAGTGATATGTTGGCGTCACAGCGCATGGCTCCCTCCAACCTTCCATCAAAAATTCCCAAGTGCTCCATTATAGAACGCAGTTTTTGGAGGAAAACCCTTGCCTCCTTAGGCGAATCGAGGTCCGGCTCTGTGACAACCTCCAGTAAGGCGATGCCTGAACGGTTGTAGTCAACCAGAGTATACGGGGAATAGTCGATGGCGCCCTGATGAACCAGTCTTCCAGGGTCCTCTTCCAGATGAACTCTGCCAATCCGAATCTTCTTCCTTTTTTTGCCAACATCAATATCAAGATAGCCGTCGACTGCCAGCGGAACTCCTCCAGCCTGATCGTATTGTGAAATCTGGAAGTTTTTCGGCATGTCCGGATAATAATAGTTCTTTCTGAAGAAGAACATTCGTTCCGAAATTTCACAATTCAGGGCTAACGCAGCCATAACAGCGAACTCAACCGCCTTCTCGTTGAGGACGGGAAGGGCGCCGGGTATCCCGAAGCAAACAGGACACACCATCGTGTTTGGGTCTTCGCCTTTGTAATCCGAGGAGCAGCCACAGAAGAGCTTAGTTTTAAGGCTAGTTAACTGGACGTGAATTTCTAAACCTATGCGAACTTTCTGGTTGCTGTTTTTGGCAGACATTTCTGTTATGTTAATTTTGTCTGTGGAATTTAGATGTTTGCATTATCTATTTCATAAAAAGAAAACTGCAAGACACATAAGCCTGAGTTCCCGCAGTTTGTTCTAGTGCGAAATAGTTAAATTTGCAGTCCTCCACCGTGCAACTATGCCTAGAATATGCCTCGTCACACATTTTTTTCCACCCCACATGGGAGGTATAGAAAAGGTATCCTATGAACAGAGTAAAAGATTAACGAAATCAGGTTACCAAATAGACGTTTTAACAAGCAAAATAAAGGGACGAAACGAACATCCCGCAAAGGGAATCCGAGTCTTCAATTATTCCACAATGAACCTTGCTGAAAGAATTGGTGTACCCTATCCTATTCTTTCCATTGAAGCTTACAAAAAGTTTACACAGGTAATAAGGAACTGTGACTTAGTTCACGCTCATGGTCACGTTTACATGTCATCATTCCTAGCGGGAAAGGTTGCTAAGAAATACAAGAAACCCTTCATCTTGACCCAGCATAACACATTCATCGACTACCAGTCATTGCTGAACCTAATGGAACAACTGAACGACTTAACCATAGGCAAAGCTGTTTTGAAGGACGCTTACAGGGTGATTACAGTCAGCAAGGAGACAATGAAATACGTTCTTAGACTAGGCGCAGACAAGTCGAAAACGTCAGTAATCTACAACGGAGTCGACATAGACACTTTCCACCCTGCAAACAAAAGTGAGAGCAGAAAAAAACTTGGTTTACCAAAAAACCGAAAAATTATCCTCAGCGTGCGGAGACTGGTTTACAAAAACGGTTTGGGCACCCTCATCGAGTCAGTCCCCCTAGTGGCACGAGACCATCCGGACACCTTGTTCGTTGTTGCAGGAAAAGGTCCAAGCAGGAAATTCATAGAAGACCGCATAAAAGAGTTGGGGATTGAATATAACATCAAGCTAACTGGATTCGTTCCAGATGAACTGTTACCTGTATACTACGACGCCGCTGACTATTTTGTTCTACCTTCAGCCTCGGGTGAGGGACTGCCGCTTGTTCTTTTGGAAGCCATGTCATGTGGATTGCCAGTTGTGGCAACAATAGTGGGAGGGACACCTGAAATAGTCGATCATATGAAAAATGGGGTTCTTGTGCCTCCTAGAAATCCGGAAGCAATGGCTGAAACCTTGTCAAAACTTCTATCAGAGGAAGGGGTGGGACTTGCCATCGGCGAGGAAGCTAGAAAAAACGTTGAGAAGAGGTATAGTTGGGAAGAAAATGTTCGCCAATTAGAGCAAATTTATAATGAGTTCCTTTAGTAGAGAAAATATTTTATATAAAAAACCTCAAGTCTTCAAGTAAAAAATGAGTTCGACCAGAGCGACCACCATTGACTGAAAAAGGTTTTATTGTTTCTGTGGTCATACCGGCCTTTAAAGAAGGAAAAACGATACAAAAGGTCATACAAGACATCAAGAGTTGCTCAAGCTACAATACTCAGATAATAGTTGTTGACGGCCATTCTAATGACGGAACTGAAGAGATAGTTAAAGAGGAAAACGTTGAGTTTGTTTCCGAATCGAGATTAGGGTACGGCAGGGCGATAAAGACTGGAATTGACCATGCAAAAGCTAGTATAGTGGTAGTAATCGACGCCGACGACACCTATAAAGCGTGTGACATAAACAAACTCGTCCAACCTTTGCTGAAGGACAAAGCTGATGTTTGCTTGGCTTCAAGGCTTCGTGGAATCCTCTTACCAGGAGCTATGCCACTTATGAATTTGTTTGGAAACAGAATGTTCACACGAATGTACAATATGCTTTACGGGCAAAAGTTGTCAGATACTCAGACTGGATTTCGAGCTTTAACGAAAAACGCGATTTCTCGTTTGGAGTTGTATTCGGATGGGATGGGTCTTTCAACAGTTTTTCTAACAGAAGCCGCGAAAAATGGATTGAGGATTACTGAGTTCCCCACAATCTATAAGCCTAGAGACAATCATAGCAGGTCCAAATTGAACAGGTTCAAGGCTGGGTGGGAGATTTTCAGAATTCTTTTATCTGGACAAGCGTAAATGTAAACGTGTTCCAGTGAGGAGACCTGTTGGATGAAATGTAAAGTTGTTGTCTCGTTTAGGGAGTGACTTATGTTGGAAAAAGATGAGCATAAGAAGTTCATGGAAAAGAAAGTTCGGAGAACCTCTAAGGATACAAATTCCGTTTCAGACCGAGATGCGGAAAAAACGATTACTGTAACGATTTTGGTAGCTATTTTGATATTGTCAGGTCTCTTAGTCTATTTGGCATTTGAGCCCGTGCAAAAAGAACCGTTTACCGCGATTTATTTGCTTGATTCAGAAAAACAGGCTGAGAATTTTCCGGAAACGGTGGTTTTAGGCGAAAACAGCACATTCAGCTTATGGGTTGGTGTGGAAAACCAAAATGATACAACAGGGGATTACTCAGTATACTTAAAAATGGATGATGGAAATTCTCCTGTAAATCCAAGTTCAGCCGAACTCGTAGAAAGCTTTGAGAAAAACTTGTTGGACAAAGAAGTTTGGGAGTTTCAGGTGATGATAAGCATAGACCAACTGGGTAGCCACAGGATAATCTTTGAATTGTGGGCTTTCAATGGAACAAAAAACGATTTTGACTACACAGGAAACTGGGTCAGCCTCTCACTAGAAGCAAGATAACTTAATGTGCTTGATTTCGTGTCCAAAAAGTCCTTTTCCACTTGGAACCCACTGGTTTTGGGCTGTTTCGAGTTTACGGTGGACATCATTCGCAATGGACACATCCGCCTAATTAACGAGAGAATGTATGAGGGAAATCTACGGATTTTTCTTCTCAGTAAATTTTTTGTATAACTTCTGAACACACTGCTTGCCATGAAAGGGGGTAATTGATTTTGACTGAAGAAGAGAATGAAGAAGAAAACGTACTTCTTACAGACATTTCAGACTCGCTTGAAAGCATTGCAGAAACACTGAGATGGATGCTAAATCTTCAGTTAGCCATGCTCACTTTTGTTGTGTGTGTGGGGATAGTGGCTTTATTTCTCTATTTGAGGTTGTTCTGATGTTGCGGGCGCACAAATTGAGTTTGAAGGGGGGAAAGGTATTGAGTTACAAAAGAATTCAAAAAGGCTACAAGAAACGCAAAGAGAGACTGGAAAAATCACAGAGGGACGCCCAGAAAGCATATGAAAAGCGGAAAAAAAGGTGAGAAGCCTCTTCGTAGACTTCCAATAGCTTTTTATTTTCACGAAGAGCCTTTATGACATCTTGAACTGATGGCGCATGCAGAAACTTGATCTTCCTTAAAAATTCAGGAACATTAAGTAATGGGTGTAGCATTAGATTCCAGTCATAAATTGGGGAATTGCCTTGAATTCGCTTAAGGGAAAGGAAGTTGTTGTTACTGGTGGCGCGGGCTTCATAGGTTCTCACCTCTGCAGAACACTTTTAGAGCAAGGAGCCAAGGTGACGGCGTTCGACAATCTATCTTCTGGAAAAATAGATTTCATAAAAGACCTGATAGATGGTGAGCTTGATTTCGTTCAGGGAGACATCAGGGACCCCACAGCACTAGAGAAAGCAACCAGAAACAGCGAAGTCATTTTTCACCTAGCAGCCCAAACAAGCGTCCCCTACTCCATGGAAGACGCCAAAGAAGACTGCGAAATAAACGTTGTTGGAACATTAAATGTCCTCGAAGCCGCCAAAAAAGCCGGCGCCAGAGTAGTCTTCGCATCTTCGGCAGCGGTTTATGGTGATCCGAAGAAGAGACCCACACCCGAAACATATCCTACCCACCCAATCTCCTTCTACGGGTTGTCAAAATTTATTGGCGAAAACTATTGCCGTTTCTACAATGAAAATTACGGTTTAGAGGTTGTTATGCTCCGCATATTCAACGTTTATGGTCCAAACGGTCACGGAGTCCTACCTGATTTCCTCAACAAACTAAAGAAGACACCAAACAAACTGGAAATCTTAGGCACAGGCAGACAAGGCAGAGACTTCGTTTACGTGTCGGACATGGTAGGAATCTTAATCCTAGCAGCCACATCTCCAGCGGCTCCTGGACAAATCTTTAATGTTGGCACAGGAACCACAGCCTCTGTGACAGAGCTGGCAAAAAAAGTTATTGAACTTCTAGGATTAGAGGGAGTTGAAATCTCATGTACGGGTGGTCTAGCATGGGAGGGAGACATGGATATAACCCAAGCCGACAACAGCAAAGCCGTAAACATGCTGCAATGGAACCCACAAGTGAATTTGGAAGAAGGATTAAAAAAATTAATAAGCTCAGGAAGATATTAGGCTAGAATCAAATGGCTTCGTTGAAGAAGAGGCTGAAAGCCGTTATTATGATTCTTCGACCGCCCTACTGGCTCATGACTGGCGGTCTCTCAGTTTTGACTATAATAACTCTGCAGAAAGCAATTCCGGACATTAATCTATTGGCATTAGTCGTCTTATCGGCAATAGGTATTACTTCTGGCGGTTTCGCATTCAACGACTACATTGACCAAGAGTCAGATGCCATCGTCAAAAAGAACAGACCAATACCGTCACAAAGTATCGCACCGTGGCACGCTCTCCTAATATCAGCAGTCTTGTTCGCTGTTGGACTTTTAGGATCCCTAATAATCAATATTCTCTGCTTCGCAATAGCCCTCTTAGATACGCTACTTCTTGTAGCATATTCCGCATACGTGAAGAAGCATGCCGGTTTCTTCGGAAGTTTCCTCATGGGTTTTCTTATAGGAACATCCTTTGTTTACGGTGAAGCTGCATTGTCTGGAGCAATCACCATTACTTCTTTCTCTTTGTCCTTTATGAGCATGGGCAATGTAGGTGGAAACATATTGAGGGACGTGTTGAGTTTAGAGGGAGACTTGAAGGCTGGATACGCCACCTTGGCAGCAAAGCGTGGTCCAAAATTAGCCACCAGAGTGGGAGCGATTTTCTTCCTGCTCAACGCAATAGCTTCCCCTATCCCTTATTTAGTGAATGCCGTAGGTTACGCGTTTCTGATTCCCATCATCATCTGGGACATAATCCTTGTTATTTCAGGAGTCATCCTCCTCAGAAAGCCTGATATTGAGGCTGTGAAGAAACAAGAAAGGTTAGTAACCAGAACCATGATTCTAATACCAATCGCCTTAATTGCAGGGGCTTTAACTTGAAAGAACAGAAGATTCTTCGGGAAACTTACAGCGTTTGCCCAGTTTGCCTAAAAAAAGTGAAGGCTCAAGTCGCAGAAAAAGACGGAAAAGTTGTGATATTGAAGGAATGCAGTGAACATGGAAGCTTTAATGATATCTACTGGAGCAGAGCGGACATCTATCACAAAGCTGAAAAGCTCAAAAAACCCTCTTCCAAACCACTTCAGGACAACTGCCCTTACAACTGCGGACTAAACCAATGCTCTCATCACACCTCCAAAACAGTCATGGCAGTAATTGACGTAACCAATGAATGCGACCTAAAATGTCCCATATGCTTCGCAAGCGCAGCAGAACCAAGTGACCTCTACAAACCAACTCAAGAAACTATTCACAACATGCTAAAGTTTCTGAAGAAACAGAAACCGTCTCCACTAGCAGTAATGTTCGCCGGCGGAGAACCCACAGTCCGTGACGACATAGTTGAGATCGTGAAGATGGCACATGAATTGGAATTCATGATACTATTAGCTACAAACGGTATCAGAATGTCCCAAAACCCAGAACTCGTCAGGAAACTGAAGAAAGCCGGTTTGAATATTGTATATCTACAGTTTGACGGACTTACCGATTCACCTTACGAGAAACTAAGAGGAGCAAAACTGCTTCAAAAGAAACTGAATCTTGTCAAACTTTGCCGCGAACATGACATAGAAATAATATTGGTTCCAACCCTGCAGGGCAGCATAAACGACAACGAAATAGGTGACATGATCCGATTCGCTGCAAAAAACGTGGACATAATAAGAGGAATAGTCTTTCAACCAATGGCCTTCACCGGAAGAACATCCGCTCTTGTTTCTAGGGAAAACAGAGTTGACAACTCATTGCTAGCACAGAGAATAGAAGAACAGACGAACGGAATGATCAAAGAAGAAGACCTGTTTCCTGTTTCAGTCATGGTTCCTCCCCTACAGGTCATGAACACGTTCTTATCAAAAACATGGCCCCCATTCACACCCACACCCTACTGCGGACTTTGGAACTGGGTGTTAATTTCCAAAAGAGGAAAACACATCTTCACACCCATCAACCGTTTCCTAAATTTCGACGCCTTCATGTCCGATCTTAAAGCCCTTAACAGGTTAATTAAACAGCGAAAAATCGGTAAAATCGGAATTTATCTGAGATTGTTCTTCGCTGCCTTTCGTTCCCTTGACTGGGGAAAGGTGCAGCAAGAAGCTGGTCTTCTGAATGCAATGAAGACTTTGGTTAAGATACACACTGACCCCTCGTACGATTCTCTTGGGTACATTAGACGGAGACTGCTGTTGATTGGGTGTATGGCTTTTATGGATCCCTACACCTTCGATGTGGAAAGGGCACACCACTGCGTCATCCATTACATAACGCCCGAAAACCGAATAATACCCTTCTGCGTCTACAACATGTTCTACAGAAAACAAACAGAAAAACAATTTTGCATCCCACGCATAAGCACCAAACACAAATAAAGCCAGAAAATTGTTCTTATGCAAAGATTCGGCTCTAAAGTCCTCGATTGCTGTGAACCACTAAAAAATCGGGTGATAAATGAAGCTTTTTACTCACTTATTCTGTTCTCTTTCTCTGAATCTCCCTTCAAACCATTTCTTGCTAACCCATTTATGAAGGGCACATGCATTAACTTTAGTAGGGATAAAGGTTCTATGTTGAGGGTTATGAAATGGGCAGTTATTGTTCTCTGTAATCTTCAGTTCGCCTCGACGTAACGCTTCTTTAATCCAGCTCATCTCAATCCCGATCTTTTATTTGCTCATAGCCTCTTTCCAGTGACTGAGAGTTACTCTTATCATTGGTTCGACTTGATTCAAGAGAATCCATACTTTCTTAAACTCATCAGGTTTGTTCAGAATACTCTGCTCTCTTTCTTGAACTATTAAGCCTACATCTTGGCATACAAGTTTCTTAGGTAGCCTCTTCTCAAACTCACTTATAATCTCAGCAATTTGACCCTTGAATTCGTCCTCGGTTAATTCCCCATTAAGGTACCGATGAAGTGTAGATCTTACGTTAGACTTCAATCTCCCCATGTTATTATTATAATAGATGCAAATCCACTTAACTATTTGGATATTGCATTTTGTACGAGTTATCCATTTGTTCTTTCCTTCAACAGTTAACTGCTTGTTTAGGTAGGAAGTTTGTAGTGTCCGAGTATGTGGTGGTAATGCTCCGGTGGCAGTAGGGAACGGAAGGCTCTTTCTACGACTTCGCTCAATGCCGGGTGTATGTGCATCCCATCGGCTATGGGCTTGGCGCTTTGTTCATGCGTATACATTAACGGAATGATTTCATGGATAAGAACAGAAGCGTAAGGCCCAATTATGTGGGCTCCAAGAATCTTCATAGTGCCACGTTCCACAATAACTTTGACGAAATAATCCTTCGCACCCATAGCTTCTCCCTTCGCCGTATCCTCGTATCTATAAAATCCGATCAGCACTTTGTTCTCCCCGTATTTTTCTATCGCCTCTTTTTCTCTTAGACCAACTGCCGCAATCTCAGGATATGTAAAAACAGCGTGAGGAACTGCATGATAATCAACCTTCACGTTCCTCTTCAACACAGCATTGTAGTAAACAATAGCTGACTCGTAGTTGGCTACATGTTTGAAAAGATGTTTACCGTTGGCGTCTCCAAGAGCCCAAACGTTAGGTTGAGAAGTCTCCAAATACTCATTAACGACAATCCATCCCTTTCCATCCGTCTTTATTCCACCTTTTTCGGGATGAAGAACATCTGAAAGCGGACCTCTTCCGGTGGCAATCAGTATCGCGTCTGCTGTTACCTCCAACTTTTTTCCATTCTCTCGGTTGACAGCAACCAGCTTTTTTTCCCCGTCTGAAGTCAATTCAGCCTCTCGAACTTCATGGTTAGTATAAATCATCACATGCTTTCCTAACTCTCTCTTAGCCAAGGCTGAAATTTCTGGTTCTTCTGTGGGAATAAAGTGGGGATTTCTGCCGATAACCGTGACTTTCGCGCCCATGGATGAGAGAAAATGACTGTATTCTGCAGCGATGTATCCGCCGCCCACTATTATGATAGTCTCGGGCAGTTGATTTATCTTGAGAATTGTGTCGCTAGTAAGGTAACCCACTTCTTCTATCCCTTTTATTGGAGGAATAGTGGGTTTCGACCCCGTACACAGAAATATCATTTTGGCGGTGATAGTTTGGTTCCCAACCTTCAGTCTGTATGGAGCAATGAATTCTGCTGCTTCAGGGTAGTAATCTATGTTTTTTGAGTGAGAAAGACTTTGACGGATTCGGTTTATGTCTCTGTAGATAAGGGTTCTCATTCTTTCCATGACTTTCTGGAAATCTACCTGTTTTATTTCCGAGCTTATTCCAAAATTTCTTGCCTTTTCAATTGTTCTCACCAACTCCGCAGGGTAAAGCAGTATTTTAGAGGGGATGCAGCCTCTTGTTAAGCAGATGCCGCCCGGTTCATCTTTGTCTATGACTGCGACCTTAAGCTTGGGGTTATGCTGAATCATCGTTTCTACAATGCTCATGGCGGAGCCTGTGCCTATGGAGATTAAATCGTATTCTTTCATTGGAAAACCTCGGTGGATAAATTAGTTTACTTGAATATGACTTAAATTAATTCCTTAAACGTGAAAGCTACCTGCCGAACTTACACCGTAGGCTAATGCTCTTCGTTCTCTTCTTGAATGTGATGCCACACATGAATAGCTAAGCCGGTGGCTGAACCAGCAGTCATGCCGAGGAGCAGGTGAGTAAGTTCTGTGATTTCAAACAGTAAGGCCACAACTACAAGTGAGTCGAGAACGATAGTCATAGCGAGGTATAGGAATAGCCAGACTTTGGTACTTGTTCCTCTAGGTTGGTTGATTCCTACCACAACCAACGCGCCGAACATTACAATAAAACCTATCAAAGCAAAAATCAATTATTTTCACCACATTTACGAACAGATTTCAAGGATTCGTTTCATCCAGTTCTAGAGAAACTGGTTTGGCATAAAATTCTATTTAAACTTTCTGTCAAAGCCCTCGCTTCAATTGTTAAACTGAACGAGGCTGACGAGTTTCCGCCAAAGGCTTTGTTAGCCGAAGATTTTAAAAGTTGCAAAAACATTAAAACAGGAAAACGCTCCACAAGAGACATAATCATGCCCTTCATTAGCTATGTTTTAAAAACTACGATGATGGAGATATTCTAGGATAATGACAAATAAAACCCCTGAAAGTTCATCTGTTTACGAGAAAACTGAGCACTGGCCACCTTACACATACCGAGATTATCCAGATGTGGCACCTGAAACCCTCCAAACATTCATGGACTTTTTAGGAAACGAGAATACCAGCAGCGAAAGAAAGGGATTGCAACCTTGGATACCCTTCTGCAACATGAAATGCAACTTCTGCTATTTTCCCACAGAACTGCTTTCAAACAACAATATGAGAAAATATCTCTCAGCACTAAAGAAAGCCCTCAACATGTACGCAGAAACAAAATACGCCAAGACAAGCGAGTTCTCCGAAATATATCTGGCTGGTGGAACTCCAAGCATCATGTCCACCGAACAGACAATTGACCTCTTATCGTTCTGCGAAAAAAACTTTAATGTAAGCAAGGAACGAGAAATCAAGATAACAGGTTGCACTACCGACTTCAACTACAAGAAACTCAAAGTGCTGTCAGAATACGGAGTGGACCAGTTGGATGTGGGGATACAAACCTTTGACGATAACTTAAGGGCGATGTTTAATATGCGAGATAAGGCAATGGAGGCTGAGGAAACCATAAAGACCGCCCATAAACTAGGACTTCGCGTAAGCATTGACCTGATGTATAACCTTCCCGGACAGACCTTGAAAGTCTGGAGCAAAGATGTTCAGAGAGCGTTGGAGTTGGATGTGGAAAGCGCGGACTGTTATGCCTTGGACGTTTATCCGGGAACAAAGCTAGCTCAACAGCTTCAGTCTGGTGATTTACCCTCCAGAGGAGACCAAGAGGCTGAAACAGAGATGTATAGTGAAGCGTACACCACATTCCAGAAGGCAGGATATAAGCCGACGTGCCACAATCGCTTCTCTAGAATAGCCGAAGACTTCAAACAACCCTGTTTCGATACCCTTGGCACGGGTGCAGGTTTCTTCATGGGTAACTTGGGAAGGTTTTCGTATGTGGATATCGAACCTGCCGAAGCGTATATTGAGGCGGTTAGCCGTGGAAACTTTCCCATAGCAAAACTCTCGGTAGCCTCGATAGAGGATGAAATGAGAAAGATGATGATGCGATTGTATATCCGCTTGCCCGTGAACAAAGAGGAGTTTAGAAGGCGCTTCGGAAGATTGCCGGAAGAAGCTTTTGGAACTACCCTAAACAGACTGAAGAAAAGTGGTCTAATCGAGGTTGATGAAAAAGAGATAAAGTTGACCAAGTTGGGCGACGCGTGGAGATACAACGTCTGCTGGGAGTTCTCGCGCCCACGAGCAGACATGCCATGAAATCATAATGGGGGTTGATGGTGAAAGCTTTACGAGTCTTTAGGGGTTTGATGGCTTTTCTCACAACCGTCCCTGTAGGGGTGGATGAAAGTTTCTTGGAAATCTCCGCTCGTTTCATGTTCCTTTTTCCAATAATAGGAATTATTATCGGATTTCTTGCCGGAGTCTACTCCTTCTTCACACACCACGTTTTGTCCCTTCTCTTCGCCTCCTTGAACACCACACTCTTCTCAGGTTCCCAACAAGTACTCACCGATTTTGCAGCCAAGGGACTTGCTAGCGTCATGACCCTCGCCATCCTCCTAGTTCTCACAGGACTTCAACACACAGACGGGCTAGTTGACGTGGGCAACGCTTTAGGCATAAGAAAAGCATCTCTTAAAGAAAAAGTAGAGATCGCTCACGAATGGACTGTCACAAGAACAGGAGCGTTACTTGCCCTCCTCGTCT
This sequence comes from uncultured Candidatus Bathyarchaeia archaeon, assembly GCA_964618695.1. Lineage (GTDB taxonomy): Archaea > Thermoproteota > Bathyarchaeia > Bathyarchaeales > Bathyarchaeaceae > Bathyarchaeum. Next base: position 52,814 of record CAZUDX010000008.1, on the reverse strand, counting down.
CCTTCTTCACCATCTTAACTATCTTCACGATAAAAACAGACTTCATCATTCAATCTCTAATAGTAGCCGAGACCTCAGCGAAACTAGCTATGGTCACAGGCGGATGGCAAGGCAGTTCCCCCCCGCCCCGCTTCTACGAAGATAAGTGGGAAAAAGGAAGGAACTTCATTGATTCAATCAGAAAAAAACATGGTTTATACGCAATTTCGTTAACTATCTCCCTTGTCGTCAGCATTGCACTGCTAGGTCTCAGCGGCGTGCTAGCCGTAGTAGCGGGAATATTGGTTGGAGGATTAATGATAATGGTTGGAAAGAAAGTTTTTGGAGGAGTTAATGGCGACGTTTTCGGCGCCACTAACGAGATAGCGCGCATGGTTGCGTTGTTTGTATTGGTGATTTGAGAATGCGTGTCGTGGCTTTGATAATGGCGGGGGGAAGAAGCAGGCGTTTCGGCGGAGACATAGAAAAACCCATGGCAAAGTTCATGGGCAAGCCTCTCATAAGGAGAGTCATCGAAGCCACAAAGGAGTCTAAAAGAATTGCAGAGACATACGTGGCAGTAACGTCTTACACTCGCAAAACCGCAGAAGAAGCAGCGAAAGCGTCTGTAAAGATTGTTGAGACTGATGGGCGAGGATATCACGCTGACGTTCAACAAGCGGTTCAGGAAGCAAATTTAGCATGTCCTGTCTTGATTATTTCCTCTGATCTTCCCCTGCTTACTGGAGAGTTTCTGGACGAAATGATCAACAAATACGAAGAGTCTGGCAAACCTGCGTTGACTGTGATGGTTCCGGAAGAAGCTTTCATCGAGTACAACTTGTCAGCCGTTTCTCCTTACGACTATAAGGAAAAGATGTATGCGGTTTCGGGAATAAACATAATTGATGGTCGACAAATCTCGGAGGAGCAGGAACAAGAAGTTGTTATCAGCAGGAGACCTGAAGCCGTATTCAATGTGAACTCTTCCAAAGATTTAGAATCGGCAAAAAACTACCTGTTGCGTATCAAGGGAGATTCAAAACGAAAAGAGAAATGAACGAGGTTCTCTTTTCACCTGTAGAAAATGCGAAATTGTTAGGTTGTACTTCTATTAGATTTTATTTGCTCTATCAGTTTCTTGTTTTCTTCCGGTCTTCTCACCGTCACTCTGAAGAATCTGTTGTTTAATCCATCAAAGTCTTTGCAGTCTCTGATTAGGAGCCCCTTTTTGGCAAGTCCCTCCCTGAGTTGCGTTGAGGTCAACTCGCCTTGGATAATTTCAACTAGCAAAAAATTAGTCTCAGACGGATACACCTTCAACCAAGGAATAGTCTTGAACATCTCTAACATCTCTCGTTTGCTTTTTGAGAGAAGAAGCTTAGTTTTTTTGATGAAATCGTTGTCCTTAACCGCCTCAACTGTGGCAAACATGGCTAAACTGTTTACGCTCCAAGGCATCCTTGCCTTCTTTATAATCTTCACAATGTCAGGGGAGGCTAAGCCGAATCCTATTCTGACACCGGCTAAACCATAGAATTTTGTTAATGACCTGAGAACAAACAGGTTGTCGTAGTCGTTAACATATTCAGCCATAGAATATCTTTTGCTGTCGTCGACAAAGTCGATGTAATCCTCGTCGAGAAACACCAGAACGTTCTTTTCTGCAGCGGCCTCTATGATTCGCAAGACGTCATCTTTGTCATAGAGGTATCCGGTTGGGCTATTCGGATTGCAGAGGAAGATTATTCTAGTTTTCTTTGTGATTGTACTCTCCAGTTCTTCGAAGTTTAGCCGAAAATTTTTTGCTGGATTGCATTTCACGAATACCATGTTGCCGCCGAATCTTTCTATAGCTGCTTTGTATTCGCTGAAGGTGGGAACTGGAATAACAGCTTCGGTTCCGTTCTCAAGGAAGATTTCGGTGAACAGATATATTAACTCGGTAGAGCCGTTGCCTATTACCACGTTGTTCGGTTTTACACTAACCGAATTGGATAAAGCTTCAAGAAGCCATTCATGATCAGGGTCTGGATAATGGTATATCAGGTTGAGGTTTTGGCGGATGCTTTGCAGGGCTTTTTCGGGTGCACCTAGAGGATTGGTGGAGATGCTGAAATCGATCAGCTGATCTACGGGAATTTTGTATTTTTCTGAGATTTCCCAAACGTTTCCGCCGTGAAAGTAGGGACTCAGAGTTCTGATAGATTTTTTAACGAGCTTAGAAATTTCAACCATATGACGGCTTCCTTTTCGGGCTTTCAGAATTCGTATTGTTAGACGGGTATAAAAATTAACAGCCAAAACAAGGTATTAACTGGTTTCTTTGTCGATTGTCTTCAAGAAACTGAGCAGTTCGTCCTCTATTTTCCATTGCATCTTGAAGTGATTGTTGTAGTCGTTGAAGATTCGGTAGAGCCAATATGCGATTGCTAAACCAAGAGTTACGATATTAAGCCCCAGATACTTGCCCAATTTGAAGCTCTTCGAAGTCGTAAAACCGTGAATGTTCAGAGATACGTCAGAATCTTTTGCCAACGCCATTATTTCAGCAAGAAAATCATGTTCATGTTCTTCATGTTTCACAAGGTCGCTCTTCAGAAAATAAACAACATAAAAGGCGGGAAAGATTAACAGAGAAAAAAAAGTCCACGCCCCAGCGTTTCTAGACGGTGCTAGATTCGCTGTTTTCTGCGAGTTGGACGCCGATTTTCCCAGACGTTTTCTCAGCTTGCTCAAGATCAGAGCCTCCAGTTTTTCTTGTCTGGAAAAGTGATCATTTCTTCTTTTGATCATGTAGTAGATCATGGGGAACCAAGCTATTCCAAAAGTCGCAATAGAAAGAATAACCCACATGGAGAACCACATGATTCTATCCGTTTCTCTTCTCGTCTCTAGGTTCTTCTCGATTTCCAGCAAAGTTTGCTTCAATCTGGGTTCTTCTCTCCATCAAGGATGACTTGGACATCCTTTAACAACATCGCAGAACTACATCAACCGCCCTTAATATAAAAGTTAAACCGTCAAACATCTATTCACGAAGATTGGCAAACTATTTAATTCATGAAGTAGTCTTTCTGAAACGATGGTAAAAGATAAGGGAGATAGGGAGCGAGAAGATTTTTTCGTCTCTGTCGTCATTCCAGTGTTCAACGAAGAACATACAATAGGTGACATAGTTACTCGAACGAAGAGAACACTGGAACAACTGGGAGTGTCATACGAGATTTTGGTTGTTGATGACGGTTCAGTAGACAGGTCTGCAGATATCTCTCAGGCAAAGGAAGCCCATGTTTTAAGAGAAGAACATAAGGGAAAAGGCTATGCTCTCAGATCGGGCTTCAGACAAGCAAAAGGAGAATTGATAGTTACTTTAGACGCAGACGGCTCCCACCAGCCAGAAGAAATTCCTTTGGTTCTGCGATACATAAGGGATGACATTGCTGACTTCGTTATAGGATCAAGATTCTTCAACTCTGACGTCAACAAAACCAAGATTCCAAAAGTAAACAGAACAGGCAACAGAATGTTCAACAATCTAATCGGATACCTCACCGGAAAAAAAATCTCCGATTCACAGTCTGGATTTAGAGCAATCAAATCGTCCTTAATAAAGAAGATGAAGCTAAGTTCCAGAGGCTACGAAGTGGAATCCGAGATGCTTGTAAAAGCGTTGAAGATGGGTGCAAGAGTCACTGAAACTCCAATAAGCTTTGACCAGAGGACAGTGGGAAATTCTAAACTTGATCCCATAAATGACGGCGTAAGAATACTGTACGCGATAATAGCATCTTATTTATCATAGCAAATTACGTTAGTATTCATTAATCATCAAAAAGGGCAGTTAAAGGGGTAACCGGTTGACAAGGAAGTCAGTCAGAGACGAGGATTCACTCTCAGGGGTCAGCATAATAGTACCCACCTTAAACAATGAATCAACAATAGAGGAATGTCTCCGCTCTATTCTGGAACTGGATTATCCCAAACAATTACTTGAAGTAATCGTGATCGACGGCGGTTCCAAAGACTCAACAACTGAACGGGTAAAAAAATATCCAGTAAAACTGATTTTCAGCCAACTCAACCCTGCAGCGGCTTACAACCTAGTTTTGAAGACTATCGAGAACGAGATAATAGGGTTAATTGATTCTGACGCGAAAGTTGAAAAAAGCTGGCTTAGGAAGCTCGTTAAACATTTAGATAATCCGAAGGTTGCGGGAGCGAGCGGAACCGTGGAAACTTGGAACAGCGATAAACTGGTTCCACGAGTCATAGGCTACGAGCTGAGTTATAGGTATCGACGGCTTCCCGAAACGGTTGGGAGAGTCGCGACTATGAATCTGCTACTGAAAAAGAAGGTAACATTAGAAGTCGGTGGCTTCGATGAGGCTCTTCCCACTCAATATGACACGGATTTAGGAGCAAGACTGGTCGAGGCAGGATACAGGATAGCTTTTGACTCCGACGCAATCTGTTATCATTTTCATCGCCCTACGTTGGGAAAGTTTTTCAAACAGCAGTTCAAGTACGGCGAGAACACTTGGAAGTTATACCTCAAACATCCACAACTGGCTAGAGGAGACAAGATAACAGATTGGTGGATGAACGCACAACCCATCTTATATGTGGTTGCATTCATCTTTCTCATCATTAGCATAATCACACTTTTCCACCTGATACCATCGTTGATCTTTCTAGCCCTAGTAATTATAACAACCCTGCAATACACCTTCTCAGCAGCAAGAATCTCATACATCTTCCACGACGCTTCAGCAATGTATCTAATCGTAATCTATTTCACAAGAGCAGTCGCGTGGACCCTAGGAGCAGCAACCTCTTTAATCCACACAGCCTTAACTGGAAGAGAGGATGAAAAGTCTTGAACGTCTGCTTCGTAACACCCGAATATTTCCCGATTTCAGGAGGAACAGGAGCTTACGTCTATTACCTGTCTCGGAGCCTCCAAAAACTTGGACATAACGTTCATGTTGTAGCTAGACACAGCGAAGATTCCGAAGATGTGATTGACGGCGTCAATGTGCATTATAGAAGGGGGCAAGGAAATGCCGTAACAAGGTATTGGCGATTCGCCCGCTCCGCCTCCAAGAAGATAGAAGAACTGAACAAAGAAATTGGGTTTGACATCATACACGCGAACCTTCCGTTGGTTCCAAGTTTTGCTATACCAAGCGATTCAGCTAAGGCGCTGGTTTGTGCGGTTCACTCAACTTGGAAAGGAGAAGCCATAGTGACAAGGCGGGATAATCCCAAAAATTTGAATCCCAACGAGAAAATGATGCTGAGATTCAATTTTATGCTTAGGTCCTATGAAAAAAAACTGATGAAGCGTTCAGACGCCCTGATCGCAGTGAGCAAATACACGGTTGATGAATTAACTGACCTCTATGGAATCAACGAAGAAAAAATTCACGTAATTTACAACGGTGTAGATATCCAAAAATTCAAACCAAGAACAAACAGAATTGAGCTACGGCAAGAATTCGGGCTAGAAGAGGAAAAGAAAATTGTTCTCTTCGTGGGGCGCCTCTACCACAGAAAAGGCTTAGAAATTCTATTAAACTCTATTCCACCAGTCCTCCAACAGTTTAAGGACGTAAAATTTGCCATATCTGGAACAGGGTTCAAAAAGAAGGAAGAGCGTCTACGAAAGCTGGCGAAAGAACTGAAGATAGAAGATTTCGTGTCATTTCTCGGATATGTTCCAGATGAACAACTTCCCGAACTCTACTCAACCTCTGACATATTTGTGCTGCCCGCTATCTACGAAAACTTTCCCTTCGCAATACTGGAAGCACAAGCCACTGGGCTTCCAGTTATTTCCACTAGGGTGGGAGGAATACCTGAGTTTCTAGTAGATAACGAAAACGGGTTTGTGATAGACCCCGGAGACTCAACACAACTGACCCAAAGAGTATTGACCCTGTTGCAGGACCCGAAGCTTGCAAAAGAAATGGGTGATCGAGGAAAAAAGTTGATAGAAGAGAAGTTTTCTTGGCGCCTGATTACAAGCCAAGTAATCAACCTGTATAACAAGCTATTGGAGACAGCTTAACGGGGCAACGAGTTGTCCCAATGTTTGTCTATCCACTCTTTCCCCTTGATTTCTTCATCGACTTTTCTGTAGACGTTCAAGCAGCCCTGTAGCATGTTCAAGAAGGGTGTGCCAAAGCAGAGACGAGTTAGAAAATAGCTTTTGTAGACCCAACGTTGAGCCCTAACAGCCAAATCAGCATATGGAAGCAGGAAAGGTCGCTTCACGTCCTCAATTTTTTCGCCGATAATCTCGGTCTCTGTCTCTTCTCGTCTATAATGCTTGTCAATGAACTTTAGGTAACTGATGTCAGCCCAATCTATGCCCATGATTTCGCAACATAACTTGTCCATGGCAACAAGGTCACTACCCGCTAGGACAAGATTCATGGGTATAACGTGTCCCCTGTTTGGTCCATTTCCTTCCATCGAAAATGTAGCATCCATAACAACAAACTTCGGTTCCAACAGAACCAGCAAGTCATGGAGAACCATATCGAAGTAGGGATGAAGAAAAATGCGCCTGTCATCAGGTATACACCCGAACAGATTCTTTATGGCGCCGCTGTAGGTAGTAAACTCATGAGTCTTCATAACTGGAACATCAACTAAAGAATCGGTTTCAACCAGAGTCTTAGGAAGACTGAAATTCCTCAAGACAAAGGTTTTGGAATTCTGAACTTTCACAATTTCGTCTTTGGAGAGGTTCACAATTTTTCCGCCAGCCTTGTTGACTATCTTCTTCACGCCAGTCATTCTCAGAGCGTCGTCGCAACAGTAGTTGTAGCCATTGGATTCTCCAACTATAACCTCTTCAACCCTGTCTCGAAGAAAACTTACAAGATAAAAGAGAACTTGAGGATTTGTGACAGCTCCACGAATGTAATTTTTGGAGCACAGATTAGGTTTTATGAAAACTTTGCCGCGAACATGTTTTTCCCAATCTGCAGCTTTTAATGCCTCTTTTAGGGCGGACTCTATATCTTCATTTGTTTTGAAGACTCCAATCTTCACCTTTTTCAATTGTTAGTCGCCCTCCGAAAGTTTTCTGATGCATCCTGGGTCAGACATGAGATAGTCGTTGTGGTATGAGTAGGCTCTTGCTCTGCATCCTCCGCAAACGAACTTGAACTCGCATTTGGCACATCGTCCCTTCAGATTTCCTCTGTCTCGTAGCGCCTTAAAAACAGGAGAGTTGAACCAAATGTCTTCTAGCTTCTCGGTTTTTAGATTTCCAACGATTATGGGAAGGAAGACGCATGGTTGAACGTTTCCTTCGGGAGATATTGCGCAGTAGAATCGTCCTGCTCCACATCCTCCGATAAAGTCAGCGAGAGCTTTGGCTCTTTTGCTTATCTTGGCGGCTTCCATATGAGCGAAGGGAACCATCAGCTCCTCTTGAGTCGACCAAGACTGAGACTGTAAAGCCACTCGGGCAAGTTGAGGAGCGGTAGTTAATATGGCGAGCTTAGATCCCTCCACCAGTTTTTTTCGGAGAAAATTAAGAACTTCTTCTCTCTCTTGAGGAGAAGGATCAACTGCCATTATGTCCCGACCCCTGCCTGTTGGCACAAAATTGAACAAAGTAAATCTTTTGACCCCTAAATCTTCAGCCAAAGCAAGCACTGAAGGAATTTCTGTCAGATTGTTTTTTGTAGCAGTTACGGCTAGACAAGTAGTGAGACCTTCTTTTATACAGTTCTTTAATCCTTTTAGGGCTTGGTTAAAGGCGCCGGTTTGTCCTCTGAAGAAATCGTGTGTCTTCGGGTCAGATCCGTCTAGGCTAACTTCGACGTAATTGAGTCCAATTTCTTTCAGTTTTTTAACAGTTTCTTTGTTGAGCAGGGTTCCGTTTGTGGCTAAGGAGACATATAACCCTGAGTCAACAGCATGAGCGGCAACTTCGAAGAAATCTTTTCTCATCAGGGGTTCTCCTCCAGAAAAGGCTAAGGAGGTCACGCCAAAATCTGCTATTTGATCCACGACGTTCATGGCTTCTTTGGTGGAAAGCTCATTTTTAGAGAGTTTGCCTGCGTCTGAGTAACAGTGTTTGCAGTTGAGATTGCATTTGTAGGTGAAGTTCCAGACAACGAGGAGGGGGGCGTGAATTGAGAGGGGTCGATTGAATCCGTAGTCAACGAATCCAGCTACGATGCTTTTTAGGGCTCTTCGGGTGTAGGAATCTGATAGAATTTTGGATACGCGGCTTTTTTCCACTGCTAATGTCCTTGTTAGGAAGTTGATCCAGAATCTTATGATTTTGGAGTAGAGGCTGCATGAGAAACATTTCGAGGTGTTTTTGCCAGCGTAGTCATCTAGTGCGGTTTCAAGGTGTGTTTTTCCACATTCTTGGCATGTGGCTAGGGTAATTTTTAGCATCCATTTTACTGGCGGTGTTTTGAAGATAGCGTTCCAGAGTTTTTCGTTTGTCAACAAGTTCATTGGAATCTTTCCAGAGGGTTTCTTTGCGCTGTTACTAGATTATTAGTGGAAATGGAAAACATAAACTTACCTAGAAAGGATAAGTGACAAAACAAGTAATGCGGCTCCAGCAATACAACCGTGAAATGTGTAGGCTCGCCTATTTTTTCGTTAGCGTAATCACTTGTTTATTCAAAGAAAAAAAGAAAGGGGGGATGATGTTTAGTCTCGCTTTTTCATCAATGCGTAGGCAGCTATGACTATGGCAACGATTGCAGCGACTATTGATCCGCCTGCGATCATGACTGCGTTGTCCGCGGCTGCTGCAGGTCCTGTTGGTCCTGTGGCTCCTGTTGGTCCAGTAGCTCCTGTAGGTCCAGTAGCTCCAGTAGGTCCAGTAGCTCCAGTAGGTCCTGTTGCTCCTGTTTCTCCTTGAGGTCCAGTTGTCCCTAGAACGTCTGACACGGAAATGGCTGTTTCCGCGACTGAGCCGTAGTAGGAGGCTGAGCCTTCAAAGGTTGCAATGATTGTGTATTTGCCTGGTACTGGTGGTTCCCACTCGCAGCTGTAAAAGCCGTTTGCGTCGGCGGTTACTGTGTCGATCACGTAGAAGTTGCCGTTTGGATCAAAGGTTTCGAGCTTCACATCAACGCCCATTGCGTCGCTGGGAGCTCTCTGGTTCATGTATATGTATTCCATGAAGTCTTCTTGGTATTCGTCAGCTACTGCGGCTACACAGGTGAATTTGCCTTCTTCAACCAGTTTTTTGGCACCTGGAGATTGGTCAGTTACCGTACCTTCGATTACTACTGAGGATCCTTCGGGTATGACCTTGGGTCCTGCCATGACTGTTGTTGCGCTTGGACCTTTGCCGAAGCAGTATATTTGGTTGTCATAGTAGTTGAGGCCGACGACATATCCATCTGCCATAACCGTACACGGTGCTGTGAGGTGTGCTCCACCGTCTCCGGCGGACATGAAGGCTATCTTCCATACTTCTTCGCCTGTTTCTACGTCTATGCAGCGTAGGTTTGGACCACGCCACATTGGCTGAGTTAGTGAGTGCTCACCTGAGACCATGTAAATTTTTCCGTCAGCAACGGCTGTGGCATACATTGGATAGTTGCCGTATGGAGATTCATAGCCGACGTTGGTAGCGTTGTAGGTCCACAGGATATCTCCGGTTGTAATGTTGTAGCAGACTAGCGATCCGCTGTAGCCATAGCTTAGGAGCCTGCCCATGTAGATAGTTTCATACATGCCGTAGTATTGCCAGTCTGGTTCTGCGGGTGTTGGACCCCACAATGGTTCACCTGTAAACAGATCCATTGCCCACCGTTGTCCAGTCATTGCCTGGTCATAGAGCGCAACTCCATATTCTGGGACAGCAATGTATCCGCTCATTGTTCCTCCGCCAAAGAAGCCGCTTGGGATCTCTGCAGGTATGTCTGAGTATGGTGGCGTAAAGGTGAAGTTCCACAGCAAATTACCTTCATTTCCTGGTGATAGATCTAGTGCCCAAGCAGTGGCTAACTCCAGCGGCTGACCTACTCGGTTGTTTCCGCCTGATCCACCGATTACGAAGTCACCTTCACGAATTGCTAGGATGCCTCCGGGTAGGTCGGGTATTGAAACATTCAATGAGTAGCCGTTGTTGCCGTCGAAGGTTTCGTTTAGTGTGGGTCTCCACATCCAGTATTCATTGCTACTCCAAGTGTCTTCGTACCAGATGGCTCTGCTTGTGTTCCAGCACTGCAAATAGAATGGAGGAGTAGATGGGAAGAACGGACCCATTGGGTTCGGTGTTCCTACAATTTGGTATGTCAATAAGCTTCCGTCTTTGCCGTAGACTGGACCGTAGGGGGCGAAATAGCTTCCTCCGAACCAGCTTGGCACGTTTTCGATGTTGCAGATGTAGTTTCCTGTTTCTGCGTCATACATATACAACTTGCCACCACGTGACTCCCATATGTATGGGAAGCCGCCGTGTTGGTTAGGCGATTCATAGTTGTATATCTGACCGAATGACAACAATCCTTCTGGAATATATCCGTGCGCGTCAAAGCCGCCGCCAGTTCCCGCTACATCACCAGTGGAATTCTTGAACCATAGCTTTTCTCCAGTATACAGATCAAGGACTTGATAGCCTTCTCTTGGGATCGATCGAATGTTGTAGTAGATTCTTCCTTGGAGAATTATTGGTGGTTGGAAACCAAGACCTTCATAGTGTCCTGTTTCGTAGGTATAAGAACCGAACCGAGCATCCATGATACCACCGGCCCACATCGGAGTTGCCCACATTATGTGAGCACTCTCTGGGCCTGTACCCCAGCTAAAGCGAGTAGTTGGACCGCTTTTTTGCCACGTAGAACCGAACCAGTTACCTAAAAGTTTAGACCAGTCTCTGTTCAAGCCGGTTACTGGACGAGTATACCAGACTTCTGGAGGAAAAGGCGCTTCAGGCCATCCTTCTATCGGGTCTTCCTGAACAACTAGAATAACAGGTTCGCTAACAGCACCCAAATATATGTCGCCGACAGTTTCAGGTGCATAGATGGTTCCATCAGGGCGTGGAGGCAAGCCAGTTAGTGTTTGGTCTTCCAGTCTAGACACTATAGAGTATGTGCCAACTTCAGTAGGTGTAAATGTAGTCCATCCAGCTCCAACCGGATCGGAAGTGATAGGCCCTATAGTTTGATAGGCAGTTCCGTCTTTTGAGATGTCCACATAGAATTCCCATCTGTCACCAGCAGCACCTTGTGCTGTTGGCGGTACCGCGTTAGACCAGAACTGAATTACCGTAGTTTGTTCGACACCCAATGTGTATCTTTGAAGAGCAATGTACGAATATCGAGGAACCTCCCATGGAGGATCATGCGCGCTAACAATAGGCAAAGCAACCATTGAAACAACAAAAGTTAACAATAGAACAAAAGCGATAGCAGTAGTTTTTGATTTGATTTTCCGAATATTCATCTTTTTCCCTCTTCATTTTTTGAGGTGATTCTAATGTCTGCAATTTTAGTGTACTTAAGCATTTCCCCATTCAAAGCTAAATATCGATAGAAAGACCCCTCGATTAACAACCAAAGAAGAAGAAAAACGAAAAAACAGAGACAAACTCGCAAAAATAAACACTAAAAAGCATGCATCAGGGCTACAAAATGCTACACCATCATCTCCAAACCCAAAAACATCACTACACGGTCTCCGCCCCCCACATTAACCAAATGAGCCATATTCAATTCGTCCTCGTGAACAAAAAAGTCAAATTTCAGTCGCAAAACTAAACACATATATCACAAGTCAAGTTTTCCTATGCACTACTGAAGGGATAGATTGTTGCAGAAAAGAAGATTCGGTAGAACAGGCCTTCAGGTTTCCATTATTGGTTTTGGCGGAACATGGATTTCACAAATAAGCACAGATGAAGCAGTAAAGGTCGTCCGACGAGCCTTTGAATCAGGCATCAACTACTTTGACACAGCCAAACTAGATGGAGACAGTGAAGAAAAAATTGGTTTAGCACTAAAGGACGTGAGAGATAAGTGCATCTTAGCAACCAAAACCGCCTCAAGAACAAAAAAAGAGTCGCTGGCAGACTTCAAAAGCAGTTTACATCGACTGAAGACAGATAGATTGGACCTAATTCAACTTCACGGAATAGATGACGAAAAAACACTTGAAAAAGCAATGGGACCAAACGGTTCATTAGAGATGTGCAAGAAAGCGCGTTCAGAAGGCTTAGTAGACTTCATTGGCATCACAAGCCACAAGCCCCACGTACTGATCAAAGCCATCGAAACAAACGAGTTCGACACAATACTAGTGCCCCTCAACATAATAACCCGACAAGCTCTGGAGCAATTGATACCGCTTGCAAAAGACCAAGACATCGGTGTTGCCGTAATGAAACCTCTGTCAGCTAAAACCTCCAAACTCGTAACCTGCTTATACACACCGTCCCTCTCTCTACTCTCAGACGAACCCGAACTGAAGTCTTTGTTAGGGCAAAAACAAACCTCAATGGTCCGCAACGCCCTCAGATTTGTTCTAGCACAGGAAGTCTCCGTAGCTGTCACAGGATTGAAGTCAATTGAAGAAGTTGAAACAGTAACTAGAGTAGGAGAAGATTACAAAGGGTTAACAAGCGATGAAGAAAAACGCTTCAGAATCCAGCTTGACGAGAAATACTGCCGAGACTGTGGACTCTGCTTACCTTGCCCCCAAAATTTAGACATTGCAGCAATACTCAGATTTCACACCCTCTCTATCACTTATGGGTTGAAGAATTGGGCTAAGAAACTCTATGAAGGACTTGAAGTTGGGGTCGAAAAATGCACAGAATGCGGTGAATGCGAACCGAAATGTCCATACAAAATACCTATTGTAAACACGCTACAAAAGGCTCGGAATGACTTTCAGAATTAGTGCTTACGTTAACATCACTATACCTTAATAAAAAGAAAAAAGGGGAAATTGAGGGCTTATTTCTTTTTCAGTAGAATGACCAAGCCGATGATGATGAGTACGACAAGCGCTGCGATTATGACTAATTCTGCTGTGGTGAATAGAGGTGCTTCTGTATCTCCATCTCCACCTGTATCTGGGTCTTCTGGTGCTGCACCTACGCCTATGGCAGTTTCTGCATATGATGCATAGTAGGATTTTGATCCTTGGAAGGTGGCGACAATAATGTATTTGCCTTGGTTTTCCGGAGTCCACATCATGCTGTAGAAGCCGCTTGCGTCGCTTGTTGCCGTGCCGATTGGAACGTAGTTGCCGCTTTCATCAAAGGCCTCTAATGTCACGTCAACGCCCCTTGCGTTCATTGGCATCTCTTGCTGCATATACACGTATTCCATCCAGTCTTCTTGGTCTTCATCAGCTATTGCCGGAACTCCATTTGGAAATCTTGCTGCCTGTTCATGTTGCTTCGTGCCAGCAGCCTCATCAGTCACCATGCCTGTGATCATTACGCTGTCTCCTTTTGCAATAACATCGTTTTGTACTGAGACCGTTGTTGCGCTTGGGCCTTTGCCGATACAGTATAGCTTAAGGTCATAGCCGTTGAGACCTACCAGATAACCGTCTGAAATAGCATAGTTGCTACCACCGTTTCCCATAGGCATTGAGGCTCCATGGAACGATATTTTCCACAGTTCATTTCCAGTGTCGGCGTCTATACAGCGCATGTTTGGACCACGCCATATGGGCTGTGTGGGTGAGTGCTCACCTGAGCCGAGGTAGATTTTTCCGTCAGCAATGCAGCCTATGGAAATTGGATAATTGCCATAGGGAGATTCAAAGCCAACGTTTTCAGCCTCATACCTCCACATCTCGTCGCCTGTAGTAATGTTGTAGGCGATTAGTGTTCCGCCGTATCCATGTGACAATAGCTTGCCATCGTAGACGTTGAAAGGCATTCCATAATAGTTCATTGCTGGTTCGGGATCAGTTGGACCCCACAATGGGTTGCCTGTTGCTAAGTCGTAGCCCCATCGTTCCAATGTGTTTGCATCAAAGAAGTGGAAGACACCGTCTTCGGGATCCACATATGGTCCGCTCACGGGGTAGCGTCCACGTGGGGCTTGAGATGCTGGTGCGTAAGCTCGTGGAGGTGTATAGTCGTATTGCCATAGCTTTGTCCCTTCTTGACCTTCTTCCAAGCTGATTGCCCATAGAGTGCCATCAACAACTGCTTCAGCGTCGTTTTGTCCTCCAGTTCCACCGATTATATACTGGCCTTCACGAACTGCAAGGATACCACCGGGTAAGCTAGGTACTGACACGTTCAATGAGAAGCCGTTGTTGCCGTCGAACGTCATGTTCAGAGTTGGTCTCCACATCCAGTAGTTATTGGAGACGAAAACGTCTTCGTACCAGATTGCTCTGCTTGTGTTCCAACACGTCAAACGACCGTTGTTGATACGGTAATACAGTATGCTTCCATCTTTGCCGTAAACCTGTGTACCGCTAGCAGACACATTGGCTATGCTACAGATGTAATTTCCAGTATATGCGTCATACATGTCCCATTTATCGGTTGCACTGGGGAAGAATGCATTACCCGTGGCACCAGTGGACCATAGGTACGGCATGCCTCCGTGCTGGTTAGGTGACTCATAATTGTATATCTGACCAAACGACAGCAATCCGCCTGCGAGAACTCCTGAGAAGTCAAAGCCGCCGCCAATTCCCTCTACCGGACCTGTGGTGTTACGGAAGTATAGTTCTTCTCCCGTATACAGATCAAGGCAACGCCAGCCTTCTCTTGGTAGAGTTCGAACATTGTAGAAGAGCTTTCCGTCGATGATGATCGGAGGTACGAAATCAACGCCTTCGTAGTGATAAGTTGCGTAGCCAATAGGACCCTCAAAACGAGCGTCCATGATACCGCCAGCCCACACCGAACTTGACCACATTATGTGAGCACTTTCTGGTCCTGGACCGTAGCCGAAATAAGAAGTTGGACCCACGTTTTGAGCGGAGCCAGCCAACCAGTTACCTGCAAGCGGCCACCAGTTTCTGTTCATACCATTTATTGGTCGTGTCCAGTATTCTGTTGGAAGGGGAGTCTCACGCCACGCCTCTACAGGATCTACCTGTACAACGAGGGTAACTGGTTCACTAGTATCACCTAATACAGTATCACCGATGTATTCGGTTCCTCTGGCACCCGCTGGTGGCACAGGTTCGCCTGTTAGAAGATGCTCCTCTAAGATAGCTACTATAGTATATGTACCCACCTCAGTTGGGGTGAATTGAGTCCACCCACCTCCCACTGGATCAGATGTAATAGGCCCTATGGTTTGAACCAGATCTCCGTCTTTTCTGATTTCCACATTCCATGTGTATCTGTCACCGTAAGCACCGACTGCTGTAATTGGGTAGAAGTTAGGCCAAAAGACAATCAGCGTTTCCTGATTGACGCCTACAGGGTTGGGTGTAGCAACAGCATAAGCGATAGCCGGAATCTCCCATGGAGGATCATGCGCGCTAACAATAGGCAAAGCAACCATCGAAACAGCAAAAGTCAACAGTAGAACGAAAGTTATAACAGTAGTTTTGGTTCTTAGGATTTTCATTTTTTTTCTCCTCAATTTTGCGCTCTCAGGTATTTCGAAATATGTATATAAAATCTTGTGTAGACCCCGCCAATTCCTGCGCCAGTTCATTAACAAGTTTTTAGATAACATTCACACACTAGTCTCTCTAGCCCAAAATTTCTGGCGTTCTCTGTTGCATTTTAACCATTTGTATCCGAGTTAAGAAACCCATCCTGATTATGGACGCCTAAATTTAGATTTGGTGGCTCTAATGAGATGTGCAAAAGCTGTTCGAGTTGCTGAAAAACCATACATCCCACCTTTAGTGAACATGCGGAGAACATAGGATGGACGAAGATAAAACCTATGAAAAGCCTGTTCGCGGATTTCCCTCAACTCTTGCATACTCATTGTTGGAATCTCAAAGATGGGAGTCGCCGTATCATACTTGTCAAAGTCCGTTACCCTCAGCCACCCCATCTTCTTCACATTATCAGCCATCGGAGTTCCAGGATAAGGAGTTGCAATATAGTAACCAATATCATCGGGACTTATTTCTTCAACAAGTTTAATGGTTTCCCAAGCGGTTTCCTTAGTTTCACCCGGAAACCCAAAGACTACACTTGCGATGGTCATCATTCCAGCTTCTTTCACCAATTTGAATGCCTTTTTTGTCTTAGCTGGAGTGAAGCCTTTTCCCATAGCATCTATAACCCGCTGCGAACCTGCCTCGACACCCAACCATATGGCAATACATCCGGCTCTTCTCATTTTCTGAAGTAAATCCTTTGTGATCATGTCAACACGAGTGCCGCAGTCCCAAGTTATCCGAAGGTTTCGTTTATGAATTTCCCTGCATATTTCTTCGACTCTAGATTGGTCTACGGTGAACGCGTCGTCATAAAAAGTAAACTTGTCCGAACCGTAAGTCTTGTGAAGAAACTCAAGCTCGTCCACAACATTCTTCGGGCTTCTCATCCGATATCTTCTGCCGAACATCCTGACCGCCGAGCAGAACTCGCACCAAAATGTGCAGCCACGGCTTGTCATTAAAGGAAAAATTACCTTTCCATATTTTTTAAGGCGCTCAATAGGCCATAGGTGATGCGCAGGAAAGGGTAAGCTGTCCAAGTCTTCAATGTAAGGGCGGTCTGGGTTCCGTACAATTTCCTTACCCTTCCTGAATGTTACACCTAAAACATCATGGAAAGCCTTGCCTTCCTTCAACCTTTCTACAAGCTCTAATATCGTGTTTTCACCCTCCTTCCGCACAACAACATCTAGGTATGGACATTCCTGCAAGGCTTTATCGTCCCAAAAAGTAACGTGAACGCCTCCAAGAATAGTTAAGCAATTTGGATGAACTTCTTTCGCAATTTTTGCTATGCGCAATGCAGACTTGTATGTGAGAGTGGTGGAGGTCATTCCAACTATGTCGGGTTGACGTTTACTGATCTCGCTTTTAAAGTCGTCATACGAGAGCCCGGAGGCTTGGCAATCGATTACATCAACGTCGTACTGATTTTTCTCTAGAACAGCCGCCAAATACCCAAGCCCTAACGGAGTGAAGGGGGGATGCTGGTGTGCGCCCTTTGGGTAAGGGGGGTTCACAAGTGTTACATATGGCCTCATATTTCTTCCCTGAGCGTTTATCCTTCCACAAATACAAGAAGCCGCATGCTTAATATGTTTTGCACAAATGCGTTCACACATGGCGAAAAAGATCGAGTGACGAAAAGGCGCTTGCAGAATACGTTTTCGAGAGGAAAGATTGAATTAGGCAGAAAAAATAGTGCATTTTCTATATGTAATTGAAAAAATTAAGAAAAAAACAGGGAACCCTTTAAGCTAACGACGCGTTCTTCTTTCCCAGAGGATGGAAAAAAAGAAGCGTATTGAAGGGTTGTAGTGGTTTTAGCGTATTTATTTACATGAACCAACTAGAGATCTTAGCGGCAATTGCACCAAATATAGCCCAAACACCGTAAATGGCAATGTAAGTAAACCATGTGAGACCCTGTGCATCCCAATAGTTCATCAGTCCGGGTCCTTCACCTATACCCATTGAGAACATTGGGGAATACCAAATGTATGTCACGGTAGTAAAGACTGTTGCAACCGCAGCAGCCACTATTGCTGCAATCAACATGTTTTTGAAGTTGTCATTACCCCGCATGCGTGCGCGAGTCATTAAGGCTCCAGCTATGTATCCCGCCAACATACCGCTCACAATTACACCAAGCCAGTCTAAGGTCGGAACGAATCCCCATTCACCTGGACCGTAGTATGCTGCCATGCCCACCGTAAAGAGTAAGCTACATAGGAATCCTGATGCGCCTCCAGCCCACCTGTTCCAAACCAATCCAAGCACTACTGGAATAGCACAGGTGAGAATACCCTCAGCGACACCGATGGTCAATATATGCTGTAGTGGTATTTCTGGTCCTCCCCAAATTGCTTCTGGGAAAGATATATGTATGTTAGCTAGAAGGTCATAGATCACTGTTGGGAAAGCGAGTATCAATACGCCTAAAATGATGGGTATAACGAGACCGAGTGAAATTTCGCTAAAGATAACAGCGTACAGTTTCTCTGTAAAGGACAAAAGTTTTTTACCTCCTTTTTCATTTTTTTTATGTGCTATAGATTAATAAGCTTTTCACCTTATTTGCACGCAAACGTCTCAACTAAACACTCTTACAAAAAGACAGGAATTTCTCCTAAAAATTAGCTATTTTATGCTTCAAACTTAGTTTTATTTCTTAAATGCTAAAAAAAAGAGAAAAAATGCGCGCAATGAAGCGCGCTTGTTTATTATTTCTTACCTTTGGCAGATGTTTTTAAAGGTTTCACACCAACCTTGTCTCTAGCGACAAGCATTGCGCCTTTCAGATCGATTCTCGCAGGACAAACGTAAGAGCAAGTTCCGCACTGTTGGCAGTATCCCGCACCAAGTTTCTCTACTCTCGTCCAGTCTCCTTTTTCAGCGGCTTCTTTTATCGATACTGTTGGGATTCTCCCGGAGCAAACAACTAGACATTCTCCGCATCGAATACACTGGGTAGTCCTTACGCTCGTAAACTTTTTGGCCTTCGGAAGTTTTGCACAGTATGTTCTTTCGTCGAGAGCTTTGGGAACTCCGATTCGATCAAGTAAAGGACAGGTTAGGTTCATGATTACCAACGCAAGAACGGATCCTCCCAAGAAGCTCATGTATACTTGGAGAATCATTGTTATTATCGCTAAGCCTACACCGAATATGAGTTGACCTAAACGGGTCAGGGGGGTGGTTGCAGGGTCCGTTGCCATGAAGAATGCCATGAAAATCGAGCTGCCCGTGAACAGATGAAACAGTATTCTAATTACCATGTCTCCACCGTAAATGTAGCCTGTGACGATTGAAAACAACAGGGTAGCTGCTAGGTAAGCCAGAGTTATTCTCCATTTAATGTATCCGCGGAGAAGTGCAAACAGAGCTATTCCCACTGCGATTACAGCGATGCTTGAAACGCCGCCTATCCAACCGTGATACTTCTGAACTAGCATATTGTAAAGAATGTCTGGGAGGGGATTCTCAGGTGTACCGTAGGTATAAGGATACATAGGATCCAAGTCAGGACTTCCATAGCACGAGATCATAGCTGAACCAAAAGCCTGAGTTTCCATTGGGTAATAATCCGGGAACCCAGGAATCGCACTTTCAGTGAGACGATTTTGCAGATCGAAAGCTCCCATATGATCTGCGGGCAAGAAGGCTGAACTAGAACCACCTGAAGACATGATAACTGAAGTAGGAGCAGTAATTAGTAAGCCAATAATCAGAAGTTTCGTGATTGCAGCGGGATTCACGTATTTTCGTCCAGCAAGTCCTTGAAGTTTCTTGAAGACAATCAATCCGACAGCCGAAATCAAAGCAGGATAAAGATATTTGTCAAGTCCAGCACCGCCCAGTATTGAGAATTTCTCAGTGGCCATCGCTGGAGCTTCACCTAAAGTGTATGACATGGCAACGATCAACCCGAAGACAGCCGCAGACCACGTGTTCAAGGGTCCCTTTTTTCCCATTACTAGTGAGAGCAGATAATCACAAACTATAGCGACTAAAACCGAAATTACAGATATTATAATTGAATCGACACCAAAAGAAATGAAAGATAAAGCTGCGAGAATGCAGAGAGCAACGAAAGTGTATTTCATAATCAGATCTTTTGTCATTGCGGCTTTAACAGTGTCTTTCACCATTTTTTCATAACCTCTTTTATGTGGGCTAGCTCTCTAAAAACCTAAATATTTAAGCTTTTGGACACTATTAGTTAACTATAGAAAAGCTGAGTAAAAGCTGAACGAAATGAAGTATAAAGTGATTTTTGCGGTCCTTCTCGTATCTATTTTATTTTCTCTTCTTTTTTGGGGACTTGCACCTGTGAATAAACCCTCAAAGCCTGACTTTTTTGTCGGTGTTGATACAGCTTACGACAACGTAGAGGATATTAAGAAACTTGTTGACGAGGTTAAGTCTTACACGAATCTTTTCGGGATAGGAAGTGCAGGGATAACGCATAATCGTACTAAGCTCGATGAGGTCTGCCAGTACGTTTACGATAGTGGACTGTACTTCATTGTGTATAAGCACCCAACTGAAAAGATTAATCAAACTGAATGGATTGCGGATGCTAAACAGAAGTGGGGTGACAGCTTTTTAGGAGTATACCTTTTTGACGAGATCGGTGGACGCCAAATAGACGATGACCCTTATAGGAAGGTGGAAGAAGCAGATAATTACACAGATGCTGCCAACAAGTATGTAGGGTATTGGAATGAATATCTGAAGGGTTACACAGAAGTTAAAAATGATTTTGCTAATTTGCCCTTGTTTACGGCTGATTACGCTCTTTACTGGTTCGATTACGAAATTAAGTTTGATGTGGTTTTGTCCGAGTTTGGATGGAACCACAGCAGACTACTGAGCATTGCACTCAACAGAGGTGCAGCAAAAATGCACAACAAAAATTGGGGAGCCATAATCACATGGACCTATTATGACGCACCATACTTAGAATCGGCAGCTGAGCTTTATTACGACATGGTTTTAGCTTACCTGAGCGGAGCCAAATACGTGATCATTTTAAATTACGCACAGGAAAAACTCACACCTTATGGAACACTAACCGAGGGGCACCTTGATGCCATGAAGAGATTTTGGAATTACATTCACACCAACCCTCATAGACTTGGAATTTATTGCCCCACCTGTACTCAGATAGCATACGTTCTCCCAAAAGACTACGCTTGGGGCTTTCGCGGATCAGATGACAAAGTTTGGGGGCTTTGGATCGACGAATTATCGATAAAAATAGGTAAGGATGTCGACTATCTCCTGCATACCCATCATTTAAGTTTAGACATAATTTATGACGACCCAAAATACTACGAAAACATGGCTGTATACAGCGAGCTACATTTCTGGAATGGAACTTCAGTTTTTGCATCAGATGTTTCCAAACGTTTTTAGGTTTCTAGTGATACAACTGATGTTGCTGAAATTGCTTGGAACAAGAAATATTACTTGGAACTAAAATCCGTGCTAAAAGGGTAGTGTGCAACAAAATTGCGTGTTTGTTTGATTAATCCGCCGCGTATACACCCGAAATTGTGGGGAAAGCCGGGCGTATTCCAAGCTTTGGGAATAGCGTATGTAGCAGCGGTGCTCGAAAAGCAGCACAAAGTAAGCATTATAGATTCACCAACAGAAGGCTGGAAGAATCTTGAAGAATTAGACGAAACTAAATATCGGGTGGGTTTAAGAAATGAAGAGTTAGCAAACAAGATCAAGCGGTGGTCGCCCGATGTCGTTGGAATAAATATTCCATTCTCTGGTTGGTCCAAAGGCGCATTTGAGGTTGCTTCAATAGTAAAAGGTATTGACAAAGATATTGTTACTGTGTTGGATGGACTGCATCCTTCTGCGAGGCCGGTAGATTGTCTGGCACATCCGAATGTTGATTTTGTTGTGATAGGCGAGGGAGAATACACAATATCCGAATTAGTAGATGAGTTAGAGAGAGGGAGTCCGAGGAATCTTGAAAAAGTAAAAGGAATAGCCTTTAACAAAAATGGAAAAAACGTCATAACTCCTCCAAGACCTGAAATTCAAGACTTGGACGCTCTGCCTTTTCCGGCGAGACATCTACTTCCAATGGACAAATACTTTGCCGCCGTAAAAGAAACTCCGTTACGAGGAGAAATACGCAAACCGTGGGCTACAATGATTACTAGCAGAGGCTGCCCATATAGTTGCGTTTTTTGCACAGTTCATATTGTTATGGGTAGAAAATGGCGGGGTAGAAGCCCTGAGAACGTGGTTGATGAGATAGAGCAGCTAATTCAAACCTACAGGATCAAACAGATTGACTTCTATGACGAGAACATGACGCTCGACAAAAAGAGGATGGCAAACATCTGTGACTTAATCGTGAAGAGAAAGTTAAAAGTTGAATGGTACGCTCCAAATGGTGTCCGAGCAGACACGCTTGACGAAAAACTTTTGACAAAAATGAAAAAGTCAGGTTGCAAAGGAATACGGATTGCTCCCGAATCAGGTGTTCAACGTGTCGTAGATCAAATTGTTAAAAAGAATTTGAAGCTGAAAGATGTGGAAAAAGCGGTTGTTTTAGCCAAAAAAGTGGGAATCAAAGTAGGAGTCTTTTTTGTGCTTGGACTTATTGGTGAAACGAAAGAGGACATAAAAGAGACGATAAACTACGCCTACAAACTTCGGAAGTTGGGAGCTAACAAGTTCTACTTCAGCATAGCTGCACCCATGTATGGCACCGAACTCTATGAACAAGCTAAAAGCGGCGGTTTCTTGAAGGATGACTTCGGTGATGAGACTTTAGCTGCGACCGGACCTTTCATTGAAACTCCAGAATTCTCGGCGGATGATTTGCGTGAATTATGTGCGCAGGCTAATTTGGTGAATCCGATTTTTACTCGCGAAAAACTTCTGAAAGCTCTTCGAGACCCAAGGAAAGCAATAAAAATTTTATTAAGAAAATGATTAGAGAACATATTATTTGTATTGTACATAGTGATTAATTGAAAAGAAAGTGGAAGCAGATTGAAGAAGAAAGCAGTTTCTGGAATTACGCTGACACTGCTATTATCTAGCGTCTTGATATTAGCATACAACATTCAACCAGTAAAAGCCGCAGGCGAAATTATCATCACGGCTGATGGAGAAATTGATCCTCCAACGGCGCCGATTTCACGTGACGGAGATGTCTACGCGTTTACTGATGACATTTTTGATGGAATTGTGGTAAAGAGAAGCAACATAGTAGTGGATGGGAAGGGATACGCGCTTCAGGGTTCAGGAGACGGAAATGGGTTCCAATTAGATAACGTAGACCACGTCACTATCCAAAACACAGACATCCAAAACTTTGCTACTGCCATCTATTTCAATAATTCTTCTTACAATACTTTCTCAGGGAACACAATAACAGACAATGACCACGGCATCAGCCTATATGGTTCTTCT
Organism: uncultured Candidatus Bathyarchaeia archaeon; assembly: GCA_964618695.1. Taxonomy (GTDB): domain Archaea; phylum Thermoproteota; class Bathyarchaeia; order Bathyarchaeales; family Bathyarchaeaceae; genus Bathyarchaeum. Next base: position 29,774 of record CAZUDX010000008.1, on the reverse strand, counting down.
GGTAACACTATCTCTGACAACAAAATAACAAACAGTTACCTTAGGGGTATCGAACTCTACAGTTCTTCTGAATCTAATATCATTAGTGGAAACGACCTATCAAACAACTTCAGAACAATGTACATTTCTGGTTCTTCTGGTAACAATGTTTCTGGAAACAGCTTGACAGGCAGTGACTATGATGGGATTTGTCTCATTTGGGCTCCCAGTAACACTATCTCTGGAAACACAATAACAAGATGCAATTACGATGGAGTCTGCCTCTATTGGGGTTCTTCTAATAACACTATCTCTGGAAACACCATGACAGAAAACTACCATAGCATCGGCATATATGATTCTGCTAATAATATCATCTCTGAAAACACCATAACAGACAGCAACTCTGGAATCGACCTTTGTGATTCTTCAGAATTTAACAATATCTCTGGAAACACAATAAGAGACAACGACAACGGCATCCGCGTCTCTGGTTCTTCAGGAGTTAATAACATCTCTGATAATACAATAACAGACAACAATTGTGGTATCCACTTCTCTGGCTCTTCAGGCAACACAATCTCTAATAACAACATGATAACCAACTTGAAAGGCATTGACCTCTATAGTTCTTCGGATAACATAATCTCCGGCAACAGCATAATGGACAGCAACGACGATGGCATCTGCCTCTACAGTTCTTCGGGTAACACCATCTCTGGAAACACTAATACAAACAACAACCATGGCATCCACCTCTCTGCTTCTTCAGGCAACACCATATCTGAAAACAACCTAACAAAAAACGACTATGCTGGGATCTGCCTCGACGATTCTTCTGAATTTAACATTATCTCTGGAAACAATCTAACAGAAAACGACTACAACGGCATCTACCTGCATTGGTCTAATAATAACACCATCTCTGAAAATCTCATAACAGACAATGACTATGATGGAATCAACTTTTATTGGTCTAATAATAACACCATGTCTGGAAACACCGTAACAAACACCTTCAGGGGCATGTTTTTCTGGTCTTCTCACGGCAACATTATCTCTGGAAACACCTTCACAAACAACTATGATGGCATCTGCGTCCATGGTGCTGACGCCATTATCTCAGGAAACATCTTCGCGTACAACGAGTATGGCATCGCCCTCCATAGTGCTTATACCGTCATCTCCGGAAACTGCATAACAAACAACAACCGCTATGGCATCAGCATTTATGATTCGGCTTATAACATGATTTTCCACAACGACATCGTTAACAACGCAAATCAAATTCGTCTATCGTATTCTAATGAGACATGGGACGATGGTTATTCTTCTGGCGGAAACTACTGGAGCGACTACACTGGCACAGACAGCGACGGCGATGGAATAGGAGACACGCCATATATTATCGATGAGAACACTCAAGACAATTATCCACTTATGAATCCTGTCGCAAATTTAGAGCTTCCTGATGATGGAAAAACAATAACAGAGCCTTTCCCAATCACATGGGCTGCAGTTGCAATAGTGATAGCCGCAATTGGCGCAGCGGCTCTTTTAGTTTCTATGTCTCGCAAAAACAGATGACAACCAAGAAAATCAAAAAACAACATGTTCAATCATAGACACAAATGATCTTTATGCTCACTGCACTTGAGATTGCTTTAGCTTTCTACAAGCGAAGACTACCCAACCAAACTGGCTGAAGTTTCAGGCTTTCTTCTTCGTATGCGGGGTATCCACCCTGGAACCCTGCGTTTGTATTCCAGAAACTCTTCCCCGAATTGTTCTTCCGCGTCTTTTTCTTCTTTTTTTGCGAGTTTATAGTAGACGACTGCGACGATGGGCCAAAGCGCAAGCGTGATTATTGTGAGCCACATCACGTTCATGCCGAGAGTGATTAAGAGGAAGCCTATGTATTGTGGATGGCGAACGTATGCATAGAGACCTGTTGTTACGAGTTTTCCTTTGCCTTCGTAAATTTGTTTCCAGCCGAAGACCACCAAGATTATGCCAATGCCCATGATGATTTTGGATGCGGGGAACACATAATAATGGAAAACAGAGTGAAACAGCTCTTCTCCCATTACTTGGGTTAACAGGAATTCCAGAGACAAAATGTTATCGTATCCGAAAACTCCCAGGAAAACGTACATGGTTAAGGGGAAACCGTACATTTCAGCGAAAAAAGCTATTACAAACGCCAAGTAGACGCTGCTGGGGAGGCGCGCTACTTTCCTTCTGAACTGCAGCAGCACCAAGAAGAGACCGAAGAAGACAACGTTTATGGTCACCAGCAGCCACTGGTTCCAACCAAAGCCAGTTAAAGTGAGATAGTGTAGCGCAACTGCTGTTAACACTACTACAACTATAAGCAAGAGAATGTCCTTGACTTTCATCTTAACAGCCGTACCCCCAGTTGGGCACCATTAAATGCCTTCGTTAACTAGCTTGAAAAGGTTTTTTGTCAAGAAAGATTGACCAAAATACGCTCTTCTACTTCCACTAATAGGTCAAGAAATATTGACCAAAAAACTCACAAATCTACTATTGGAAACTAACTATTTTTTGGCTCTAAAACAGCTTCCTCAATATCCATGTAGCAGAAATTTCCAATAGGATTCGGTGACCCCCCATAGTCAACAACCTGACTTTTCTTACTGAACTTAGTGATCTTTATGCTCTCCTTAAAGAGCGGGGCATCAAGCACAGTGCTATGAAACTCTCCCGGTTCTCCAGTAGCATCCACCCCAACACCGGGCCTGCCAACCAGTGGTTTCATATCCTCAACGCAAGCCCTATCGAACTCGCGACCCAACCATTCTTCACCAAAATACTGCAGGTCAATGCAACTAAGAATGGGCTTCATGCCAAGCGAGAGTTCCATGTTTAAAACCCGTTTACGGTAAGGACTACCTGGAATGAAAAAGAAGCGGCGATCCCACAAAGGCATAATCAATTTCATGCCCAACATTTTGCAGGCATCCTTCCAAACACGCTTGTGATGTACGTTGTCTATGTCCCCAGTTACGATTGCTTCGATTCCTTCTTCTTTGTTCAGACGAGCGTGGACACCAAGAATTTGGTCATACCGATCTTGTGGTATTTTGCTCTTGATCTTTATTTTGATGTGTGGGATTCCTAGAGCTTTTGACTGTAAATCCATTACTCGTAGGCTGTGAAAGATGTACGGGTCCATGTAGACGTAGGTGAGAAGGTAGGCAACTTCGTGACCTTGCTCTATTACCTTGTGAAGCGCTGTGCAGCAGTCTTTTCCCCCGCTCCAGTGAACAACAACTCTCATATGAGCACCCTCATTTTTGTCAAAAGCTTCAGTTTTTAGGTTTCAGAAATGCTTCTTTAATGTCCATGTAGAGCCATTTTCTCTTCCACGTTTTCGACTTTTCCTTACGAGTTTTCTTTTTAAATTTGCCAATCTCAATCTTATCTTTGAAGAGCGGAGCATCAACAACCATGGTGTGAAAACCCCTGCCGTCTTCACTGCAAACATCTATTCCTTGCCTGTCTGCCAGCGCCTTCAAGTCCTTAATGGAAGTTTCGTTGATTTCGCGACCCAACCATTCTTCACCGAAATAATCCAGATTTATACAGTTCATTATGGGTCTGATACCAGTGGATATCTCCTCTGCCAAAACATCGTAAGTGTCTCCAGACGGATTCTCCACAGGCATAATCATAGTTATGCCCAACTTTTCGCACATAATGTCATAATAAATCTGGTGCACCCGAGCACAGCCTGCTCCGACGATGTCTCCTGTTACGAAGCCCTCGATTCCCTCCTCTTTATTCAGACGAGCAAGGATTTCGAGAATATCGTCGTACGAGTCTTTGATTTTAACTTTGAGTTGTGGGATTCCCAGAGTCTTGGATTGTAGTTCCATTAGGGGTAGGCTGTGAAAAATGTAGGGTTTTCGATAAAGATAGGTGAGAAGGTAAGCTACTTCATGTCCCTGCTCTACTGCCTTGTGGTATGCTAAGCAGCATTCTTTGCCGCCGCTCCATTGGACGACGACCTTCATTCGATCACACTCATCAATCGAGAGTGACAAAGAATCACTATTAAATTTACTGTTATTTTCGGCTTGAAGAAATGAAATCAATAACTCGAGGCTTTGGTAGCTATTTAAGCGGTAGCTTTGATTTTATTGCCCTAAGAAGGTGCGCTAAAACTGTTCGACCTATCGCGAAAGTCCAGAATCTTCCTTTGGTGAGCATGCCGAGAACATATTTTGGACGGAGATAGAACCTTTGGAAAGCTTGTTCGCGAATTTCTCTTAACTCTTGCATGGTCATTGTTGGAAGCTCAAAGATGGGTGTCGCCGTATCGTACCTGTCAAAGTCCGTTACTTTCAGCCAACCTTTTTCTTTAACAGAATCGTACATCGGTGTTCCCGGATAAGGTGTAGCAATATAGTAACCCACATCACCGGGGTTTAATTGCTCAACAAATTTTATTGTCTCCCAAGCAGTTTCCTTAGTTTCGCCCGGAGAACCAAGAATCACGCCCACAACAGTCATCAGCCCAACCTCTTTTGTCCACTTGAAGGTTCTCACCACTTGTGCAAGGGAGAATCCTTTCCCCATGGCATCCAAAACCTTCTGTGAACCTGATTCAAGTCCATACCATACGGCAAAACAACCTGCAGCCTTCATTTTACGTAGTAGCTCTTTTGAAACCATGTCCACTCGGGTTTCGCAGTCCCATTTGATTTTTAACTTTCGTTTCACGATTTCTTTGCATATTTCTGCGGTTCTGGGTTGATTGACAGTGAATGTATCATCATAGAACGTAAATTGCTTCGCACCGAAAGTTTTATGAAGAAACTCAAGTTCGTCAACAACGTTTTCTGGGCTTCTCGTTCGATACCTTCTGCCGAACATCCTGACTGCCGTGCAGAAGTCACACCAATGTGTGCAGCCTCGACTCGTCATTACAGGGAACACTACGTTTCCGTATTTGTTGAAACGGTCAATAGGCCAGAGATGATGCGCAGGAAAGGGTAAACTGTCCAAGTCTTCAATGTATGGTCGGTTTGGGTTCCGTACAATTTCTTCACCCTTCCTGCAGGTTACACCTAAAACATCATGGAAAGCCTTGCCTTCATCCAATCTTTCCATAATTTCAAGCAACGTGTTTTCACCCTCCCCCCTCACAATAACATCTAGGTATGGACATTCTTGCAATGCCTTGTCATCCCAGAACGTAGCGTGTACGCCGCCGAGAAGGGTTAAACATTTTGGATGGATTTCTTTAGCGATTTTTGCTACGCGCAACGCAGACTTGTAAGTGAGAGTGGTAGAGGTTAGTCCTATCACGTCTGGTTTCCGTTTGCTGATTTCGCTTTTGAAGCCGCCATATGAGATTCCGAGGGCTTGGCAATCGATTACATCAACGTCGTACTGATTCTTCTCTAAAACAGCCGCCAAATACCCAAGCCCTAACGGAGTGAAGGGGGGATGTGAGTGAGCTCCCCTAGGGTAAGGGGGATTCACAAGGGTTATACGCGACTTCATAGTTATTCCCTAGACGGTCGTCCTTCCACAAATACAACAAGCCGCATGCTTAATATCTTTTGCACAATTGTGTCCACATAAGCAAAAGTATGGACTCAATGATGAAAAGGTGTCTACTTATTCTTAAACCCCTAAAATGGGAAACAAGTAAAGACTCGTCACCAAAAGTATTGGTAACATAAAGAGAACACCCAAAAATATTGCAACGTTTCGGATTTTTAATGTACGTATTATTTTGTTTGCATCCAAATCTTCAATTGGGTCGCCAACAGCGTATTGCCCAGGTTTTTCTAATTTTACTCGGAGGGCTCCAGCCATGGATGCCATCTGCCAGCCGTGATTTATGCTAGAAATCTTAGATTGGTCTCGACGGGCAATTTTCCAAGCACTCTTGTAGTCTTCTCCCAAAATAGCAGCTGCTAAGATTATCAGAAGGGTTGTAAATCGAGCAGGAACATAGTTGACTATAGTGTCAAAGACCGCAGAAAACCATCCTATGTGAAGATTTTCAGGGTCCTTGAATCCCACCATCCCGTCGAGTGTGTTGACGGCTCGGAACGCGATGGCACCTGGAACACCGAAAAAGGCGTAGTAGAAGATGGGTGATAGTCTGAAATCTGTTAGATTTTCAGCCATTGATTCGATAACGGATGAGACTATCTGTTGGCTTGTTAAGTCTTTGTTGTCTCTTCGTGAGAAGTGAGCGTATTTTCGGGCTTCTTCTAGGTCTCCGGACTCGATTGCTTTTGCCGCAGCTTTGGCCCAGTCTGTTTCAAGTTTCATGCATATGGTTAGTTTTAGGATTATTGCGGCGACGACGATGTAAACTAAAAAACCTAGATAAGCGAGGATGATTTTTAGCCCAAAGTAGATGGGCAAAGTGAATGTGATTATTACGACTAGTGCTAGAAAGACGCCGCTTAATTTTTCTATTTTTGGTTTTGGGTGCTTGAAATGTGGTTTTAGTTTTTGGGTTAGGTTGCCCATCCAGACGGTTGGATGCAGCCTATATTTGATTCGTTTAGGATAGTTAGGAGATGGGTCGCCGAAAATCAAGTCTATTAGTAGAGCTAAGGCGAGAACCGAGACCGCAACTAACAAACTTATAATGCTTATCATTGATCAAACACTGCATTCAAACTAATAGCTACCACAGTTATTGGTACCGATACTCCGAAAATCTTGCTTAAATCGATTACCATCACAGGTTCAGTTAGTTCTTCATTCAAGCTGAATAAACCACTCTTCCGCCTATAATGGTCATATTAACTTTGATTTCCCCGATTTTGTTTGGTGGGGTTGTTCGGGGGTCACCTGAAAGTATTGTTAGGTCGGCTAGCTTGCCTTCTTCAATTGAGCCTGTAAGTTTCTCTTCAAAGGATGCGTATGCCGCGTTAACAGTGTACATTTGTAAAGCTTCATCAACTGTGACTTGTTCTTCTGGAAAGAATTGTCTCGTTACGGCTTCTTGGATGCCTAATAAGGGATTTAGCGGCTCCATTGGACAGTCCGAACCGCCTGTAATCCGTATGCCTTCTTTAATTAACGTCTTAAGGGGATAAAGCCATCTAGCTCTTTCAGGTCCCAAACGGTCAACTGCCGACCAGACCGAAAATTCTGAACTGACAACTTTGGGCTGCACAGAAACTATTAACCCCAGTTTCTTGATGCGGTGAATCAAATTTTTGTTAAGGACAGAAGCGTGCTCTATGCGATACCGATGATTTTTTCTAGGCACTTCCATCAAAGCTTTCTCGATAGCGGTCAAGGTCATGTCAATGGCTTGGTCGCCCATTGCGTGTATAACCAAGTTGAAATTGGCTTTGTGAGCCTTAGCGACTAATGTGTTCAGTTCCTTTTGAGAATACGTTAGTTGTCCTTTTGTCGCTTTGTCGTCAATGTAGGGTTCAGTTAGAGCCGCTGTTCGTGCGGATAAAAAGCCGTCTGCAAAAATATTAACACACCACTTTCGATTCATGTTATCTCCAGAGCCGCCTGTTTGGTCCAAAATATTTGTTGGAGCTATGGCGTAAACTCTTAGGGGCAACTTGTTTTCTGTGACAAGTCTCTGAATAACCGGAATTTCAGTTAGTGAGGTAACTATCCAGTGTACGCTGGTCACTCCAGCCGCAACTATTTTTTCACATGCTAAGGTAGCAGCTTCAATAATCTCCTCTTCACTGGGCTCAGGAATTATCTTCCACACCAGATCTGTGGCGCTCTCTCGCAAAATGCCCGTTGGCCCTCCAGTTTCAGTATCTTTTTCGATTGTCCCACCTGACGGAGACCTTGTTTCTTTCGTTACATCAGCCAATTCTAGGGCTTTGCTGTTCACGGCACACACGCGTCCACATTGGTGATAGAGAATTACGGGATTGTAGGGTGAAGCTTCATTCAAGTCCTGAAGGTTTGGAGAACGTTTCTCACTGAAGTTGTTTTGGTCCCATCCGTGACCGATAATCCATCTGTCTTCAGGTATTTTCTGTGCACGTTCTTTGATTCTTCTCTGCAACTGTTTGATAGAAGTTACATCTTTCAGATCGAGCCATGCTAAAAACTTTCCAAAATCAGCAACATGTATGTGCGTGTCGATTAATCCGGGGACAACCGTCTTTCCTTCTAAATTGATGATTTTTGTGTTTTTTCCAATCCGCGATGTGATTTCTTCGTTTGTGCCTACTTGAAGGATTTTGTTGTCTTTTATGGCTACTGCTTCAGCGTATGGCTTGGATGGATTCATGGTTAAAACGTTTCCACCAATCAGAGCCAAATCTGCCAACATTGCAATGTCACCGTTTACGACTAGTATTCAAAAGACAGTTGAGGTTGCAGATTTACTTTGCCATTCCTCTTTTTGGAGTTACCAAATTGACGGTTGCTGTTTGATGGGATAGCTTGCGAGAAGACTTGGTTGGTAGCAGGTTAGTTTTCTTTTCCTGAATCGGAGCCTTTTGGTTCGTAGAGACATGCTGGGTCAGGTCCGAAATAGGAGCCTGTAAGGGCGTATGCTCGGGTGCGGCATCCTCCGCACATATGCCGAAGTTCGCAGATTCCACATTTGCCCTGCAGGTTGTCTGGGTTTTGTAGTTTCTTGTAGAATTCTGAGTTCTGCATTTTATCCCAGAGTTCTGTCAGGGTATTTTCTTTTATGTTTCCGATTTTCAAATCCTCAGAATAGAAGCAGGGAATTACGTCTCCGTTTTCTAGGACGCTTAGGTATCCTCCGAAGAGGAAGTAGATGCATTTTGCTGTGTGTGTTTTGTTGTACCATTCACAGAAGCCTTCTGGGTCTCTGTCTCTGAATACTCGGATGTAGTGGGGGCAGTGTATGTTGAAGTCGAAGTCAACTTTGTATTGTTTGTGTGATAAATCGTATAGGTGACTCAGGAAGACTTCATATTGTTCGGGAGTTGGTTCTAAGTTTAGATGATGTTTTGCTCTTCCTGTTGGAACCAAGTGGTTGAACCAGACGAACCTGGCGCGGTATTCTTCTGCTAGGTTGACTATGTGGTCGGCTTCGTTGAGGTTGAGGTTGGTGATTGCCATGGATAAGCCGTTCAATATTCCTGCTTTTGATAGTTTTTGGATTGCTGAAAGGGCTGCTTTATAGGAGCCTTTTCCTCTTAGCATGTCGTTGGCTTTTTCTGAGCCGTCTATGCTGATAGAAGTATAGACATTATATTTGGCTAGGTTGTTGAGAATGTCTCCATCTACATAGTATCCATTGGTTAGCAGGCATACTTCGAGTCCTAAACTTTTTGCATGGGCGATAAGCGTGAAGATGTCTTTTCGTAATAGGGGTTCTCCGCCTTTCAGGCCGAACCATTGGGAGCCGAATTCGTAGATTTGGTCAACGAGACGTAAACCCCATTTTGTATCTAATTCGTCTGGAGATGGCTCAGTGTTCGCGTCTACGTTACAATATACGCAGTTGTAGTTGCAGGCGCCAGTAGCTCTCCAAGAAGTAATCATGAGGGGGCCTTTCAGTTTCTTCGGGGGACCAGGACAAGCCATTTTTGGATCAAATCCATCCAAGTTTCTAAGATGTTAGTATTCTGGAGATTTAAAAACAATTCCGTTTTAGCGTGAACATAACCTCTAGGTGATGACTTCTTCAGTAACAACATCAATGAATTGAACAAGTTTCCATTTTTAACAGTTATACAAAACACATAATAGTTGCCTTCATCCGTCTTTTCTTTAACCAACGATTTTAGGAGACCCGCAGTGAAGGCGCATATAACCCTTGTGAACCCACCCCAAACAACTGGAGCTCCGGAATCCGGTTTCATCCCGCTTGGCATCGGATACTTGGCAGCTGTGTTAGAGGAAAAACAATACGAAGTTGATGTGATTGACTGCCAAGTGCAAAAACCCACAAAAAAAGAACTGGAAAAAGAACTCAACCGACTGCAACCCGATGTCATAGGAGTAACCTCCACCACCCTCACCTACAAATCGGCAACCGACATAGTAAAAACAGCAAAGCAATCCTGCCCAAACAGTTTAACTATCCTAGGAGGACCACACGTCACAGTCCTAGACAAACAAACCCTCAGTGACCAGCCTGAAGTAGACATCGTTGTAAGGGGAGAGGGCGAACTAACCCTTCTAGAACTTGTGGACCTAGCATCAAAATCCAAACTTAAAGACCTTGCCAAGGTTGCTGGCATAACATTCAGGAAAAACGGGAAATTGGTTCAAACGCCTGACAGACCGTTCATTCAAAACATAGATGAACTACCCTACCCAGCTTTCAAACATTTCCAGATAAACAAGTACAGACTCTTCGGCAAAACATACCTCCCAGTCATAACCAGCAGAGGATGCCCCTTCCAATGCACCTTCTGCCTAGCATCCCGAATGTGCGGAAGACGCTTCAGGGCAAGAAGCCCAAAAAATGTGGTGGACGAACTTGAGTTTCTCAGGGACACGTATGAAGCAGACGCCTTTTCTTTCTATGACGACACTTTCACTTTTGACAGAAAAAGAGCACGAGAAATCTGCAAAGAAATGAAAAACAGAAATGTTGACCTTCACTGGGATTGCCGAACCAGAGTTGACCGAATAACCAAAAAAGATTTGGCGATACTGAGGGACGCAAACTGCCAACTCATCCACTTCGGAGTCGAGTCGGGCAGCCAAAAAATGTTGGATGCTATGAAGAAAGGAACAACGGTTGAGCAGAATGCAAGAGCGATTAAATGGGCAAAAGAAGTCGGCATATTAGTTGCTATATCGGTTGTTGTTGCGTATCCAGGCGAAACCCCAGACAGGCTACAACAAACCTTGGATTTCATCCAGAAAACGCGTCCAGACTACGTTTACATGTGTGTGGCAATACCATACCCAGGCACTGAACTCTATGACCTATTGCAAGAGTTGGGATGGGAAATGACGACTGACTGGGAACACTTCGACGAACAAACATTGGTCTTCAGGAATCCAGACATCTCCCCAGAGAAGATAGACGAAGTGAGGCGAACGTTTTTCAACCAGTTTTTCTCGCCGTCATATATACTGCAGAAATCTTTGAGAAAAGACTTTTACAGCCAGATCATGGCTCGAAGCGCGTTGAACCATCTGCTTTGGCGAATAAAACTGCCCAGATTAGTTTCTGCTACCTTCAAGAGGTTACCTCTTAAGCAAAAAGGTCAACAAGATGAAGAGACTAGCCAGTAGGCGGCTTAACTTCAATCAGAGGAGTTCGTCAGATAAACGTTATTATTTAGCGATTTAGCATACTAAAGAGACCACAACATAAACACGGGATAGAGAAAACATTGATTTTACTGATGACCACTGCTCCGCCCCTAAAATCTCCTTGGGGTGTACCAGGAAAACTTCCCCCACTAGGATTATCTTACGTTGCCGCGTCTCTCGAAAAAGCAGGCTACCAAGTAGAACTCCTCGACAATTATCACCTCAAAAAAACAACAGAAGACATCAAAATCGAAGTTCAGAGACTAAAGCCAGAAATTGTTGGCATAACATGCGGCTCCGTAACCTATCGACGATGCATCGAAACAGCTAAGGCGGTTAAAGAGGTACTTCCCTCTTGCAAGGTTGTAGTCGGCGGATGGCATCCTTCATACAAGCCAGAAAGCATGTTACAGCATCCAGAAATAGACTACTTGGTCACTGGAGAAGGCGAACAGGCAACTGTGAAACTGGCAAACAACATTACCAAAGGTGAAGACAAGTCAGCTATTGCCAAGATTCCCGGTGTCGCTTTCAAGCACGAAGGAAAAACAGTGAAAAATCCTCCCGAATTTATACGCGATCTGGATCAGATTCCTTTTCCAGCAAGGCATTTGCTGCCTATGCACATCTACGACAGGATTATACCATACTTGGACGCGAGCCCTGTAGACACCATGAACGTGATCCGAGGTTGCCCATACAATTGTGCATACTGCGAGACCAAGCAGTTATGGGGATCAACGTGCCGTGCCTTCAGTTCCCCCAGAATCATCGACGAGATCAAACACTTAATGGAAAACTATGGTTCAAAGGGAGTCTACTTTGTTGGGGACAATTTCACGATTAACAAAAAACGAACAGTAGAACTATGCAATCTGATTAGGAAAGAAAAGTTGGATATTGCTTGGGTTTGTGACACTCGAGTTGACCAAGTCTCCCGAGAACTGCTGAAAGAGATGAAAAACGCTGGATGCCAGACTATATGGTTTGGAGTGGAATCAGGTTCTGCCCCAATTCTGAAGATGCTCAACAAGAACATCACCATGGAGCAGGTAGTTCATGCGTTTAAGCTCTGTAAGGAAGCAGGAATACAGATAGCTTGTTCATTCATGGTGGGGTTACCCGGAGAAACAGTCGATGACATGAACGCCACCTTCAAGTTTGCAAGAAAATTGGATCCTGACTGGTGCCAATTCAACACCTACGTAGCAGTTCCAGGCAGCAGCCTATACGAAGAAATAATGGAGAAAGGACTCTACGACCGCGTAGAAGATTTTGTGACCTACGTCAAAACTGAAGAATTCGATTACGAGTCGGTGTCTGAAATTCAGAGACGATTCCACATGACGTTTAACAGGTCACCAAAGAGGATACTGAAAAAAATCAGAAAAGAAGGTCTCTTAAGCGTCCTAAGAAAAGGCTTCAGACACATATAACAAACACAACCAAAAAAATCACCAGAACAATGACCCATTTCTATTTGTAACCTAATAATACTTCATTGCTGAAAACTAGCTTTTTTCTGATTTCCCAAGCAAAACAAAGATTTGTTCTCTAAACGTTTCTACAATCATATTTGAAGACTAATAACAGCAGTATGTTGAAAACAGTTTTTTTCCTGAAAAACCGCATAACGCTTTTCTAGATGTGGTCCACGAACAATCTCTATGTGTTTGTTAAACTGATTCTAAGAACGCTTTCGGATTCGATTGAAAAAACGTTTTCCTGATTTAAGGAGGTCTGGTTTTCCAACGGAATCGATGGTGATTGCATCGTAAGGGCAAACAATGTAACATTCTAGACATTTAGTGCATTCAGCAAGCGAACCGTGACCAGTCAAATCAATATCTACAGGGCACACTTTCTCACAGGCATAATCGTCCATTTGGCGGCACAAAAGACAAATGTCTAAGCGACTATCTTTGCAATCTTCAGGACAGCCCTTCATAATACATTTCTCGTCCTTCACCCTCGGTTTGATGAAGGGATTTAAAGAACCAACCATCCCCAAAACCGCTCCGACAGGACAAAGACGCTTACACCAATACCTCTTCTCTCTCAAGCTCAGAAGGGTCGCCACAACTGGCACAAAGAGCAGCTCAAGCCACCACACCATCCACTTTCCAGTGATAGTCATCATGCTTTTAAAATGGAACAAGCCTCTAGTCGCTATTCCTATGGGACAGATAGTACAGAATATGGGAAACTTGAAAATAGCAGAGCCAACAAGCGACGAAACCACAATTCCTTTTGCCAAACCCCCATTCACTTTAAGAAATGGACATAAAGAACAACCCTGATTCTTACCTTTTCCTGCTTTCTTCTTCTCTCTTCTCTGCTGAGTCCTCTTGTTCCTTTTTGCTTCAAGGTTTGGAAAGAATTTCTCTACGCCTTTGTCGAAGCCATCAATTATTGTGCCTATGGGACAAGCCCAACTACAGAAAACGTTTCCCAACAACACTATCAGAATGACGAAAAAAAGAATCGCAGCGATAGTAGGAATGAGAAGCGAAGGCCCAACCTGACCAGTAAGCAGAGTCTGCATCCCACCAAACGGATCCATAAGCCAAAACCCTGGATCTTTGCTCCCATAATAACTCAACCAAGTGCTACATGGTGACTGAGTGATTGGCACCATAAAAAATTCTTGAATAGAAGTGAATCCAGCTATTTGACCAGTTGGCTCCACATGAAAGAAACTAGCCACTGACAAATATTGAGCTTGAGCCAAGTAGGCTATTGGCACAGTAAAAAGGAGCAGAAAAGCAGCTTTAACACCCCATCTTAAGTATCGGATGAGCTTTTTCCGACGTCTCTTATTTAGTTCAGGGTCGCTGATCTTGCCCAAATTCATGATAAAAATATCCCATTGAATGGTATATTAGAATTTAGAATAAAAATAAACAAAGATTAAGCTTTCTCTTCTAGCCTAAAACAGAAAAATCTGCTGACTATCTTCCGCCTATTTAATAGATTTCTTTGAATCCTTCTTGACAAATGTCGCACTCACAATCTAACCATAAGAAATTCACAAATTATCAATAACGACCGCAGTCTTGCAACAAAAGAGGAAAAACGCAACTTTATATTATTCGCAAATATTCTATTTACAAGACAATCCGAGGACATTCAACATGAAAGGGTCTATCCCGGAGACAGAAAAAGAGAATACTTACAGCGCAAGAGAAAGTTGGCCTCCTTACACATACCGGGACTATCCCGATATTGCTCCTGAAACTTACAAAGCATTCATGGAATTCTTAGCAACCGAGAACACGTCAAACAAGGTTATGGAACTCCAGCCGTGGATATCCTTCTGCGACTCCAGATGCACCTTCTGTTACTACCCAAACAACCCTTTTTCCACTACCCTAATTGAACCGTATCTGGAAGCACTGAGAAAAGAACTGATGATGTACGCCGAGACTAAATATGTTCAGACCAGCGAATTTGACGAAATAGTTTTGGGTGGAGGAACACCAAGTCTTCTAACTAAAGACCAAATGATCGGTCTTATAAAATTCTGCGAAAAGAACTTCAACACCACTGACGAATACTTCATCAAGGTCACTGGCTCCTCCAGAAGCTTCGACAAAGACAAACTGGTTGCAGCAGCAGAATACGGCGTCTACCAAGTGGATATGGGAGCTCAAACCTTTGACAACAAACTGAGAAAGATGCTCAACCTACCAGACAGCGCAGAACATGTAGCAGATGAAATCAAACTCGCCCGAAAACTGGGACTCTGCGTTTGCATAGACATAATGTACAATATTCCAGGACAAACACTGGAAAGCTGGATCGATACAGTTAAGAAAGCAATCGAGTTGGATGCAGAAGTTGATGCTTACTGCCTTGAAGTATACCCCGGAACCATCTTAGATAGACAGTTGAAAGCGGGACAGGTTCCCCCTCAGGGAGGTCCGGAACTGGAGAAGAAAATGTATGTTGCAGCGTACGAACTGTTCACTCAGGCGGGTTACAAGCCGATTGGGCATGACCGCTACTCTAGGGTAGAATGGCACGCCAAAGAGAACTGCTTAAACGGATGGCCTTGGGCAGGTATCTTAACAACCGGAGCAGGATGCTTTATGGGCTACCTCCAAAGGTTCTCATACTCCAACATAGAATCAGCGAAAGACTACATTGCAACTGTCAACGAAGGAAGGCTTCCAATCGCCAAACTCCAAGAATCTACCGAAAAAGAAATGATGAGAAAAGTAATGACGAAACTTTACCTGCGCCTACCCGTAAATAAACGGGAATTTAAAGAAAAGTTTGGAAAGCTTCCTGAAGATGTATACCCTGAACAACTGAAAAGATTGAAAGAAAAAGGGCTAATCACAATAGACGAAAAAGAAATTAGACTAACCAAACTTGGAGATCTCTGGAAAGCAAATATAGCGTGGGAATTCACAGAACAAAAATAAAAGTTCGGTTGTCCTATTTTTCACGCAAAAGTTTAGGCACGTAAGCACACGCTGGATCAGACGCGAAGAGGTCTCCAGTATATATTTCTGCTCGGGTTCGGCATCCGCCACAGATTTCGCGGTACTCGCACACGCCACATTTGCCCCTCAAGTTCCTGCGGTCTCTCAGTTTTTGATGTAATTCCAAGTTTTGCATTTCGGTCCAGATTTCTCTCATGGATTTGTTCCGGATGTTCCCCAGTCTGTAGCCTTCGTTGAAGCCGCAGGGTCTGACGTCCCCGTTTTCGAGGAGCCCCATGTATCTGCCGCCCATGAAGCATTGACCAAGGAAAACGTTGTTGAACCAATAGTCGAAGTTAGGCATGTCTCGTTCTTTTGCGATTCGAGCAAAGAAGGGACAGTAAACGTTGATGTTGAGTTTACCGCGGTATTCTTGCATTAGGTCGTAGACTCTGTTCCAAACCCACTCATACTGCTGTGGAGTAGGAGCTAACTCTAGGTGTTCTTGTGCTCTACCAACTGGAATATAATTGTGATAAACCACGCGGGTAGCATTGTACTCGTGCCCCAACTGGGCGATATGGTCCACATCTTTATAATTGAGTCTGTTTAGGGTCGTTACAATACAATCAAAAATTCCGGCTTTAGACAGTTTATCTATTGCTTTAATCGCTGTGGCGTAGGCGCCTTTTCCTCGTGTAAGGTCGTTTGTTGCTTCTGTTCCATCAATGCTTACGGCGGTCATAACCTCGTTTTTGATTAGGTTGTCGAGGATATCACCCTTAACATAATAGCCGTTCGTTATGAGGCTCACATTCATACCAAGGCTCTTGGCATGAGCAATAATTTCAAAAATATCTTTCCTTAGAAGCGGTTCCCCACCGCTCAGCCCGAACCATTTTGCTCCCATCTCATAGAGATCGTCAACTATTTGCATTCCCCCTTTTGTGTCGATCTCATTTACAGCGTAAGGGTTGGAACCAAAGCTGCAGTATAAACAGTTATAGTTGCAGGCTCGCGTGCATCTCCACGTCATCATATATAAAAGGGGTCTATTTCCCACGGTTGTCACCATAAACATTAATCGTTTGTAATGGAGTAGAAACTCCTAACCCCAAAATTATATTTAACCCTTTCCATTTTATGAGCGATGCCAGAATATTTCTTTCCCGTGCACAAAATGTCTTATGATATATTCTGAAAATTAAACAATTGTGGCAACCTTTTAGCGGTTAGATGCTGCGGATGCCAATTTTTTCTTGGGAGCATGTAATTCTAACAAAAACTGATAAGATTATATCTCACATGCCACGGTTACTTATGTGCATAAACGATGAAAATACTTCTCCTAAATCCACCACAGACGTTCTTTCCCGGCTCAGATTTGCCATCTGGAAATCTTCCTCTGGGTCTGCTCTATGTCGCAGCCGTATTAGAGAAAGCAGGATACAAAGCGGAAATTTTGGATGCATTCCAAACAGATTATCCTTTCCGAAAAATTGGGGATGTAACAGAGGTTGGCATGCCTTATGATAGAATAAGTAATGAGATACGGAGAAGAAAGCCAGACATTGTAGGTATAGCGAATCCCTTTACATGCCAAGTGGATAACGCAATCAAAGTTGCTGACATTATCAAAGAAGTTGATACTAGCATTTTAACCGTTGTAGGAGGCCCGCACGTAACTGTAGTGCCAACAGAATTCATGAAAGAGGCAAAAAATGTCGACATTGCAGTGATTGGCGAGGGCGAATACACGATGCTTGACATTGCCAAGTTCTTTGAGGGATCTAAGAAGATAAGCGAGGTTCAGGGAATTGCACATCATAAAGACGGGAAAGTGATGCTGAATTCGCCTAGACCATTCATCAAAAATTTGGACGAACTCCCGTATCCTGCTTACCATTTGGTGAATATGGAAAACTATCTTAGCCCTAAAAAGGTAGAATACCGTAGCTTTCAGGACCGAGCATTATCTATGGTGACCAGCAGAGGATGCCCCTTCAATTGTAACTTCTGTTCCGTTCATCTGCATATGGGAAAGCTGTTTAGAGCGCACTCTGTAGATTATGTTGTTGACCATTTAGAGCATGTGGTAAACAAGTATGGAGTTAAGATGATATACTTCGAGGATGACAACCTCACTCTTGATCTAAAACGATTTGAAGCCATATGCGACAAAATCATTGAAAAAGACATCAAAATTGGTTGGGAAACACCGAACGGCGTAAGGGCAGACTATTTGAATTTAAACCTTCTGAAGAAAATGAAAAAGTCAGGATGTCAAAGTGTCTTCGTCGGCATCGAATCTGGCGACCAAAACGTCCTAAAAAACATCATCGACAAAAGCCTCAACCTAAATGACGTAATCAAATTTGCTGAGAACTGCAAAAAGATAGGACTAAAAACAGGAGCATTCTACGTCATCGGTTTTCCAGGAGAAAAGAAAGAAAACATGATAAAGACAGTCGAATTCGGCCTTATGTTAAAGAGAAAATATGATGTTGGTATGCACCTGCTTTTTGCTACACCATCATACGGCACTAGACTATACGAAGAATGCAACAAGAATGGGTATATCCGAAAGAGTTTGGCTCCTCGAGATTTTGCTGAGGTTAGACAAAATTGGGGATTGCCCTTGATAGAAACTGAAGATTTTACGGCGATTGAAGTGAAAGAGATAGCTTCGAACGCAATGAGAAGATACAAGAGGTTAGCCATAATCAACTACATTAAGAACCCTAAAAAAACATTGCAGACAGTAATGCGTCAACCAAATCTCGTTGGAAAATTCATCAAAAACCTGCAATCCGCGTGAGTCAGATATATTGAAAATAGCCAATAATCGAGAAAGGAAAAATGGAAAAACAGAGCAAACGACAGATTTTTCACTTAGATGGATTTCCGTCCATGTTAGTATTGGTTTAGAAACCTTTAATTCAGAATATACAATAAAAATCGTATACAGGAAAACCAGCTATGGACAAGTCGCTTACGACTTTCATAAAGAATGCGGTTTATCCTTACAACAAGTGAACCGTTAGAAGTGAAAAAATGAGAAAATCAAAACTTAGCAATGCCATGGTTACAGTTGTGTTGGTTTCACTATTGATTTTCTCGTCTTTTATAATGTTCTCAGGGTCTGTGAGCAGCGTCGTTGATGCAAGTGAACCCATCAACTCGGAAGCTGATTACGGAGATTTACTTCAGTATGAGTGGCCGCAAATTCACGGGGACTCTGCTTTTTCGCGTTTCTCGGCTGGACCAGCCCCAGAAGCACCAGACATCTTATGGAAGATGACCATCGAAGGTATAGAAAGTTATGTGGCAGCCTTCAACGGCAAAGTCTTCGTCACAACAGCCACTAATGTTATCGCCCTCAACAAGGACACAGGAGCCATTGTTTGGAACACCACACTACCTGACACTCAGCGGTGGCCAGCAGTATTCAAAATCGATGAAACACGCCTCATCATAGGAAAACACTGCCTTGAAACAGAAACAGGAGACATCTTATGGACAAGCGACGAATTTTCTGCAAAAGTCGCCTATTGGGCAGAAGGCGTTTATAGTCCCGAAGAAAAACTCTTCTACATCCAAGGCGATTCAACGGTTCAAGCTTGGAACTTCTCTAACCCCTCAGAACCACCAACTTTGGAATGGGAAACCTATGTCCCCGGCAGCACATCGTCCGGAACAGGCATACAATATGGTGACGGAAAAGTATTCCCAGGATCATTTGAACCTCACCAAATGGCACTAGACGCCAAAACAGGCGATGTCCTCTGGGATACCGAAACAAAAGCCGCAATGAGCTTTTCTGGTTCCTATTACAAGGGCAGGTTATTCAAGGCTGGCGAACACGACAACACGTTCTACTGTTTCGACGCCGAGTCGGGCAACATAATGTGGGAGTTCAACCCAGGCGACCAGTTCGGATATTGGGTCAGCGGCAGCGCCGTAGCTTACGACAGAGTCTACGAATTCAACAAGGACGGCAACCTATACGCCTTGGACGTAAACACTGGACAATTAGTATGGAAATATGAGGGCCCAGGCTACTTTTTCTGGCCAGGATGGCCAGTGGTTGGAGACAGCAAAGTTTACGCTACAACAGGACAGAGGGTGTCGAGTGACCCTTACACTATGGAGTACAGTGAATCTGAGTTTGCCTGTATCGACGCTTTTACTGGAGAACTCGTGTGGAAACTGCCTATAGAAGCCTACCCTCCAAGAGAGTCCGCCGCCATCGCCTACGGCAATCTATACCTTATCCCTGGCTACATTGAAGAAAACAGAATGAACACTTACATAAAACCTGACGAAGTTTGGGCTATTGGATCCAAATCATGGCCTATGTGGCGCCGTGACCCAGAACACACTGCAACTGGACAGTCAGGTCCCGCGGAATTAAATCTCAGATGGAAATTTACAACAAGCGGAGGAGTTGTCTCCTCGCCAAGCATCGTGGACAGAAGAGTATATGTTGGTTCACAAGACAAAAACGTTTACTGTATAGACTCGAGGAGCGGTAGACTGGTGTGGAGTTTTACTACTGGCGCTCGAATCAAATCTTCACCAGCCGTGGTTGACGGCAAAGTCTACATTGGACCTGATGACGGAAATGTTTACTGCCTAGACGCCAGCAACGGTAATGTTGTCTGGCAGAAAGAGGCGGGCGGGTATATCGCAGCCCACTTTGACGCTAATACTAGACTATCATCTTCCCCTGCTGTGGTAGGAGGCAAGGTGTATGTTGGATCGTTGGATACCAATGTATACTGTTTTGATGCCAACTCTGGAGATGTCAATTGGACCTATAAGACAGGAGGGCACATCACTTCCTCTCCAGTTGTTGTCGACAGTGCAGTTTACATCACTTCTCAGGAACCCGCTTCAGCGGGTCTCTACAAGCTGGATGCCAATAATGGTAGTCGCATTTGGAAACTTGAGATTCCGTATATTTTGTCGGCTGAGAGAGGCACTGACATGCACGTGTCACCAACAGTTGCAGATGGGATGGTTTTTGTAGCATCCAACAAAGACAAGTATCATGGGATTAATGCGATAACTGGTACCATCGAATGGACGTATAACGTCACTAAGGGCACAGAAGAGGGGGGTGGAGGATTTTTAGTTGGTTCTATAACCCATCACAATGGCAAACTCTTCCTTGTCGATCAGTTCTTCATAACCTGCCTCGAAGCCAAGACTGGGGAAGTGGAATGGAAGTCGTGGTTGGGTGGCGAGATTTACGTTTCACCAGCTTATGCAGACGGAAAAATCTATGCTGCCACTGACAGACGCTCTATCTATGTGCTCAATGCCGAAAACGGAGACAGGTTATCTTATTTTGAAACTGGTTCCAATAGCTGGTCTTCCCCATCTATCTACGAGGGAAGGGTATACATAGGAAACCAAGATTGGAATGTTTACTGTCTAGACGATTCTCAAGTGATACATGGTCAGATTCCTGTGGGACTGGACAAGAATGAGGTGTTGCTAGGTGAATCCATCGGTGTTCATGGGCAACTTTCTCCTGGAATTTCTTATGCGCCCATAACTTTGACTTTCGTTAAATCCAACGGCACCGTGGAAAACGTACAAACTACAGCCCTCAAAGACGGAGTCTTCTTCTTTACTTATACGGCTGATGTCGTTGGCAACTGGACTGTCTATGCTTGGTGTTCAGGTGCATCATACCTCTTGCACAGCACGGATTTGCATCTAGAAGTGGTTGAGCCTGAAGAATCAATACCTGAACAGGAACCGCCAACTGACGGAAAGGAACCAACCGACGGCTCTGGGATACCGACAGAATATGTCATCGTAGCAATAGTCATCGTAACCATTGCAATAATTGCCCTAGTGGTTTATCTGTTCATTAAGAAGAGAAGAAGCTAAAACTTAACTAACTTTTTTAGTTGCAGTTTAGCTGATTATGGAAAAGTGTTATCTAGAACGAGGCTTCCGATGCTTCGGAATAGACTTGAAGCATTTTTTGGGAAAGAAAATTCCAAGAAAAGTTTTTTTGAACGAAATCTCGACCGTAACGCCCCATCTTTTCCCTCAGTGACCTGTTCGAAAGGAGTTGCAGAATCGCGTTGGCTAGTTCATGGCTGTCTGGTTTTACGAGCAGCCCAGTTTCTTTATCTATTACAACTTCATTGACAGCGCTCACGTTGAAGGCAACAACTGGTTTAGCTGTGGCTTGAGCCTCCAAAAGTGATATACCCTGCCCTTCTTGGACGGATGGCAAAACAAGCAGGTCGGAGCAGTTATACAGCGATGGAAGTGTCTTGTCGTCGACATCTCCCAAGAAGGTGAAGTTGTTTGATACGCCAACTTTTTTTGAATACGAAATTAGATGATTCTTTAATGGTCCGTCTCCAACCACTAGAAACATAACATCCTTGTTTTCTTGGGTAACGTGTTTGGCAGCTTTGATTAGAAAATGCAAACCTTTTCGAGGGATCAGTCTGCCTACGAAGATTATGATATGTTTGCTGTTTCCGCAGATACCTTCCTTGACTTTCTCGCTATCTTCAACAGGCTTAAACCTTTGGATGTCCACACCGTTTGGAACTATTCTTATTTTCTTTTCATCAACGTCATACAGTTGAACTATTTTCTGGGCTGAGTACCTGCTGACAGTAACTATCAAGGTTGCCCTTCGGGCTGCTTCCTTCTCGATTCTTGCGAGATACCGCATGAAAAAGTTAGAGAGTTTCATCCTGAGGGACGGAGACACGGTTTTAGAAGATTGAATATACTCATCCGCTAAAACGCCGTGAACAGTCTGTATGAAAGGCTTCTTGATCTTCTGCTTTTTTATAGTCTTCAGGAATCCGTAACCACTAACAGTGTGAGCTTCATAAATGTCGGCTCTAATGGCGTCAGCAATTCTAGAGAGGGACCTGTTGAAAACCCAGTTGTCTAGCGGAAAAAGCACATCAGTGGAGAAGCAGGGGATGAAGGTTGTTCCGTCAATTTCAGTAATTTTGTTGAAGCTTTTCTTTGTTCCGCTGTAAACCTTTGTGTCGACTTCATTTACCAATCGTTTAGCTATCTCAACTATTCGGCGTTCAACGCCTCCAAAGTAAAGGTGTGGCGGCTGCGTGTTAAAGACCGCTACCTTCAGCTTCTTTTTCATGGATGCTTGCCTCTAGTTTTGAAGCGGTTCTCCTAGCCATTCTTTGGCAACACAGTATAAAAAATGAACTAAATGGGGTAGGCTCCACATACTTTACAAAATTTACTTCTCTCTTTACCGCCATTAGAATTGCAATAAGGACAATGTTTGCCTTCCGTATCTTTGAAGACTTCAGAGGGTACTCCAAAATGGGATCTGAAAATCTCGTAGTAATACAGATGCTCTTTGTCTCGTATAGTGACCTGATCGGTCTCCAGATACTTTTTCGTTTTCTCTTGGAAGTATTTGTCGGAAATTTTTTCGCTGAAAACCTTCGGAAAAATGGTGGTTCCGGAACCGAATTCTAGGGGAGTTTTTATTCTCCACACAATTTCGTCGGGCAAGAGACCTTCGTAGGCTTTGCGAATTATCCATTTTCCCCAGATTTTTCCTCGTTCACTTCTTATCATCAATTTCGGGTCAGCGCCAAAAGCGAATGATTTGAACTCTGGGTCTAGAAATGGAGCTTTAGCTTCTATTCCGAGCGATTGCGCCATGGGTATAGAAGTGAACTGCATCACTTGCCACATGTTAGATAGGTATGTTTTCAGTTCTTTTTCGTTGAGACTGAAGAGCCAGCTGTAACCGCCTAAGAGTTCGTCTAAGCCGTCTCCGGTCATCATGCCTTTGATTCCGTCTTCTTTCGCGGTTTTCAAACCGACGTAGGCAGCTACGCTGTTTCGGACATCCATGGGATCAAAGACTTTCAGAACCTTGATTACATCTTGTATGGCTGAATGCATTTCTTCCTCGCCAAAAGTATGAATCGTGTGGTTCATCTTTAGCAGATTCGCCATCAACTTTGCGTACTTTAAGTCTAGTGCCGGCGAGTTTTCGAAGGCGACAGTATATGCTTCGAGCTTCGTATGTTTTGATGCTACATATGCAATGATGCTTGTGTCTAATCCTCCGGAAAAGAGGATTCCTTTGGTTAGGTTTTTTTTGACGACTTTGTCTACGAGTTGGCGAAGTTCGATGGAGATTTGGTTCAGGGTATCCATTTTTAGTCTCCTCAAAGGTTAGGTTACAGGATGATTGCGAAAATTTAAGGCTTATTACCTGAAATTTTTGGGTTGACGGTTGGTGGTTGAATTTTGACCGCAAATCTTCATCTGGAATATTTATTCATAGTGTAAAAATTTTTTAAACTTCAGATTAGCATTTGCTTAGTTGAGTGAAAAATGTTAACTGAAGAACTTGAAATGGTCATCCTCGATTTGAATGATGGAAAGAAAAAGGTCGTGAAACTCAGAGAGGATGAAGTTTGTCATCAAGGTTTCCGAATTGATCTGGACGGAAAAATAGTTAGAGGCGTACCACATAGAAATCAGAGTGACTGCCACAGATTCTGTTACACGGATACCTGCGATTACATATAACTTGATTCTATCAATAGAACGTTGACTGTTGCCACTTGTATCCATGCGCATGCACATTAACAGTAAAGAGAACATCATATACCAAAAAGAGAATAGTTGTTCAGAGGGTGGGTCACTTTTCGCCTTGAATTTGTTTTGCTCTGAAGTGGAATAAGATCATGAAGAAAATGAAGCAACCTACGCTGAATACGCCCAAAATCCAAAGATTGCTTATTGAAACGCGGGTTTCTTGAGCGCCGGGGATTACGAAGCGAAAACCAGTAACATTCATATAAATTAACAGCGCACCGCACACAATAAAAGCCAAAGTGGGAACTTTAGTCAATAAGGCAGGCTTTTCCTCAATCTTCAATCCCTTTCTCAGAGTTGACGCTATTCTTTTCACTAATTCATAGAAAAATATTATAACCGAAAGCAGGAGGTAAAATATTCCTCCCATTCCTGTTGCAGGTACTCCAGCTGCCATTATCAGTGTCCCTTCTCATACGTCTTGAAAGATTTTTTGAAGATTAGCTCTGAAAACAAAGCCTTGAAGAAATAAACGCTATTCACAATGCGTAAAATGAAGTAGAAAGGCAGACTTGTCAGAGACTTCCTTAACATTTTCAGTTTATAACCTTTCCACAGAACTGGAACAGCAATAAAGATCCAATCCGCAGCAAATAAGTAGAATAACATTACAGGATTTATTACTAAAAACAAGGGTACAAACATGAAGTACAACATACCAGTGATTATAGCATCTGCCAATCCCACCATAACTTGCTCCCTTAAAACAGGTATTTTCAATAGTTCTCTCCAGTGAAGGACTACGTTCTGGATGAAGCCGTGAGACCATCTTTTTAACTGTTTACCAAGAAAAGTTAAGTTGTGGGGTTCCAAAGGATAGCAGAAGGCTTCACCGACGAATTTCACTTTCTCTCCCTTTGAATAATAGGTCCAAGTTAAATCCATGTCTTCAGCTAATGTCCTTGTTGGCCAACCGCCATATTTTTTCAGCAAATCTGTTCTGTATATAGAGAAACACCCTGAGCTTATGAGCGGTTTACCGTACCATTCTTGGATTTCTTTGTAGAAGGTGAATGCGAACATGTACTCGATGAACCGTCCGCGTTCCCAAACAGAATCTATTTTTCCTGGAAGGACGAAACCACATGCTGCTGCCACATCGTCTTTCTTCATTACTTTCATCATTTCTTCCAGAGCGTTTTCATGTAAAGCAGTATCTGCGTCAATGGCAACGGTCAAGTCAGTTTTCACGTGAGGAAGCGCATAGTTTTGTGCTTTGGCTTTAGATCCTGTATTTGTCGGAGGTCTCAGAACGCGTACGCCCATTTTTTCGGCTAGTTTTCCAGTTGCATCTGTGGAGTGATCATCGACAACTATTATTTCTTCAGGTTTACGAGTTTGATGAAGTACGCTGTCTATTGTACGCTCAATACTCGATTCCTCGTTATAAGCTGGAATAATTACGCTAACTGTCTGAGACCTGTCCATGTTATACACCGATATAAGTCACCTCAAAACAGCGCCGTTGCTTATATACCTATTGGATAAAAAACGATAATTTCGAATTCTTTCTTCCTTTTTTTCAACTCAAAATTTATTTTGCTTATGTATCATGATAACATATTTTACAAATTTTGCATCATAGTCAGCATGTCTTGAAAGTCGAAACATCTTTTACTTTCAATTGTCGTGCATTCTAACTAATGGAAGTTGGCTAGGTAAACTTTTAACTCCAAAAAAGTCCAAATTGGGCTCCTTTTGAATATAATTATTTGTCTATAATTAGCTGATGATTAATTCACAGTCAAAAATTGCTTGGCAGAGGTGGTTTAGGACCACTTTAAACACAAATAGAGACAAAAGGGAATCTGGGGAGTGAACAATTACCTGCGACATTATTTGAGAAAAAATGGAGGGTTTATAACTAGATTTTATCCTAAAGAATCATCAGTTCCGCGGGAGCAAATGGAGAATATTGTTGGTTGCGTGAATAAGATTTGATTGTTTTGCACTTAGAAAAGGTTGTAGAAAATGCCCCACTGAGTTGGACAAGTCAAATACTCGCCCGATTTTTCTGAGGGAGTAGGCAGCATGGAAATCTTAGCAATTGTGCCCATTATTCTGATCGCCGCATTTATACTTGGAGAGATTTTCAAAAGAATCGGTTTGCCATCGGTTGTTGGTCAGATTCTTGCAGGGTTGCTGTTTGGAGTTCCAGCAATAAAGGAACTGCTTTTTGGTGAAGGGTCAGCTCTAGTTATAATCGATTTTCTGGCTACACTTGGAGTGTTGCTTCTTCTTTTTCTGGCAGGATTGGAGATTGAAATTGACAAAGTAAAGGAAACCTCAAGAGACTCAATTCTTGTATCCCTCAGCTCTGCACTAGTCCCATTCACACTAGGCTTTTTGTTCATAACCATCGTTTTCCCCCAATATGGCTTTCTGTCTGCGGTGATTTTTGGAGGAGCAATGATGGTTACTTCAGAAGGAACCAAAGTTAAGGTACTCATGGACTTGAACAGCCTAAACACCAGATTAGGTGCAGTGATGCTTGCTGCTGGTGCAATAGATGACATATTCGAGGTGCTGTTCTTGTCTGTTGTCGTGATTTTTGCTAAGGGAGGAAGCTTAGTTGACTTAGCAATGATTCCTGTAGAAATAATAATTTTTATCATAATTGCATACATATCACTCAAAATAATGTCCAAAGTCCTCCAGCACTTAGACAAAAAACCCGGAGAGGAGACGGCATTATTCTCTATAGTGATGATATTTGTCCTAGTTCTCGCTGCTCTTTCTGAATCTTTGAATGTGGGCTATTTGATTGGTGCTATTTTTGGAGGTTTTCTACTACAGATCTCTCTGAAAGACATCAGCAAGCGACACAAGAGGGAGTTGATTAATGTAATCAAACTCATTGCTTTGGGCTTTATTGTTCCGTTCTTCTTCGTTAACGTTGGATTAGTCTTTGATCTCAGCACCTTATCATCTAACTTGCCCATAATCGCAGCTACGATACTTATAGCATTCTTTGGAAAGCTTATCGGAACTCTGATAATTAAACCAGTTTCCACTCTTAGCTGGAAACAGCTCTATTACACGGGATGGGCAATGAACTCCAGAGGCGCAGCCGAGTTAGTCATCGCGTTGATTGCAATGCAATACGGTTTGATTTCTCTAGAGATTTTTTCGGCTCTCGTAGCAATGAGCATAGTAACTACGCTCATCTTTCCACCAGTTCTCGCCAGAGGCATAAAAAGGAATCCGGGACTTATGGATGCGAAGGTAGATAGAAAAAATTAAAACTTGGTGAAGATTTAATGAATAGTAACAATTCTAAAGTAAAAAATGGGAAGCATTCGCGGGGTTAAATAGATGAAAGAGAAAATGAGAATTCTGGTAGGAGTTGACGGTTCAGATTATTCCACGTGGGCGCTTATGGAAGCCATTTGTATTGCAAAAAAATTCTCAGGACATGTGAAAGTCATAACAGTCTACAAACGAGGACACAGCGATGAAGCAAACAAAACTCAGCTGAAGGCAAAGCAACTTTTGGATGAGGAAAAAATCGATTCTAGCTTATCAGCTATTCTTGGTTCCAACCCCTCGCGAGCATTGGTTGACACCGCCAAAAACGAGAACTTCAATTTGATAGTAGTTGGTAGCAGAGGGCTTGGCAGCGCCGCATCTTTTCTGTTAGGCAGCGTCTCAAAACAGGTGGTTTCCAAAGCAAGCTGCGACGTCCTTGTAGTGAAAAAGTAACGTTAGCTTTTGCTTGCGAACAGACGTAATCAAGAATTCGTCAGTAGAGTTGATATTATCTGCTAAGAGGTCATTCCAAAGCTGCAGGGTTATTTTTGATTTCATGCTGCAAAACAAATGGGAACACGAGCGTAGTTATGATTGCCATTGCAACAAGCGAGGAAAAGACCTCCTGAGTAATTAATCCATGGTTCAGTGCTAATAGAGCAATCACAAGTTCTACTGCTCCCCGTGAATTCATTCCCCAACCAATAAGGTAAAGTTGTTTAAGGCTTAGCTTCAAGAAGGGTTTGACGATTAAGGTTCCTATGATTTTTCCAAGGAAGGCGATAGCAATAGTGACCAAAAGCAGAGGCAGATTTCCTGCCAGATAATCGTAGTTGAAGTTTAAGCCGATATTCACAAAGAAGAACGGGACAACAAAAGCTAGAGTGATAAGTTTTGTAGCGGTAATTATTTCCTCTTCATCCTTCTTCTTTAGGCGCCTCATAGAAACCTGTAATAGAAAACCCGCAGCTATCGCCCCTAAAAGGTAGCCCATTTCAAGCGCCTCAGATAAAGAAGCTACCACCAAAACAAAGATAATCACCAGCGAAAAAAGTTCCACATCTGTTCCTGTTCTTTCAACTCTCTGTAGCAACTTTGAAATTACCCTGAAAAGAACAAATGTGACAGCCGCAAAAACCAGGAACTCCACTGGAAGATAAACAAGCTGAAAAACGCTTCCTCCAAAGCCAATAACGGTAACCATGCTCAAGAAGAGAACCTCAAAGATGTCGTCTACTGCGCCTGCAGAAACGGTTATGGCGCCCAGTTTTGTGTTGAGTGCATTTGCATCCATCAAAACCTTTACTGTAGTGCCTTCTGCAGTAACTGATAAGGCGCCACCAAACACAAGCGACGCAATATCGCTATACCCTAGCAGCTTAAGAAACAGGAAGCCAAGAAGTAAGGGCACAATAGCTGCGCTGAAAGAAATTAAAACTGCCTCTTTGGAACTCTGCCTAATAGTATCGATGCCTATTTCAAGTCCAACCAAAAGCAGTAAGAAAAGGATGCCCAGAACCGCTAACAGGTCAACAACCTCGGTAGCTTGTGAACTTTGAAAAATAAAGGCTCTCAGTAGCGGGATTCCAAGTATTAAGCCTCCAAGTATTTGACCGACAACTGGGGGTAGATTCAATTTCTTGAATAATTCATTAAATAAGAATGCTGTAGCAAGAACTACTGCTATAACCATGACAGTGCTTAACATCAGCGGGTTCCTTCTGAAATCAACAACCACAACAATGTCCAATTAGAATAAGAAACTTTGGTTTACCTAAAACCGAAAAACAATATTAGATTCAAGCGTCAAACTGTTTGTTAGAGGTTTTCCGTTGAGAATATGCTTTTTCGTTTGGGAGTACCCGCCGAAGCTTGTTGGAGGCTTAGGCACATACGCGGAATATATAACCCGAGAGTTCGTTGAGGCAGGGCATGATGTTACAGTTTTTACCCTTAATCCCGGAAATCTGAAAACAAGAGAAGTAATAAAGGGCGTAGAAGTCCACAGACCCCTAATCGCTGATGCAAGTAACGTATTTCCAATGTTCGTCACCGATGACCTGAAAAAGTGGGGAGCAAACATCCGCTTCTTCAACAACATTTTCATCTACAATGTCCTTAGCGCAACAAAATTCATCAATAGTCTAATCAAAAAGGAAGGCTACAAATTTGATGTGGTTGCCGTTCATGACTGGCTAAGCAGCATAGCGGGAATCATAATCAAAAACGAAACAGAGA
>CAZUDX010000007.1:0-121215 GCA_964618695.1 uncultured Candidatus Bathyarchaeia archaeon | reverse complement strand
CCAGCGGCGGTCAACTTCTTTCTGGATGTCTTCGAGAACATGCTTGTTTTCGGGCTTGAAAAGGTGCCGGAATCTTCCTTGCGTCTTCAAGTAAACCTCTACCGGCATTTTCCTCTCCGGATACTTTGCTATGAGTTTGCTCGGTCTTGAAAGCTTGTATTCGCCGTATTCCGCTTCCCACAGTGGGAAAACACACGTTTGGACTGCCAGACCAGCGATTTCGACGGTTTTTGCTGTTTCGCTTCTCCAGCCTCTTGGGCATGGAGCAAAGGCGTGCAGGAATGCTGGTCCGTTTACTTCCATTCCTTTTCTGGCTTTTACTACTAGGTCTTTCCAGTGTGATATGCTGGCTGTGGCAACGTACGGCATATTATGGGCGACCATTATGTCTGCGATGGGCTTTTTATATTCCGCTTTTCCTGGAATAACTTTTCCTGCTGGCGAAGTTGTTGTCCATGCTCCATGTGGTGTGCCTCCGCTTCGTTGTATTCCTGTGTTCATGTAGGCTTCATTGTCGTAGAGCACATAGAGGAAGTCATGTCCTCTCTCAACTGCGCCAGACAAGCCCTGGAAACCTATGTCGAAGGTTCCCCCATCTCCTGAAAAGGCAACAACGTCCACGTGTTCATCTTTTATGCGTCCCTTCTTCCTCAGAATCTTCAGTGCAGACTCTATTCCAGCCGCGTTGGCTGCTGCGGTTTCGAAGGCGGTGTGTATCCACGGTATCTTCCAGGCTGTGTATGGGTAGATTGTTGAGACTACCTCCATGCAGCCTGTGGAGTTGGTGGCTATGATTGGTCCTCTTGCCGCCTTCATTACTAAGCGAAGGGCTATTGCTGGACCGCACCCCGCGCAGGCTCTGTGGCCAGACATGAACTTTTCAGGTGTTTGAGCGAATTCTTTGCTTGTAAATTTCCATTCTGACAATCTTTTCACCCCATCCTATTCCCTTAATCCAATAAACTGAACCTTCCTTTCGATTTCTCCTGTTTCTGCTGTCTTCTGTAGTTCCTTGTAGATGCCGTCAAGCAGGTATGGCGGCGTGTCTCTTCCTCCAAGACCGTAAATGTAGTTTACCAGTTTTGGTCTGTCCGGCAAGTCGTAGACTGCATGGCGGATTTCATGGAATAGTGGTCCTCCGTTTCCGCCGAAACTGCATGCTCTATCCATCACCGCAACAGCCTTCTTGCCTGAGAGGTTGTTGACGATGTCTTCTATTGGTAACGGTCTGAAAGCCCTCATTCTAAGTAGTCCCGCTTTGATTCCGTTTTCGCGCAGTTCATCTACAACAGTTTTCACTGTGCCCGCTGTTGAGCCCATACACACTGCCGCTATTTCAGCATCGTCAAGCCTGTATGCTTCAACTAAACCGTTTCCGTAGCTGCGTCCACTCTGTTTCGCGTACTCGTCGTGAACTTGTTTGATAACATCCAAAGCTTTTCGCATGGATTCTTCCTGCTGTCTCTTATGTTCAAAATAGTAGTCGTGGAGGTCTAGAGGTCCAATAGTCAACGGGTTTGCTGGATCAAGCTTGAAGGGAACAAGCTTGCCTTCATGGTTCATTACCATTGGAACTTGCCGTGTTCCCACAAACTTTTTGACAGCTTCGTCTGGAAGAACGCTCACGTTCTCTAATGTGTGACTTAAAACGAAGCCGTCCAACCCAACCATGGTGGGAAGCATCACATCCAAGTTCTCAGCTATCCTGAATGCCTGAATTATCGAATCGTAAGCTTCTTGGCTGTTTTCTGCATAGAGCTGTATCCATCCGATGTCCCTCTCACACATGGCATCCGAGTGGTCACAGTGAATGTTGATTGGAGCTGACAACGCCCTGTTCACAACCGACATAACAACAGGAGTTCTGCAGCCAGAAGCAACACCCAACATTTCATGCATTAAAGCCAAACCAGCTGATGCTGTGGCAGTGAATGTTCGAGCGCCTGTTGCAGATGCTGTTATGCAGCACGTCATTGCGGTGTGTTCTGATTCTACACAAACGAAGGCTGTGTCTACTTCTCCGTCTGCGACGTATTCGCTGAATTTTTCAACAATTATGGTTTGTGGCGTAATTGGGTAGGCAGCCACCACATCCACGTCGCATTGTTTAACTGCGTAGGCGACTGCGTTGTCTCCGTTCAGGGGCACAATTTTTTGTTCAACTTTAGCCATCTTCAGTTCACTCCTTTCCTTCCAGGACCATCTCTATGGCTTCTGCGGGGCATTCGTTGGCGCATATTCCGCAGCCTTTACAGAAGTCATAATCAAAAATCATGTTGTTTGTCTCTGGGTCATGTTTTATGGCGCCTTCTGGGCAGTATATGTGGCAGAACATGCATCGGGTGCATTTCTCTGTGTTCCAGATGGGTCTGTAAGAGCGCCAGTCTCCGGTTTTGTAGTCTGTGCTAGAAATCCAGCATGCGCCACCAAGGGGAATTTCTTTCCATCCTTTCTTTTGTGGGCTCATTCAGACTTTGCCTCCTTGTAAGCTTCTTTTATAACTCCCATGTTTTTTTCTGCAAGTGGACCTGGAAAACGAGCGTTCACGGCTTTTTCTACGCTTTCCATCTTAACTACTCCTGTTGCACGGCCGACAGCTCCCAGCATGGCTGTATTAGTGATTAATCTTCCGAGAATTCGCATAGCAATATCAGTAGCGGGAATTGTCCAAAGTGTTCCTTTTGTCATTTTTAATTCTTTTTTCATCTTCTTTGGTTCATTGGGTGAATTTATTATGAGAATTCCTTTCTCGTCTAATCCTTCTGTGACCGGAACGGTAGCTAAAAGGGTTGGGTCCATAACTATCGCGAGGTCTGGATTATAGACTGCACAATGTAGCCTTATCGGTTCGTCGCTTATACGCGTGTAAGCTTTTACTGGTGCGCCCATTCTTTCAGGACCGAATTCTGGAAAGGATTGTATGTATTTTCCTTCGTTGATTGCAGCCCGTGCCAGCAACTCGCTTGCTGTCCATGCTCCTTGACCGCCCCGTCCGTGCCATCTAAATTCTTTGAGGACCAATAAACTTCCTCCAAACAGCATCTCACGTACTTGTTTGAAAAAGAACTACATGTTACAGCCTCTCTTATATTTTTGGGGAAAAGCGCATTTCTGCAAGAGTTTCCTGTTTTTTGATGTTGAGCGTCAGATTAAGGAAGAGAATTTTGCAGTTTGCAGTTCAGAAAGTCGAATGCGTTGTGAGCTGTCTTTTTTTGAGCAAGCGATGTGAAAATTGGTTTGTGTGGAAAAAGTATAAGAGGCTATAGGGCAATCTAAAGTTTAATCCTTAACGATGTTGGTTGTTGATTAATGGAGTGTTGAGCTTGGTCAAGAAAGAAACAAAACCTAATTGGACGAACAACGCAGAGAACGTTGTCCTTATTGGCAAAAAACCGATAATGAACTATGTTGTTGCTTGTATAACTTTTTTTAACAGGGGCGAAAAGCAGGTGGTTGTTAAGGCGAGGGGACGGGCAATCAGCAGGGCAGTTGACACTGTGGAGTTGCTTCGCCGCGCCTTTGTTAAAAACTTGGAAATAAAAAACATTGATATAAGCACAGAAGAACTGTTTAGAACTGAAGGATCAAAATCAAACGTTTCATCAATCGAAATAACTGTCACCAAAGCCGCAACCAAACAACCTCAAGAAACTAAGTAGACCCTCCAATTATCTAACAACTACCGTTGTACGATATTTTCTCTTCTTTCAGACTATTACGAGAAATTGTTGCAGGGGTCTCAGATATCTATAAAAAATACTGTGATTTAATTGAATGTTACTGGTGAGACATTTGCCTGACTATCCTAAGATGGTTGTTCGTCCTCCTGGTCCAAAGGCTAGAGCTCTCATTAAAAGAGACTCAGCTGTTAGTTCTCCCTCGTACACTCGTTATTATCCGCTTGTACTGGAATCTGGGAATAATTGCATAGTTAAAGATGTCGACGGAAACGAATACATTGACTTCAACTCTGGACTGGTATGCCTAAACGTTGGTCACAACCACCCTAAAGTTGTCAAGGCAATAAAGAATCAATGCAACAAGTTTCTTCACTACTCCAACACTGACTTTTACTATAAGCAAACAGTGGATTTAGCTGAAAAATTGCTTGAAATAACACCCGGCAAATTTCAGAAAAGAGTCTACTTTGGAAACAGCGGAACAGAAGCCGTGGAGACAGCAATCAAACTCTCCAAATGGCACACTCGCAAACAACAATTCATAGCCTTCATCGGCGCCTTTCATGGAAGAACATTAGGTTCTCTCTCTCTTACAGGCAGCAAACCAATCCAGAGAAGACACTACTTCCCCCTAGTTCCGGGAATAACCCATGTGCCCTACCCCTACTGCTACCGATGCCCCTTCAACCTCTCATGTCCAGAATGCGGTTACAGATGCATAGACTTCATAGACGAACAGATTCTGCAAAAATACGTACCCCCAGAAGAAGTTGCAGGAATAGTCTTTGAGCCCATACAAGGCGAAGGCGGATATATAGTCCCTCCACCCGAATACTTCCAGCGGCTTAAGAAACTGGCTGACAAATACGGGTTACTTCTGATTGCCGACGAGGTTCAATCGGGCATTGGAAGAACGGGCAAATGGTTCGCCATTGATCATTGGAAGATCGAACCTGACATCATCTGCGTAGCCAAAGCCCTAGCCTCAGGACTGCCCATAAGCGCAACCGTGGCTAAAGCTCGACTGATGGACTGGGAGTCCGGTTCACACGCCAGCACTTTCGGTGGAAACCCGTTGGCTTGTGCAGCGGCACTTGAGGTTATTGATGTAATCAGAGAGGAGAGGCTCCTTGAGAACGCTGAGAAACAGGGCAGCTATATCATGAAGTGGCTAGATGACGTGAAGGAAGAATGTGAAATCGTTGGGGACGCTCGAGGGAAAGGTTTGATGATTGGGGCTGAGTTTGTGGAAGACAAAGAAACTAAGAAGCCGGGAGTGGAGCAAGCTAAGGAAGTGATGCTCCGATGCTGGAGGAGAGGAGTAGCAACTATAACTTGCGGTTTTTCCACCCTCAGATTGGTTCCGCCCTTAACTATAACCAGAGAACTAGTAGACGCCAGCCTAGAAATAATTGAAGACGTTATCAAAGAAGTTGAAAAAGAGAAATAACTTCGCAGTAGAACAGTTTATTTTTCTGATGTTGCCAGAACGTCTACGCTTCCCCGTTTTCCCACATGCAATTCCAAGTTTCCATCCCACCCCACACGCACGTATCCATGCGAAACCCTGACAGTTTGTTCCCGCTGAATCTTCCCGCTCTCCACCAACTCTACCTTGTCGTCCCACAAAACCACCCTCAAAGCGCCACTTTCATCCGAAACAAGAAAGCTAGCAAGCTTTCCCTTAGTCCAGTCTCGCCGATTGAATGTTTTTGGAGGATAAACGGCAACAACCTTTCCATCAACAGTCACGTCATTCAGTCCAGAAACAAGGTCCTGAATCTTGATTTCTAGACGAAGAGGTTTCTTTCGGCTTTCCACCCCCAACTCTGAAGCAACAAGTCGCGCCGCAGTTTCATCCGTTAAAAAATCGCCTGCTCCACTCTTTTTCTTTTCAATCATTTCTAGAACTTCTTTGCGTTTAAGATTAGAATTGGATGACAGAATTCGCTCAACGATTTCCTCTAAAGTCATTTTGCTTCCCTGAATCGGCAAAAAATTGTTAAGGAAAACTTAGGTTTCTTCGGTTTTTTCTTCTCTGCCATAGATTAAATACAAAAAGCCTAGGACCAAAGCTATGAAGATCAAACCTACTAGGACATTGAGTATTATGGCGAAGTAGGCTTCCGGATTCATCAAAGACACTCCTTCATCTAGTATTTGAGAGTGCGATATTTAATAGTTGGCTAGTTTGGTTACCTATTAACTTTTCTTATAGCCGTCAAATTTGGTCTTGCGCTTCGTAAATGCTTAGATGTGGTTCTTCTAAGCTTGTGATCCATAGGATGTTAAAGTAGTCTTGCATTGCATTCATGAGACTGCTGCTGTTTGACCACAAAGCTGGTGAATCAGGCAATCTTGCTTTTGGGTTTACGATAACGAAAATTTCTTTTCCATCATATATTCCCATAACAGTTTTGGGGAAATTGGGCAGAAACTTAATCTCACAATAAGGATTTTTTCTACATAGTTCTATCGCTAGCGTTTTTTCATCTTTTTCAGGCTTTTCTAGAATAAATCTAAATTTCACTTTACTATTCTTCGCTTTCTCTAGGACCTCAGCAAAATCGTATAGTCCAAATTTGAATCTTTCCCAAGAAAGCACCAGATCTACGCTTTTTTTAGCTTTATCTATAGCGTTTCTTATCTTTTCGACAATCGCATCTCTTTGAGGTATAAAAATAAACTCAGTTTTCAGAGGTATCATTTGATTTTTTTTGCTTTTGAATTTCGCGACAATGTTTGTTACATTAGATTCCAGTTTGTTAGTTAATTCCTCTCTTCGTTTAAGCAAAATGGCAGTTCCTTTGTCTATCGGTAATGCTTTGAAGGTTACTGGTCGAGATATCCCCCTTTCAACTAATCCCAATGTTTGAAGACCTGCCATTATTCGATAGATGTCTTGTCGCGGTACGGAGGAATACTTCGAAACTGTTTTTGCATCTGATACTCCAAAATGACAAAGCGCCAAATAGACTCGAGCTTGACACGACGTCAATCCTAAGTCAACCAGAACCGCAATTTCTTCTGGAGTCGACAAGTTTCGCTCCCCAAGAAATGTATTATCTATGCACATGTTAAGTTTTTTGGGTTTGTCAGTCGGACATCGACCAACTGCAATTTAACTAGCTTTAACGCCCAATTATTGAAGGTATAAAATGGAAGCTAACCATAAGCGAATGTAGTAGCTTTTGGAGTTTTCATTGTTTTCCTCTAAAATTGCCCTTGCGGAGCCTCAGCAAACCCAATTCAAGGTGTAACCTGTTTCCATTCTTCCATGAGGAAGTCGTAGGTTTCGTCATGCTCTTCAACCTTGTCAAACATTTCTAAAGCATCCGCTAACTTCTGGGCGATGAGGTGATAGCACAGGTGTACTTCTTTGTCTATTACGCGGAAGTAGAAATCGTCGCATGAACAGAAACCTGCGGCTGGCATAATTTGGTATTCTCGTTCTCTGCCTACAACTATCCAAACGATCCTGCCGCTGGGGCTGAAAACGTATTTTTTAACTCTCTCTTCTTTTAGGGCTTCCCATGCTTTAGTGAACCTTGAGCCAAGGGCTTCTGAGAGCTGGGTTAACTGTTCGTCTGTAACTTCTCCCTTGGTCTTTGCTTCTTCGCAAATGTTTTCGAGTATCTTGATTTCTTTTGGTGTTTTCACGGTTTTCTTCATCCTTATGCGTTCTATGAGACTCTAGAGAGAAGCTTGCACGTTCCAACAAATGGTTAGAGAGGCGTTTTTGTTGGTTTATTCGATTTTTATCGGTTCTCCACTAGGCTTTTTTCCGTCTTTGATTTTGGGTAATGTAACCTCTAAAACTCCGTTTTTGTAGGATGTTTTAGCTTTTTTGGGTTCAATTTTGGTTGGTGTTTCAATTTCTTTGTAGTATCTCCGTTCTGGGGTGTCAACTGATATGGTTAACTTGTCTTCTGTTCCCTGCAGTTTGATGTCGCTTTTTTCAACTCCTGGCAGTTCTACTATGACTTTTATTTCGCCGTTTGCGTTGATGATGTCCACCAATGGTTCTCGTTCTTCTTTTACGTCGAGGCTTGGTCTTGTGAATCCGAAGGCTTCTGGTTTGCTTGAGGGCTTGACGTTGCCGAACTCTCTGATTTTCGGTTTTCCGTCTGGTCCAATGGTCATGCTGTAGCCGTAGACGAATGGTCCCCATTCGGGTATGGTTGAGCCGTCGGGGAGTTTGCGTTCACGTTTTAAATCTTTTGGGATGCGGGTTTTGAATTCTCTGAATTCCTTTTCCATCATCTCTTCCATTTCCCTCATCATCTCTTCAATGTCGCCGAAGAACCAGTTGCTGAAAAATGGGTTGCGTTTTCTTCTTTTTTTGAACCATTCTGGCATGTCATCTTCTGACATCCTTTTTCACCTTCAATATCAAGTACGACAAGAAATTCATTAAAACTTTTCTGAACTAGTATTTTACCGAATGCTTTTTTTCTCTTGGTGGTTAACTCAGGGCCTTCAGCTGATGTACTGTTCCTAGAAAGGTTCCGTCCAGAAGATATACTTCTGCATCATCCATGTTTACGCAGCCGGAACGTAATATTGGACCTATATACGCGCCGGTCTTCTTTTTTCCGGCTTTTCTTTTTTCGTTGATTGGTCTTCCTCCAAGGAACTGGTTGAAGGAAGGCATTATGAAAAGTTGCGAAACTTTCAGTTTTACTTCAGGCTGGTTGTTGTTTTTGGTGCCTAAGTGTTTGAGGAGAGTTTTTGTTAATTGTTCTCCGTCGCATGGTGCTTTAACCCAAACTTGTCGTGTCATTCTGAAGCCCATGGGGTCGCGGATGGCTACTGTAGGATGGACGTGTCCTGTGACAAGGCTTTTGCATCCTAGGAGTTCTGGTGCTGGCCATGCGTGTCCGTGGAAGAGTCCGACATCTCCGAAAACTGTGCCTGTTGATGGGTGAATCTTTACGGTTTCAGGAAGGAGGGGTTCTAGGTTTCCGTCGTGGTTTCCTATAACAACTTGAATGTCTGCAACTTCTTTTTGTATGGTTTCGAAAAACTCTGGGATGTCCCGCCACTCTTCCATTTCTACTTTTGCTATGGCATCTTTTACGTCTCCCAAAAGTATCAGTTGTGTGGGTTTGCACTCTTTGACGAGTTGGAGTAGCATGTTCAAGATTTTTGGGGTTTGAGATGGAACGTGGACTCCTCTTTGGCTTAGCAGTCTTTCCCATCCTATGTGGAGGTCAGAGACAACTAGGACTCTGTCAGAGTTTTCTTGCAGGAGTAGGGCTGGGTATGGCTGCACAGGCTCTATCTGGGTCAAGGCGCTGCTGTTCTCCTAAAATTAAATACGTTTTCCTCTGTTAAAAACTGGAATGTTGCAAGGTTCATGTTCTATGTTGAGGTTAGAGAGTTTTTGATTGCTTGGTAGATTGTTTTGTTTGAGGCTGCGATGAAGGATAATCGTTGTGTAGGGGTTAAGGGAGCGTTGAGTTCGTTTCCTTCGGGTGTGAGCATGATTCCTCCTGCTTCGCGGAGTATGACGTAGGAGGCTACTAGGTCTGTTACTCGCAGTTTTCCGCGGATGTCAATGAAGGCGTCTGTGGAGCCGTCTGCAACGTAGCAGATTTCTAGGGCGTTGGCTCCGAAATGGCGGAAATGTTTTCCCCATTTAAAGAGGTCTTCGAGTTTGGTTACGAGTTCTTTGAATTTGAAGGTGTTGTAGTCGATTCCGATGACTGCTTTTTCTAGGGAGGTTGTTTCTGAAGGTTTGATTTTTTCTCCGTTTTTG
Organism: uncultured Candidatus Bathyarchaeia archaeon; assembly: GCA_964618695.1. Taxonomy (GTDB): domain Archaea; phylum Thermoproteota; class Bathyarchaeia; order Bathyarchaeales; family Bathyarchaeaceae; genus Bathyarchaeum. The sequence continues at coordinate 111,774 of CAZUDX010000007.1, read as the reverse complement.
TAGGCGCCTTTGTTTTTCTGTGCAGTATAGGTTATGTTGTGGTAAAGGTCGGATACGAGGGCTGTTTCCACGTCTTTGAGGTGGGGTCCTTTTGAGACTGCTATGACGTTTGCACTGAAGGGTAGTCCTCTGGTGGCGTTGGTTGTGCCGTCCACAGGGTCTGTTGTAACATAATATTCGGAGGGTTGAGACCCGATTTTTTTTGTTCCAGACTCTTCGCTGACAAGCGTACAAGAGATTTCATGCTTATTCAAACAGTCTACCAACGCTTTTTCGGCGGCTAAATCGATTTTTTTCATCGTGTCGCCGCCTGCTCCCACGCCAAAGGTGATGGCTGCTTCTGGGGAGCCGTAAAAGGGGAGAACTTCTTTTCTCATTTTTGTTGAACATTCTTGTATTATCTCTAGCCAATCCATAATTCTCACGCCTACCTTGCCTTTCGTGTAATTTGGTGTTTGTTGAAGCTTTTAAACCCAGATGTTTATGGGAGAAGGGTAGCGAAAAAACACTTAAGGAAGAATATTGCCTTGAAAACAAAGGGGCGGGGGTCGCCGAGCCAGGTCAAAGGCGCAGGCTTCAGGAGCCTGTCCCGTAGGGGTTCGTGGGTTCGAATCCCACCCCCCGCACCATTTGATTCACGCACGTTCAATTAACCCTAAAATGATTTATACTAAAAATGTTAGATGATGTGATAATAAAATTCTAAAGAGGGAAAATTGTGTCGCTTATTCCCGCGTTTGAGTTGGGTTTATGGAATGCTTGGATTCTTGTCATTCCTATATTGATTCTCTCCTTCTCTGATATGAGAGTGACAGCTGCTAGGGAATCAGGGGAAGCAGGCGATTTTCAGTTAACTAAAACGGAGAACAGACTCACATATGCTGTTTTCTTGCCTATGGTCGTTTCTTGGGTTTATGCCGTTTTCTTGCCTCTACAACTTGGCACAATATGGTTATACAGCGGTCTAATTATCTACCTGTTTGGAATAGTTTTTACCATTGTTGCAATTCTGAATTTCGCTACCAGTCCTAAGGACAAGGTCATAACTAAGGGGCTTTATCGTTTTACAAGAAACCCCGCGTACGTTGGTATGATTCTAATGCAAACCGGATTAGGAATAGCTTGCTCTTCTTGGTTGTACCTTCTCCTAACCGTGGCGCTGGTGATTTTGCTCAACGCCAATTTATCGGCTGAAGAACGTTATTGCCTCTACAAGTACGGAGACGACTACCAAAAATACAAGAATAGCACACCCAGATGGATAGGCACACCAAAATCAAAAAACAAAGAATGAACATTTCACTAGCAAATTAGGTGCGAATCCCACTCCCCGCACCATCATTCATATTTGAGGACTAATAACAGCAGATTGTTGAAAACAGTTTTTTTCCTGTTTTCGACAGAACAAACTTTAGGGAAGTTTATATCTCACATTCATTTTTGGTTTTTCAGTTGTTTGGTGGCTCTAATGGTTAGCTTGGAAAAGAAGAGCGTTTTGTTCTATGAACTGTTTGGAATGCTTTTCATTTCCCTTCTTGGAGGTCTGCTTCACTTCACTTTCGAATGGTCTGGTTACCAGCCAATCGTCGGCGTATTCTCAGCCGTAAACGAGAGCGTGTGGGAACATCTGAAGCTAGGTTTCTGGCCAGCATTACTATACGCAATCATTGAATATCGACAAATCAAAAAGGAGACAAACAACTTCTTTCTGGCAAAAGCTGTTGTCGCCTATGCAATAATTGTCATTATCCCCGTTATCTTCTATTCTTACACCAGCATTACTGGCGAAAGCATCTTCGTAATAGATATTTCAAGCTTCTTTGTAGCCGTAGTAATCGCTCAACTTCTAAGCTACAGGCTTTTGATCCACAAGCAGCTGTCAGATAAGCTAGAAAAACTTGCTCTAGTTGCACTGCTTATTTTGGGTGTAGCATTCATTGTTTTCACCTTCTATCCGCCACACTTACCAATATTTCAGGACTCAATCAGCGGAGACTACGGAATAGTCAACCATTCACACTAATTTGAACATATCTTGTGCTTGTTAAAAACTGGTCACACCTTCAGAATATCTGCACTTGCATCTTGAACAGCGCTCAACAAGCTCATTAAAACTCTTTTCCCTATCTATGGAACCAGATTTATCCACAACCTTCCATTGCTCATCCAAATCCGAGCAATGCCTGTAGCCTCTTCGTTTCATCTCCTCAACAATCTCTTCATGACGATCATACAGGTTATGAACCTCAAGAAGACCCTTCTGCAAATACCCCTTCACCGATTGCCCCTTATTGATGGCTCCAACGTACATATGAATTTCTACATGTTCCCCCAACAAATGCTGCCTACACATAACTCTCGGATTTACCATCCACATTCTCATAATCTAACACAAACACCCTGAAATTAAGCCGCCATAAAAACCACAAACATATTTGGAGACTATTAAAAGTTCATGTTTAAAATCAGCTTTTTTTGGTTTTCACTCGGTTAACCACAAAAAAGAAACGCTGTTTCTAGTGATGATTGTGAAAACTCTCAGACCCCAAAGGCTTCCGTAGAGAAAAAAGATGAAAAAGAATTATTGTTGTGCAAGTGTTTGTACAAAAAAATCCCGCCATAAGTGGCGGATTGTCTAGGAAATTGTGCCTCTTACGGCATGTTTTCGAGCGCCTACTTGCAAAATTATAAGAATGGAATTTTGACTGGTCCCAAATGTTTTGTTCGTTTTTGGAGGAATGCACTTTCTACGCCAGTGAGGACTGCCATAACTCTAGCAGTTCCCTCTTGTTCCCTGTTCACTCTTGCGCCCCAGATTATTTTTGCTTTCGGTGGAATCGAACGCTTCATGAATTCGCCCGCATGATGGACCTCTTCGAGTGTCATGTCTTCTCCGCCTGAAACGTGTATCAGCATTCCCTTGGCTTTGGTCACGTCTTCTATGTCTAAGAGACGACCATTCAGGGCTCTCTCTGCGGCTTGTTCAACTTTGCTTTCTCCTTTTCCTTCTCCAATTCCTATAGAAGCAATTCCAGCGCCTGCCATGACACTGCGCATATCCGCATAGTCCAAGTTGATTAGGCTTGCAGTGGTGATTGTTTCAGTTATCCCTTTAACGAATTTTCCTACGGTTGTGTTGGCGACTCCCAAAGCTTCTGTCATAGGCAGGTTTCCGTAGAGTTTGATGAGTCTATTGTTATCGATTACAACAACGGTGTCACATGCTGATTTTAGTCGTTGAATCCCCTTCTTCGCTACCTCCATTCTTGCGGTTTCAATCTCGAAGGGGAGAGTGACTACGCCAATAATCAGGTGTGGAGACCTTTTTGCAGTGATTTGCGTCCGGAGATTCTCTGCTAGCGCCATGATACCACCAGTTCCAGTGCCTCCTCCTAAACCCGCTAAAAGAAATATTATGTTTGCCTCATCGATTTCCTCCATAATTTCGCCCATGCTTTCGTTCACTGCATCTTCCCCAAGTTTCGGATATCCCCCACACCCAACTCCCTTGCACACTTTTTCACCTATCAAAATCATACTATCAGCCTTGCTAATAGTAAGATGATTCGCATCCGTATTCATTGAAACAAGTCTTCCTCCAGCTACACCCCGCTCCTTTACCCAAGATATAATGTTACAACCAGCTCCACCGATACCCACCGCCAAAACCGACGGTCTAGCGGCCCGTGCGAACGACTCAATCTTTTCCATGTTGCTTGCAAATCTTTGTCTCGGCATTTTATCATCCCTGTTTTTCGACATGTATATATGTAGAACTTAGATATAAGTATTATGTCTCAAGACTCAAGATACTTATTTAAAATAAGTATTATTTCTTCCGATTCCGTACATATATCCATTACAAGAATATTCCTTATATCCTCATAGAACAAGTTAACTCAATCCGACCAAGAGGTGTGCCTCCTTGAAAAAAAATCTCATGAAAAAATTCATGAACACCTATGTAGGAAAAGGCATACACTTAACCATCAGGGACAAAGGAAGCCATTTTAAAGTTCACACAATTCAGATTATAGAAAAAACAGATGAGACTTGCCCAGTCAAACAACTCCAAATAGGAGACTATTTCCTACGTCTCTTAGCGAGAAACGAAAACAACGATGAAGCAGCCATCTTATGCAACTGGAGCGAGCAGCTCTTACAAAGTTTGCTAGAGAATTACACTGACGCCAAAGACGCTGGATGCACTGAAGTTACAATGGTCAAAGGGTACCCCGATCCAGATAATTGGCTTCTGCTGTGGAGACCCGAATACCAAGAAAAACCTACACCATACATTGATTAGAGGACAATACCACGGTCCTCAACTAATGGCAGATTCCTCGTAGCGCGCAAAATAATCAGAGGTGGTTAGGTTAAAATTTACAACCAAAAAAATTGGTTTACTTCAAATGTGAAGATCTTATTTAATCGCATCCGCTTCTCACCTCAAAAGAGAAAAACAAAATCCCGATCAAATTTAATTCGAAAAAGTTCAACTCGATAATGGTTATGTTTATCTCTTGTTAACTCCCTCTTTATTATCAGCTAGTTAGGCGTTGAGTTCGGTGCGAGATGTTATTTATCCGATAGGGGGGCCTCGCCCTCCAGATTCAGAGGACAAATGTAGTCTATGCAAACGATCAGTGCCTCCTTCACAGCTCACTCGCTGTCCACGCTGCAAACAAGTATTCTGCAAAAGCTGCATAACCGAAGACTTGGTTGAGGGCAAATACCTCATCTGCCTAAACTGCGCCAGAAGATACGTCTCACCCAAAAAATTGTTCAAGGGCAAATACACTCCACTCACATTGTATCTGTCACGAAAAGCCAAATGGACCAGATGGGTCAAACTTCCATTCTCAAGAATAGAAGGAATAATAGGCAACGACCTTCCAGCACCCGCCCAAAAAAACTCCGAATGGTGGACAAACACCAAAAACACACCTCAAACAAAAGCATGGCTAAGCATAGGCTGGAACGTAAAAGAAGTAAACTTGGACGAAAAAACCGTGATCTTCACCCGCCCCGAAGTTTTACCATCCGACAACCAACACAAACGCAAGAAAACCTCTCCCCCAGTCTCCCTTCCAGAATACAAACCACGAAAAACCAAAAAACCATCATTAACTCGCATAGCAATTGCCCAAGCTAGACTCGAAAACATCTCCCGCAAAAAATCTTCCATCCGAAAATACCGCGGAAAATTTCGCCCAAAATCAGCCTACGAAAAACGCCTCTGGAAAACAGACGAAAAACCCTAAACCAACAAAAAACCTTAGCTTTGCGTTGAATGCACGAACAATACGAAGAGTCTCTACTCTTTATGCTTGTTTTTTTGACCGAAACAAATAAAGAACAACCTATAGCTTACTGGATGCAAAGGATATTGATACCGAAAGCACAATAAAGCTATAAATTAAACCTTTCAAATTGCAGAGAGTACAAAAAGAATGTGATGCCATGGGAAAAATACGAGTTGGGGTAGTTGGTGTAGGCAACTGCTTTGCTGGTCTCGCCCAAGGAATAGAATACTACAAGCGAAACAAAGCTCAAAAGTTAGGGCTCATGCACAAAAAGATTGGTGTTTATGGCATAGACGATTTAGAGTTTGTTTCCGCCTTCGACGTAGGTGAAAACAAAGTAAACAAGCCCCTGAACGAATCCATTTTCGAAGACCCAAACTACGTTAATTGGGTTGACAGCGTCTCCAATTGCACCAACAGAAAAGTGAAAGAGAGCCCAATCCTTGACGGCGTAGGAATCTACGTTGCAAGCATGATAAACCCAATCAAACAAACAAAATCAGCAAAAGAACTAGAAAAAGAAGCAGTAGAAGAGATAGAAACCACAAAAACAAAAATATTGATTAACTATCTGCCTGTAGGAAGCCAGAAAGCCACAGAATTTTGGGCAAACATCGCCCTAAAAACAGGCTGCGCCTTCATCAATTGTATCCCCGTCTTTATCGCATCAAACAAAATGTGGCTGAAAAAATTTGAGGACAATGAACTTCCAGTTGTTGGTGATGACGTCAAAGGTGTAATCGGAGCAACAATAACCCACAGGACTCTCGCCAAACTGTGCGTAGACCGGGGGGCAGTGATAGATCGAACCTATCAAATCAACGTCGGCGGTAACACAGACTTCGCAAACATGCTTGAACGGGAGCGGTTGGAGAGCAAAAAAATCTCGAAAACAGAAGCCGTGAGAAGTCTATTGCCGAAGAGTCAATGGTTGAATGACAAAGATATTTACATTGGACCCAGCGATTTCATCCCCTTCTTGGGAAACACCAAGCTGGCTTTCATCCGAATAGAGGGAAGAATGTTCGCGAATATTCCATTCAACATGGAAATCAGATTAGATGTAGATGACAAAGCCAATTCTGGAGGAATAGCAGTAGACGCAATAAGATGCGCACAACTGGCATTAGACAAAGGAATCAGCGGCAACTTAACTTACGCTTCCGCCTATCTTATGAAACACCCTCTCGTACAAATTGGTGACGAAGAGGCAAGAAAAAAGCTAGATGACTGGATTTCTGAACTGGAAAAATAGTAAAAACTTAAAAATTGAGCCGCAGCCTTGGAAAACTGAAGTTTGCAACAAGAACCTGCTCTGAATTACATAATTCTATTTTTCATTTAGAAAATCGCATCTACGTGGACTGCTTTAAATTGTTAGGGAATGTTTGCGATATTTGAAAAGATCGGGGAACATGTAATAGGTTGCTCCCTTTATTGCGTACCCTAGAGACTTCGCAATATCGTAACCTTCGCTCACTCTGTTTCTGGTTCTTGTGAAAACTCCAGCCCCTCGCTCATAAGAAATTCTTCCAAACTTCGACATTAACCTAGAAATTTTTTGGTCTTCAGATATTCCAAGCTCCGGGTCGTAGGGTCCACATCCGTTCTTAGACATCTTGCAGGCAACGCTATGCAACAGAGCCATGCTGCATCCGGGAACGCTGGCTCCAATCACTGGGATTCCACATATTCTAACAGTTGGAAATTTCAGGGAAAGACGTGTAATCAGGTTTGCTCCCATGATTCCAAATCTTCTTCCCAGCTTAAGGCTGTCTCTTGGTCGCAAAGACGGAACTGTGGCAACGATGTCTTTCCTTTTGAAGGCAGAATACATCACTTCGAAATAGTTTTCGTATTTGTCCAATTCAGAAAACAAGTAAGTGTTGTCAATATGGGTTCCCGTAGAGAAGAGGGAGTCAATGTCCTGAAAAACGATTATCTTTCCTTTGGCATGTTGGAATCCTAAATTTCTGCCTATTGCTGGAGTGTCCCACCATGAATACTTGACTATTCCAGATTTCCAAAGTTTCTTTCTATACTCTTCATATTCTTTTGGAGAAACTACTGTGGAGTCACAAATTTTTGGAAACTCCGCGTTTTCTCCTGCATCAACAACTAAGAATTCGATTGCCTTGTTTTTTCCCCTTTTTTCTTCAAAAACCTTTTTCGCTATCTCCCAGTTGTTGAAAGTCTCTTCGATAGCTTCGGTGTTTTTTTCTCCTCTTCCTGTTGTTATTACTGAGAAGAGTGGGTTTGGCATAACCATTCTTAAGAAGCATATGGGTTTTTATCCCTTTTGCATGAATGCATGATAAAAACTTGTCAATTAGGACTGCTTGCTGGTTTTTTCTTGTTTGCGATTGTAAATGGTGCATGGTGTTCTGGTTGAGAGAAAAAAGAAAGGGGGATTGAGAGGTTTATCTCTTTCTGCTACGGTACGCGTTCGATATATATTTTCCATAGGCCAACGCAGCGAGGGCTGAAATCCACGCAGCCGCATTCTGACAGAAAACATATCTCCACAATAGGTCTCCCTCGGTTAAGGACTGCGACCTGGATGATACGAGACCTTCAAAGGCGTTTCTGAACCCGGGAGCTATGGCACGTAAACCGTCAGCTATTGGAGCAAAAACTCTTCCTATACCTTGCAATATCTCGAATGTCTTCAACACAAACCCGTGGAAAGCCGAATTTCCGCTGTAAAGTCCAACCGCAAAATCGGTGAAAAGCTTTGGGTACACCAAAACAGACAACAAAATAATTGACAACAGAAAAACCGTCAAAACAGTCACAGTGCTTTCAAGAGTAACTCTGCCAAAAGAAATCCGCCGCTGAACGTATGAAACGCCGCGAGAACGAAGAAAAACGTTGCCAATTTTCTTGAAAATGTTTTCAACAGCTCCAATGACTCTTCGCAGAAAGTTTAAACGTGCTTTCCTCCTTCTTGGACGCCTTCGGATTTTGGAGACCTTAGTTGAAGATATCCTGCGCTGTCCCATGGCTATGTATTTAGTAAGATAAGTCCAGCTTGTAACTAGGACCAGCATCACGCTTAGGGGAAGAAGATGAAAGAGAGGGCTGATAGTGATGCCGAAAAACTTGAGTGCAAAAGCTTCGGTTAGTCCTGCATACGTAAAAAATAAGACTGTGAATAACTCGGAAATAAGCGCTAGACCAAGAAACAAGACTATTGTTAACAGTCCTTTCGGGGCTGTCCACCTGAAAGTTAAGCGGTTCGTTCGTCCTTTAGTTGTCATATTATTTGTTTCCTCGGTTGTAGTATTTCTCTTCCACTTGGCGTGTTTTACTTATATTACTTAGGGCAATAATCTTCTTATTTAATTTTGACCCGTTCCCACTTCCTGCAATTTGGCTGTAATGTGAATCTGTTCTTATTTGTGAAGTGAAAAAGAAGAGCTGTTGTCCCTTTTTCACTCGTTTTTTCGGGAAATTCAAACTTATATCCATTCATGTGAATTATTTTGACATGTGACTATGTTGTTGATGATATGTAATGAAAAGATTAGTATGGAGTATACATATTATTGCTCCATAAAATTTTAAATGGCATCTAAGCATAGCATGAATCCTAGAAGCGGTTAAGACCCCTCCTACACCACAGATCAAAAAGGAGACAATAAATGCCAAAAGTTTCAAAAAAGGAACTGCTTAAGCTGTATAAAGACCATAAGGTGCAGCTTCTCATCAGCAAGTTTGTGAGCGACGAGCTTGGCACATTAAACCCAACTTGCGACCCAAAGCGCGGTTTTACGTATCCGATTGTAGACGACGTTGTTGGGGATCCCTCCAACACGGAAGAATTTTTGCAGAAACTGTTTGAAGGCGGTGTTCTGGAGAGAAAACTTTATGACAAAATCGTCTATTGTCCATCTTGCAGTTCAGCAAACGTTTCCATCCACTATACTTGCCCCCACTGTAAATCTTTCGACGTCAAAAAAAGTGCCTTGATTGAGCACATCAAATGCGGATACATAGACACCGAAGACCACTTTCAGGAAGAAGGTAAACTAGTTTGTCCCAGATGCCACAAGGAATTAACCAACCCAGATTTGGACTACCACAAAGCAGGAGTATGGTGCACCTGCAACCAATGCAACAAAAGCTTTGATATTCCAGTTCCAGCCCACTTTTGCCGCGAATGTCACGAAAACTTCACTTTTGATGGAGCAATTTACAAAGACGTCTACTCCTACACTTTAACTCCAGACGCTAAAAAAGAGGCAACGATAGGCTGGATTCTGATTGCGCCGATAATGGAATTTTTGGACAATCTTGGATTCGAAGTAGAGAGTCCCGGTTTCCTGAATGGAAAATCTGGAGCCAGTCACATGTTTGACCTAACCGCTGTATCTGCTGGAAAGAAACGAAACACAACCGCAATTGATCTTGCAACTTCCACGGAAGGTGTTGTTTCTGAGCAGTCAGTGATAGCTATGTTCGCTAAGATTTTCGATGCGACTCCTGATAAGGCTTGTCTTGTTGCGATTCCGAAAATGAGCGAAAACGGCAAGAGATTGGCAGCACTTTACAAAATAGATTTGGTTGAAGCCAAAGATCAGGATGCTGCAATAGAAGCCTTGAAGGCTTGTGTAGCGAAATAAATCAGTTTCCAGAATAGACTGCCGTGTTTCCTCGTTCTGTTACAACTTTTACGGTGTAACCGTCTGTTGGCAGAGAAATATCGGTACGAAGGTAATTTTTGGTCTCTGCGGAATTTACGAAGATGTTTATGTCGTAGCGTTGGTGGTCTGTTGAGTTGTTTACCCATAATGAAACCAAATGAATGGTGAAACCTCCGTTGTTTTCGAAGGTGAATTGAGTTCCGTCAATTTTCGCTTTTACTCCCAGAAAATCTATGTCAACAGATGTTTGGTTGCTGTCCACGCCTTGGTCAACAATTTTCACCTTTATTGTGCCGTTGCTGTGAACGTAGCTTTGCCATACATTCGTGAGATTCACGGCGTAGTAGTCCCATCCCGTTGTTGGAGTGTGTCCTGCTGTGGAGTTGAAGCCGCTGTCGCTGTAGGTTGAAGCTGTCCAGTTGTAGGCTTTCAGATACCAATTCTCTTCAGAATCGTCAGTTCTATACCTTAACTGTATCTCGACGGCTTGAATGTCTTCGGGAGAGTATGTGGACAAGTCTATGGTGAAATCCCCGTTCATGTCAAGTTGGTAATTTTGGGGGCTCAGTTCAACCCAGTCGGCTTTGAAGTCGAAGCTTGTATCAGTTGTTTTAACTCCTCTAATTTTCATCTTCCAGTGACCTGTGGCGTTTCTGAAATGGGTGGGATTCTGCGTTATCGTTTGGCTTTGGGTCTCATCCGTGTCAGCTGTGGCGCTTGAAAGGTAATTTATGTACCCGTCTCCGCTTGTTGGATAACCCCCAAGGGTGAAATTATACAGTTGTAGTGTAACATCTACTGAACCAGTTGTCCACGCACTGTCAATCATCCAAGTTAGCTGACTCCAATCTTCTATGTCGCTTGAACCCGTAAATTCAACGTCCACAACATATCCGCTGGACCAGACCTTTAACAAAGTAGCGTCTATGTCCCAGCTGTCTTGAGTGGCGTCGCTTGTCTCTGTGCCTCCTTTGAATCTAATCGTAAATGTTGAGGAGTCTAGGTATGAGGAGACCGACGCGTTGTTCCATCCGTTCGTGAGGTCAGTGAAAATGTTTTGCCATGTTGCACCAGTCCAAACGTCAACTCGTAGGTTTTCGGTTGGCGGGGCGCCGAAGGGAACGCTGGAAGAGAAGGAATAGCTTCCGGAGCCAGAGCCATCGTTGTTGTCGGGTCCTATATCGTCGAAATCGTTGTTTAGTTTGAAGTATGACCTTAGGTTGGTCTCGGAGCCAGTGAGTTCAGTGTTGTAGTCGCTCTGAATTTCTGGTAAACTTCTATCAGTATCGTAGTATCTCAGGTCGTCTCCATGCCCATCTATCGGATTTAAACCTCCTCTCGACGCCATAAAGTTGTTCTGTGTAACGCCTCCTGTAGAGACTGCGGAAAACCATGAGCTGGTAGAAGCATCTACTGCGGGTGCGGTATCTTCGTCACCCACATACAAAGTTAATTCGTTGGTTGCTTCGTTCCATGTGATTGCGATGAAGTACCATTGTCCGCTTGTGAAGCTTGTGCTGCTTGTTAGCGAATTGTCACCTCCCCAGTCAAGAACAAGATTGGTTCCTGACATTCGCGCTTCCATGTCAGTGTGTTGTCCCCATGGTCTGTTAGCAACTGTGTCCCATTGAATCCAGAATGAAATTGTTCCTGATGTGGAGCCCCAGTCAGGGTTTCCGTTACCAACTATCATGTATCCGCCTGTGGCATCCAGAGAATGCGAATTACCTACAGTGTTGACGTAGATTGCTAACTCTTCGTTAGTTTCATCGTAGTCGACGTTAGTCCATTGAGCTTCCAAATCCAATTCATAACTAATTACTTCATATTCAACATACACGGCGTACCAGTAATTATTGAACGAACCATAACTAGGACTGGTAGGCATCGCAGTGGTTTCATCCGCATTAGACGGAGAGGATTGACTCCATCTGCCTCTTGCTGATTGAAAATCTCCTGCGGCTCCGGAACTGGACGAATAATAAACACTGCCTCCGGCGTGACACCACCCAATCCATGTCACTGTGTTTTTTTCCCAATCATAATCAGGAACATCAATTTCATTCCATCCAGTAGTTACGGCGACATTGTATTCCTCAGTTACCTTTGTGGCTCCAGTGGGATTGGTTAGTGTCCCCCCAGTGTACAACGCTATTGCCACTGTTCCCGTTCCACTATAACGTATGTGAAGCTTCGTGACCCTCATGTTATCGAGGTTAGGAGATGTCCCTCCCATATATCGATAATTTGCGTGGTTCGTTGTGCTCGAAAAGCCGCTAGAGGTGATTCCCCAGTCATCTGTTGCTCCACTAGTATTCACCTCTGTCAGGGTATCGTAAACTGAATCTGGACCGCTTTGTTGTGCCGGGAAGCTGCTGTGGGTTCCTTTATCCGCAGAGGAGTCTACATCAGATGTGCTAATATCTACGAAGTCTGATGTGTCTGTTCCCGTTGAATAGCTTCTGAAAGTCATGTGGACCTCGTTGTCTGTAACCAAATCGGAAACGCTTCCAGAAATCCAGCTTGTCGACCCCCCAAGACCATACGCTGAAGGGTTGTATGGTAATGCTGAAGCTTCCCTGAACCTCTCGAAAACACCGTCAACAGCTTGCGTATTCGAGTAAGTGCCATTCACAAGGATGCCTGTGTTCACATTATATTCTGTTTGAGCTCCAAGCCAAGAAGTGCCCGTGATACTATCAACGTTGGTTATGCTAGGTTCCTCTTTCAGTTTCTCCCAGTCATGCTGGTTCATCTCATAACTCCACAAAACAATATTCGAAACTATTGCCAGAATAATCACTAGGCTAAGGACAATAACTATTACGTTGCTGATGCCCCTTCTGTTCCTTTTAAACCGGCGACGTGTAAAAGTCAACAACCTTTGTTCCTCTCCCAGTTACAACTTTAATTTCGTAAACGGAGTCTGCACTCCAACTGTAAGTGACGTTTAACCAACCATGCTGGTCCTGTTCCAATTCAAGAGATGTAAACGATTGGGATGTTCGATCAACATACACGGCTACTATCTTAACCGAAACTTTGCCCACGTTACGAAGATACATTGAAACTTGACCTGTTGTAAAATAAACATCTTCAACAATGAGGCGTTCACCCATGTTGTCGTGAAGATTTTCTGTGATGACATAGGTTGCCGAAACAGCAATTGACATAGCAGCCACAGCAAGAACCGTCAGTAAGAGATTGCTCAAGACGGGGGTTATTCCCCTCCTGTTCCGCAGTAGCTTTCTCACTTTTCTCACCTATTACACCACGAATTTGAAGACCATATATCCGCAAACCAAAAGGATGACACTATGTTTCAGTCCGCCGCCAACTGTTCCTTCACCCATTTTTCCAGCGACTAGACCTCCAAAAAAGGCTTGGATTGAATTCATATGAAAGAAAATGCGCCTAGCTTCCTCAGGTTTCATCAACGCAAACTGAATGGTGGAAAAATCGGTCGCATCAACAAAGAATGACTTAAAGAGCATAATAATTGTAAAAAGGAAGACGAAGAACGCAACGTAGATAATCGCAAGATAAGGTCTAGTCTGAGCTTTGCGCTCAGCATCAAACGTCAAGGTTGTCTGCACAAATTTCTCCAACGGATCAAAAACCTTCTCAACATCTCCTCCTGACCGCTGAGCTTCAAGAATCAAAGGAATCGTCCGCGCTACAAGCGCAGTGTCAACGCGCCTACCCAACGATTGAAGTGCCTCTTCAAATGGTACTCCCCAGCTCATCTGGGCTACCATCTTTTTCAGTTCCTTGGTTAAAGCTCCATAATCTCTCTTGGATGCTTCTTCTAATGCCTGCGGCAAAGTCATCCCGGTTTTTTGAGCTTGAACAACGCTTCGAAAGAGGTCTGGAAGGTGTTTGTCTATATTTCTCTTCCAACGGTAATCAGCATAATTGAGGACGGCTGGAGGGAAAACGGTGATTACTACTGCTAGTAGAAAATATTCGTCGAAGAGAGGGCTCTCCCTAATGAGGATAACACTCGTGGCGCATATCATTACACCTAGGGCACCCGAGACAATCCAAGCGATTTTCTTATCAGAATTTTTTACTTTAGGCATAGTCATCTCTTCGGCGAAATCATGTCCAATATTACTAGGAATATCATTGACCCAACCGGCAAACCGATGTAGGTCAGAAGCTGCAATAATAAACGAGAGTCCAACAAACCAAATCCCCCGCCCCCAAGCATAGCCATAACCGCAAGCATCACCACGAAGATGAGAGACCCTGCCACCATCAGCGTGACGTAAAACTCCGCCAAAACTCCAAGAGTATCAGAGAAACGACGCAACGAAATTTTCTTCAACTTCAGGTATTGTTGCGATCGGTCTCCAAGATATTTGTCCAATCTTCCTCCAGAGTGAACAACGGAAATAAACCCTTCAATCAACTCTTTGAACCTTTCCGAAGGCGTTCGCAGAGAAGTAGCCTCTAATGCTGAGATGGCGTCATTTCCGAAAAGCTCTACGTCCCGAACTACGGTTCTTGCCACATCAGAAACTGCCAACGAAGAGTCAACTTGTGCCAAAGAACGCCATATAAAGTCCGGAGGCACACCAGCCCCAGCTAAAATCGACATATACCCTGCAGTGAAAGGTAACTCATCTTCCAGGGCTCTCTTCAAACTGTCTGCTCGGTAACTTGGGTAAGAATAGAAACCTATCACGGTTATAGCTCCAGCGAATAAACTTGCTCCGGCTCCAAAGAGAAGCGATTGAAAGAGAGAAAACTTGAAGACGAAAAACAAAAGCGTTGGAACCAACATCATGATAGAGATAGACAGCAGCAGACTTGTTAGAATGACCGTGCTGACGTACGCTTTGAAGTTTATCTTCATACCCGACTTCTTCAGGCTTACATCCAAATCTTTGAACAATGGCAGAAATCGCTTAGCCCCTCCAACAATGCGATAAGCTCTTTTTAGCCCGCTTCTCTCTTTGCTTGAAGTCATGATGAGCCCAACCTAGCCTTTCGGAAGATGCGGATAGAATCAGCGTAGTATTCTCTGATGACTGAAACGACGTCTGTGTACTTGCGAATCCCCTTTTTCACCATCCAATCCAGTACCGTTTTTCTTCGATTAAGTTCCTCTCGAACCTCTTCCTCATTGAGCCCTTTGCGGTTCATTTTGTCTTCTAGGATGTGGCTGTGGCCGGAAAACTCGAAAGTGTCACGTCTTGCATTCCATCGATACACTTCATTGGTTAACAGTTCCCTTGTCTTGGGATCTAAACCAACTATCTCTGTCACTGTGCGAGTTCTTCGTGCGGGTTTTCCATTAACTTCGGTTCGCAACTGAACCGTTATGGCGTCAATCATTGTTAGGAGAGGCCTAGGAATGTTCATTGGTTCTGATTCCAAACGGTGAATGACTGAACTTGCAGATTCGCCGTGGATTGTTCCCATTCCCAAGTGACCTGTTGCCATGGCTTGGAAGAGGGTGTAAGCTTCTTCTCCCCGAACCTCGCCCACAAGTAGGTAATCTGGTCTCTGACGAACAGCTGCCTTCAAAAGATCAAAGAGCGTAACAGTTCTAGCACCTCTCTTATCGTGTCCGAACCCCATTCTTGCAACTGATGGAATCCAATTTTCGTGGGGCAAGTTTAACTCAGCAGTATCTTCTACACTGACTACCTTTAGTTCAGGTTTGATGAACATCGAAAAGCAGTTGAGTGCAGTTGTTTTTCCAGAGGCTACACCACCGGATACGAGAATTGATGCCCTGTTTTCTATTGCATACCAGAAGTATGCAGCCATATCAGATGAGAGAGTTCCGAAGGAGATCAGGTCAGAGATGGTGAGGGGGTCGGTACGGAAGCGCCGTATCGTAAAAGTTGAGCCTCTGCGGGTAATTTCGTCTCCGTAGGTCATTTGAACTCGGCTGCCGTCGGGTAGAGACGCGTCAACTATTGGCATTGCAAGGGAAATGTTCTTTTTCGACAAGTAAGCCAGTCTTACTATGAAGGAGTTTAGTTCTTCGCTGTTTTTGAAGAGAATATTTGTTGGAAGAGACTCGTAGTTGCGGTGCCAAACGTAGATCGGTATGTTAACCCCGTCTGCTGAGATGTCTTCGATAAGAGGATCTTTCATCAGAGGGTCTATTTTTCCGTAGCCTAGGAAATCGCGTATGATAAAATATGTTAGTTTGTCAACGGCTTCTTCGGCAATTTCGAGTCGGTAGTCCTTTATTACTTCACGAATCTTCGTTTTGAGATACTCTTCAGCCTTCTCTCGTGTTCCGATTTCTTTGAGGTTGACATCGATTTCTTCAACCAGTATCTCTTTGATTTCTTTGAGTTGTGCTTCCTCCTCTTTGAGGAGAGTGGGTTCAATCAATTCGTATATTATTCGCTGGGTTTTAGGCTCGGAAACTACTGCAGCGTAGACGTAGGGCTCATAAATGGGGTATACCTCTCGGAAAACTGAGGCTTTTTTCTCAGGTATGGGTTCTGATTTAGCTTTCATTAGCCCTCACATTCACTCCGTTTTTCAGTTCTTTCGATGGGGAATTGGCTGATGGCGCCAGTTTCCAAGTATTCCATGGCAAAATATACTATATATTAAGACTTAATAAAACATGTGGAGTGTAAATCACTTAGCTTTAGAACACCAAAGCAAAACTAAGCCGCCCAAAAAGGCGATTCCGCCCTCATTATTTCTATAAACTCGTTCAATGCTTCAAGTTCTTCGGGAGTCAATCGGTCTTGAAATTTTGTCAACAATGTCTTTGCGTGGGCTTCAGGTACCCTGACGTAGTAGATTTCTCCTTCGTGGATATGGCGACCCACGACCGATTTGTTTATGGAAACAGCGACTTGCGACCCCACCTTAGCTTCTGATACGGCTTGTCCGCGGTCCTGAATCTGAAGAATCTCTCCGACGTTACGCCCATCTTCTTTGACAAGAACATATTTGGGTTTGATACAGCCAGCCAAAACCTCTACACCAACAACTGCGGGTTTCGCTTTCCTGAAGACGTAACCGGCTAGAAATTTCACTTTGCCCGGTTTCACTAGTGTGTCATATTCTTCTTCCAGTCGGGTTTCCTCTTCCTTTTTCACCCATTGTAAGTACTCGTCGATTAGGTGGTAGATGATTTTATGCTTAAAAATGGTGATGTTACGGTTCTTTGCTTCCTCTTCAGCGTCTGGTAGCACCTTTACGTTGAAGGCTAGAATAACTCCGTTAAGGGGGTCACGTTCCTTAACCACTACAGCTTCAGTGACGTCTCGTCTGGAGACATCGCCGACGTCCGCCAATTTTATCTGAATGTTGTTGCGTTTCAAACTCTCGGCAATCGCTTCGAGAGATCCCAAAGCGTCGGTTTTCAAAACTATGCCGTCCACATCGGTGGTGATCTTGATTTTCTCGATCTCTTCAGAAACCAATTCTACATATTCTTCGAGACGAGTTTCAGAAGGAACAACATATAAAGGCGCACCCGCCAAGGCTTCCTCCAGATTGGGCGCTGCAATCTTTATTCCAGCCGCAGCAGAAACAGAATCAACTGACGAGAATTTGTCTCGAGGGTCTCTGATTTCGTCCAATGGCTTAGGTAAGAGGATTGCTCGAATGTTGGTTACTATAGGTTTTTCTTTTGCACCAACTACTATGAGGTCGCCTTTTTGAAGCGTGCCATCATAAATAATTACGTTGATGGTGATTCCTAAGCCGGGTTCTTCCTTAACTTCTAAAACAGTTCCCTTTGCGGGGCCCTCTGTTGTGTTGAGTCTGGACCGCAGATATTGTTGGGTCAAGCCTACGAGAACCGCTAAGAGTTCAGGTATTCCCTCTCCGGTTTTGGCGCTTGTTGGAACGATGGCAATGGTTTTGGTGAAGTCTGTTACGTTGTTGAAACGGTCAGCTCTGAAACCTATTCTGGAAAAAGTTCCCATAATTCTGTATAGATTTTCGTCTAATTCTTGGCGAACAAATCGGTCTTGATCTTGATAAGTTCCTGCACAAGTTTCCTCGGGCTTGGATTTCCATCCTGGTATTCGATCAATTTTGTTTGCTGCAACAAGGAAGGGGGTTTTTCTCTCTTTCAAAATGTCGATGCATTCGTAGGTTTGGGATTCAAATCCTCTGAGAACATCAACTACTAGAATTGCGATGTCAGCTGTTGCTCCTCCTCTTTTTCTGAGGTTGGCAAAGGCTTCGTGTCCTGGTGTGTCGATAACTAGCAATCCTGGGATTTCTACGTCTGTTTTCAGTCCTTTAAGTAGGGATCCGCAGATTGTGGTGAGGGTTTTGACGGGGAAGTAACTTGCGCCGATGTGTTGGGTGATGCCTCCGACTTCGCGGGCTTGAACAGTGCTTTTCCTGATTTTGTCGAGCAGCAGGGTCTTTCCAGTGTCTATGTGGCCTAGAACAGAGACGATGGGTTGTCTTATGGGCATGAGGCTTGCCTCCACGGTAATTGGGTAAACGGCGGCTTTTAGGTTCTACCCTGATTTATTGATAAAGAGAACGGATTATTTCTCTTGAATTAGCTTAAGAGCCTCAAGATGTTTTTCGCATTGAGAGATTATTTTGTCAATTTCTTCAATGTTGTAATGGGCGTCAATGTCGACTAGTGACCCTTTTTTCCTGAGATAATCAATTACGGGTTTTGTTTTTTCTCGGTATACGACCAGTCTGTTCTTGATGACTTGAGGTTTCTCGTCTGAACGTTGAATAAGTTTTCCGCCGCAGCGGTCGCAGATTCCCTCAACTTTTGGAGGGATATTTTTTATGTGGTATATGGCTCCGCATTTGCTGCAGGTTCTTCGTCCACCAATTCTGGACATTATTTCCTCGTCGGGAGCAACAAAATTTAATGCAGCATCAATTTTTTTGAATTTTTCCATTGCTTCTGCTTGGGCAGCCGTCCTAGGATAGCCGTCGAGGAGAAAACCTTTTTTGCAGTCATCTTCCTCAAGTCTGTTCTTCACCAATTCAATGACTATTTCATCTGGGACAAGGTCGCCGCTGGATACGTAACCTTGTATTCTTTTGCCTAGTTCGGTTTCATCTTTTATGGCTTTTCGGAAAAGGTCTCCAACAGAAATTTTTGGGATGTTGTATTTTTTTGAAAGAAACCCAGCGTAAGTTCCTTTACCTACGCCCGGGGGACCGAGTATAACGATGTTCATGTATTTCACCTAGGCTTCAGGTTCGTTATTCTTTTTAACGGGGTATGTTTTGTCGGTTAGGCTTTCCCTTTTTCTTCTTTTCCGAAATAGTTTGTCCACCTAACCTTTCGGGAATCGCGTTTTAGGGCAAGTGAACTTTTTTTGCATTTGCTGGAACAGAACCATAGCAGGGTTCCGTCGTTTCTTACGTACATCATACCGGTGCCTGGTGAGAACTCGTTTCCGCAAAATGAGCAGTTCATGGATTTTGGCACTGGTTTTCCTCCTTTATCTTCTGAGCCTTTTTGCTTCCCGTTCAGTGTCTCTTAGAACAAGAATGTCGTTGCTTCGCACAGGACCTTTAACGTTTCTTGTTATGATTCGCCCTTTGTCTCTTCCTTCAAGGACTCGGACTCTGACTTGGGTGATTTCACCGGTGAGTCCTGTTCGACCAACAACTTGGATGACTTCGGCAGGAACTAATTCATCTTCTGCCTCTTTCTTGCTCATTCGCTAGAGCCCTTCTTTTTCAGTTCCTCAACTCGTTTGGAGATTTCCTTTATCAGAGACACTGCTTCGCCGACTCCTGTGATTGCGGCTGAAGCCGAGGGGACGTCTATCCCTGAGGAAACGCCGAGTTTTTCTCTGTTTGGTACAAATATGTAGGGAATTTTTCGTTCCTCGCAGAGGAGAGGGAGATGAGCTACAACTTCTGGGGGGTCCACGTCTTCTGCTATGACTACGAGTTTTGCTTGCCCTCTTTCCACGGCTTTTGTTGTTTCGTTTGTTCCTATTCTAACGGACCCTGTTTGATTGGCTATTTGCAGGGCTTCATAGGCTGCATCTGCCACCTCTTTGGGAACCTCAATTTTCGCGTAAAACGGTTTTGACATACGCCTCACCCTTTTTTCAAGTGCAAACTTTATCAGCGAAAGGGTTTATGAATGTTTCGACCTGAAAACCTTCCCCACAAACATTAACAAGTTTTTTCTTTGTAGCATATTGTAGAAGTGCTCTCACCACAGCCTGTACCACGCCACCCGGGAAAGGTCTAATTTTGGATATCTCAGTATGAGATGATATATGTATGGGATTTACGCGTGCAGAGCAAGCCCTTCATCTCGGTGAGAGCAATCACGATACAATCAAATGCAGTAATAAATCTTATGAAGCCAGAAACTCTATCCAATTTTGCGCCTTGGCTAAAAGGTGAGGCAAGTTCAGCGAAAACTCATAAATCAAAACAAATTGTACTTAACTTTAGATAGGATTGAATGGAAAGATGAACGTGGAAAAGGCTAAGCCTCTTGTTGAAGAATTCATTCGAAATCATCTCCTAGAAAATGAATGTGTCTATCCTAGTGATGTTGCTGACGAACTTGGTCTTGAATACGAACTTGTTATGAAAGTGTTTGCTGTGCTGGAGAAAGAAGAAAAACTCTGTAAGCAGTGTGAGTAACATGGCAAAGAAATTCTTGAAATATTACGAAAACGAAAGCGCCGCTCTCAAAGGCAAAAGAATCGTCATAGAAGCACGCAAATTTGGAAAAGTAAGGGTTTTCGGTAATAGAACTTCACGGCATAAAGGACAAAGATTAACAGCAGACAACGCAATCGCATGGATAGAACGCGGCTACATTGCCGGCAAAAAACTCTAATCCAATTTGATTTTTGTCCCGCCCTAAACTATTTTGTTTTCTTTGGGCTAGACGTTACCTTAGCTACCTAAATCAATAAATCCAATCTCAAACCTAAATTGTATGTGGCGGTGATGTATAGTTGGATTTGTTGAGCATTTACCTGCTAAACCTCGTAGTTACAATTGCCATGTTCATGGTGCTGGTATTTCGAGCATGGGTAGAACTCAAAAACTACCGAATAATGTGGAAAGAACTGGAGTGGAGACGAACCTGTGAAACAGTTGGAAGGATTCTGGAAGCCGAAAAGAGCCTCTTCACCAAAGTTGAAGGCGGAGAAGAACTATACGAAATGCTATGCGAACTCTTCCAATGCAAAATAGAATAAAACTCCCATTAAAGATGAACACTCCCCCTACCCATTCGCTCTATTAGTCTCCTAATAACAGCAGATTGTTGAAAACAGCCTTTTTTCTGAAAAACCAACTAACCATATCAGTTGCCTGTTAATTCGCTGAAAAACTTGAGCGCTTCCTCTTTTTCTTTAACTCCTTCAAGGATCATGATTCCGCTTTTGAGAACAGTTGCCTTAACATCATGGGGTAAACTGAATGTTAGTCCAAGGTTGGCTTCAACGTTGATGGCGTAACTTTTTTTCTTCAAATAATTCTTCAAGTCCATCAAGTTAACGTCCAAGTTCTTGTCTGGAACAACAACGAACACTTTTTTCCCTTTTCGTCCACAGACTTCTTTAACCCGTTCTCGTTTAAGTGGCATTGGAGAACCAGACGGTTTTTGCCCGCAGACAGGGCATGTTTCAACTTTAGCTAGGCGAATCTCGTTGAATTCCATCTCATCCAAGTCGAAATGGAGAAGCTTGTTAGCTAAACGAGGCTTTTTTCCCGTAAGTATCCTAATGGCTTCGCTGACTTCCAAGCTAGCTATCACATTCACCAAAGACGGATGCACTCCCACCACGCCACATTTAGGCAGCTTATCATCATCAAGGTTGCCGTAGAAACACTCAAGACACGCTGTTTTCCCCGGAATTATGGTAGACAAGTTTCCCGTCGTTGTTATGGCAGCCCCAAAAACGTAGGGCACACCAAGTTTGACGCATGCGCGGTTAATGGCGTAACGGGCAGCCATGCTGTCCAAACCGTCAACCACAACATCCATACCCCGAACCACATCTTCCGCGTTGGCTTCAGTTATGAAGATGGGAAGAGGCTCTATCTCAACGAAAGGATTCAAGCCCCGCAATCGTTTAGCAGCAACCTCAACTTTAGGATATCCTACATCATCAACTCCATAGAGATGCTGCCGATGCAAATTAGTTAACTCCACAACATCCCGATCAACGATACGCAGGTACCCGACTCCCATGGCTACAAGTTGCGTCGCAGCGGGAGAGCCTAAACCGCCTAAACCCACCAAACAAGCCTTCCCGTTTTTAAGTTTCAATTGGGCATTGTATCCCAGTTCAGCCATAACAATCTGTCTCGAATAATAATCAAGCTCTTCGTCTGAGAACTCATCTCGGCGGGATTGCTTAACTAATTTCTTCACCTCCAAGGAGACAGTAAAGACAACTCGGTTTCATGCTATTTTAAAGAGTCAAACCGTTAACAGAAGCGTTCATGTTAGGCTTTTAAATAACTTACTGTAAGCCTCGCTGAGCCAAACTACCGAATGTTTGAGGCAGAAACCAAGATTCTCTTAACTTCCTCAGCTTCAATGTCCCTGACCAAAAGTTTCTTTTGTCTCGAAGTAAACCCGGAAACAATCTCCACTTGCCTATTAAAGACTCGGGAAAGCTTTTTCAACAATTCTTTGTTGACTTTGCCTTTCACTGGAGCTTCACGGCACAAAACCACAAGTTCATCGCCTTCAAACTCCAACTGAAATTTCTTCGAGTTTGGCTTAACATGCAAGTCCAGAACGACCCCATCAGCAGTCTTCAGCAACTTCATAACCTGCCACAACACTCAAAGAACTAATGCACTTATTTAAAATTGACCAGCTTATTACCCCCAAACCTTAAACACTGAAAAGTTTTCGTCCTGCAGTTAACGATCAAGCCTTTAATAGGCGCTTAGTCAAGACTCAATAGGCAAGTTAAAATGTTAAGGGATGCTTGGACGCTCGCCATAGAAACATTGAGCTGGATCGAACTGCAGCGATTGGGTGAGCGTTTAGCCTTAACAAAGACAGCGAAACAGCTTGGAATAAAAGACCGCAAAGCCATCGGATTAGCCCACAGACTAGTATCCGAGACCCTTCGGAAAAAAAATTACATCGATTTCCTACTAAATTCGGCTCTAGCACCACAATCCATCAACAACTTCAAACTTGGTCCAAGGGCTTTTCTTCGTTTATATGTCTATGAAACAAAGATTTTGGACGGAAACTTCGAGAAAGCAGCTAAGATAGCTAGAATGGGACGCTCAATTCTGGGCTGGCGGGAACTCAAAGACGCGGAAGAAGTTCTTGGCGAAATACTAAGCATCAACCCTGACTCGGCTCTAAAAGGGTTAGACGAAGTGGAAAGGATAGGACTCCTAACCTATCACCCTCCATGGTTCGTCAAATACTGTTATCGACTGCTCGGAAGAAAAGAAGCTCTAATATTCTTGGAAAAAGCCGCAGAGATTCCACCAACTTATTTACGACTGAACACCTTGAAGGCACCAAAAGAAACATTGCTCAAAAAACTTGAAGCCGAAAAAGTTGTTCTAAAAAAAGTTCAACAACTCAAACACACGTACAGGCTGGGTCAAAGCAAGAAACCCCTAACAAGAACACGAAGTTTCAATGAAGGACTGTTTTACCTGCAAGACAAAGCCAGCTGCCTAGCAGCAGAAATCTCAGACCCCAAACCTGGAAATGTAGTGCTTGATGTGTGCGCAGCCCCGGGAGCCAAAACAACCTATTTAGCTCAATTGATGGAAAATAGGGGAAAAATCGTTTCTGTTGACTACTCGAAGCGAAGGATAGAAGTGTGGAAAAAAGAAATAGCGCGCACAGGCACCAAAATAGCCTCACCGTTAGTTGCTGACGCTCGGAAACCATTGCCATTAAACCTCTCTGCAGACTTGGTAGTTTTAGACCCTCCATGCACAAGCACAGGAACCTTTGGCAAGACCCCGGGCGCTAAATGGAGGCTCACTAAACGGTCAATATTGGGTATGGCGAAGATTCAAGGCGAGATGATAGAACAATGTGCAAAATACACAAAGGAGGGCGGGTTTCTGGTCTATTCCACTTGCAGCATAACATTGGAAGAAAACGAGATGATAATCGAAAAATTCCTGAAGCTAAATCCAGAATTCAAACTAGTGGACACAACGCCAAAGATAGGGTTGCCGGGACTCAGAGGACTGACCAAATGCCAGAGACTTTATCCCCACATCCATGAATGCAACGGCTTTTTCGTAGCAAAACTAATGAAAGAAACAGCTTAAATCCAAGAAGCCTCAAATCTTGCGAGCTAACTTTTTTGGGCTTTCTCTAAACAGCATAACACTTCAAAAATAATTTTTGCCGCCTGAATCGCTGTTACGCCCCTGTCATAATGAGGAGCTACCTCAACTAAATCGAAGCCAACCACCCGATTGTCACAGACTCCAGTTAGAAGATTCAGAAGCGTCGGCGTGTCCAATCCTTCAGGTTCAGGGTTTTGAACCGCAGGCACAAAAGCAGGATCTAAAACATCCAAATCGATGCTAAGGTAGATTTTTTTGAAACCCTCAAGGACACCAGCAATTTTTTTTACCGTTTTCTGTATGCCTTCCTTTCGTATTTGATGGGCAGTTACGAACTCGATTCCAGATTCTTTTGCATACTCAAGTTCTTCTCGGCATACTGCCCGGGTGCCAATCTCCAAAATCTTGGAAGGATTAACCTGCTCTTTGATTCTCCGCATAAAGGTAGTGTGGGAAACCGTTAGACCCAGATATTCGTCGCGTAGGTCTAAGTGGGCGTCGAAGCTTACTAAAGCAACATTTTCGTCGAGGCTTCGCGTAACACCCAGAGTTATTGTGTGTTCTCCTCCGATGAAAACTGGAACTTTTTTTGCTTCAAAGAGGTCTTGCGCGACCAAAGCTAAACGTCCCAGAGTCAATTCAACGTCTCCGGCTACGTGTAAGTCTCCTAGATCGTGGATTTTCAGGTCCTCAATGTCCACTTTGGTTCTGAAGCTGTAGCCTTCAATGTTGAGGGAGGCTTCTCTGATGGCGAGGGGCGCAAATTTGGCTCCGGTGCGGTAGGTGCTGGTTATGTCGAAGGGGACTCCTAAAATGACGTATTTAGCCTTTTCAAAAGTTTGTTGGTTGCCCGTGAAGACTGGAGATGGGGAGACGAAGAGTTCACTATAACTCATTTTTTTGTCAGTCCTAGAGGTAAATTGGTTTCACAGTAAAGTTAAGGAAAAAAGAGAATTTAGAATTATTGGCTCTGGACCGTTTTTGTATAGCAGTCCCAACAGAGTATTTCACAATTTTCTACTGCAAGTTTTCCCCCCTCTTCTGGGCTTACGTAATAATGAGCCTCCCACCCGCTTCTCTCGTTCTTGCCCCTGTTTTTCCATTCAATTTGCCCGTAACACGTAAATGACATATGAGCATGACCTTCCCGTTCACACTGGCATCGCGAATTTGCCCTAGCAAACGCCTTCTTTACAACTTCCTCAGGAAATTGACTCATAGCAATTCCTCAACAACAATACAGCCAATAAATATTAGCTATTAAAGCTTACGAAAAAGCAAGCTGAAAGTCTCAAGCTCAATTCGCTAGCTAGAATGTATTGTTTGTTCAAAAGAAAAAGAGGATGAAGGAGGATGTAACTTCTCAGCTAACAATTAGTGAACGGAGAGAACTTCGCTTGTTTTTCCTCTGATGCTGAAGCTCTTTTCTCAGGCTTTCCACTTCCCTTCTTAGAGTCACAAGTTCTAAAAGAAGAAAGGTGTTTCCGTGCTTGAAGAATTGATCCACTTTCTCAGTGACGGTTTTTTCGCTGATTTGACCCCTGACTTTAGCAGATATCTCCTTCGAAAGTAGCTTTTTCGGGTCCATTTTGATCGGAATCAAATTAGACTCGCAGGGGATAACACTTATGAAAACAGAATTATTACAACGAATCCATCTTCCCTATTAAGAGCATTCATTTCCACATTGAAAAACTTCGTTGAAAATGAACTTACGGCAAACAATTTTTCAGAAACTAATTTATTACCTGTTGTAATATAGCGGTAGTGCAAGGGATCAAAATGGATTCGAAACCAAGATTCAATATCGAAGACCCATTAGTGTTACTGTTTTCACTCTTTTACATCATCGTTGGAATTGTCGAAGTAGGCTATTGGGCAATCGAACATTCCGTTGCCCCTCTACACATCTTAGTTATAGGAATCTTGAGTTTAATCACAGCCTACGGATTCTTCAGGATGAAAAAATGGTCTGTGCCCCTTGTAATCAGCCTCTTCTTCATAGGATTAACCTTTGGAGCATTAACCCTTAACACATCAGTTGCGTTGCAGACCTTTGGAGGCGCTCTGCTGTTTCACACAGCCCTGATCGCATACATGATTATACTCTTTATAGTCTTCATCTACACAGTAGCAAAAAGAGAAAAATTCAACTAACATTCAAGCTGTTTCAGGTTTTCTCAACTTTCCAAACAAGTAAACGTCAATTTCTGTTCCAGCATCAATGAACTGTTGTTTCTCAGGTATTTCAACGAAACCATCAGCTTTCGCCAAAGTAGTTATAGCACCTGACAAACCAGTAGGAACCGGACTGACAAGTAAGGTCCCAGTTTTGTCATAGGTCAAGTTTACCATAACAAATGTTCGGCGCCCCCTTGCCGGAAACATCTTCTTAGCCGTTACTGCCTTGATTTTAAGCACTGCTTCTTCGGTTCGCCCAGCAATCTTGAGAAGTATGGGACGAACGAAGACGTTAAACATAAAGAGGGATGATGTGGGGTGACCGGGCAGGGAGAAAACAGGTTTTCCGTCAACATTCGCGATGGTTGTGGGTTTTCCCGGTTTCACAGCTATTCCAGATATAATCACCCCGGGCTTTCCCAGAGAGTTAACGATTTGGGGAGTTAGGTCTTTTGGACCAACTGAAACCCCGCCAGAAGTTATAACCGCATCCGCCGAATTCAACGCATTTTTAATAGCTTTCTTCAGTCGGTCTTTCTTGTCGGGGATGATTCCCAAGTTAATTGGTTCTCCTCCGCTTTCCAGAACCGCGGCACTCAGGGTATGGGCGTTTATGTCATAGATTTTTCCGTATGGAAGCTGTTTTCCGGGTTCTACAACTTCGGCTCCCGTGGAGAGAATAGCTACACGTGGACGCTTGTAAACAGTAACTTCTGTTGAGCCGATGGCAGCCAGAACCCCTATCTCGCGGGAACCAATAATCCGACCTTTTCTCAGAATCTTTTCGCCTTTACGGATGTCGGAACCTGCCGCCATCATGTTCTCGCTCTCTGAAACTGGACGTCGTACGAAAACATTGTGTCCTTGGCGGGTTGTGTACTCTACCATTACCACAGAGTCAGCGCCTTCAGGCAGAGGTGCACCAGTTACTATTTCAGCAGCCAAACCTTTTTCAACAACAACGCTAGGTGACTCCCCCACCGCTACTTCGCCGCAGAACGTGATGGAGACTGGCTTTTCTTCACTTGCTCCAAAAGTATCAGCGGCTTTCACAGCATAACCATCCACAATTGATCTGTTGAAGGGGGGAATGTTCATGGTAGAAACAACATCTTGCGCTAACACTCGATTATAAGCGCTTGAAATTGAAACGCACTCGACTCCAACGGGTTTAGGAGAAAAATTCTGTCTGAGAATCTGTTTGGCTTCATCAAAAGAAAGAAGTTTTCTAAACACGTTGCTCACCCTCAATACTGTAGAAAAGATGAACATCAACTGATTCTCCCTCATCCAGCCCCTCGCGGTTTTCAGGAATAATCACGTATCCATTTGCTTTTGTCATTGTTGTTAGCACACCAGACCCTTTTATTCGAACAGGCTCAGCAAAGAAGCTACCGCTTCTTTCGTAAACACGAACTCTCAGGAAGACACGGCGCCCCAATGCTGCCGCAACTCTTCTAGTTAGTCTCGCCTTGACGACGGGTCTAAGTTCTTTTTTAACACCCAATAATGTTAAGAGAATTGGTCGAACAAAAACTTCGAAACCTATAGTTGCTGCCACTGGGTTTCCGGATAACACGAAAACGGGTTTGCCCTCAAGGATTGCCAACGCCGTGGGCATACCGGGTCTAATGGCTATGCCGTGCAATACGATTCCGGGCTTTCCAATCTGGTTGACTGCCATTGGAACCAAGTCTGGGTATCCGACGCTTGTCCCGCCCGTGGTGATGATTCCGTCTGCCAGTTCTAATCCTTCTTTGATTTTGGCGCTTATTTCCTTGAGATCATCTTTGGCTATACCCAATTCTATGGGCTCCGCGCCCAGTTCTTTGCACATGCTGGAGAAAATCAGTCGATTAGTCTCCACTATTTGACCGTGCTTGAGTTTGTGACCTAATTCTACAAGTTCGTTTCCTGTGGCTAAGATAGCGACTTTAGGCTTCCTAACAACATTCACATGAGTTTCACCCAACGCTGCCAGTAAGCCCAAATGATGGGGGGTCAGTCGGGTTCCAGCCTTTATCGCCACATCTCCCTCTGCAACATCCTCTCCTCGTTTGGAAACGTTTTCGCCGGGAGTAACTGCTTTTCCCAACTCAATTTTATCCTCGAACTTCTTGGTGTATTCAAGCATTACTACGGAGTCAGCGCCTTCAGGAACTGGGTTTCCAGTCCAAAGTTCTTTAGCTTCATTTTCGCGGACTTTGTTTTCAGTTAGCTTGAAGATTTTAGGATTAAATGCGGAAACTCCGAAAGTGTCTTTTGCTCTCAGGGCGTAGCCGTCTACGGCAGAGCGGTCAAAGGGCGGTAAATTGTATTTGGCTCGGGTGTCTTCGGCTGTGACTCGTCTCAGTGCCTCATGAATCGGGATTCGTTCAGAATCCAATCTTTCTGGCTTAAGCTGTTCTAAGAAAGATGACAGAGCAATGTCCACGTTCGTAAGTTTTTTAAATCCCTTAAGCCGCGCCAAACTTAAGCCCTACACACAGCAAGAAAGTTAGCGTAAAAAAACTTATCGTAAAAAATAGCCTCAACTGCATTGGAATATAATATCAAGTTGGCTGTCTGATCATTTGCCTTCCATTATTCTTGGAAATAGTGATGTAGATAAAGGAAAACTTAAATAAACTACAATTCACTTCCGTAGTTAGCCTAACAGAGACGTGAACAATCAAAATGCCGAGAGAGTTTCAATACATCATAAGGTTTGCCGGAACCGACATAGATGGAACTCAGCCAGTAACATATGCCCTCACAAACGTAAAGGGCATAGGAATGAAGCTAGCAAACGCCATAATAGAAAAATCTGGAATCAGCCCAGAAGCGCGAATGGGTTATCTCTCTAGCGCCGAAGTAGAAAAAATCGAAGACATCCTCAAAAACCCAAGCAAGTACGGAATACCCCAGTGGCTTCTAAATCGGCGAAAAGACAGAGAAACAGGAAACAACCTTCACCTATTAGGCTCAGACCTAGTTCTTCAAACAAAAAACGACATAGAGGAACTAAAAAAGATTAGATCATGGAGAGGTTTCCGCCACAGCTATGGATTGAAGGTCCGAGGGCAAAGAACTAGAACAACAGGCAGAAAAGGAAAGGCCATGGGCGTAAAGAAAAAACAGCTAAGACGAAGGGTAGAATAAATTGGGAGACCCAAAGAAGCAAAGAAAAAAATTTGATTCACCCCGGTTCCCTTGGCAAACTGACGCACTGGAAACCGAACTTAAACTGCTCGGCGAATACGGTTTACGAAATAAGAGAGAAATATGGCGCCACAAAACGTTACTTTCAAAGTACCGTGGTATCGGGCGCTCACTTTTGGGCATGTCAATTGAAGAACGAAGAATACAAGAAAAACAGCTTCTTGACAGGCTTCACCGTCTAGGAATCTTGCCTGATGAAGCAGGATTAGATGATGTTCTCGATCTGACATTGGATAATATACTTGAACGTAGGCTCCAGACAGTAGTCTTCCAGAAAGGCTTAGCTAAGTCAATACAGCAAGCCCGCCAACTTATCACCCACGGTCATATTGCTATTGAAGGAAGAAGAGTTTCAACTCCAAGCTATTTGGTACTCAAGAATGAAGAAACAAAAATTGCCTATTCCCCCAAAAGTCCAATTGCAAACGCTGATCATCCCCTGCAAAGCTCCATAACTGTTCCAACCGAAGCAACCTCACCGAATGAGGAGGAAAATAGTCGTGAGTAAAAAAACTGAAAAATGGGCAGTTGTCCACGTTTTTAGCTCCTACAACAACACGATCATCCATTTTACAGACATCTCAGGCGCAGAAACCATAGCAAGGTCTTCAGGCGGCATGCATGTCAAATCAGACAGGCTAGAATCATCAGCTTACGCGACTATGCGCGCTGCAGCCCACGCTGCCAGCATAGCCAAAGACAAAGGAATAACAGCTATACACGTGAAAGTGCGAGCCCCAGGAGGCTCAGGCGCCAGAACACCTGGAGCAGGAGCCCAAGCTGCCATACGTGCCTTGGCAAGGGCTGGGTTCCGCGTGGGTCGCATTGAAGAGGTTACGCCTATCCCTCATGACGGAACTCGAAGAAAAGGCGGACGTAGAGGACGCCGAGTCTAGTATCTCTGTGACCAAAAAATGTTGGGAACATGGTTTTCAGCAAGTAGAACAGATGATTTGTTCAATTGAGAAACCACAATATTGAAATAATGCCTTTCTCTCTCTTTGAAAAGCACGAGCTTTAAACTCGCTACTACAATTGAGGCTTAAACTGTGGTAGAGATTCAAATACTAGAAAAAACCGACGATTTCATGCGCTTCATTGTTAGAGGAGTCAATGTGCCCTTCGTAAACGCGTTACGACGAATCATGCTTACCCAAGTTCCCACCATGGCTATAGACGAAGTTGTTATCCTCGAAAACTCTTCCATACTACACGACGAAATTCTCGCCCACAGAATGGGATTAATACCCATCAAAACCGACTTGGACTCCTACAACCTTCCTGAAGAATGCAGTTGCGAAAGCGCGTTAGGATGCAACCTTTGCCGAGCAAATCTGACCTTGGAAGCCGAAGCCGCAGACAAGACAATAACAGTTTATTCAGGAGATTTAAAACCAGAGAACCCTGACATTGCCCCAGTCAGCGACAAGATTCCGATAGGAAAATTGGCTCCCGAGCAAAAGATAAACTTGGAAGCCTACGCTCGACTTGGAAAAGGTAAGAAACACGCGAAATGGCAGCCAGTCTCCATGTGCACTTACATGTACCTCCCAAAAATCAAGATTGACCCCAAACGTTGCGATAAATGTGGCAAATGTATTACGGTGTGTCCTGAAGAGGTTCTCGTAGACATGGCTGAAGGGGTCACCGCTCAGAAAGTAATTGAATGCACTCTCTGTATGGACTGTGCAGATGCTTGTCCTCAAGACCCACCAGCCGTCGAGGTAACTTGGGACAAAGAAGCTTTTGTTTTTAAAATCGAGTCCACCGGAGCACTCCCAGTAGAACGAATCCTACTTGAGGCTCTCAAAATTCTTGACAAAAAAATCAAAGACTTTTCTAATCAACTGAAAAAGGGTAAGAAAAAGTGAAGAAACTAAAGGCAACAAATCCAGAACTTATTGCGCTCATTCGAGATTTAAAGAAAAAATCACGAGAAAACCAAACGGAAGTTTGGCGCTGCTTAGCAGAACTTCTGTCAAGTTCAAAAAGAAGCCGAATAGCTGTAAACGTAAGCCGATTAAACCGCTACACAAAAAAGGGAGAAACCGTTGCTGTCCCAGGTAAAGTATTAGGCGCCGGCAAAGCCGATCATCCAATGACCATAGCAGCATTCGCCTTTTCCGACCGAGCACAATCAAAAATTCAGAATGCTAAAGGAAACTGCTTATCAATCAGAGATTTGATGGAAAAGAACCCTTCGGGCAAAAACGTGAAAGTCATGGGGTAAACTGTAATGTCTTCCAATAACACCATAATTATTGACGCCAAGGGACTGATTCTTGGACGAATGGCCAGCAGCATAGCTAAACGTCTTCTCCAAGGTGAGACCGTCATAGTTTTGAACGCTGAAAAAGCAGCCATATCTGGTAAGAGGCTAAGTATAGTCAAGGACGCTAAATCGTTCCTTGATGTTGGGCACCCAAGAAAGGGGCCCTATCATCCTAGAAGACCGGACAAAATTGTTCGCAGAACAGTCCGTGGTATGCTTCCTCGGCAAAAACCGAAAGGTCAGCAGGCGTTCAAGAGACTAAAGGTTTACCTTGGTGCTCCATCAGAATTTGATGACAAAGAAATCCAAACAATCCTCGAAGCCAGCGCAGAGAAATTAAAATCACCTTATATAACTGTTGGAGAATTTGCTAAGGAGATCGGGTGGACCCCGGAGGGTGAATGAGCATGTCTAAATCGAAAAAGGTTTTAGTATTAAGTGGGAAGAGGAAAACCGCAATAGCCCGAGCGACCATTAGGGTTGGGAAAGGAAGAGTCAGAATAAACAATGTGCCAGTAGAGATTTTTGAACCGAAACTCGCTCGCGACAAAATTTTAGAGCCTTTACTTTTGACAGATGAGAAAGTCCTGAGTCAACTTGACATCAACGTTAAGGTGTCTGGAGGAGGCTTCATGGGGCAAGCCGAGTCCGCGCGTATGGCTATAGCTAAAGGTTTACTGAAGTGGACAAAGAGCACCCGTCTACGCACTACCCTCAGAGATTACGATAGAACAATGATTGCTGGTGATCCTAGAAGAAGCGAGCCTAAAAAGTTCGGAGGTCCCGGGGCTAGAGCTAGGGATCAGAAAAGCTACAGGTAAGCAGTTATGATTGTAGATAGGAGGTTGAGTTGAAATAATTATCCCAGTTCGCTGTTTCACGTGTGGAAAGTTGGTAGCTGACAAGTGGGAAGAGTTTACCCGAAGGATCAAACTTGGAGAAGACGCAAAAAAGGTTCTAGATAGTTTAGGATTAACAAGATATTGCTGTCGCCGAATGCTTCTTTCTCATGTAGAGATCGCTGACAAAATTCTGAAGTTTTACGAAGAAAAAGGAAAAATAAACCACACTCACCCATATTAGCGGGAGAATAGGCATGTCATCCGTCATAGAAGATGTCGAGGCGCGAAAACTTTTCAACAGTAGAGGAGAAGAAACGCTGGAAATCGACATCATAACCACTGAAGGATTCGGAAGAGCCTCTGCACCAGCCGGAGCCAGCAAAGGCAAAGCTGAAGTAGTTTCCTATCCTGAAGGAGGGGTGGATGGTGCCATAAAAAAGTTAGAAGAGTTAATCGCCCCCGAACTTGTCGGCATGGACGCTGAAGAACAGAAGGAAATCGATGCTCTTCTTCACGAAATTGACGGAACAGAGAATTTCGGAAATGTTGGAGGAAACACGGTCTTTGCTGTCTCTTTAGCCACGGCAGAAGCAGCTGCAACCTCTTTCGGTACACCTTTGTTTCAACATCTATCTGGATACCTCGCAAATGAACTTCCATTCCCCCTTGGAAATGTTTTGGGCGGAGGAAAACACGCCAAGGGACATACGACGGACATACAAGAGTACCTAGTTATACCTCTTAAGGCACCTAACTTCGCTGAGGCAGCGAAAGCCAATGTTCTGGTTCATCGGAAGATTGGTACTCTTCTCAAAAAAATGGATAAAACCTTTACAGGTGGAAGAGGGGATGAAGGAGCTTGGGCTCCCAACATAAAAAATGAGGAAGCTTTGAAGGTAGTCGTCAAGTCTTGTGAAGAAGTTTCAGAAGAGTTAGGTATTGAATGCAGGGCAGGACTCGATGTGGCTGCTTCAACTTTGTGGAACCAAAAAGAAAAAGTTTACAATTATTCCATGGAAGATATCAAACGAGATTCTGGAGAACAATTAGATTTTATGTTGCACCTCATTGAGGATTATAATCTTGCTTATGTTGAAGACCCCTTTCATGAGGAAGACTACAAAAGCTTTGCGGAACTCACGAAAAAAGCTAAGAAATGTCTGATCTGCGGCGACGATTTGTTTGTTACACACCACGAAAGGCTAACTCGGGGGATAAAAATGTGTGCGGGGAACTCCATAATCATAAAAACGAATCAGGTAGGTACGCTCACCGACGCGTGGGAGACTACTAAACTGGCTCAAAAAGCAAGATACGTTCCAGTTATGTCCCATCGTTCTGGAGAAACAACTGACACACATATAGCTCACTTAGCCGTCGCTTTCTCTTGTCCAATCATCAAGACTGGTGTGTTACACGGAGAGCGAGTGGCAAAAATCAATGAGCTTATTCGCATAGAGGAGACTCTTGGAAACCGAGCACAAATGTCAATGTTTTAATTTGTAGGAGGAAAAAATTTGTCTGAAAATGAAGAAAAAATCGAATCATTTGGCGAAGAGGAACTGTTGCTACCTCAGGATACAATGCTGTCCGCGGGGGTTCACATAGGAACGAGAATGAGAACAAAGGACATGGACCCGTTTATATATCGGGTTAGAGCCGATGGCTTGTTCGTTTTGGACGTTAAAAAAACGGACGAGCGTATACGAGTGGCTGCCAAATTTTTAGCCCGATTTGAGCCCTCAAAGATAGCGGCTGTAGCTGGAAGATTGTATGGGCATTCTCCAGTAGAGAAATTCTGTGAAGTAGTTGGAGCAACCCCGTTGGTTGGGCGCTTCATCCCAGGAATGCTTTCGAACCCTCTTTATCCGAATCGCCTTGAGCCGAGCGTTATAATAGTTTCTGACCCAAAAGCTGATGTGCAAGCAGTGAAAGAAGCGTCGAGCATCGGAATTCCCGTGATAGCCCTGTGCAGCACTGACAACGATTTCTCCTTTGTGGACTTGGTTATCCCCACCAACAACAAGGGAAGAAGAGCACTGGCAGTTATCTATTGGCTTCTGGCTAGACAGATACTACGCGAGAGAGGCGAAATCCCCCCTGACGGAGAAATAAGTCAGTCCATCGAAGATTTCGAAATAAAACTGACCAAAGAAAGAGGGGAAGGAGAAATCGATTGAAAATTAGGGCTCCGGCCTTCGCGGGCTCATGGTATGCTGGTGCTCCTAACCGCTTACGGATCCAAATAGAGGAGTGTTTCACCCACAAGTTAGGACCCGGAAGCCTTCCTGCCGTTGCAAAAGAGGGCGCCCGAAACATTGTTGGGCTTGTTTCTCCCCATGCAGGATACATGTACTCCGGTCATGTAGCCGCCCACGGATATTTTCAACTCGCGAAAGATGGAAAACCGGATGTTATAGTGATTTTTAGTCCTAATCATACTGGACGGGGAAGCGCACTTGCCATCATGAACGAGGGTGTGTGGCGTACGCCTCTGGGTGATGTGGAGATTGATACTGAAACTGCTGATAAGATTGTGCAGGGTTCGCAAATTATTGATGTGGACGAGGCAGCTCACGCTTACGAGCATTCAATTGAGCTTCAGCTTCCCTTCCTTCAATATCTTTATGGTTCAGGCTTCAGGTTTGTACCTGTATGTTTCATGATGCAGGATTTGGAGTCCAGCCGCGAAGTTGGAAAAGCTACTGCAAGAGCTTTGGCTGGAAAGAACGGTTTGGTGATTGCTTCCACGGACATGAGCCATTATGAGCCTCAAGGGAGAGCTGAAAAGAAAGACAGGATGGCATTAGAAGCCGCCATCAAAATGGACGAAGAACAATACTATTCAATTATTGAGTCTCAAGCCGTATCCTCCTGCGGTTACGGACCCACAATCGCAGCCATCGTGGCTTCAAAGGAGTTAGGCGCCAATAAGGCACAATTACTATGCTACAGAACTAGCGGCGACGTAACAGGAGACTATTCTGGAGTAGTTGGCTACGCATCAATCGCATTCAAGAAGAGTTAATTACGGATAGCAAATCCTAGCCAATACACTTTGCCAGCTTTGAAAAAGTATTTTATTTGATCGGCTACATTGTTTTCTGGGTTAGTTCCAATGGGAAAAGGTTCTGGATTCGGAAAAACCATTCTGTTCAATGAGCACTTTGTTGTTCACGGCGTACCCGGAATTGTTTCAGCAGTTGATTCAGCAGCTGATGCAGAAGTAAAAAAAGCCGCCAAAGGCATCAATGTAACGGACGAGAGAAGTGGCGCAAAAGGGTACGCTGAAAAGAAAAAATTGCAGCAGCTAGAGTCAATCGAAAGAATGCTTAAGGCAATGGATATGGACCCCAAAAAGGTCGCCATGGACATCTGGTTGGGCGGAAACCTACCCGGATTTAGTGGACTTGGCGCTTCCGCAGCAAGCAGCGTTGCAATTGCCAGAGCCATAGCAGAAGAGTTCGACCTACATTTGTCCAATGAACGGATTAACAACATCGCCTATGAAGCGGAGAAAGCTTACGCGGGAAACCCTTCAGGCATCGACAACACCGCAGCAACCTTCGGCGGCTTGATCTGGTTTAAGAAAAATTTGAGCGGCGGCTCAAACACAATAGAACAATTAAGCATACGAGAACCAGTTGAAATCGTCATAGGCAACACTGGAATTGTCGCTAACACCAAGGCGATGGTTGCTGGAGTTGCAGAGAGAAAGAAACAAAACCCCGAAAAATACGATGCAATCTTCAGGCAAGCAGAAAAGTTAGCGCATAAAGGAAGAAAGACTCTAGAAGAGTTTGACCTAAGAAAAGTTGGCAGGTTAATGAATGAGAATCATCGCTTACTTCAGGAAATCGAGGTTTCCTGTAAAGAACTAGATTTCTTGGTGAACTTGGCTCGAAAACAAGGGGCGTTTGGAGCGAAATTAACTGGCGGGGGCGGCGGAGGCTGTATGGTGGCGTTGACTCCGGGAAAAGATTCACAGGAAGCGGTTGCGGGAGCCATGGAACAGCAAGGGTTTAAAGTGTTGAGAACAAAGATTGGAATTCAGAAGTAGGGAGGAAAAACTTTGGGTTTTAGGGGATTCATAGAACAATTAGAAAACGATGGAAGATTAACAAGAATCAGAAAAGAAGTGTCAACCAATCTTGAAATGGCAGGAATTATTGAGGCTCTCGGTGAAAAACCCGTCTTTTTTGAGAAAGTCAAAGAATCCAGCATCCCTGTAGTTGCTGGGTTAGTCTCTTCCAAAGAGCTTGTAGCCAAAGCTTTAAACCTAAACATGAAACAAATTTTGCCCAAACTATCAAATGCCATAGAAAATCCTCTGCCTCCGGATGTTGTTGAGAAGGGCGAATGTCAAGAATTCGTTGAACGAAACGTTGACTTAACAAAGCTGCCCATTATGACGTATACAATGAAAGACGGCGGAAAATACATTCCATCTGCTACCTCGATAGTGAAAGACCCTGAACTGGGCAGAAACATGTGTTTTCACAGGCTCATGTTGATAGGTAAGAACAAGTTTGTGGCTAGAATCGTCGAAGAACGAGGAACAGACACCGCCCTTAAAAAGGCTGGTGGCGAACTCGACATAGCCATGTGCATAGGCAACTCAACCGCTGTCTTGTTGGCTGCTTCCACATCGTTACCAAAAGGCGTTGACGAGTTGGGGATGGCTAATGCTTTAGAAAAAACAGAGTTAGTGAAGTGTAAAACCATTGATTTGGAGGTTCCGCGAGATTGCGAAATTGTGTTGGAGGGAAGAATAACAAAAGAACAGGCGCCAGAAGGGCCTTTCTTGGACCTCACCGGAATTATGGATAAGGTGAGACAGCAGCAAGTGATAGAAATTAAATGCATAACTCACAGAGAAAAACCCATTTACCAAACCATACTTGCTGGAAGAAACGAACATAAAACTCTGATGGGAATGCCGAAAGAACCTACAATCTTCAACGAAGTCAACAAAGTCTGCGAATGTAATGACGTTTACATAACTCCGGGTGGATGCAGTTGGCTCCACGCGGTAGTGCAAATAAAAAAGCAGAATCCAGAGGATGGAAAGAAAGCGATTGAAGCAGCTTTTGAGGGTCACAGATCATTGAAACATTGTGTTGTTGTGGATGACGACGTAAACATTTATGATCAGAACGATGTTGAGTGGGCTATTGCAACGAGGTTCCAAGCAGACAAAGCCGCTGTTATAATGCCAAACCAGAGAGGCTCATCTCTTGATCCGTCTGGAGATTTGACTGAAGGAAAAAAAGCCCGAACCTGTAAGATGGGGTTAGATGCAACAATCCCCCTCAAAGGGACAGGTAAAGGATTTAATAAGGAAAACTATCGAAAAGTTGACTTGAACAAGTTCATGTGATTCTATGTATCTAACAAAAAAAGAAGAAAAAATGCTTGATGGCGAAGAAGGGTACGCAGTAAAGAAATCCATGGAGATACTCGTTGCCCTCGGAAATATTTACGGCGCTGAAAAACTCATACAAGTTGGTTCTGTCCAAGTTGCAGGTGTATCATACCACAACCTGGGAGATGCTGGTCTAGAATTTCTGAACGAGCTTGCAGAAGACGGAAAAGTGAAAGTGTTAACAACTTTGAATCCTGCAGGAATGGATTTGGAGGATTGGAGAAAACTAGGGATTGACGAAGAGTTCGCGAGGAAACAGGATCTAGTTATTGACGCTTTCAGGAAGATGGGCATAATCATCTCCTGCACCTGTACACCATATTTCATAGGTAACCTACCAAGATATGGAGAACACATCGCTTGGTCCGAATCTTCAGCAGTTACTTTCGCAAATTCAGTTATCGGAGCGAAGACAAACCGAGAAGGAGGTCCATCAGCTCTTGCAGCAGCGTTTGTCGGCAAAACACCCTGCTATGGGCTTCATCTGGAAGAGAACAGGGTGCCAGACACGCATGTAACCGTTGAAGCCAAATTAACTAAATTCTCGGATTGGGGAGCACTTGGTTACTGTATTGGAAAGAGAGTGCAAAACAAAATTCCTTACATAACCGGCATAAGCGATGTGAGTGTGGATGAGTTGAAGTCCTTCTGCGCCTCTGTGGTGACTTTTGGTTCAAAACCGCTATTTTATATGAAGGGGATAACTCCTGCGTCAGAAAGGCATCAACCGCCCAAAGAGAAAGTCACAATCAAAGACAGTGACATAAGAGAAGCATACGAAAATATTAACGACGATGTTGAAGACATAGATTTCGTATGTATAGGCTGCCCCCACTCTTCCATCAAAGAAATCGCCAAAATAGCTGACCTATTGAATAACAAGAAGGTGTCTCCGAGCACTGAATTCTGGGTGGCAACTTCAAGACCCATGAAACAGCTTGCTGATAAAAGAGGCTACACTAAGGTAATCGAGAAAGCTGGAGGAAAATTCGCCTGCGACACTTGCATGGCAGTAGCACCGTTAAAAGGCAGATTCAAGTCCATCGCAACAACCTCAGCAAAAGGGTGTTACTACTCAAGGCATCATGGTATACAGACCAAACTGGGAAGTTTAGAAGAGTGTATAGAGGCTGCGGTGAGAGGAAAATGGAGTTGAAAGGAAGGATTATTTCAAGAGGAGTTGCAGAGGGAGAAGCGTTAACCACATCTCAGCCAATCTCATTCTATGGTGGAGTAGACCCGGAAACCAGCGAGATACTTGAAAAAGGGCATGAACTGCAAGGAAAGAGGATCAAAGATAAGATATTGGTTTTTCCGAATGGGAAAGGGTCAACGGTTGGTTCCTACACTCTTTACAGACTGAAAAAGGGAGGGGTGGCTCCAGCTGGAATAATAAACAGAGAGTGCGAAACCGTAGTTGCTGTAGGCGCAATAATCTCGGAAATCCCCTGCGTTGACGAGATCGACATCTCAAAAATAAAAACTGGAGATAAGGTTCGACTGGAAAACGGTGTGGTAACAATAAAGTAGTTAGTTGAGATAACCTACTTTGGCTTTCATGAATAAACTGGTGATGGTGTGAGAAATGAATGTTAAGCCAACTGTTCTGAAGCTCGGCGGTTCAGTGATAACAAACAAGAAAAAGCTATTGACTGCTAATTTGCGGGCGATTGAACGTTTGGCAAACGAAATTTCTCAAGCCAAAGTTTCTTCACTCATCTTGGTTCACGGAGGCGGCTCTTTCGGTCATCCGATTGCCGAACAATATAATATAGCAGATGGGTATGTTGATCCGTCGCAGATTTTGGGGTTTTCGAAGACACATCAGGCTATGACTACGCTGAACAAGTTGGTTATGGAGGCTCTAATAAGCCATAATATCCCCGCAGTAGAGGTTCAGCCATCCTCTTGTGTGGTAACGAAGGCTGGTCGAATCTTCAATATGGAACTAAAACCATTGAAAAAAATGTTGAAGATGGGGTTTGTGCCGGTTCTATACGGAGACGCTGTCTTTGACTCGGAGAAAGGTTTCGCTATATTGTCTGGAGACCAATTAGTTTCTTCCTTGGCAATAAAACTTGGTGCAGACCGCATTATAATGGGTATGGATGAAGACGGACTCTATACTAAAGACCCAAAAGGAGACCGTTCAGCGCCTCTGTTTGATCACATAACCTTGGAAGAATTGAAAAGCCTCAAACACGCAATTGAAGGATCAAAGGCAACTGACGTGACAGGAGGCATGCTTGGAAAAATGCTTGAATTAACACCTGCCATCGAACACGAGATTCAAGCTTTAATAGTAAACGCCACAAAACCCCAGAGGGTCTACAAAGCCCTTAAGGGAGACAAAGTCATCGGGACAATTATCGAGAAAGGTGAAAAAAGTGAACGATTCGATTGAAGAAAGAAAAGCGGATCACATAGAAATCTGTCTAGAAGAAAACGTTCAAGCCCAAAAAACAACCACGGGCTTCGAAGACGTTTCCCTTGTGCATAAAGCTCTGCCCGAAATCGAACGTAAAAAAATTGACCTCTCTACATCCGTTTTTGGGTACAAGTTTTCTGCTCCTATTTTCGTGGGAGCCATGACTGGAGGCACTGCGAAAGCAGTGAAAATAAACGCTGCTATAGCCGAAGCAGTGGAGGAACTCAACCTTGGAATGGGGGTTGGAAGCCAAAGAGCAGCAATCGACAACCCGAAACTGAAACGTTCTTTCACTGTGGTTAGGGAGAAGGCGCCAACAGCCTTCATCTTAGCTAACCTTGGAGGTCCACAGTTCGTCGGCAAATATGGTGTCGATGAGGCTAAGAAGGCAGTGGATATGGTGGAAGCCAACGCCTTGGCAATTCACTTGAATGCGTTACAGGAGGCTGTCCAACCTGAAGGAGAAACAAACTATTCAGATCTCATCAACAAGATAGGTGAAGTCGCCCAAGCCCTAGATGTTCCTGTCATAGTCAAGGAAACTGGCGCAGGAATAGCAGCTGAGGAGGCGAAGAGGCTTGAAGAGGCGGGTGTTGCAGGAATCGATGTGGCTGGAGTTGGAGGAACAAGTTGGGCAGCGGTCGAATATTACAGAGCTAAAAGACGAGAAGACGGGTTCCATCAAAGACTGGGGGAAACCTTCTGGGACTGGGGAATACCCACCGCCATAAGCCTCATAGAAACAGTCCAGACAGTTAGTATACCCGTAATAGCTTCAGGTGGACTACGCCAAGGAACAGATGTGACAAAGGCGTTAGCTTTAGGCGCAAGTTTAGCCAGTGTAGCTTTCCCGATTCTGCAGCCAGCCACAAAAAGCTCAGAAGAGGTGAAAAAGGTGCTTCAATTTTTGATTGGAGAGGTTAGAAACTCTATGTTCCTTGTAGGAGCTGACTCGGTTCAAAAGTTACAGAAAGTTCCGGTGGTTTTGACTGGAAAGACGGCTGATTGGTTAAGAGCGCGAGGTTTTTTTCGCCCTGAACTTTACTCGAGGAGACGTGCATGAGCCGCCTATCATCCCAAATAGCTGAATCGGCTGAAAAGGTGAACAAATTCATTGAGAAAATTGTAGACCTAAAGGATGAACCTGAAATGCTTTACAGAGCTGCCCGCCACATAATCGACGCTGGAGGAAAGAGACTTAGACCTTTTCTTGTTTTGAAGAGCTGCAAACTGGT
Organism: uncultured Candidatus Bathyarchaeia archaeon; assembly: GCA_964618695.1. Lineage (GTDB taxonomy): Archaea > Thermoproteota > Bathyarchaeia > Bathyarchaeales > Bathyarchaeaceae > Bathyarchaeum. Next base: position 69,979 of record CAZUDX010000007.1, on the reverse strand, counting down.
GGGGGGGAGGGAAGCGGATGCGATTCCAACGGCAGCAGCTTTGGAATTACTTCATACGTTTACTCTCCTTCACGATGACATAATGGATCAAGATGAAAAGAGGAGGGGCGTCCCGACGGTTCACAGTCAATGGGGAGTGCCAATCGCTATAGTGGCGGGAGATCTTCTTTTCGCCAAGGTCTATGAAGCAATCACCAAGTTTACAGACACTAAACGAGTGGCTCCTAAGCGAATCTTGCAGATATTGAAAGAAGTTAGTGAAGCGATGGTAACCATATGTGAGGGGCAGAGCCGAGATATGATGTTTGAAAGCAAGGAGACTGTTTCCGAGGATGAATACTTCAGAATGATTGAAGGAAAGACAGCTGCGTTGTTTGAAACCTCTGCGAGATGTGGAGGAATATTGGGGGGTGCAAACAAAAGTCAGGTTGAACAGCTAGGAAAGTTTGGGCGTTACTCCGGCATCGCGTTTCAAGTGATCGATGATGTTTTGGGTTTAATTGCGGACGAAAAACTTCTTAAAAAACCTGTTGGAAGCGACATTCGCGAAGGAAAACGAACGTTGATAGTGGTTCACGCCCTCGAAAAGGCTTCAAAGAAGCAAAGGAAAAGGCTTCTTGAAACATTGGGAAACCAATCTGCCTCTCCTGAACAGATACGAGAAACGATTGAACTGATTAACTCGTTGGGGTCAATCGCCCACGCGAAAGAAGTAGCAGAGAAATACATCAAAAAAGCTAAGGAAGCGTTGGCTAGCTTTCCTGCATCAGAAGATAGAGAAGACCTCATTAACCTTTCAGACCTCATTTTCGCTAGACAACATTAAAGCTCAAAAATAAGTGGCTGACCTTGAAACCAAACGAAGAAAAAGAAGCAAGAGAACTGATCAAAAAAGTTGTACTCCTAAATGCACTTCGTTACGGAGGAAAAGCATCACAGAAGCCAGTTCTCGGTAAACTACTCGGCGAACATCCACAGTTTAGGCAAGTAGTGAAAGATATTGTTCCAATCATCAAAGAGGTTGTACAAGAGATCAACAAGCTGAGCTTAGAAAAACAGAAAAAAATTGTTGCGGAGAAGTGGCCTGAGACTTTAACAGAAGAAAAAACTGAAGAGAAAAAACAGTTGCCACCTTTGCCAAACGCCAAAAAATACGAAAAGGTTGTTACACGTTTTTCTCCAAACCCCGACTTCGTTCTTCATTTAGGCTCGGCTAGGGCAATAATTCTCAGTTACGATTACGCCAAAATGTATAATGGACGTTTCTATCTTCGTTTTGAGGACACGGACTCTAAAACTAAGAAACCAAAGTTGGAATTTTATGACGTCATCCGAGATGACTTGAAATGGCTCGGTTGTAATTGGGACGCTGAGTTCATTCAAAGCGACAGACTTCAAATCTATTACGAACATGCTGAAAGAATCATCAAAAGTGGCAACGCCTACGTTTGCATCTGTAAACGCGAAGATTTTCAAGAAAAAGTTAAGGCCAGCAAATCTTGTCCATGTCGGAAATTGAAGGCGGATGAAAATCTGCTTCGCTGGAATCGCATGCTAGATGGAACGTATGGTGAAGGAGAAGCTGTGGTTCGAATAAAAACCGCCTTGAATCATCCTAATCCGGCTGTCCGAGACTGGCCGGCTCTGAGAATAATTGATACCAAAAAGTATCCTCACCCTAGAGTGGGCAGCAAATACCGCGTTTGGCCTCTCTACAACTTCTCTACTGGAATTGATGATCATCTGATGGCGGTAACTCATATAATTCGGGGAAAGGAGCACCTCACCAATGAGGCTAGGCAGAAGTTTATGTATCAGCATTTTGGATGGGAATATCCTGAGACCATTCATTACGGCAGACTGAAGATTACTGGAGCGTCTCTTAGCAAGTCAGAAATTGTGCGGGGACTGAACAGCGGAAAATATGATCATTGGGACGATCCACGGCTTGCCACTCTAGCCGCCCTTAGAAAACGGGGAATAACTCCTGAAGCAATTCACAGTTTGATGATTGATGTTGGACCCAAGCCGCAGGACGTTGTTTTAAGCTGGGAAAACCTGTATGCACACAACAGAAAAATAATTGATCCAATCGCAAACCGTTACTTCTTTGTGAACGACCCCATAAAAGTCACCGTCAAAGATGTTCGACAGGCTTTTACGGCTAAGATTCCCTTACATCCTGACGATCGAAAAAGGGGTTACCGCATCTTTGATGTTAAGCCTGACAAGGGAGAAACGACTTTTCTTGTTTCGAAAGACGATTTGAACATTCTGAAGGGCAAGCGGGTGATTCGTTTTATGGAGCTCTTTAATGTTCAGGTAGAAAAAGTTAGAAAAAGTTTGGTTGAAGCCAGTTTTCTCAGCGAGTCTTACGAAGAGGCTAGGAAACTTGGTGCTCCATTGATCCACTGGATTCCTCTTGATGAGGGTGTGCCGTGCGAAGTTGTGAGACCTGATGCTTCTGTAGTTAAAGGAGTCGCAGAAGAGGCCTGCAGGAAGTTGGAGCCAAACAAGATTGTTCAGTTTCAGCGTTTTGGTTTCGTCCGAGTTGACGAAGTTAATGAGAAGCTGGTTGCGTATTTTGCGCATCGTTAGCGTTTTATTTGTGGTGCTAACATTTTCTGAAAAAATTTTGTTTTCAACAATCTGCTGTTATTAGTCTCCTAATAGAAGTAGCGGGTGCTTTGCATACCCAACCTAAAATTTTTACTGTTTTTGTAAGCGCCAAAAACTGAAACCTCTTTTTCATTACCACACACAAAACCAATTAGTTCATAGTGAAATTGCCAAAAAATGGTGCGGGGGACGGGATTCGAACCCGTGGAGGCCTGCGCCAGAGGATCTTAAGTCCTCCCCCTTTTCCTAGGGGATCTATCTGACCCGCTAATTAGACCTGGCTCGGGTACCCCCGCCACCCAACCTCATATCGCACGTTCGACTTAAATTTTACTTGCCCGCTCCACAGTCAAATTTGCTCTCCTTTTTTCCAAAGCATCGCTCAGCAGATTAAAAACAATTCTTCCTGCGCTAGGGTTATAACAGTCAATATGCAAGAAATATTTTGGCGGGAAAAGCTGGGCGGGTATAGAAAGCTTCAACTTTCTACCGAAGCCTAGCCAGGATTAGGGCACGAACGGCAAAAACCAATGCTGGTGCAAGCCTCCTAAAAGGGAGGGGAGAGAGCTCGGGGTCACGGGTTCAAATCCCGTCCCGCCCGCCATCCACAGATAGGACCAACTTGGTTTTCGAGTTTGTTTCTGCGTCTTTATGATAACGTGGGTAAATACAAGTCTGACGAGAAATAATGATGGAAAAATTGAATGTGGGAAGGCTTATCTCATTTTAACGTGTAACCAGCCTCTTCCACCCTTCTTGAGCTGTTGACCATTCTTGTGAACTGGTTTAGGCGGAGAATAACATCTAGCTGTTTTGTGCTGTTTACGTATTTTGCTTCGGATAAATTTGCCCCATCCTCCTATTGTCGAATTTGGGGGAACTGCTTTCTCTGCGTCTAACTCCAAATGCTGTTGCACTATATCGAAGAACTCCAGAGGCTTGTAATCTCTTGTTGCCTTAATCACTGTCCCTTGCTCGACAAAAAGCAGCGAATAGTCTTCTTTAGCTATCCCCTCTGCTCTCACCTTGTCATCTATCCGATTTAGCCACAAACCTTTCCACTCGTTCCTTAACTCGTCCACGAATATTCTCACTTCATTAGTTTCCATTTACTTGGTTCCTCCCTGCACCGGCGGGGCTAGATTAGCTCTCAGGATTCTTCGCCAAACAAACTGAAGGATGTTGGCTCGGTTGCTGAGTTTTTGGTGCTCTTGAGGTGCTTTGATTCCTTTGTTGATAGTCTTTATTCAGCAATATAAAGACATAAGAAAAGAAATTCTCTACCGCTTTTCTGTATTTTTGTTCTATAATTAAGTTACATAAAACACACATGTCTTGTTCCAGAAGATTTAGAGGAATGATATGAAGAGCAGATTCACAACATATTTATGCACTGGCACAACAACCTCAACTCTTCAGAGGAAAACACATGTCAATTATCGACAACATTCTGTGGTTGCTAAAAGACGGCGAATGGTATCACCTGAAAGACATAGCAGAAAAAACTGCAGTGCCCGAAGTTAAGGTAGAAATAGCTCTTAGCTTCCTACGGGAATACAACTTCGTTCAACTAAACAAAAAATTCAGAAGAGCTAGACTTCAACCCTCAATCATCAAGTTCATCGACAAAATTCAGCGCATTGAGAAAGAAGAGGCATTAACCCATTAGGCTTTGAAGGGTGCGATAGGCGTCGAGAAATTTGAACCCTTTTGATGTAGTTCTAAAATAGTTCAGCCTCACATTCTCTTTAGAGTAAGACGTCAAGAATTCCATGTCGAGAAGAAATTGCAGATAAACCTGTAATTGTCTGTGGCTCAGGTTACATCTATACATTATGCGCGTCTTCTTTGTGCCTTTGTTAGCCTCACTTAAGATGTTAGCCATGATATCGATGTCATTTCTTTTTCGAAGCCTAAGGGGAGAATCTGACCTAGTGCGAATTTCACTTTTCATCTAAGAAACTCCAAAAACAGTTTCAGCCAATGACAATGTTAGGTTAAGATATACTTCAATATTTAACATTTTTCCATACTATTCGTTGTAACACAAAAATTTTTGCAACGAAAATCGAGTCGGCAAATAACTGCGAAGGGAGATTGTTACCCATGAAAGAACAATATAAGCCTCCAATAATTCAAGTTTTAATTTTACGCGCAATGATTACTCACGTTCTGGAAATCTTTCCCTCAATTGACAGTGGCACAAAAAAAGCCGAAACAGCAGCAATTGTTGAACACATAAACAGAATACTGACTCAAAGATTTAGAGAGTGGAAACAGAAAAGTCAGCAACAAAGAAACGAAAGCATACACTTATTTTTCTCCAATATTCATTTTTAAGTGGTTTGAATGCCAGAAATCGAAGCGGGAAAAACCGAGTTTAAATATTCTGTTGACACTGAACTTTCCTCTGGAAACGTAAAATTTCTTCCAGAATTCTTGAAGCGCAATTATTTGCTTCAACACGAAAAGTACAGAGACTTCAGAAATGTGGGAGTGCTAGTAGAAGACGACAGGCACTTTCTTGAATACAGCGTTATTGTTCCAAAAACAGGGCAATACGTGGATGTGGTTGTCGAGGCTGGAGTTCCAGTAGAAGTAACGATGAGGCTCAGCGATTCAGGAATTTCAAAAACTTTTCTCGATCAATTATATGAGGACTTGTTTCTGATGGTTCAAGTGTTTGAAGAGGAAATGCGCAAAACTACCTTATACCTTGCATTTGTGCCAGGCGAAAAAATTGTTCCAGAGAAAGAAGGGAGAGGAGTAATAGGAAGAATTTTCACAGAATCGATGTTGCCCCTCTACGTTATGTTAACTGCCTTAACATTTGTTTTTTTCTTGATATTTGACGTCTACGGACCATTAGTCTTCGTTATCTTCATGTTTGTTTTAGCAATTTTCGCAGGAAAAATCGTTGCCAGAAGCGGACACTGGAAGATAACAGAAAACCAACAAGAAATAATCCTATTACAATACCATTTTTCGCCTGAAAAGTTTGAGGACTTTAGAAAAAAATACGCAAACAACATCTTTGAAATCAGGAAGAAAATATACGATGTTTCCATCGCTCTTGGAAAACCACCTGACTGCGAAGTCTCCAGCAGAATCTTCTCGGCTTACGGAATCAACTGCAGAGCAGAAAATCTATCCATTAAAAGAATTAACGTTTACCAGATCGTGAAGAAAGCAGCCGAAAAGTTTAGGCTTTCCACTCCAAAGATTGTAGTGTCAAATACAATAATTCCAAACGCTGCAGCGGCTGGTCCAAGCGTAAGTTTGGGAACTGTAATGATCACAACTGGAATCTTGACTCAACTTGAAGAGGACGAGTTGTTGAGCGTCATTGGTCATGAGATGAGTCATCTGAAAGCTCACGATCCCTTGGTTATGTCTTCACTGTCTAGCTTGGAATTTCTGTTGCGGTTTTACGTGTTCCTGCCGTACATAACTTACTTCGGCATCTTATCATTCTGGCTTTACTTCATAGTTGCCATAGGTCTCATCTACTTTTTCGGAAAGTTTCTAGAAGGCAGAGCAGACATGGACTCGGCTAAAGTGATTGGTCAACCGAAAGTGTTGGCAGAAGCTTTGAGAAAAATAGGTTTCAGAAGACTTTTTCCCCTTAACAAGAGGGAACCAGATTTCAGAGGCTACCGCAGGTCAGAGTGGCTTCGCTTTGACCCTCATCCCCCAGCTTATCATAGAATTTCCCAACTTGAAACCGTGAAAGAACCTGAGAAAATAAAACACACTTTCCTTAGGACTATCAAAGAAAACATCAAAGGTTTCCTCAGAGCATAAACTTTGCCGAGACCTCCTTTTGATGCTAGGTTCTTTGAAAAGTCAGGTTAATTACTGAGATGCACAATATACGAGTGGAGCAATCTCCGTTGATACCTGACGAGTTGAAACTGTTCGCCAAAATGTTTCTCATAATTACAGTGCTCCTCACGGTTTTCTTTTACCTTTTCGCCATCTTCTTGGGACCAGCACTTTTCTATTTCACGCCTGCAGGATTAGCCGCCAGCATGGACCATTTATCTGCTCTGCCCGTCTGGTTTTTCACAATAATAGGATTCAGCATTCCCATAGAGCTTGACTTTGGCGTAGTCTTTTTGTTAATTTGGGGTATCTTCACGGCAAGCTTCGTTGCAGCTTGGAAACTTAGAAAAAACTTCCACAAGGTAATAAGAGAAAGTGTTGTTCAACCCACAGAAAAACTGTTCAGAAACAGCCTCTTCGCCATGCCATTCATAACCAGCATGACATTAATCGCCCTACTTGCAATCCAAAGCTTTCAAGAAGTCGGAGGCATACCAACAGGAACGCCTCCCCTGCCAGGCGAACCTTTCCTAGATTTTTTCGAGCTGTCATACGCCGCAGTGGTGGAAGAAATTGGTTTCCGAATGATCCCAATAGGCGCTTTCCTCATAATCTACCTATTCTGGTCCGGAAAAAATGTGCTGATGTTTTCTTTGCGGCAGAGGCTGAAACTTTTCGTTACGTCTCTTTTGTTTCCAGATATAGCCAAAGGAATTGCTGGCGCGAAAACGGTAGACGAACATGGAATCAGAGGCGGAATCAGCTTAGGCGAATGGGGCATGGTACTCTTTACTGCAATAACTTTTGGTTTGGCTCACTTTCTCTTGGGCGGTGGTTGGGAGATCGGAAAAACCACCTCTGCTGCGATTGCAGGCTTAGTTTTGGGCTTAAGTTACCTAATCTATGGCTTTCAGGCACCCATAATTATTCATTGGTTCTTTAACGCTTATTTTGACACTTATTTTCTCTTTTCAGAACTCTACCCTACCGTGACCCCCTTAGCTAACGCAGTAGTCATCATCGCCGTCATTGTTGGAATTCTCGGATGGGCAGCAATAATAACACTAGGATATTTCAAGTTGATTAGAGCTATTACAGAAAGGGGCAAAAACAAAGAATAGGCTACGTCAAGCTACCCAATATCTCTTCTGTGAGATTGCTGATCTCAACAGTCCGTTGTTTCCTGTTTTTCAGGTCCTTGAGATTCACTTTCTCCTCTTTAAGTTCCTCTGGACCAACAATCACCGCGTAAGTGACGCCTCTTCTGTCAGCATCCGCCAAAGCCCTTGAGACAGCGCGTCCCATGACCTCGACTTCTACGGGCAACCCTGCATTTCTAAGCATGGCTGAGAGTTCTAGTGCCTTGGCTTTGGACTCATTTTTTACCGAGATAACCACGACACTTCTCTCCTTTCCGGTTTTTGGAGAAACCTTTTGTTTGTTGAGTGACAGAACAATGCGGTCAATCCCTTGGGCAACGCCTACCGCAGGAATTGATTCTCCTCCAAAGAGTTGAATCAGCTTGTCGTAGCGTCCTCCTCCGCCTAAAGCCACATCGATTTCTGGAATATATGACTCGAAGATCATTCCTGTGTAATATTCGAGGCCTCTAGCGAAGCCCGCTTCTACCAACACTTCAAGCTGTGTTCCGCTGTCTCTCAAAAGCTCAAAGATTTCCAAAAGATTCTGAGCAGCAGCAAAAGCGCTCTCGTAGTCCTGAACGATTTCTTTAGCCCTTTCGAGAACCCGAAAGGCGTCTTCGCCTTTAGTTTCGAAGAGCTGCTCCAAAGTTGTTAAGCCCTTCTTTGAAACACCCGCGCCTTGGGCGATTGTTAGTGCTTCTTCCCAGTTTTTCTTGTCCAGTAACTGCATGAGATGGTTCTGTTGTCCTTCATCCAGTCCTTCCTCATTCAGAATTCCCCTTAGGATTCCTGTGTGCCCAATCTTGAAACGATAACTTTTGAGTTCCAGTCTCTTGAGGAGGGCGTTGGTCAGTATGAGAATTTCTGCGTCTGCTTCCGGTCGGCTGGAACCGAAGAGTTCGTAATTGGCTTGCCAGAATTCTCGGAATCTTCCATATTGTGGTTCGTCGTAGCGGTAGAGGCTTCCTGTTGAAAAGAGTCTCATGGGTTTGGGTTTGTTCCTCATTTTGGTTGCGACCAATCTGGCGACAGATGCTGTGAATTCGGGTCGTAAACCAACTTTTCTTCCTCCTAGGTCTTCAAAGTTGTACATGCGTTGTCTGATTTCCTCGCCAGTTTTAGCTGATAAGAGTTCGTAAGATTCTACGACTGGAGTGATGATTTCTTCGTAGCCGTAGAGTTTAGCAAGTTCTCTTGAAACCTGTTCTACATGTCTCATTTTTTTGGCGTCTTTGGGCAGGAAGTCTCTCATTCCCCTGACAGTCTTGAACATTTCATTTCACCAAGGTTTTCATTTTAGATTAAGCTGTGAAAGTGAATAGTAAACGATTTCCCCTCTCCTGTTTATAACCGCAAGCACCAAATTTTTTTTGAGGTTTTGGACGTACCGTTGCGTTCTTGCCAGCTCTTCTACTGTGACGGGCTGACCTTCTTGCATGCCGAATATTAGGTGTTTAGCGGTCTCTTTGCCGTAATCTCCTCGTTCGTAGACTCGAAAATCGATTCCCAACCCGAAACCTTCCCGCGCCACATATCCGCGGCTCCTCAGGTCGCGGTAAATAAGATACCTGACCCAAGCGTCCTTGTCAACTAGCTGAAAACGTTTGAGGAGGTCCTGAAAATCTATCTTTTTCCTAGTTTCTTTATCTTCGAGTTCCAAAGTTTTTTTGCCGAGAAGAAAGAGTGCCTCGTAGAAAGTTAGTGTTAATTTGTCGTTTTCGAGGACGCCGTAGCCTCGCGAGGAGAGTTCTTCCACTCCTTCCGGTGAAGAAACCGTGATAACGTTCTCTTTCAGAGAAGCGGCTATCGTTATTTCTTCAGCCTTACTCTCCTCAGCCCCACGTTCTGAGTTCTCCAATGCCAAAACCTTCGAACCTTCACTATCCAGCCTATCATAAAGTCTTAAGATTTTAATCTTTAGCTAGTTTAGCTAAATCAGAAAAATCTGCGTTACTTTTTTCTCATTCTTATTCTTATCAGATAGGTGAGGTTCATTACTAAGGATAGCCCAGTAAGGACGCCTTCTACAAAATCTGTAACTGAGAAACCTGCATATTCAAAGGTCAGGAATCTCCCAATCAGAATTCCCAGAGCCAAAGAAATCATGCCTACAGATATTAATGTTTCATCCTTAAGCTGCAAAGTTTCCTTACCACCTCCTGAAATATTTGCTAATTACGCCAACTCCGCCTGCACACGAAAATAATTCCTAAAGTGAGAAGGGCGTTATCGAAAACACCAGCCCCTCGATATAACGTCCCGAAAATGAAACCGATTATCGACCATAAACCACCCATGAAAAGGAAGGAACCAGATTTCTTGTATTGCTTCTTTTCACTTGGTTCCACTTTCAATCTTAGCAGGGCTAAAGCTGTTACTCCTATTATCGCTCCGACGGCTATTATTACAATATCCAAAAGTTCTATACTCATATTCTCATTACTCCTTTCTAGACGAGACTGAATCGTTAGTTTCTGCGTCGTCTTCAAAGATGAATAGGGCGTCAATTGTTGTTTTCAGTGTCTGAGCTATTCTGTGAGCCAACTCTAGGGAGGGGTTGTATTTGCCTTTTTCAAGGTAAAGGATTGTTTCTCTTCTTACGCCTACCTTCTTTGCCAAGTCCTCTTGTGTTAGGTCGTATCGTGCTCTCAATTCCTTTATCCGTGTTTTAAACGTCATCACTGGTCGCCTTTTCTGCTGTAGTAAGACCTTAGCAACCCAAATGATATGCTAGATACGAGCATTATGGCAATGATGTACCATCCTGCATCAGTTTCGGGTAGACCGAAAAACTCTGTTCCAAATATGATCCACAGCAGAAGCGATAACATAAACACGTAAGTAATCCAGAAAGAACGCAAAGCTGCTTTGCCACTGAGTTTTGCTGTGCGTTCATCTTGCCTAGGATAGCCTGATTTCAGTTCTCGATTAATTTTCCACAGCATAATTACGGCCACCAATACTACAAGCACCCCGTTTACGACCAACCAAAATGACCAACTGAGATTCAGCATTTATTTTCGCCTCCGAACTATTTCTAACATTTTGTTATATAAATATAACATTGAGTTATATATTTCTAACTACACTTATAAACCTTCCGCTGTTAGGATACTGTTAAGTTATTTGACCCAACACCAAATAATCTGTTTGTGATAAACTAGGTTTTTTCTCCCCATACCCTTTTTGTGATTTTGGAAGTAAGAACCGTATGATATTCGGGATGTCCTGAAAATTTTGGGTTAGGAGTTATACGTTCTTCCAATTCTATAAGGTCAATGATAATATCATCCTCATTTTTTGCTCGGAATGCTTCTGCATAAGCAGGTTTACTAAAAGAGAACGCCACAAACAAACCTTTTTTCAATTTATTTTTTTCAACTGTTTTTTCAAACCGTTCAATTTCTGAGTATCCAATACCTTCTGAACCTTTAATCTGGATAGGAATTGTACTCATAATCCATCCATCGACATTACCATCTGCTCTAGGTTTTTTACCTCTCTTTGTAGTGGATACCGCACCAAGTCTTTCACAAACCCAATTTTGAAACTCAATCGGGTCTAAATCCACCATCTTTTTAATCTCATCAATCCGTCTTGGCAAACCAATTATATCATCAATGGTTATCTGCACATTTTTTCTTCTTAATCTTCTAATCATAATCTTACAAGCGGTAGGACTAATATCAATACCTACCCAATTCCTACCCAAGTTCTGTGCAGCAACAAGAGCAGTACCACAACCACACATCGGGTCGAGAACAATATCACCTTCATTGCTAGAAGCCTCAATTATTCTTTCAAGCAATGCAACAGGTTTTTGAGTTGGATACCCCTGATATTCAGCCCCCTTGGTATGTTTGAACATACCTCTCAACATGGGAATGTCAGTCCATATAGTCTGCAAAGGAGTACCTTTTGACTCATCCAAATACCGTTTTTCATATGGCGTTCCAGATTTTGAATGATAAAGACGCCCTTCTCTCTCAAGTTCCTCCATTTTCTCTTTCACATATCGCCAATGTGAACCGTTTCGTGGGAATTTTCCTTTCCATTCATAATGTGCTCGTGTTCCTATTCTAGACCCAGAAGCTGAAACATCACCTAAATTGTAACGTCTAACAGTACCTTTTGGGATTCTCTTACCTATTCGATTCACCAAAGTTTTAGTTGCAACTTCGGTTTTTTTATACCATGAATCTTGGGTTTTTTTGCTCAGAGGTGTGTAAAGTTTGTTGAATGTAAAGTTCTTTGTTTTTGAATAGAAAAGGATTGTATCATTGTTAATACCATATTTCTTAACAGAACTTTGTGCATCCTTTCTTTTCCAAATTATTTCATTATTAAAGTTCGCTTCGCCAAAAATTTCATCACAAGCAATACGCAAGTAAGCGTTTAAATGATAATCACAATGGAGATAAAATGAACCAGTATCTTTTAGAACTCTATGAATGTCTCTTATTCGAGGTTTTATCCAATTAATGTACCCTTCTTTTCCACCTATCCAGCGGTCTGTAAAATGGCGAACTTCAACACCATCTTTGAATACGATTTCATATTCTTCTCCACTGCCAAACGGTGGGTCTACATAAATTAAGTCGATAGAATCAGAAAGAATATGTTTTGTCATTATTTCAAGACAATCGCCACAGTAAATAGTGTTCGGTTGAAAGTAGCTCTGAGTGGTCATAACGCTAGTAAATTATTGCCTTCTACTTAACTATCTTTTCATATGTTTTGGTATCCTCTGGACATACCACAAGCCATATATACCACATGTTACTTATAGGTTACCTGTGAGATACCAATGCAATGCAAATATTGTGGCTCTGAAAACATCATTAAGAAAGGATTCGTAAAAAAGAAGCAACTCTACAAGTGCAAAGATTGCGGAAAACGTTTTTACATGAATGGTAAATTCGCTAAAATGAGAACAAGCAAGAATCTCATAGTTACCGCACTTAATCTATACTTTGATGGATTATCTCTCCGCAAAACTCAGAGGAATCTGAAGCAGATATTTGGGGAAACTGTAAGTCAAGTAACGATTCTGGACTGGATAAAGAAGTACTCATTTCTGGTTAAGGAATATGTTAAGACTTTAGTGCCTCAGCTTTCAGGGTTATGGCATGAGGACGAAACAATGCTGAAATGTGAAGGGGGTAATGTATGGTTTTGGGAAATGATAGATGAAGACAGTCGATTTTTGGTGGCGTCTCACCTTTCGGGAACAAGAACCCTCAAAGATACAATAGCCATATTCCAAAAAGGCTACGACCAAAGCAAAGTTCGACCTAGAGCAGTTTTCGTTGACGGTAGCCACGTTTACAAACCAGCTTTTAACAAAGTGTTTTGGACAATGAAAAAGGCTACACGACCTGAATTAGTTCAAAGAGTGGGAATCAGAACTAGAGAAACAAACAACATAGTTGAAAGACTACATGGTACACTAAAAGATCGCACTAAACCAATGAGAGGACTAAAATCCTATGAATCCACAAAAGCAATACTGGAAGGATTCACCATTCACTACAACTTTGTAAGAGAGCATCAGAGCTTACTAGGAAAAACACCTGCTCAAGCTGCAAGAACTGGTGCACCTTCCAGTTGGAAGGGATTGATTGAGGAAGCCACAAAATATGAAGCAGAATTACTGGCGAAAGTCACAAACCAAAATAATGAGAAGGCTAACAAAATGGTGGTGATGGCAAAATGAGGAAACTGTTAGTAGCTCTCCCAACCGACATCGTTGATCTTTTGGATAAAGAACTTATTGGCAAATTAGGTGAAGGCTATTCGGATACGCTCAGAACAATTATTATGAATTGGTTATCTGAGAAAGGTTATCTCAATAAGGGTGGTAAAGTTGAAGAATAAAATCAAACGAGATTTAGCGGAAGAAGTTGATTTGCTGGATACAATGCTTACAAGTCTTGTTGAATTGCTGGAAGAAAAAGGTGTTGTAACTCAAGAGGAATGGGAAAAACGTATTAAAGAGAGGGTAACTATAGAGTAGATGTTGAAAAGAGGGTAACGGCAAGAACACGCTTTTCTTCCTAGCCCCCTAGGACGGGTGTCGCAACTTTATAGCGTGTGGAGAACCCTTACCGCTACCCTTCACAAGTTATCGGAAAACCGATATAAATAGTTATTGCTAATTTATCTAGAAACCGATAAGTATTTATACTAATCGAGTGATATATATCGACATACCGATGTGTGGTGAAGTAGTTTGAAAATAGCAAAAGGTTGGAAAATACCTAATATGCGACTTTATCCAGACCTTTTTGATGATGTGAAAAAACTCTATGGGAAGTTTGGACAAAGCGAAGTAGATCAAGAAGCGGTAGCCCAATTATGGGGGCATAAATCAGCAAAAAGTAGTCAATTCAGCTTTGTGAAGTTGGGTAGTCTCAGAGATTATGGGTTAATTGAAGGGAGAGGAAAAGTCAAAGTAAGTGATTTGGGTAGGAGACTGACCTTTCCTAAGAACGATGTAGAAGGAAATGATGCAATAGTCGAGACTATTAAGAATGTTCCATTATGGAGAACGCTATTTGATAATTATACCGCTAAAGGCGAGGATTTACCGACTGATACGTTTTGGATGGATTTGAGGCGAATTGTCGGTGAAGACAAACTTCCTCCAGAAGAAGCTAAAAATGAGGCTAAAATCGTTAGAAAAGCTTATTTTGAAGACCTTAGATACTTTAAGCGTGATATTAAACCTGAAAAAGAGGAAGAAGAAATGGAAACTGGAAAAATTGACACTTCTACGGCAACTTCACTCTCTGTAGATCGTCAAGCAAACATAGTTGCAGACCTAATGAAAGAAGGAGCATATGACATAGCCAAAAATTTCATCGACTTCATAAAACAGAAAAAAACACAAGATGAACCATCTGAAGAGGAAGGGTAAATCCTTCCTTACCCGATTTTTTAATAAACTGTAATAAGTTTTTACCCCAAAATTGTTTTATATTAAATAAACAGAACATAGTAGGTATTAATTTTTCAGTAGGGGTAGTTGATAATGACAACGTTGGTTGAAATTAATGGAATCGATGAAGGGGGAAAGGTAGGAGAGTTAATTTGGTTTGTGAGAGTTGGAACTAGAATCGATTCTGAAATTCAAGTCTTGCTAAGAAATCTTGAACATTTTGACCAATTGATAGTTGGCAAAAGCGACCTTATTGGAAGGGAGAAAAAAAATTTAATGAAATATGTCCGTGATGTAATTGATGACCCCAATTTTGACGTTTCAATTTTTAAAATGCGTGTTCAAACCCAAATCATGGTTCTTAGAAAATATTTTGAATTTTTGTTTGACGATATGTTTATGGCACGAAAAATACTAATCGATGAGATGCTACCAAAAACTTCTGATGAAGAGGATGAAAGTACTGAAGAAAATAGTGAGACACCTGAAGAAGAATCCCCCTCTCCAATATGGCAAGTAACAGAATCCCTGAAACGTTTCTCTAATTATCCCTTTATGTTTGAATCTGCGATAAAAGCTTATGGAATGATGAATATAACTGCCAAACTTGACCGAATTTCACAACTTTTCAGAACACCTGTAGGTGAAAAAGTGAAGAAGTTGCTAGTAACTCAAATAGATGGGGGATACCCTTTTGCTTTTTGGTGGAAGAATTTACTTGAATCAACGAAATTCATGAATTTCAGGAAAAGAAACACATACATTTCTGGAGTGTCTCAAGGGGATTGCTACTATCCCGCTTTATCTACTGCGGGTACATTAGCAACTATTCTCAATAGGTATCCAGCCCAAACTTCATTTTTCCCGTCAAATGAATTAGTTTACGATTTAAAACTTCCAGTTAATGAAACCTTTTATGTAAACCATACGGCAAGTTTACTGAGACCTACGTTTATTGATAGACTCATTTTTGTAGGGAAATTTGAACATGAGGTAAGATATTCCCTACCATATTGTCTACATAGGCAAGATAGAAAAAAAACCTATGAACCATATCAAATTGAAATTAGTGCTGAGAGTTTCTTTCATAGGTATGGATTTGGAAACCCTGAGAACACCCTAGTAATCATTGGAAAACTAATGTCCGAACAACATAAAAGAGATGTATGGTTCATAAAGCAAAAAGGATTCACATACAAGCATCTTCCAGAAATGAAAGAAAGCTATGACGCTTTTTGCACAGATATTGAAGATGAGATTGATTTCTTACACAAAGAAAAACGAGTGAAACTTGGGGGAAAATTTGAGCAAATGAAGAAAAAGATATTTTCCGAACTAAAGTAAAAATAGAATATAGTTCCGTGTATCTATCAAGTTAATGGCTGAGACGCCAAGTCATTTCTGTCTTGGAATCTTTGTGCCGTCAACTTTTTTTAGGCATTAATTTGCTTATAAATTTTTTGGATTTTGGTTCTGTAAGAAAGGTTCATTTTTTTGTTTTGTCTAACAGCTTGTCATCACAAATAACTTAACAGTATCGTTGGGTCAAATAACTTAACAGTATCCGCTGTTAGAGCATCTAGCACCCTCTTTGAAAAACCTTAGTCACGCAAAAACCGCAACAATAAGCACAGCCTAAAACTTTTTAAGACATGCCGCAGATTGGCTTGCTAGAGGTTACAAACTTGAGGGATCGTTTCCTCCTTCGATAAAGCATTCCGCTTCAGTAATCAAAGTTTTGTTAGCACTACCTCTTGCACCTTCATTTTTACCCTAAAAGCCCCAGAGACTTCAATATATTTCGGAGCGGATAAATTTATTAGGAAACTAAAGACTGAGAGTGACCAACAATGAACATCATCGAAAAAATCTTAGCCCAAGCATCAGGAAAACGAGAGGTTTCTGCAGGAGAGATAGTGGAAGCCAACATCGACGTGGCGATGATACATGATCTAACAGGACCTTTAGCTATCAAATCGTTCCAAGAGATTGGCGCCAAAAAAGTCTGGGACAACAAACGCATAGTAGTCATCCTAGACCACATAGTTCCAGCCAGCTCAGTTAGATCAGCCACCCTACATAAGATAGTTCGAAACTTCGTTGAAGAACAGAAAATCAAAAACTTCTACGATGTTGGGTTTGGAGGAGTCTGCCACCAAGTTATGCCCGAAAAAGGTCACGTCAGACCGGGAGAAACAATCGTTGGCGCAGATTCCCACACCTGCACGTACGGAGCCTTCGGCGCATTTGCCACAGGAATCGGATCAACAGAGATGGCTGCCGTCTTCACAACAGGCAAATTGTGGTTCAGAGTGCCTGAAGTCATCAAAGTAAACGTGACAAGAAAATTCCAGAAACTAGTTACCGCGAAAGACTTGACGCTGAACATAGTTGGTAAGATTGGGGCTGACGGAGCGATCTACAAGGGAATAGAGTTTGGCGGCTCCACGATAAGGAACATGAGCATTGACGGCAGAATGGTTCTCTGCAACATGGCTGTGGAGATGGGAGGCAAAGTGGGCATAATCGAACCCGACGAAAAAACTTTAGATTACGTTAAAGGCAGAACCGACAAGCCAGTTAATCCAGTTAAAAGCGACGCAAACACCACATACGAAAGAGGCTTAGACGTAGACATCTCGGCTTTGGAGCCACAAGTCGCTGTTCCACACGCGGTCGACAACGTCAAACCAGTATCTGAAGTAAAGGAAACAGAGATAGACCAAGCCTTCATAGGTTCTTGCACTAACGGTCGCCTAGAAGACCTGCGCTCTGCTGCTCAGGTTCTGAAAGGCAAGAAAATAGCAAGCGGAGTGCGGTTGCTGGTAATTCCTGCATCCCAAGAAATATACCTGAATGCCTTAAATGAAGGATTAATCAAAACATTCATGGAAGCCGGCGCCACAGTAGGTAATCCAAACTGTGGTCCCTGCTTAGGTGGACATATGGGTCTATTGGCAGAGGAAGAAGTGTGTATAAGCTCCTCAAACAGGAACTTTGTTGGAAGAATGGGAAGCACAAAAAGCTACGTGTACTTAGCTTCCCCAGCGACAGCAGCAGCCTCAGCCATAACCGGAAAAATCACCGACCCCAGAACATTAATGGAGGAGGTGTAACAAGGTTGACGATTCGTGGAAGAGCAATAACCTTTGGAGACAACATAGACACCGACGTCATCCTGCCAGGACCATACCTTGTTCACACAGACCCCAACGAACTGGCAAAACACGCCATGGAAGGCTTAGACCCCGCCTTCACCGAAAAAGTAGGCGACGGAGCAATCGTGGTTGGTGGAAAAAATTTCGGTTGCGGTTCCAGCCGAGAACAGGCCCCATTGGCATTAAAGTATGCTGGAGTCAGATGCGTAATCGCTGAATCCTTTGCTCGTATATTCTACAGAAACTCCATAACCATAGGCTTGCCTGTGTTGGTATGCCCGGGAGTTTCAAGCGAGGTTGAAAACGTAGACCTGTTAGTAGTAAATTTAGGGGCGGGTAGAGTGGAAGATGTGTCAAAGGGCTTAGTGTTTAAAGCAACGCAACTTCCAGATTTCATAATGGAAATTCTTGATGATGGAGGATTAATAGAACATCTGAAAAGGAGAATTAGATCGAAATGACCGAATATAAAATAGCTTTCATCCTAGGGGATGGGATCGGACCCGAACTGTCAGAAGCAACAATGAAAGTATTAGATGCTGTACAACAAAAATTCGACGTAAGCCTGAACATAACCAGAGTTGAGGCTGGCGACACATGCTACGAAAAGACGGGAGTAGCTCTCCCAGAGGAAACTGTGGAAGTGATTAAAAATTCGCACGCATGTATGAAAGGACCTGTTGGAGAAACTGCTGCCGACGTAATTGTCAAATTGAGAATCATGTTTGAGCTTTACGCAAACATCCGCCCCATTAAGACATATCCTTCGATCCCAAGTTTGAGACCTGACATAAACATGGTTTTCGTCAGAGAGAACACAGAAGACGTCTACAGAGGCATAGAATTCGACTTGGATGACACTGCCATCTGCCTAAGAGTAATAACTAGAAAAGGTTCTGAAAGGATAGCTAGAAAAGCCTTTGAAGTGGCGAGAAGAAGAAACAAAAAGAAACTGGTTACCGCAATCCACAAAGCAAACGTCATGAAGGTAACCTGTGGACTCTTTGCCCAAGTAAGCCGAGAAGTAGCCAAACAATACCCAGACATAACCTTCAACGAACAATACGTAGACGCCGCATCCATGCGCCTAATCAAGGAACCACAGAAATTCGATGTCTTGCTTATCACGAACATGTTTGGCGACATACTATCCGACGAAGCAGCCCAGCTCATCGGAGGCTTAGGAATGGCGCCCGGAGCAAACATCGGAGACGACTTTGCCCTGTTTGAACCCATTCACGGCTCAGCCCCCACAAGAGTTGGAAAACACACCGCCAACCCCTGCTCCATGATCTTATCCAGCAGAATGATGCTGGACTGGCTTGGCGAAAAATACGATGACCAAGAATGCCTAGCTGCAGCCCAAGCCATAGAAGACGCCGTAACAGAAACATTGCGCAAGGGAATAACCATTCCAGACTTTGGCGGTAATGCGAAGACTTTAGAGATGGCGGATGCCATGGCAGAGGAGATTCTGAAGGGAAACAGAGGGAAGGGAGAGGCATGAAGACGAAAAATGTGGATTATGTAAACATTTTTGACACTACTCTGAGAGATGGTGAACAGACTCCAGGCGTCTCGTTAACTACAGAAGAGAAGCTGGAAATAGCGCGGCAACTGGACAAGTTGGGTGTGGATGTTATAGAAGCAGGGACGCCGATAAGTTCGGAGGGAGAAAAGCGAGCGGTTAAGGAGATAGCTAAGGCAGGATTGACGGCTGAGGTTTGCGGTTTAGCCCGCACCACGAGGAAAGATATTGATGTTGCTATCTCTTGTGATGTTGGTGCAGTTCACACTTTCATTTCTACTTCAGAGGTTCAGATGAAATATGCTGTGAATATGACGCCGGAGCAGGTGCTGGCGAGTTCCATAGATTCTATAGAATACATCAAAGATCATGGTTTAGTATGCGAATATTCTCCAATGGATGCCTCAAGAACAGAGAGGGGATTTCTGAAGCGAATATGTAAGGCTGCGGAGGAAGCTGGAGCGGATCGAATAAACATCCCTGACACAGTTGGCATAATGATTCCCACCACCATGCAAGAACTGATCAAAGATGTCAAGAGCGTAGTTAAGGTTCCAATCAGTGTACATTGCCACAACGACTTCGGCATGGCTGTTGCTAATTCGTTGGCTGGGGTTGAAGCTGGGGCCTCTCAGATTCATGTTGCAGTGAACGGTTTGGGGGAGAGGGCTGGAAATGCAGCTTTAGAGGAAGTTGCAGTTGCACTCGATTTGATTTACAACAAGAAGACGGGAATAAACCATCAGCAGCTTTACGACACTTCACGTTTGGTAGCTAAATTGACTGGGATGGCAATACAGGCAAACAAAGCTATTGTTGGAGAGAACGCTTTCGCTCACGAATCAGGAATCCATACTCGCGGGGTTACGGTGGTGCCTTCAACCTTTGAGCCGATTAAACCCGAGTTTGTCGGAAGAAAGCGGAAACTTGTTGCTGGGAAACTGGCTGGTACAAGCGGCATCAAGGCAGAGTTGGAAGAATCGGGATTCCATCCTACTAAGGGACAGTTGGCGGAGATTGTTAAGACTGTCAAGGAGTTGGGAGACAAAGGTAAGACTGTGACTGATGCAGATTTGTTAGCTATAGCTAGGGCGGTGATGGGGAAAGTTGTTAAGGAAAAGAGAATCGTTGACTTAACTGACTTGGCTGTTGTAACTGGAATCAGGGTTATTCCAACGGCTTCTGTGAGGCTGGTGCTGGATGGCAAAGAGTATGTGGCTTCGGAGACGGGTTTTGGTCCCGTGGACGCCGCAATCAGGGCAGTTCAGAAACTGACATCACCCCTAGTGAACGTCAAGTTAAAGGAATATCGTATCGAGGCTGCGACGGGTGGCTCGGACGCCATGGGAGAAGTCATCATAAAAGTTGAAGACAAGGACGGAAATGTTGTCTCTTCAAGGGCTGTTCACGAAGACATAGTGATGGCAAGCGTGGAAGCTATGATAGATGGCATCAACAAAAGCCTGCTGAAAAGCAGAAACAGAAAAAAATAGCAACAGCTACTGCACTTAGCATTTTCAGGTGTTTAATTTCCTCCGCAGCAGAACGCCTTCAACAAAAAGGAGAACCATAGCAACTGCAGTCATTCCTGTCAGGAACAGAAAACTTGTTTCAATAACCAGACCTGCAACCAGATAACTCAGCAGAATAATCCCGATTTCCGCTCCGAACGCACCAATAAAAAAGAAGGAATAGAACATTAGGCGAGGAACAAGGTTTCTGCCCACCCAGACGTGCCCGCTGACGCTGGTTTTTTCTTTGAGTATGTAGTCGCCAAACTGGTTTTTCTCAAGTAAACCCAGCAGCTCAAGTTTCTGTAGGTGTCGGTGTGCCACGCTTGGGCTGCTAAGGTTTGCTCCGCGCATAACGTCCCTCGTGCCAACTGGTCTGTTTTCTCCTACTACATATGCGTAAACGATTAGTGTGTTGCCTGCAAGCTCCTTATTGGCCATCTTTATGTTGCACCTAAGGATATAGCTCTTCAAACGGAATCGGACGCATTAAGTCAATTGTTGCTAGTTCTTCTTCGGGAATGATGGTGTTGTAGAGGAATGTGTCTTCGTCATACTTGTCGAGTTGTATCTGGTCGACAATCTCGTTGTTTGCTAACGTAACTACGGTTGAATTGCCGGTAAAGGTGACCCATCCTATTCTGTGAACAGTTATGAATAATGTTTCTGCTGCTCTGATGGCGGAAACCAATGGTGTTGTTAGGTTTTGACCAGCAATAGGATCGTTTGTAGAATAGCAGCCACTACCTCCTTCTTGAAACAGTTTTGACAGTCCAACAGTCCAATTATAGCTCAACACACCGCCTCCACCAGTGGTATTATCGAATTCAGCTGTGTCAAACCAGTCACCTAACGCGAAATGGAAGTCTTTAAAGCTTTCGAAGTTAAAAGAATCGTTGCTGTAGATTCCAACAAACCAATTCATATCCATGATTGATTCTTTGTCAGAGCTTATTTTCAATTGGTAGTATTCAACTCTAGCATCAAAGGGTTCACTAGTTGAGATGTCCTCCAATGTAGTGTTAAGAAATATCACGAACTGATGGCTAACAGAGTATTCCTCTTCGTTTGGCTCAGGTCGCTGAAAAGAGTAATCAGAAGACCATTTTAATGGACCATCGTAAACGGTCAAATAAGCATATGGCATGCTGACGCTAAAGCATGGTTCAGATGAGGTTTCAGCTTTTACTGTTGCAGACATCAAGAACGTCAGAGGCAAAACCGAGGAAACACCAATAATTAAGGCGAGAATACTGCATGCAATCAACTTTTTTTCAAATTTCATGATTCATCTCCACCCCACCTAAATAAAAATCAGACTTATAATTCTCCCCGAAGAACAGAAATGTTCTCAGGAAGAACACGTCGAAGCCATGATTAGATGGCATAAACAAAAGCCTACTAAAAAGCAGAAACCAAAAAAATGGCACTCAAATCTACTTGACTAAACAGCATTTTCAATCATCTACTCACATATGTGCGATAGGGTTGAAACTACGTCTGCGTTTTTAGCGAACGGATAAGGGCTATGAAAAGCGCAGTTGCGGTTATGCCCACCAGCAGGTAAGCTATCTGCGGTAGAACATTTAATGTTACACAGAGGAAGAGTGCGAAGCTGGAAAGAAATGTTAATAACCACAGTCGCCAGTTATAGCGGAAAATGGCTTTGCCGCCAAGTGGTTTAAAGGGGAAGGCAGAGTAGCAAGCTGTCATCAAACACATCATCAATCCAGCATCTGCTATTGTAGGAAATCCAAACCAGTAGAACAAGGAAAAAGGCAGACATAAGATAAGTGAAGATAATATTATGATAGACGCTATCAGTCCCGCTTTTCTCTCATTTATGGCTCCCTGATACACCATTTTGCTAGGAGATGCGAAAGGAACAAAGAACAGAATGCCAGTGACAATAAACGCAACTAGCCCGTAAATCCAGATTTTGAACTCATTCCACACATTTAATGTTACAGCAGTCATGTTTTCCAGTAATTGGGAAACAAAGAAAATCATCACAGCAGACAATAATACGGAAGGCACTGCGGCAACAAGAAAACTTAAATCTGCAAATTTGGGCAACCCGTTAACCTCAACATAAGTGAAGACAATCAACAGGACAATAATGGCGAACAACAATGAAGCCAACTCTCTTCGTGTCATAAATTTCCGTTTTCGCCTTTTGATTTCCTTTTCAGTCAAACCCTCAAAAGTCTTTTCAGCATAGAAAGAAAAGAAATCTATAAGCCAAGTTGGAATAGGCAACCTAGAAATCACAGAACTGAAAGATTGAGCGAATCCGCTTAGGCTCATTAGAAACGTGGAGCCGAGGGATATAGTTGCACCAACAGCTACAGAACCCAACGCATTCTGAGGAGGAGGAGTTTTTCTAACAGGAGACACTGTGGGTTCTTGTGCTGCAAGATACTCGTAGACCAGCACTTCACCTTCAGCGTTTCCAACAACAAGTTCGTTGGTTCCATCATTGTCGGCGTCACCAACAACGATTCCCCATGCATTACTGCCAATGTCTACACTCCATTCTTCCGCGAGTTCTCCCAAACCGATATTCCATTCAAAAACATGTAATTCTCCATTTACGTTACCTGCAATTAACTCGTTAACATTATCGTCATCAACATCTCCAACAGCAATCCCAAACCATTGCAGATTAGAATCAACATAGATCTGATCAAATTCTTCGTAAGCCTCCGAAGCACTCCATTTTAAAGCGGCAACACGATTATCTGCACCAAAAACAATCTCATTATCACCACCATCATCAACATCATTCACTGCAAGACCATAGGCATGCCAACCATACGCGGGCCTACGAACAATCGACTGCTCATCAAACGTTTCTGTAACAGCATTCCATTTAAACACGAAAAGGTCTCCGAAATAGTCGCCGGCAACTATCTCATTGTGTCCATCATTGTCAGAGTCGCTGATGTCTACAACGTTTGCATAAATTTTATTATACGAATAAGGCGGGTCGAAATCGCTACCATACCCAGAAGTTACTGGATCACCGTAACTCCACTCTTCAAAATAAGTTTCTGAAGTAGCATTCCATTCGAATACTCGAATATGTCCATAATAGTATCCGTCAGTAGTCCCTGCAACAACCTCGTTTTCTCCGTCTTGATCAACATCTCCAACAGCAATCGAATCAGTACTCCTTCCTGCAGGAGGCGTAGTGCTGTGCAAAACGAAAGTTGTACCATTCCACTCGTAAATGAATGCGCATCTTGCTGTTCCTCCGATTGTTAAACCAGTAGAGGCTACCGCAATTTCATTTAGGCCATCATTATCCGCATCTTCTATGACGACGCTCTTCCGAACAGGACTGTTTTGTGCATCAATGGAGGTGCTCCATACGACAACATAAGAAGAGGATGCTTTGTCCCATTCTAAAACATAGACGTTATCTTTTGTCACCGTAACAAGTTCATTCTCATTTCCATCGTTATCTGCATCGCCAATTGCGATTCCTAACGAATCCGTTCCAAGGTCGTCAGACCATTGAAGCGCAAAGTCATCAGCGAAATCAGCCTGAACACTAACTGATATAACCACACTCACGAGAAAAAGAAAAAACAGTAAAGCTGCAATTGCTCGTCTCATCTCACACCCCCTCCCAAACATTCACGCGTTTTAAGTAACTTTAATTCTAGGAACCCATGTTTTTCGCTTATCACTTATAAATTTGACCAACAGCCATTTGGTCGTAAATTGAACTTGCATTTTTCAGCAAAAATTTATATTTCCATTAGAACCTTGACGCAACTATAAGTGGTAGTTGTTTTGTCAGGCTCGGACACTAGTGGACTGAAAGGCGTTACCCTGAAAGTGTACTTGTATGTAGTTAAAAAACATGGAACTGTTGGTCCAAGAGACGTCATGAGAGGCGTGAACCTAAGTAGTCCTAGTGTGGCCTACAGGCATCTTCAAAAACTTGAAAACATGGGTTTACTGGTAAAAAATCAGAATGGCAATTACATTATAAAAGAAAAAGTTTCTGTCCGAGGATACGTCTGGGTCGGCAGAACTCTTATTCCGAATCCTCTGGTATATTCTATTGTTTTCTTTGGAATACTAATCATAGAATTGGTTGTTTTAGCGATTCATTATCCCGTCGAAACCCAAGAATTCAAAATCTTCTTTCTCTTGTTAACGTCGATAACCGCTGCAGCCTTGGTTTTATTTTTAATCGAGGGACTTAGGATGCGCAGAAAAACCAGAATTCGCCGTTCAGATTAAACTCGCTGACAAAATCCATAAGGCATGTTCCGCCAAGGGAACGATTGTGTTCTTCAGGGAGAGCTAATAGGAACTTTTCAATTATTACCAGCATTACAGAGGTGTGTTTATGAAACTCGACAATGAACGATCTGTTCTTTCTTTCCGTTTTGCGTCTATACTTCTAGTAATCACGCTAAGCATGGCACTCGTAAACCTACCGAAGGCGCAGTGCACAGAAGCTTACACTGTGGGCCTATGGCATCTCGATGAGGTTGAACCAGCCGAGTATATGGCAATAACACCTGACGCGACGGGCTACAATCATGGAACATTAGGCGGTGAAACTCTTCCTACTCTTGTTGAAGGAAAATTTGGAAAGGCATTAAGCTTTGATGTAACCAGTTTTGTGTACGTGCCCATCTCTTTTCTGGTAGGCTTTCCTCCCACTCCAGAGCCAATATACATACCTGTTTCTCCCAGTTTAGACATTCAAAACGAACTTAAAATTGAAGCGTGGATAAACGTTCAAGCCTTCACAGAAGCAACCTACAATAATATTGTAGTAAAGAATACGCGAACAGACCCCGAAGTGGAAAGCATCACCAGAATCTTTGGGCTTGCTGTGAAACCAAGTTTAGAACAGAACGGAGTCGGAGTGCTTAGTGGCTGCGTATTTACTGATTCTGGAGGCTTCAACGAGATAGTGACGACAGAACCGGTGATTAGTCTAAACCAGTGGATTAACGTCGCTTTCACCCGCACGTCTACAGGAATGCACCTGTATGTGAAGGGGGAAGAACAAAACGTAGAGGCAATCTATGGAGTGCAAAATCCGACAGGCTCCATCATGAACGGAACTGAAATCTACATCGGACACGACTCAGAGGTCATAATAGACGAGGTTCGCATCAGCGACCTTGCTCCAGAACAGGTTGTTGCAGCGCAAATCGATATTGGAGATAACCTGTTTCTCGCTATAGTTATCGGCGTCTTGGCTTTCGCTACGGCTTGGGTTCTACGCAAAGCCCTCCAGATGTGGGTGATTCATTCAAAATCCCGAGACTAAAAGTTCGAAAAAACGGGGAAGTGTCGTTTTGGGCGTTGGCATCAAACTCCTTCAATTACTACTAAGACAAAAACTCACTGGTAAGGGTCTAAAAGGAAAAACAGGCACCCCACAAATCGTATCGTTCGCCGTCACCAAAGCCTGCAACCTCAGATGTTTGCATTGCCACGCTGATGCACGGGAAGCGTTTCCTGATGAACTCACGTTGAAAGAAGCAATACAAGCAATAGATGAGATGGCATTTCTTGGAACTGAAGCTTTGATCTTTAGCGGCGGCGAACCTTTGCTCAGGAAAGATTTTGTTTTGGAGCTAGCTGACTACTGCATAGATGTGGGAATTATACCCGCAATGCTGACAAACGGGGTGCTGATCAATCACAAAGTAGCTTGGGAACTTAAAGATGCAGGAATCATGGCGGTAGGCATACCAATTGACTCACCGAAACCCGCAATTCATGACAACCTTAGAAACGTGCCAGGAACCTTTGAAAAAGCAGTAAGGGCAATCAGAGCCTGCCATGATGTGGACTTGAAAGTAGTGGTTACTACGATGGCGTTAAGAAGCAATTTCGCTGAGATTCCCCGAATGATAGATTTCATATCAAACTTGGGGGTTGACCAAGTTGCCATCTACGATTTGATCCCCAACGGCAGAGGAAAAGATATGATGGATGATATTATGCTTCAAGAACAACGGGAACAGGTAATGCGATATCTTCAGAGAATGCAGGAAGAAAAAGAAATGATTTTTGTGTTCTCAGGAGGAAACCCGCTTTATCCAGAAATCGCATCAGCGATGCACAGAACAAATGGCACCAATCCACCAGGTCTGCTTTTGAAAGAGTTTTGGATCCATGCCCCTGTTGGCTGTCATGCTGGAATCAACTACTTCAGCCTGCGACCTAACGGTGATGTGTATCCTTGCCCATTTCTGCAAATTAAGGCTGGAAATATCCGAGAACAGAATCTAACGGACATTTGGTATAATTCAGGGCTTTTCAAAACACTTAGAAACAGAAGTTTGTTGAAGGGAGAGTGCGGAGAGTGCAAATATCGAGAAGCTTGTGGTGGATGCAGGGGCAGAGCCTATGCTTACAGTGGCGACTATTTAGCGGAAGACCCTGTTTGTTTAAGAGACTTGATGTCAGAAGAAAACGTTTACCCAGATAATGTAAAGTGTTTTGGATGGTGCGTTGGGTAAAGCTTTAGAGCGAAAAATAGCGCCTCTTCAATAATCAAAGTCTAAACTCTTGACTTTCATTTCTGTTTACGTTTTGATTTCAGAATTACTTCTGGAATCAGAATGCCTTCTTCTGTTATGACTGCGTCCACGTATTCTAAAGGTGTTATGTCAAAAGCGGGATTCAACACTTTAACGCCTTCGGGTGCGATTCTTTCGGAACGAACATTCGTAACTTCCATCGGATTTCTTTCTTCAATAACAGCCTCCTCTGAAGTGCGAGTGGGATCCATTGTTGAAGTGGGAGCTGCCACATAAAATGGAATCCCGTGCTCATTAGCCAATACAGCCACATTATAGGTTCCTATCTTGTTCAAAACCGCATCCCTGACAATACGGTCCGCTCCAACCACAACCTTGTCCACCAAACCTTTAGACATAACATAACCAACCATAGTGTCCGTAATCAAAGTCACAGGAATCCCATCTCGCATCAACTCGTAACAAGTGAGCCTAGCCCCCTGAAGCTTCGGCCTAGTCTCACAAGCAATCACTTCAACCTTTTTGCCTTCCTCCAACGCAGCCCTCACAACCCCAAGAGCCGTACCATAATCAACCGTAGCCAAACTACCAGCATTACAGTGAGTGAGAACCACATCGCCGTCCTCAATCAGCTGAGCCCCATGCTTGCCCATTCTTCTGTTGACCTCAACATCTTCATCCGCCATCTCCAACGCTTCCTCCACCACAGCCTTCGCCAAAGCTTCTTTTGTACCAACTGTCTCATGCGCCCGCTTCATAACCCGATCAATCGCCCAGAAGAGATTCACTGCAGTTGGCCTAGTTTTCCTCAGAACCTTTGCTGTCTCCTCTAACTCTTTCAACAGTTCTTCTCTCTTCTCAGCCTTTGAATGGAAAGCCGAAAGAGCCAATCCATATGCAGCTGTTACGCCTATGAGTGGAGCTCCTCGAACTTGCATCTCTTTAATCGCATAAGCCACGTCACTAGAATTCTTTAGTTCGACCCACACTTCTTCGTTGGGCAGTTTTGTTTGATCAATAATAACAACCACACCGTCTTTCCATTCTATAGTCCGCACGCTCAAACACCAACCTTTATTCTGACTGTGTCTTTGCCCCGATAATATATTTTCTGCGAAGAAAAAGGTTCCAGTTTTACCTTTTAACAAGGACGACTAGTGCAACCTACAGTTATAGCTTGCGATGCAAGACACTGCGCTCAAATGCAAACATCCAACTTAATAACTTGGAAATCTCAAAAAATTATTGAGTGACTATGGGAAGTGTCCACGCTCGGCGACGACGTGGGGGTTTTTCATTTTTCCCTACCTACGCTTCCCATACTCCCCTAACAAACAGTATTCTATTAAGAGCTACAATAGCCATTTATGGTTTGTGATCAACTTTTTTTGTTGATTTTTATTACAACCTCAACCGGACTTCCCTTAGGAAGCTTCAGATGCTTTCGCCAATCCTCTCCAACAGCAATGAGAGAGTAAACCCCGGAAACCTCAGCCTTAGCCTTCTTAACAAGGTTAACCAAAGCAGCCTGAGTCTCCCCAGTCTTTATCATATCATCAACAATAAGCACGCTGTCCCTCCGCTTGAAACCATCCTTCGGAATATACAACGTCATAGTTACGCCTGAACCCCGCAAAACATAGGTTTCTTCCAGAAAAGCCGGAACTCCCACTTCCTTGTTTCTCTTTGCAATAATCAAATCAACACCCAAAGAGTTCGCAACCAAAGCCCCAAGGGGAATACCGTCAACAGCAGCAGTCAAAACTTTTGTAACGCGACCCCCAGCAAAGGTTGCAAGGGCATGATGAGCAGCCTGCTGAAGAATGTTATGGTCACCTATGATCCAAGTGTTGTTGAAATATCCATCAGCATTAAACTTGATTCTTCTGCGAAGCTCAGCCTTCAAACCAACAAGTTTAGTTAAGGTTACCCAAAGTTCTCTGGCTCTCTCGGCGTTTGGCAAAACATGGCCTTTGGCATACCTGCTTAAGACGGTAACGGGCAGGTTAGTTTTGGCAGATAACTCTCTGTAAGTATACTCTTTCTTCGCTGTTCGGAGCAATTCGATAGTCATTAACCGAAGTTTCAGGTCTTCCGCGTGAGTGTTCATCCTCATCACTTTTCCTTGCACATCAACAAATCAAATCGTGAACGTGCAAGCTATCTATTTTGACTTGGATGAATTTATAATTTCCGTATAGCTCCAAAACGCTTAAAGCTTTATGATGCCGCAAGTTGGTTGAAGCCCTATTCCTTACCTTTTTCAAACTCTCACTTTCTTGTGAAGCAAGCCTCAAAAATGCTTACAAAAACCAATTCTCTATCGAAGTTTCTTAGAATACCTGTCTAGCATCAGCTTGTGGAAGATTTTATAAGTTTGAAGCAATGGAAGGTTCGTTAATGTTACATTTATCAAAAAGAAAGTTCGTTATCTGCACACTTACGTTCGCAATTTGCCTTTCATTACTTGTAATGCAAGCGTTTTCTCTTTCACTTGAACAAGTCATTAGTCGTCGAGAGTCAATGCGAAGTTACACTTCTGAGAACATATCAAGGCAACAGCTTTTGCAGGTATTATGGGCTGCCTATGGCAATACAAACGACCAAAAAAGCATACCGCGCATAGGCGAAGATCATTCCCTAATAATCTTCACAATCAATGAAACTGGCAGTTACAGGTATGTTCCCGAAAGCAGTTCACTTGTTGTACATAACCTAAGTGTGAATAAGGAGACCATACGACCTCACGATGCCGGATGGCCTAGTGATGCAAAGGTAGTTCTAGTAATAGTGTGGAATGAAACTAAAATGGATAACCACTATTTTGCTTCAGCACAAGCTGGATGTCTTACTCAAAATGTGTATTTGGCAGCGGCATCCCTCGAGTTGGGAACATGTTGTGTTGGAGTCGTAAATTCCGAAGGATTACGTACCGTCCTCCAACTGCCTAGCACCCTAACTCCATTGTTTGTGATGCCTTTAAGTTACCCCACAGACCCATACCCAGTAGCAACTCCAAAATATAACATCATGACTGGCAATCTACCAATTGTCCGAAATGGCACATCTTCTTTCGAAGACGCTGTGAGGAATATAATTTTTGCACAAGAATGGTCTACAGAACCCCTGCCATTACAGGATCTTTCTCAACTGCTTTGGGCTGCTTACGGCTACTCTAGCACAAATCATAGGACAACACCAAGCTCTTACGGAATTTACCCACTTGTCATCTATGTTTCAAACGCTACGGGAGTATACCGATACTCGCCAGAAAACCACTCCGTTATGGAAATACTGAACGGAGATAAAAGAGTTGATATAGCAAACGTATTTTCAGGCAACGCATGGGTGGCAGACGCTCCAACAATCTTCCTCATCGGTTACGACTCATCATACGACAATGGCAACACAGGCGATGGCGGGGTTTTGCCCCACCTGTTCATGGAGATAAATGCTGGATGTGTAATTCAGCAACTTTTTCTCGAGGCATCAGCATGGAACCTTACTGCAAACATTGTTAGCGAAGGTCTTGAAGAATGGAATGGGTCCAGCTCACAAGAACTGCGCAACATCATCGGCTTGTCACCTTCAATTATCCCCCTCTATGCGCTGCCCGTTGGTGTACCTGAGGGCGTAGATAAAACTGCCCCGACAATTGGAACTCCATCACAAGACCCAGCCCCTGAAGCAGTGGACGCTCATCAAAACGTAACTGTTTCAGTGGAGGTTACCGATGAAGGAGAGGGGGTAAGCGAAGTTGTTCTTTCTTACAGCATAGATGAAGGTCAAACGTGGACAGAAACAACAATGACAAATATTTCAGGGAACAGTTACTCGGGAGAAATCCAAGGTTTTGAGGAAGGCGTACACGTGCAATACAGAATCCTAGCATACGACAGCGCCAACAACTTAGCCATAGAAGACAATGCAGGAGACTATTACATCTACACTGTCATCCCAGAATTGCAGACGTTCAT
This sequence comes from uncultured Candidatus Bathyarchaeia archaeon, assembly GCA_964618695.1. Taxonomy (GTDB): domain Archaea; phylum Thermoproteota; class Bathyarchaeia; order Bathyarchaeales; family Bathyarchaeaceae; genus Bathyarchaeum. The sequence goes on along the minus strand of CAZUDX010000007.1, from coordinate 38,752 downwards.
ATTTTTGATATTTATGTTTACAACGTTATTGGTAGTTATTCTAACAAGAACAGGTAACAGCGATTCTGGAGATTCAAGTTATTCTTCTGATGCTGTCAAGATTTTTTTGAAGGGGTCTTCAGGCTTGTTTTTTAAAGTACTGTGAACTATGAAGGTTTCAGTTTCTTTTACACTATCCAAGTTATGAAGTTTTTTGACCAAATCGGTTAATTCTTTATTAGTTCGCACTAGAACTTTTACAATGCTATCGTATTTACCAAAAATTCGATGAAACTCAGACACTTGGGGGAAACTCTTTACGATTTCATTATTCTTTTCTCTGAGCTCGTTTCGTGGGTCCTCCCGCATGAATATGTACGCTTGAATAGTTAGACCAAATTTTTCTGGTTCCAACTTTGGAATGTAAGAACTTATTAATCCAGCGTTGTGCATCTGTTCCAGCTTTTTAGCGACGGTTTGTCTTGTGACCCCTAAGTTTTTGGCAATCTCAAGGATTGGTTGTCTACCATGCTCCAATAGATGAATGATTATCTTTTTCTCCAAGTTTTTGATCTTTAACATTTTGTTAACGCAAGATTTAAATGTCATTTCACTTTTTAAGCGTTTCTAAGCAGCACTAAACACGGAGTCAATGAAACGAAATGAACCCAAGACGCGCGCAAGTATCGAACCCATACATTGAAGCGTTAAAACCAAAACTAAGCAATCTTGACTACCAAAAACTTCGCGCTATAAAAATTCCTAAAGTCCACGAATTTATTGCTAAAGCAGCTGACCTCTGTAACGCCGATCAAGTTTTTATTTGCAGCGATTCAGCCGAGGACATAGCCTATGTTCGACAACAAGCAATCGCCACTGGGGAAGAGGCTGAATTAAACATAGAGGGACACACCATCCACTACGATGGAATGTATGATCAGGGGCGAGATCGGAAAGCTACCAAATATCTTGTTCCCAAGAGAGTTTTCCTCAGCAAGGCCCTTAATCAAATTGATCGGCAAGAAGGTTTGGCGGAAGTAAAAGGTTTACTTAGGGATTCAATGAACGGTCGTATAATGATTGCGCGTTTCCTTTCCTTAGGACCCACTAACTCTGTGTTCACAATTCTTGGATTGCAATGCACTGACTCTTGGTATGTAGCCCATTCTGAAGACCTGCTCTATCGTCCTGGTTACGAAATATTCTGCCAATCAGGTCCAGACACGGATTTCCTGCGTGTTCTACATTCGGCAGGGAAATTGAACGAGAATATGGTTAGTGTAGAACATGAAAAGAAATGCATCTACATTGATTACATGGATAACACGATATATAGTGTTAATACGCAGTATGCCGGTAACTCTATAGGCTTTAAGAAGCTTGCTTTTCGTCTCGCTATCCGCAAAGCAAACACTGAGGGGTGGCTTGCTGAGCATATGATGCTCATGGGAGTGCATGGTCCGGGCGGACGTAAAACCTATTTTGCCGGTGCTTTTCCCAGTGCCTGTGGCAAAACATCCACTGCTATGCTCCCAGGAGAAACCATACTTGGTGATGATATTGCCTACGTTCGCGAAATAGATTCGGTTGCTAAAGCAGTGAACGTCGAAGCAGGCATTTTTGGAATCATTAAAGATGTTAACCCTCAAGATGACGCTTCGATTTTCAAGGTGCTTAACAGCCCGGGTGAGATTATCTTCTCTAATGTTTTGGTCAAGGATGGAAAGCCCTACTGGCTTGGTATGGGCAGTGAACTTCCCAAAGAGGGAATCAACTTCTCTGGAAAATGGTGCGAAGGTAAGAAAGACGAGTCTGGCAAGGAGATCCCGCCTGCCCACAAGAACGCCCGTTACGCTGTAACCCTCAAAGCATTGGAGAATTGCGACCCAGAGCTAGAAAATCCTCTCGGAGTAGAGTTAGGGGGAATAATGTATGGAGGACGAGATGCTAAAGCTTACGTGCCTGTGCAACAGAGCTTTGATTGGGAGCATGGGATTATCGCTTACGCTGCATCTCTAGAGACAGAAACAACTTTTGCTACAATTGGCAAAGAAGGCATTCCGGAAATTAATATGATGAGTATTCAGGACTTTATCTCCATTCCTTTAGGCAAGAACGTTCGCAATAACTTAGAGTTTGGAAAGAAACTCACGAAAGCGCCTCTAGTTTTTGGGGTTAACTACTTCCTGCGGGATGAGGAAGGCAAATTCCTGAACACTCCAAGAGACAAGCACGTGTGGATAAAATGGATGGAGTTGCGTGTCCATGATGAAGTTGAGGCAATAGAATCTCCCACTGGTTTCATTCCTAAATATGAGGATTTGCGTAAGCTCTTCAAACAAGTGTTAGATACAGAGTACAAAAAAGAAGATTACATTAAACAATTCACTATTCGTGTTCCCGAAAACTTGGCGAAGATTAAACGGGTTAGGAAATTCTATAAGAAAAACGTCACGTATACGCCAGAAGTGTTGTTTTGGATACTAAACCAGCAATACGAACGACTCCTTAAAGCCAAAGAAAACTATGGCAATTACATCTCACCCGAGAGCCTAAAATAAAATTAAACATGAATGGTTAAGAAGCGCCTTTATTGTGGCGGGTCCGAGGGGAATTGAACCCCTGACCCCCGGGTTAAAAGCCCGGTGCTTTAGGAGCAAGTTTGCTCTTCCTTGCTAAGCTACGGACCCTTCATGCTTTTGGGATATGGGATTAAATTAAGGCTTTCTATACTCACAAGAAAGCAAAAAGGAAAGACCGTTAAATTAGTTTAAAAAAAGAGATAGGGTTCACAGGGGTTTGTTTCCCTGCGTTGCCTAAGCGTTCTCGTCCCAAGTTTTTTCAAGATATTTCAGTGAGAAGGGTTTCACGATTCTCTCTTCGTCTGTGGTCATAAGGAAGCTCTGTAGGTCTTGCAGATTTTCAGCCCACTCGGTTTTCAGATTGATTATGAAACTGGAATAATCGGAGAAATTCTTGTGCACAGACATTATTGAATAGTCCATTCCCATGCCTTCGCCTCCTGCTGCGAAAACAACATTGGGGTTTTTCATAGCCCACTTCTTTGCTTTCGCACTCAATTCTGGTGCTCCTTTAGCTTTTATGAAGGTCATGGCGATAATTTCGAAATCTAGTGCGGTCCAATCAGGTATAACTGTGTATTCCGCTATGGCTGTTTTCTCTAGTCGCTGTCTCATTCGGGTTATGGTTGGCTGCGAAACTCCAATGATTTTGGCGATTTCCCTGTCGCTTCTCTTAGCGTTTTTCATAAGCTCAAACAAAAGCTTGAGCATTCTTTTTTTCATCATAGATACAGATTCACAATACGGGCAAATATAAAGATTATGCATAATAGTTGACTACATATATGACTTAAATACTAACAAGAAAGCCGCAACTCTTATCAAGTATCCAGAAGTAGACTACAACGTCCATTTTAAGGCTTTAACGTCTTCATTTGCTCGATAAAAGAAAGTTACGAAGTGAACTTCTCTCCTCCCGCAAGAATACGCTCCAACGCGGAACCCAAGTTAATCAGTCCTTCATTCGTTTTCCCAGAAACAGGTATCAAGTGGAACCGTAATCCCAGACGATAGATAGCCCGCATCATGTCCCTGCTGAGAAGCCGTCTTGTTCCGCTCAATTTCTCCTCAATAGTGAACTCAAGTTCTTCAGGGTCGGCAGACCACTCCACGATACGATTAGCCTCCTCAGGGGGGAGGAGGTCACACTTCGAAAGCACATGCAACTGCGGAAAGAAGAAGCGATTATAAACTGCAGCTGAAAGAAACATGTTCGAAACATAATTGAGGGGATTAAAGGAGAAAACAGCGTCAAAAAGATACACTATGGCCTTTGGCTCTTTTGTCAACTCGTTCGCTATGTAAGGTCCGCTTGCCCTGAAGGCAAACAGCTCCATTTGCCCCGGAGTGTCCACGATAACTACATCGGACTGAAGGTCTTCAATTTCGCCCCCAAGCCTTTCAGCTTCCTCCGCTATCAAATCAGACGCCAGAACCAACGCTCCGTTGGGCCCAAGCCCATGCTCCCTCATGACAGTGCTAACGTTTACGTAATCGCGAATGTCAATGTCCGGAGAATATGGTAAAGTAATGACGCCGGGGTCCAAATTCACAGTCACCGTCTTCTGTTTCTCGACTTTAAGCCACTCGTTCAAAGAGGCGGTTAAAAGAGATTTTCCAGACCCCGCTGTCCCAATAATAAAGACGATTACCATTCAAACACCTTACTGTGAAGTGTGAGTCTCCCATATTTTCCATTAAACAATATATCTTTTGTCAACCTTTTCAAAATCTTTCACAATCTCTATGACACGTTTCGGAACATCCAACGTGTCCAACGGAATTCCCTTCAGAATAGACCAAGGTCCACGTTCTGCTAATTGGGTGGTTATGTGGTCTTTTCCAAAGGATTCCCTGGAAATCTGGTATACTAAGGGTCTGACCTGTGCTTCGCTTCGGCGTCCTAAAGCGTGAAGATATTCATGGACCAACAAGACATAGATGAAAGCGTTAATCAAACGTTTAGATTTTGTTGCTGCCTCAACGATGTTCACGAGTGCGCGATTCAAGACAATGTTGTTGGTTCCCAGAGGATGGTAGGCTCCAACTCGGAGGGGAATATCCTCGAGAAACAGCAACATACCGACTCTTCGTTCGTTCAATGAACTTTTGACTGTAGCCTTAACTATCTCCCAAACTTGACTGTATCCCTCTGCGTTTTCTAGTCTGGAACGATATTCCTGCATCCTCAAATTTTTCTCGTCAGCCTTCATATTTTTTCATCCACTCGTGCAGAAGTGTGTGAACAGCTCAAGTTTCTGATTTGACAGCTTTGATCTTCCCGCCCTTTTCCTGAATTAATTCTCTAAGCTGAAGCAGAGCCTTGCTGACACGTTTTCTGGCTGTGGCAGAGTCTTTGGCTGTTGTGGAAAAATGAAAATTTATGCGGGGGACTCTTTCCGCCCCTTTCGGATGTGACTTTATGTAAACGTAAGGGTTGTTGTGCATCACCTTATCGATGAGAGGCGCCATCTCGGACTCGATTACCTTTGTGGCTTTTATGCTTGTTTCAAAAAAAGTTACGCCGCACGCAACTTGCTTCATGACAGAAGCCACTGAATTCTCGAATATGCTTTTCATCTCGGAGGGAACTCCGGGAAGAGCTATTACGGTCACGCTTTCGTGTTCCACAACTACGGCAGGAGCGGTTCCAACGGGATTGAATAAGGGCTTGGCTCCTTCCGGAAGCTTAGCCATCTTTACTCTAGCAGGGGTCAACTCTGCAACTTCTATCTTGCCTTCCTGAGCATAACTGAGGTATTTCTCCTTGACCATCTTCAAAGCTTCTTCGTTGACCTCGATCTTTCGCCCTAAAGCTTTAGCTAATCCTTCCAGTGTTTTGTCGTCGAAGGTGGGGCCTAATCCTCCGGTGGTTAGGAGGAAACTGGGTTTGCGTTGAATCGCTTCTTTTACAGCATTTGATATTTCGTTAATGTCGTCGCCAACAACTGTGACGCGGCGAGTGGTTAGACCTATGGTAGTTATTCGTTTAGCTAGCCATTGTGCATTTGTGTTCAGGGTCTGGCCTATGAGAAGTTCGTTTCCGACGCAGATTATTTCTACAGATTGATCCATGGAAGCCACTGATCTGAAGCGATTGATTACTAGTTAAGCTTGAAAGGGGTAATAACTGCTTTGTTCATGGATAAAATTTCAGTTAAAAAGCTGGTTACCTAACCAATCTTTCAAAACGTTACGTTTTGTGGAAGCTATTTTTTCTTACCGAGCCACCACTTCAGGTAATCTTTTCTCTCTTGTTGGCGCTTATCCTCTTCGGTTTCAAATTGCGGTCTTAGCTTTTGCCGCAACTCGAAGAGTTCTTGAGGGGTAAGAGAGAGCCCACAGCTTTTGCAGACATAACGTTTCGTAAGTGATACGTATTGCAGTTCGCCGCCGCATTCAGGGCAATATCTCATGGTCTTCGCCTTTTCCCTCTTGTTACTTTGTCAATATATAAAGGTAGATGCTTGAAAAATAGATTTCGATTTTATTGATAAACTAGCTGTGCCCGGCTAGGTGTGCAAAATCTTTTAACATTTTAGGGTATTACATCTGGTATACGCAATAATTTTGGAGTGAATGAAATTGACAGGAATTTTTGGGACAGGAGCGATCTTTCAGACAGACATCAACCTCATACTGCAGATAGTGATGTTCCTAATCATTATCATCGGTTTGATTTACAAGGTTAAACGCAAATTCAAGATACACGGCATCCTGATGGGAATCGCAATTATTCTACATGTACTCTCCTTTGTACTGGTGATGGGTCCCTCATTCTTTGAAGCCTATGACTACTTCACGATGGCCACTTTCAACTTGGGCGTCCAAACAACTTGGATTCACGCTGTCCCAGGAGCCATCGCAATGATCTTGGGAATTATATTGGTGGTAGCGTGGGCCATCCGTCCGTCTAATGTTGCACGATGCAGCAGACTGAAGCGGCTCATGGATGTCACGTTGCTGCTTTGGCTCATATCTCTATTATTCGGAATAGCAACGTATTTTGTCTTCTACGTTTAGCGAAGACTCTTAGAAGGAACTTCAGAATTCGATATGGCTTCTATAGTGTAAGAGTAGCTTTGGGTCTAGAACATTTAAGTTATGAAATTGATTAGTCCTACCTCTTTCGTCAGTTCAATGGCTCGTTTCCTTTCCTTTTCCGAGAGTCGTCTTTGCAGTTCCGGCATTTCATTGGCCCTCCATTCTGGGCGGTATTGGAACATCACGTTTACGCGAATCCAGTCTCCTAGGTTTTGGGCTATCCAGTTCAGAACAGGGTTTGTACAGCATTCAAGATGTTCAGGCAAAACCAAGACCCGGATAATTAGTTCCCCATATTCCTTGGCATACAAATGGTTTCGGGTGCACGCCTCCCAATAGCTGGGAGCGTCCGAAATCTTTTCTGCACAATCTTTGGGTCCGTACTTGAAGTCTAGCAGATACACATCCGCGAATCCGGCTAAGAGCTTTGCAGTCTCTTCACTGTAGTAGGAATTAGAGTTCCACACTACAGGAACGTTCACATTTACATGTCTGAAAGTTTCAAGCCACTGCGGAAGCCACGATGTGGGGTCTCCTCCGACTAGGTTGACGTTTCTGCAGCCGCCTCTGCGAAGATGCTCCACCGCCTTCGCTAACTGCTTGGGTGAGTAAGGTTGTCCCACCTCGAACCATTGTGATATACTCCAGTTTTGGCAGTGGAGACATCTTAGGGTGCAGCCTAGAGTGAATATGGTTCCGGAGGGAACAAGTTCAGGCTCTTCGCCAGTGTGCTGGAAAATGTTTGAGACTACAGTTTGGGTTCCGCATCTACAGTAACCTAATTCTCCCTTGAGCCTGTTGGAGCCGCATCTGCGAGTACAGAAGTGACAGTTTTCAAGGATGCGGTTCGCTATCTCGGTTTTCAGGTCTAAATATGATTTTTCTGGAGTGCTTAATTTTTCTAGGTGGTTTTGTCTGATGTCTATCTCTTTTTCTAGGCGACAAAATTCTTCGGTGAGTTGATCGTGGATTTTCCACAGTTTTGTGAGCGAGTCCTTTTTGTTGAAAGCGGCTGGAAGTTTTTTGGCGATAAGGAACTTTGCTGGCTTATCATCTTCCATGACGGCGAAGTATCTTGCCAAGCTAGCTCTAGCCTTCTTGTCTCTGAGAACGGCTTTTGAGTCTGGTCTCCAGATCGCCCACATGAGGTTTCGTCCATAAAACTAGGGCGAAACACCAATTTATACAAGTCGGATTCAACGCTTCAGGTGCCTCAACGCACTTATGACGGTAATCGAAAAGACTATAGCAGAAAAAAGCCACTAACATATTGAGGTTGATGAGAGATGGCAGCAGGAGCAACAGCGGCTACAACCGCTGCAATAGCAGCAATGCACACCAGCTCGTATCGAGTTAAATTCAGGAGAAAAGAGTTTCTAGAATTGGTGGAAATAGCCAAACCGAAGATAATCTATCAAAGAGGCAGAATGCATTTTTTCGCCTTTGACGGCTTTGTGATGTACACGTTCGAGTGTGAAGACAGCGACTTCAAACAAAAAGTTCTGCATGCAATCGAATTCTCGAACACTCAATGGAGCGAATAACCCAGAGAATATTCGCTAATTCCACCTGAACCTCTTTATTAGGGAAAACAAAGTTTGCTGGTTGCAACGAGAGAGGAAAACTAGTTGCCCCTCCAATTCTTCCACATTTACCCCAAGCCTCCATACGACTTCGAGCTGAACTGCCGTGTCTTCGGGTATGAAAAACCCATGCCTGAAGTCTTTGAAGAGGGAGTCTGGAGGCGAGCAATCAGATTGGCATCCGGCAAGTTGATTCCTGTTGCACTGCGGTCCTTGGGTACTACCGAAAAACCCACAATTATGGTAAACTGTTTTTCCCAATCGGTTAGTGAACAAGAAGCTGAGGAATTATCTAGGAGCTTGGACGGGTTATTTTCTTTCAGCCAAGACTTGACTGCCCTCTATGCTTTCATGGACAATGACCCAGTTTTGAGAGGCTTAAAGCAGCAGTTCTATGGTTTAAAGGCTGGAAGCATTGGAACTACAGTCTTTGAAAACATCATAAAATCCATAATTCAGCAACAAATCTCAATCCGTGTAGCCTTTTCGACCACAAACAAAATGGTGACAAGATTCGGCGAACACGTAAAAGCGGATGGAATAACATATTATGATTTTCCAACAGCCAAAAAACTAGCTGAAACAACGCTTGACGAAATAAGGCAATGCGGATTAAGCTGGCGAAAAGCAGAGTACATCAAAGGAGTAGCCACAAAAACCGCGAACGGAGAATTCAATCCAGAGGGTTTAGCATCGCTCTCAAACGAGGAAGTGGTAGAGACGCTGAAAAAGTTTCGTGGGGTGGGAACCTGGACCGCTGAGATGGTGTTGGCTGCAGGGTTAAAAAGAAATGCTTCTATTCCCGCAGGCGACTTGGGAGTACGAAGAACATTTACAAAGTTCTACTCTGAAGATGGGATACTATCAGAGACAGAAGTTCGAAGATTGGCTGAAGAATGGCGAGAATTCAAGAAGGACATTGTATATTACATATCCTGCATTGAAAGGGTCTAGAGCAACGGCATTTTTCGGGGTGCAGTTAAATTCATATGCACTTTTGCTTTAACTAAACTAAGTTGTTAAAGAGGTCGCTGAAAAATGAAAAAAACCTCTCAAGTCTCAGGTTTCTATAAGTTAACTCCAAAGGCGCGGATACAGTATGTTAAGGCTTTTGCGGATTTAACTGACGAAGAAGTTAACATTTTACAGAAAACCAGTTCTTTAAACCTTGAAATGGCAGACCGCATGATCGAAAACGTCATTGGAACCTTTCCCCTGCCCCTTGGAGTAGCTATGAATTTTCTCATAAACGGAAAAGACTACATTATACCCATGGCAATCGAAGAACCTTCAGTGGTTGCAGCAGCCACCTACGCCGCCAAAATGGCTAGAAAAAAGGGAGGATTCTTCACTAGTAGCACAGAACCCCTCATGATTGGACAGATACAAGCCGTGGACATAAGAGACCCCTTCGCAGCAAAGATGAAGATTCTAGCAGCGAAAAGGGAGATTCTGCAAAAAGCCAATGAGCAGGACCCCATGCTGGTTTCTGTTGGAGGAGGCGCCAAGGATCTAGATGTTAAAATATTAGATGCAAAGACGGGACCCATGGTTATAACAGAACTCCATGTTGACTGCAGGGACGCCATGGGCGCCAACGCGGTAAACACCATGGCTGAAGCAGTCGCCCCCATGATCGAGAGAATGACCAAAGGCAGAGTATACCTGAGAATAATTTCAAACCTAGCAGTAAAACGGCTAGCACGAGCATGGACAATTATAGCAAAAGAGGAGATCGGCGGAGAAGAGGTTGTAGACGGCATAGTTGAAGCCTACAACTTTGCAGCAGCTGATCCCTATAGAGCAGCAACCCACAACAAAGGAATCCTAAACGGAATAATTGGGGTTGTCATCGCCACAGGCAACGACCACCGCGCAATAGAAGCGGGAGCCCACGCCTACGCAGCAAGAAAGGGACATTACGGTTCCCTATCGTTCTGGGAGAAAAATGGGGACGGAGACTTGGTGGGTTCCCTTGAACTACCGATGGCTGTGGGAATAATAGGTGGAGCAACGAAGGTTCATCCAGTGGCAAAGGTGGTGCTGAAGATTTTGGGTGTGAAGACAGCAAACGAATTGGGGGAGGTCATGGCTGCTGTTGGCTTGGCTCAGAACCTTGGTGCCCTACGAGCCTTAGCCCATGAAGGCATACAGAGAGGTCACATGTCTCTCCACGCCCGAAACGTGGCAATTACAGCCGGGGCATCAGGGGATTTGATTGAGTTGATTGTTGAGAAGATGGTAGAAGAGCGTAAGGTGAGGATGGATCGAGCAAAAGAATTGTTAGAAGAATATAAGAAGAAGGGAAAAATTTGATAGTGGTTCCAGGTCCAGCCTCTCAAATTCTGGGTAAAAAAATTGCTGAAATCTTGAATGCCCGAATTGTTCCAGTTAATGTCAAGAGCTTTCCTGACGGAGAGTATTGTCTTCGTTTTGACGGCGACCTGAAGGGTGAAGAAGTTGTTGTGGTTCAGTCCACTGGACCTCCTCAGGACACAAATATCATGCAGCTTTTGCTGATGATAGACACCGCTAAGGACTTGGGAGCAGAGCAAGTGACAGCTGTGGTTCCGTACTTGGCTTTTGCTAGGCAAGACAAACGGTTTTTGCCGGGCGAAGCTGTCAGCGTCTCAACTTTTGTCAAACTGATTGAGGCTTGTGGAACTGAACGGTTCTTAACTGTGAACATCCATGCGAAAGATATTTTGAAGCGATTCTCTATTTCGACAGAAAATCTTTCAGCTATAACTTTGCTTGCAGATCATTTCAAAACCCAAGGATTGGATGGAGCCTTTTCTCTGTCTCCAGATAAGGGCGCAATCGGGTTGGCTGAGGAGGCTGATCGAGTTCTTGGGGGAGGGTGCGGTTGGTTCAGGAAGGAGAGGAACCGCTTTACAGGCGAGATTCAGGTTGAAGAGAAAAGCCTTAACGTACAGGACAGGGACGTGATTGTCTTCGACGATATAATCAGCACTGGAGGAACAATAGCTACGGCAGTGAAGATGTTGAAGACGCAGGGGGCACGAAGAGTCTACGCTGCCTGTGTCCATCCGTTGCTAATAGGCGAAGCAAAGAAAAAAATCATGGAAAATGGGGCTGAAGAGATAGTTGGCACTGACAGCGTTCCCAGTTCCGTGAGAACCGTTTCGCTTGCACCATTGATTGCAGAAGCGTTATCCAGATAGGAGTCGAAGAGGTGGCAAGGCTTTTTTTCCTGCTTTCAGGCGAACACCAGACTCTCCCGGTTTCAGAAGTGCAAGCTATCCTAGAGGCGGAAGGCTATAACTACCGAATCTTGGAGAGGTTGACTCAAGTTCTGCGCCTTGAAGCTGACCCCAATAGTGTAAAAGCAGTTAAGTTCAGGTCTGCCATGACTCGAATCTGCTGCCAAGAAATTTTCAACTGTGACGCTCAGCTCTCAGAAATCTTAACCCACATACGCTCTGCTTCTCTGAAAGAATTCATTGAAGAGGGTGAGAGTTTCGCTGTTCGAGTTAGGAAGATTAGAGGTGTAGTTCCTGAGCTTACTGGTGTGGGGTTGGAACGAAAACTTGGAGAAAAGATTCTAGAAAAGACAAAGAATACACGAGTTAATTTATCGAATCCGCAGAAAACATTTTTCGGAGTCTTGACAGACAACCGATTCATCTTTGGATTAAAGACTGCTGAGATAATCCCGAAGCCCTTTTCTGAACGGAGACCCAGAAAAAGACCGTTTTTTCATCCCACAGCCATGCATGCTCAATTGGCGCGAGTTATGGTGAATTTAGCTCAACCAAATGAGGGTGATCTGGTTTTGGATCCATTCTGTGGAGCCGCAGGAATACTTGTTGAAGCTGGGCTGATAGGCTGCAGAGTTTTGGGTTTCGATGCTAAACCGCACATGCTAAGAGGAGGGCTAAAAAACCTTCTTCATTATGGGATAGGGCTGGAAGGCGTGGTTATAGCTGATGCTCGTTATCCTCCAGTGGCTAAAGTTGATTGTATTGTCACTGATCCACCTTATGGCAGGTCTGCAAGCACATTAGGAGCGAGCACCAGACGGATAGTTGAAGATTTTCTCTCTGTAGTCGGAGATAAAATTCCCAGAGGCAGAAAAATTTGCATGGCATCCCCCAAAACCATAAACATAACCGAAGTTGGCGAGAAAGCAGGTTTTAAACATCGAGAGTCCCATTTTGTTTATGTGCACAGAAGCCTAACAAGAGAAATAGTCGTCTTCGAGAGAACGTAACTATAGACCCGAAGGCTTAACCAATAAACATAACAGAATATATTTTATGGGAGGAAACGGCGAGCTGACAGATTTGCTAATAATCTTTCTTGGAACCGGTGGAAGCATCCCAACTCCCCAGAGAGGTTTGTCAGCCATAGCAATCAAAAGAAAAGCTGAACTGTTACTGTTTGACTGCGGAGAAGGCACACAGAGGCAGATGATTCAAGCCAAGGTGGGCTTTCACAAAAAAACAAAAATTTTCATCACCCACATGCACGGCGACCACATCCTTGGTTTACCCGGACTTCTCCAGACCATGTCCCTGCTGGATAGGACGAAAAAACTGGATATTTACGGTCCACAGGGAATCGAAGCTTTTGTAGCGGCAATAAATCAAACTGTTCGTTTCACCCTCACCTTTCCTGTCCAAGTCTCTGAAGTGGAAGCTGGTCTGGTTTGCGAGGAAAAGGAATACGAAGTTCATGCCACACAACCAAACCACATGACCCCCGCTCTAGCCTACGCATTAGCAGAGAAACCTCGACCCGGAAGGTTTCACACAGAAAAAGCAAAAGAGTTAGGAGTCCCTGAAGGACCGCTATGGTCAGAGCTTCAAGGCGGCTCGTCGGTTAAGCTTCCAGACGGAAAAATTGTCAAACCTGAAATGGTTTTGGGTCCTCCTCGCCCGGGAAGGAAGATCGTGTATACTGGAGACACTAGACCTTCAGAAAATCTTGTGAAGTTGGCTGAGAACGCTGATCTGTTGATTCATGAAGCCACCTTTGACGATGAATTGCTGGAAAGAGCCGATGAGGATGGGCACTCAACTCCAAGTCAGGCGGCAAAAACGGCTAAAGAGGCGGGAGTGAAGAGGCTGGTCTTGACGCATATCAGCGCACGATACAAAGATGCCACTTTACTACTGGCACAAGCAAGGAAAACTTTCTTTAACACGGACGTGGCGAAAGATTTTCTTGAGATAGAGCTTCCCCTCTCAGAAGCTTAAACAAAGAGTTTACGCAGAACCTGAAGGCTCTCTTCCACATGGTCTGTTGATTCCAAAATTATTAGATTATCGTATTCTGCCGCTTTAACTAGTTTAGCAACTTTTTCCCAGTCAATGTTTCCGTATCCTATTCCCAGATGCAGGTCGTTGGCTCCATCGTTGTCGCTCACATGCATGTGAACGATTTTTTCAGAGAACTGCCTGATGAAATCTTGAATTTGATGGTTCAGGTTGGCGTGAGCAACATCTAACACAATTCCTATGTCGTCATCGAGTTCTTCATAGAACCTGTGAAAATCTTCCACACTTTTCATTAGGAAAGGAAAAGGTTCCGGAACATTTTCGATGGCAATCTCAACACCTTCTCTTCTAGCTACCCTCAATAAGGTGCAGACAGAGTCCAGATTCTGTTGCCAATCTTCTCTAGGGTAAATGTGGCTGAGAGCGGTTTTGGAGCCTGGGTGAAAGAGCCACAAGCGGCAACCTAACTGTCCTGCATGCACAATGGATTTTTCTAGTCGTTTCAGGATGGCGCGGCGCAAAACTGGGCTGGGAGTAGCTATGTTTATTCCTGCCCATGGAGCGTGAATCACAAAGTCCAAATTATTGGCTTTAGCTACCTCTTTTAGGCTTTTCACTCTTCTCTTGTTTAACGTATGTAGACCTTCGTCATCTATCTCCACGTATTTCACGTCAACTTGGTGAAGATGCTTCAGAAGATGGGAGAACGGCTCTCTGAGACAGTAGAGCATTGATAAGCCGATCATTGGTTTGACCATGTTGACCCCGACAAACTTGTTATCTTGTTCGTGACGGCATTTTTCTTTTTGTTGTTTTTGGAGTGAGCCATTCAATTAGTTTTTTTGGATTTTCGCAGCGGATTTGAACTTCAATTGGACCTAAAGGGGATTCCGCTGTTTTTTGGGAGAAGGAAATGTGACCTGCATAGGCAACTTGCTTGTTCAAACAAAAAACCAATGATCTTTCGCTCATTCCGCTGAAAAAGACTTTTCGAGCAGCCGCACGAATCCGTTCTCTACCAAGCAGATTGTGTAATTTAGAGAGACCTTCGAGTCCTCTGGTTTCAGCAACTAGCAGTTGCCCCCACTTTCTGGATTTGACTTTAAACTTTACGGCGCCAAAGATGTTTTCCACGGCTCTCTTGACTTTCTCTAGGTCTTCGGTGGGATTGACCTCCACTTCCACGTGAACTACAATTTTATCCATTCTCTAACATCTCCTTCAAGAGCAGTTCGGTTTTCTTTTTCAATTGAGTTAGGGTTCCTTCGTTCACGATCAGGTGGTCGGCGGTGGCGATTACTGTTCCTAAGCCGACGCCGAGTTCTCTCTGGTCCCTTTGTATGAAAGTTTCCCAACTCTCGGGGTCGTCACTCCGTTTCCTTCTAGATAGGCGCTCATACCTTGTCTTTGGAGATGCTTGGATGGCAATTAGGGTGAAGTTTGGAAAATGTTTCTTGAATTCTTCTACCTCGTGGAGGCTTCGGATGCCGTCGACAACAACTACCTTGCCTTTTGTTTTTTTCAGCTTTGGGATGCATCGTTTGGCTACGGCAGCTGGTCCCTCCGATTCTCTAAGTTGAAGCATGACTTTTCCTAGATTTTCAGGCGTCGGATTGAGGTTTCTTCGGTTAACTTCGTCTCTGATCTCGTCTCCCATCATCACAACAGGATAATTCATCGCCTGAATGATTCTTCGAAGGGCGCCCTTGCCGGCTCCGGGCATTCCAGCTATTCCCACCACAATTTTGTCCTTCATCGCAGCGCCCTCTAACGCAACGTATTATCGGGGTATATCCATTAAAAGTTATAAAACAGTTGTTAAAATCCGAGAGTGTTGGCAATTTCTATCGCTGTTAAAATGAGAAAATAATTCACAAGCAACAATACACGCTCGTCTTAAAAAATGGAATCATAGACAGAACAGGCACTCTGAGATTCAGTTGGTACAAGCTTTTTACGTGTGGTTGTGTTCTCGAACGTTTCAGCGATTCAGTTTTTTGGGGTTTCCACGTACGATTTCTTCTACCAGTTCTTTTAGCTCGTGGACAGTCACACGTTTTATTGAAGCTATTGACATAGCCTCCACAACAGTTTGGTTTTAAAATTTGTAAACTACGGATTTAACTTGTATGAAGACAGAATCTATATCATCAATAATATTCCAATTCAGAGTCTGATTCAAAATCAAATACGTGAAACAAGACTTATTTATTCAAAAACATCATGTAATGATACGACTCACGTTTTTCTTCAACCACCAAAAGGGGAAGAGGCTCACAGAACCTCGAGTCGCCGTGCGCATATGCGCAAAACTTGATGTTTGCCGTCGACTCGGTTCTGGCGCTGAAGCGTTCCAAGGAGCGTCTCCCCCTCTTGGCAAGGGCTTTCCACGGTTTTGCCACTAAAACTTCCTGCTATATTGTTGAAAGCTAAAGCGATGAAGAATCAACTAGAGGCAACCACATTAAAGCTATTAAAACAGTGCATGAGAAAGTATAGTTGACGGAGGACCTGTTATGTCGGAAACCATTCGCAGTTTCTTCTCCTTCGACATTGAGGACGAAGTGATTGTTAGGCGTTTGGCAGAGGTTCAGGGCATGCTCGTTAACACGGGCGCTAACTTGAAGAAGGTCAAACCTGAGAACATCCACCTGACTGTTCGGTTCTTGGGAAACATATCCCCACACATGGTCGACGCCATCCATGAAGAGATGAAACAACTTTCCTTCTCCACCTTTGAGATAGAACTAAGAGGCTTAGGCGCTTTTCCAAAGCTAACTTATCCCCGAGTTGTCTGGGCTGGAATCAAGAAAGGCGCTAACGAGTTAGTGAATATTTTCGAGCAACTGGAACCCCGTCTAAGAGGCTTAGGCTTCAAACCCGACACCAAAGGCTTCAATCCCCACCTTACAATAGCACGCGTGAGAACTGGCAGAAATAAAGCACAACTCGTAAAGCTTGTCAGAGAACTGGAAGACTACCATTTTGGCACAGTCAAAGCTGAATGCTTGAGACTTAAAAAGAGCGTTTTAACTCCCAAAGGTCCGATTTATACGACTTTACGAGAGGTCTGCGTGGTCTAAACAGGTAAATGATAGTAGATATGAGTGGTAAGCTATGGGTTCTCGCCTTGAAGTGATACTCGCCGAAGTTCTGAAGAGAGTCACCCCAAGCGATAGCGATAGAGAACATGTTCTTTCCTTGGCTAAAAGGTTAACCAGAAAAGTGAAAGAAGCAGCGAAAGCGAAAGGAGTGGAGGCTGATATTCGAGTAGAAGGTTCAGTGGCAAAAGACACTTGGCTTAAGGAGGAACCAGAAGTCGACATCTTCATGCGTGTTCCAGCGACTATGCCCCGGGAAGCTTTCGGAACCATCTTTTTAGAAATCGCGAGAAAAGCCACTGAAGGCTTCAAGCAGATTGAAAGATTTGCAGAGCACCCCTATCTGGAGGCATTTATAGATGATGTGAGGATAAATGTCGTTCCCTGTTACAAAGTGAAGAGGGGCGAGTGGCTCAGCGCAACGGATCGGACTCCATTTCACACTGATTATGTTAAATCCTTATTGGACGAGAAAAAAACGGGAGAGGTTAGGCTACTTAAAAGGTTCATGAAGGGCGTGGGTGTTTACGGAGCAGAAATAAAAGTTGGAGGCTTCAGCGGATACCTCTGCGAACTCCTTGTACTAAATTACGGGTCCTTCCTCGAAGTCTTGAGAGCAGTTGGAGACTGGAAAGAGAAAACGATAATCGATTACGAAGGACATTACAAAGGAAGAAAGGAGATTAAGAAAATTTTTGAAGAACCCCTCGTCACTGTGGATCCAGTGGATAAGGGAAGAAACGTTGCGGCTGCAGTCAGAAAAGAAAAATTAAACGGGTTCGTCGCCGCCTCAAGAGCATTTCTCAAAAATCCAAGTTTAAATTTCTTTTATCCACGAGAAGTGGAAGCCCTAGACCCCAAAGAAGTGGCAAATAAGATTAACACGCGAGGCTCCACACTCATATTCATCAAATTTGGAGGGGTCGCTACTGTGCCGGATGTTCTTTGGGGGCAACTTTACAAGTCTCAAAGGTCCCTGCGGAAGATGATTCAACGACACGACTTCACAGTTTTACGCGACGATGTGTGGAGTGACGAAAAAAACTTGAATATATTCATCTTTGAGGTGGAAAACCGTTTCCTTCCGAACATTAAGAGGCATCTGGGTCCACCCATAAAGAAAAAGCGGGAGTGCGAAAAGTTTTTGCGAAAACATTCCGGAGCGGACTCGACGGTTTCTGGACCAAGAGTGGAGGAGGGACGTTGGGTGGTTAAAATAAAGAGGAAACACAATGATGTGGTAAATCTGCTGAATGAAAAACTGGGCGACGGCGGCAGACGCTTTGGCATAGCTGAGCACGTATCTAAAGCGGTTGCTGAGTCTATGGAACTCTTGGTGAACGATGAAGCTTTGAAGCTGTATTCCGCCAATTCTGAATTTGCAAAGTTTTTGACAGAATATCTTAAAGGGAAACCAAGATGGCTCAGGTGAGATTGTTTCATCTTATTGGTTTGGGGGGCATTCTTTGCCGAAGGCTATGTTGTTCCATAATCTTTCATGCAGGTAGTAAATGACCGATTTTATTACAACATCTACTAAGCTGATACTTGCACTTATGACAACGTTTCTGGTGAAAAAATACACTAATACCAAGGTTGAGACGGTTGCAAATATACGCCAAGACAAAGTTTTAAACACAGTTCTTGAATGCCTTTCCATCTACAGAACTCCTTTAGCTACTAAATTCTAAAACGCCTCTGCAGAATATATAGTGTTTTTGATCAGAAAAAACTTCTAGACAAGTCCAAAGACCTAGAAAGAGGAGGGAAGTCCTAGTCTACACACTCTACGGGAAGAATAGACACAGTTTGATTTTACGAGAGTAGAGCTAGCTAAAATCAAAGTATTTATCGCAGAATTACCATTGAATGTATTGCTGCCACACTTGTAAACCTTTAAGAACGGAGATTATTTGATGAGTCAGAGGAGAAACCAGTTTCTGGCACTCTTCGTAGGGACGCTCCTTGTATCCTCCCTCTCAACATACATCTGGATTGCACATGAGAGTAAATCCATTTCTCCGAGCAATTACGTTTCTTCCGACATCTTCGTGGGTGTCGAAATGGCTTACGACGGAGTAAAAGACGCCAAAAGATTAATCGACCGAATTAAAAGTTACACAAACCTCTTCGTCATAGGCACGCCAGAGATAACCCACAATATCACAAAACTTGACGAAGTTAGTCAGTATGCAATCGACGCTGGCCTGAACCTGATACTCTACACCTATCCAGACGAGAAAGCAGATTATATTCAGTCGCAGTGGCTTGAAGACGCTAGAGCCAAGTGGGGGGACCGTTTTCTGGGGGTCTACGCTTATGATGAGTGGGGAGGACACCAAGTTGATGTAATGGAGGGCGACATTGATTACTGGAAAAAATTGGTTAAAGAGGGAGAAGCAAACAATTACACGGAAGCCGCAAACAGGTACGTCGCCAGTATAAGCGACTTAGTTATTCCATTCTATGAGAGTCAGATGAAGCCTGATGACTTAAAACTGTTTACAGCGGACTACGCTCTCTATTGGTTCACCTATAAGGGAGGGTATGACGTTCTACTGGCTGAGTTTGGATGGAACCACAGTATACCCCTCAACATCGCCCTTGTGAGAGGCGCAGCAACCATGCAAAATAAGGAGTGGGGCGCAGTAATAACTTGGACCGAGAGGACGGAACCTCACATAGAATCAGGAAACGAACTCTACTACGACATAATCTTAGCATACCTCAGCGGAGCCAAATACATAATTGTCTTCAACTACCCAAAAATCGAAGGAAACGATTATGGAATCCTCACCGATGAACATTTTAACGCCCTAGAAAGATTCTGGAACTACGTAGAAGACTGCCCAAGACACGAAATCTATGGTCCCGACTCCAAGAGAATAGCCTATGTTTTACCCAAAGATTATGGCTGGGCATTTCGAGGGGGCCTCGACAAAGTCTGGGGATTATGGGTAGACCCATTATCCGAAGAGATAGGCAAAGACGTCGACTACCTATTACACACCACCCACCTTGGAGTGGACATAATCTATGATGACCCAAAGTACAGCGATACCCTTGACCATTACAGCAAAATCATCTTCTGGAACGGAACCATAATCAAATAAATTGGAAAGCACCTCAAATTCTACATACAGTTTCTTTAGGTTAGTAGGCGTATAGCCTCCCGTAAGGACGATGTGAAACTGGAGTAAACTTGTTAAATTTGTCCTCCAATATTTTTTCGGCGTCTAATCCGTAGTAGCCCGAGAACTCATCAACTAGATTTTTAAGCAGCCTAAAGTCGGCTTCTTCAAGACTCGTAACCTCAACCTCTTCACCAACGTGATGCACTTCTCCACGAATGTACATTGTTCCGCCATGCATTCCTGTTCCTACGAACCGCGCGTTGTGAACCTTTTCTTTCATGTTCAGCCCCAATACTACCAAAACGCCTCCCGCCATGTATTCTCCAAGAAAATCTTGAGCTGTTCCACCAATAACTATTGCAGGTCTTTTGCCGAGGTATTCTTTCATGTGTATGCCAACGCGGTATCCAGCGTCGTCCCTGATGAAGATCTTGCCACCCCGCATCGAATGCCCAACCAAATCACCGGCACGTCCATGAACAACTATCTGGCCGTGATCCATAGTGTTGCCGCAGCCGTCCTGCACGTTTCCGTGAACAGTGATTCTTGGTCCTCTCATGAAGGCTCCTAAATCGTTACCTGGAGTTCCGTAAATATCTACGCTGATGTGGCTGTCAAGGTCAGTGCCGATGTATCGTTGTCCGTAAACGTTGCGAAGTTCAATTTTTTCGATACCGTTGCCGTTGAAACTTCTGAGCATAGTGTTCAGGTCTCGGTAGTACACTCCATAGGCATCAATCTTTGCAGTGTGGTTTTCTATTCTCAAATTTTTTGGTACCATGTTCATTCCTTCTTTCATTACCATTTTTTCACTCACCTACCATCCTTATTCCTAAGATTTCCAATTCTTTATCCGTCAATCCTACGCCTCTGAGAAGCAAACGGTTTCCTCTCACGCTTTCGATGGCGTTTATGCCCATTCCTCCCATCATCTCCATGATCTCTAGGCTCCATCCGCGCAGAAGACCCACCAGCCGTTTCGTTCCAATATCCGGGTTTATTCTCTTGGTGATCCAAAGGTCAGTAGTTGCTATGCCCCAAGGACACTTGCCCGTGTAGCACTTTTGGCACACAGTGCATCCTAACGCTACTAAGGCTGCAGTTGCAATGTATACGGCGTCAGCGCCCAAAGCTATAGCCTTAAGAGCGTCAGCGCTACTCCTAATTCCTCCCGCAGCGATTATTGATGCTTTATTTCGTATGCCCTCGTCTCTTAGACGCTGATCTACAGATGCAAGCGCCATTTCGATTGGGATTCCAACATTATCTCGGATTATTCTTGGCGCTGCTCCTGTTCCGCCTCTTACACCATCCAATACTACGACATCGGCTCCGGCTCTGACTATGCCACTGGCTATGGCTGCTGAGTTGTGCACCGCCGCGATCTTCACAAATACTGGCTTCGTGTAGTCGGTGGCTTCTTTTAACGCATATATTAGCTGTCTCAGGTCTTCGATGGAGTAGATATCGTGTTGAGGAGCAGGAGAGAGGGCGTCTGTTCCAACGGGGATCATTCGGGTTCTTGAGATTTCTTCACTCACCTTTTCGCCTGGAAGATGGCCTCCTATGCCGGGTTTCGCTCCTTGTCCAATCTTGATTTCTATGGCTGCTCCTGCGTCTAGGTATTTGGGGTGTACGCCGAAGCGTCCTGATGCTACTTGGACTATGATGTGGTCGCCATACTTGTACAGGCTTTTGTCTAGTCCTCCTTCGCCTGTATTGTAGAATGTGCCGACTTCATGGGCTGCTCGAGCTAAGGATTTGTGGACGTTGAGGCTTATCGACCCGTATGACATGGCTGAAAACATGATGGGAGTCTCAAGGCGAAGTTGCGGAGCCAATTTGGTCTTCAGCATGAGCCCGCCGCTGCCTTCCATCTCTAGTTCAAGCTTGTCAGGTTTTGACCCAATGAATGTTTTCAGCTCCATAGGTTCTCTCAGCGGGTCTATTGAAGGATTGGTTACTTGGCTTGCGTTCAGGAGAAGTCTGTCCCAGTACGTGAAGTTGGGTTTGTCGCATCCCATGCCGGTGAGAACAACTCCTCCTGTCTCAGCCTGTTTCTTTATGGAGGCGATAGCTTCTTGAGTCCAGTTAGCGTTCGACCGGTAGAGGTTAGGGTTCTTCTTTATTGTTATCGCTTGAGTTGGGCACAAGGTGACGCATCGCTGGCAGTCTACACAGTTTTCGTTTCTGCTATGTAATATGTCGTCTTCCTCGTCGTAGTAGTGAGTATCGTAGGTGCACTGGTTCACACAGACTTTGCAGCGGATACAGCGATCCTGATCTCTCTCCACGATGTATTCTGGGGGAATGTAACTCTTCATCTTCATCACCCTCCTAAGCTAAGACCTCCACAACTTTTCGAGATTTGAGTCTCCCCACCACAGGCTCTCCACCTCTCGGACTCCAAACCTTGTCCAGCATTGGTGAAACTAGGCGTATTGCCGATTCCTCCGAAGACAGAAACAGAAAATCATCCTTCTCTGCCGCGGTAAGAGGTCGAAGTTTAATCCGGTCAGTGAGTCCAATCATCTCGCCTTCATGAGCCACTACGATAGTGAAAGGCCCGTTCATCAAGAGACTGCCGTATGTCTGGCGCAGAGACCTCATTAGCTGTTCACTCTTTGGTCCTAGAGTCTTGATTTCTGACCATAGGGGCGGGGCAAGAATTTTGGAAACAACTTCGATGGGCAAGCCTTGCCGTCTCATGAGGAGGTCGAAGGCATAAGCCATCACTTCTGTGTCCGTCTGCATGGTGCATTTGTATCCGAACATTTCCAAGTAGCGGCGGTTGATGCCATAAGACGAAATTTCTCCGTTGTGCACTACAGTCCAGTCCAAGATGTTGAATGGGTGAGCTCCTCCCCACCATCCTGGAGTGTTCGTTGGGAACCTTCCGTGGCATGTCCACATGTAACCTTCATACTCTTCTAAACAGAAGTATTCCGCCACATCTTCCGGAAATCCAACTCCCTTGAAAACCCCCATGTTCTTTCCGCTCGAAAACACGAAGGCTTTTCCGGTTTCTGTGTTGATTCGCATAACCTTCTCCATGACGTAATCATCAGCTGCCTGACCTTTTGCTTTGGATTTTTTGGGTTGAAGGAAGTATCTCCACATGATTGGGGGGTCCCTGACGTTTGCCTCTTGTGTTGGCATCTCCTCTTCCTTGAGGACGTTGAAATTCTCACTGAGGAGTCTGTCTGTCTTCTTTTTTGCCTCCCTGTTGAGGTACATTATTTGAAATGCATAATCGTCCCTGTATTCTGGGTAGATGCCGTAAGCCGCAAAGCCGCCGCCTAAGCCGTTTCCTCTCTCATGCATGTTTGCGATGGCTTTAACTGGGTCTTTTGCTGAGAATCGTTCTCCCTTGAGGTTCATCATGGCGAATATGGAGCAGGCATCAAAGACCTTCTCGTCGTTGTATGGATTATTGACTTTACCTAGGTCTTTCATCCTAATTCACCACGAACATCTCTTTTCTCACGGACTGCGGCAAAGTGAGGAGACCAAAATCCTCGGAGAGAAGACTACCTTTGATTCCACCCACGTTCACACGGTTCTTCATCAGCTGGAAGAACATACCTGATTTTTCGATATCTCCCAAAAAGATGAATCCTACAATCACACCGCTCTTGAGCACTATCTTCTTGTACACAGTTTTTTCGGGGTAATACTCACCCAGTACTTCATAATCGCCAGTATCTTCAGGATTCATTATCCCTACAGAGATGATGGGAAGATCAAAATATTTCAGGGCGCTCATAACGGTTCCCCCAAGATACTCCGCTTTCTTCCCCGCCATGTTGTATCCCGCCACTCGTCCGCCTAAATGAGCTAGGGGCCACAAGGGTAAGAGGCGATTTCCGTTCAGAAGGAAGTCATGAGCCTCTGCAACGTCTCCGCATGCGTACACGTCGGATAGGTTAGTGCGCATGAACCTGTCCACGAGTATTCCTCGGTTCACTTTCACATCTGTTCCTTTGACGAGTTCTGTGCGTGGGATGACGCCGATAGCGATAACCACTAGGTCACAGGGGATTTCCGTGCCGTCAGTCATTATTACTCCACCCACAGCATCCTCGTTATCTTCCCTGCCAACAATTTGTTGAACGGTTTGACCAGTAATTATTTTGACTCCTGCTTCTCTGAGTACTTTTTCCGCAATCTCTGATGCTTGCTCGTCCAAGATGAGGCTGAGGATTTTGTTTTTGAGCTCTACTAATGTTACTTTTATTCCCCGTTTCACCAGTGCTTCAGTTGCACTGACGCCGATGAGACCGCCACCGATGACCACTGCACTTTTGGATTTCTCAAGCTTTAATTCTAAGCTTTCTGCGCTGGAGAGTTCTGTGAAAGTGAAGACTCCATCTTTGTCTCCTCCCTCCATCCTTGGAACAAAGGGTCTGCCGCCAGTGGCAATCAGAAGCTTCTCAAAACCAACTTTGTCTCCCCCATCGAGTTCAACTTGCTTTTTGGTGAAGTCAATGTTTACTGCAGTTCTTCCAGTTAGTGCTTGGACATTGTTTTTCTTCCAGAACTGGTCGCCGCGGTATTTCATAGTTTCCAGAGTAGCTTCTCTGCTGACATATTCAGAGATCATTGGACGGGAATACTGAGGGAAAGACTCTTCTGAAATTACGGTTAACTCTCCCACGGGATCCACTTCCCTGATAGCTTCAACTGCTCCAATGCCTCCTACGGAGCCGCCGATGATCACATATTTCGACATTATGGATTCACCTCTTCGCAGACTAGGGCTTCGTTGGGGCAGTTAGCTACACATGCTGGAATTTCCAAGTTTGGGCAGAGATCACATTTTGCTACAATTTTGCCTGAAGAATCAGGTTTTATGGCGCCGTATGGGCAAACCATGATGCAAGTCCAGCAGCCTATGCATTTCTCAGCATCATGAACCACTAATCCGGTCTCCTTGTCTAGGCTCATGGCACCGGATAGGCAA
Organism: uncultured Candidatus Bathyarchaeia archaeon; assembly: GCA_964618695.1. Lineage (GTDB taxonomy): Archaea > Thermoproteota > Bathyarchaeia > Bathyarchaeales > Bathyarchaeaceae > Bathyarchaeum. The sequence goes on along the minus strand of CAZUDX010000007.1, from coordinate 14,123 downwards.
GCGAATACACATGGTGTGTCTTTGCAGTGTTGGCACCGCACTGAGATGGAGGAGGGCTGGTTTGTTTCCACTCTCACTCGACTGACGGGTCTTGGTTGTTCTCGTCTGTATGCTTTTATTGGATCTTTTGTTTTGGAGTGTTCTATTATGCAATAGACTTGGCAGAGACCGCATCCGATGCATGCTTCTTCTTTGATTGAGACCCGTTTCATTGCATTTTGCACCCCGTAATCGATAGGTATACGGCAACCTATTGCCGATAGACAAAGCATACACTCACTTATAAACATTACGAACAAAAAGTCAATAAATCACAGAAATAGGATTACAATTCGTTAAATTACAGGAAGGCTTCACATAGACACATCAATCATAGTAGGAGCCTAATAACAGCAGATTGTTGAAAACAGCTTTTTTCTGGGGAAAACCTAAGCTGCAAAAATACTGCAAACCATTTATGTGAATAGAGCAGAACGTATATTCAGATCACTATGACATGCTATTTTAAGCACTTGAATGCTGTCTTCGACAAAGTGGGAGTAATAGTCACAAAAGAAAACAAAAAAGACATTGACAGAATCATCCACAACATAGTAGGAATCGATTACAAGAATTGCTCAGCAACTTGGAAAGAAGTGAAAAAAAGAATAGCTGAAGATAAAGAAAGCTTCGTGAAACAACTGAAAAGAGAATGGGCTGAAAGGTAATTTTTCTCTGTTTTTGGGTGTTTTGATGAACGGCACAATTTTGATTGCACTCCTTTTCTCTCTAATAGCAGGAATGTCTACTGGTCTTGGCAGCCTAGTGGCATTCTTCATCAAAGATTTCAAACACAGGCACCTGTCTTTGCTAATGGGTTTTTCTGCGGGTGTCCTCATACAAATATCATTCATGGAGCTTCTGTTCTCGGCAGTAACGGAGGCTGGTTTTCTAAACGCAAACATCGCATTCTTTTTAGGCATCGCAACGATAGCGGCAATAGAGTTTTTGATACCGCACGAATACAAGGAAGAAAAGTTAACGGAAAAAGAAAAGAAAAACAAGAGGTTGATGAAGACTGGGCTGCTTGTAGCAGCTGGAATAATTATCCACAATTTTCCCGAAGGCATAATCACAATGTTTGGCACAATCAAGGATCCTCATCTGGGGCTCGTCCTACTAATCGCCATCGCACTCCACAATATACCTGAAGGAATCTCGGTGTCGACTCCAATCTATTATGCAACAAAGAACAGAAAAAAGGCATTCTTATGGTCTTTACTCTCTGGAATAGCTGAGCCAATCGGAGCACTCCTAGGCTTTTTCGTATTATTCCCATTCATCACAAAGCTTGTGCTTAATCTTGCTTTAGCCTTTGTTGCAGGCATAATGGTCTTCATAAGCTTCGACGAGTTACTACCAATCTCCCTAAGCCATGGAGAAGCACACCTAGCAATCACAAGCCTTTTTCTCGGAATGCTCACAATGACCGTAGTTTTATTCCTACTAGGATAAAGAATCACATAACTAAATGGTTGTACTGGTGACACACCGAGTTAGGAGAAACAAATGGTAAGCTGTAGATTTTTGAATCCACGGCTAATTTTGATATCTAGTGTAGCCTTCCCTTTTTAAGCGCGCGCCTGAGACTGCTTTCTTCTCCGTTGCAATAATCGCAGGATGCCAACTAAAAGATTCATTCTTGGGACCCTTTCCATATATCGCTTGTAATCATCACCAAACTTCTCAGCACTCATCTGCTCTTCTCTCAGTATATCCTTGTAAAACAGAGCAGACCCCAGTACTCCAGAAAACACACTTAGCCAATGTTGAGACATTAGAACCAGCGCAAGCACAAACAATATGAAACCTAGATATTGGGGATGCCTAACAACAGCGTAAACTCCGCTGTCAACAAGAATGGTGGTGTGAATAATGCTTTCCCCCTTTGGTGCTCCACCCCTCTTTCGGAATTCTCCACCAGCCAAGAAGATGATGATGACACTGAACACCAGCAGAATCCATCCAGCATAAACAAGAAAGTCGAGGCTGTAATAGTTGTAGAAAGCAAAGACCAGTATAATTGGCAAGAACATTAAGACACTATAAAACCAAAACAGCGGGTCACGTTTCCAAGAGTAGCTTGAGTGATTCACTTCTTCATCCAAAACTGTCACTTTCTGAATCGTCGTATAATTCCGAGCAAAAAGTTTGCCCTAGGAACCCTTGTCATATATGCTTTGTAGTCATCTCCGAACTTCTCAATCGCGTCTTTGTCGGCCTTGATTAAATCGATATATGTCAACGGGATAACAGGAACGCCCAACAAGACAACAATCCAATGCTGGAAAAGCAACATGCCAGCTATTGCCCACAGTATGAAAGTCAGATACTGCGGATGACGGACAATAGAAAATATTCCAGTGTCAACAACTTGAGTAGTGTGAATGTAACTTTTGCCTTTTCTCACTCCACCTTTCTTACGAAACTCAAATACTGGAAGCCAACCAAAAACTAGACCCGAAAGAACATAAAGTCCAACTCCAACATACGCCAGAATTTTAATTTGAGACACGTCAGACAGTAAGTAGATACCTACAATAATCTGTGAGATGAAGAGAATACTCACTAGGGTCACTGGAACAAAATTCATCCAAGAAAAACTCTTCTTGGGCATCTTTTTTCTCCCTAATTCTCGTATTATCTGAATTTGTTTTTATGACTTATGGGAGAATGTAAAAGTGGGAATAGAAAGATTTGAACAGAATTTTGACCAGATTTGCCCACAATCATTAACTCAATTGACCAGCATTATTAGATAACAAAAGATAGGTGGTTTTCACAATGGCGAATGAATCAACGGAGAATGATCACGCCTTCTCTATCGAGTCAGATATTGTCAAGTTAAACGAGGCGGGAGACAGAGTGTTGATCGAAGGGCATATAGGGGAACTGATTGAGGCAGGTTTTGTCGAAGGCTTGCTGGAAATAAAAGGACTCGAAGCGAACCTGAGGATAAACTTAGATGAAGAAGAACTACAAACTCTCCTCAACATAAGAAGAGAGGGCAACAGGAGATTATAGAAATGGGGCATGGTTTGGGTTCTGAACACCCTCTTTGCGACAGAATTCAGCTTGTTATGGTGATCTTGTTTTTGGTTGTGTGGGGAGTAGACTTCTTGGCTTTCTCAGTTTTTGGATATTCAACAGTTCTAGCTGCTGTAATCTCGTTTCCGCTGCTTTTGCTTCCATCGTCTGCGACCCTAGTTATTGGAGTGTATTTGATTGCAAAGTCGCACAAAGTAGTTTTCGGTGAAGCAAACGTTCAACCTAAACTTATTGACTCGGGAGTTTACTCTTGGGTTCGGCATCCCATGTATCTTGGAACTTTAATGATCTGTTTGGCACTCTTTTTTGCTAGTCTATCTCTGCTTTCGTTTGGAGTCTTGATTGTGTTCTTCATTTTATACGACAGAATGACCGACCATGAAGAAAAATGCCTTATAGAGATATTGGAAGAAGAATACATCACATACCAAAAAAGGGTTTCCAAATGGCTTCCCAGACCACACTGAATCAAACAATTAATCCGAAAATATTCCGAAAAACCACATGACAAGTGAATGGTGGGCTTGGAGAGATTTGAACTCCACCAACAGTGGAGCTATCTCCCAACACAAAAAAATCCCGCAAACTCCCCTCTTTTTTGTAAGTTGATCTAAATCAAATTTTATTCACTGAAAACACTGGTATACTATGAATTGATTCTCTACAGGCAACAAATTTTCCTAGGGAACAACGTGGACAGATTGTGTTTGGAAACAACCCCCTGATGTGCAAAGGTAAAACATCATCAAATTTGACTTCCAAAACTATGTCGTGGTCTTGACGGACTCCTGTTGTTGAACATTTGCTGTTGAAGAAATCTACCGGTCCTAGGCTGGTGTGTAATTCTGTGTCAAATGTGATTCGAACATTACCAACTGGATGAACATAGGCTTCGCGGAGGTAATCTACAGTTACAATTGGTCTAAGAAGATTGTTGTGACTCTTAAAGTAAAAGTCTCTTAGGAGGTCGTTTTCCGAATCAGCAAGAAAGTTGACATCGCCAACAATTATCCGATCAGCATCTTGTCGTGTGAGTTTTGCACAATCCTTGCGAATATATTGATTTAATTTGGTTTTACGTTCGAGTTTGATGATTTGATCGCTATAATTGTAAATTCGTATCCTGTACTTGGATCTCTTGGCAATTCCGGATTGTTTTTCGAATAGGGCTGAGTTTTTGAAGTCGTCAAAGTAAAGGCTTCTGATGTGATATAGGCCATCAGGTCCTGCGTGTTCGTCCGGTTTAAGAATAATCGCCAGTTTCTTTTTCAGAATCTGATATTCTATAAAGTTGAGTGGATACTTGTGTTCGTGTCTCAGATGAGGTTTAACGAGATCAGTCATTAGTTTTTCGTTCCTGCTCTTTTTTTGTTGATAAGAAAGATGAAAATACCAATGGCTGCAAACGCGATTATTAGGGTCACAAGAGACCAAACTGAAGATTTAGTTTCAACAGACGGATTTTGATTGGAATAACCAGGGGTCGCAGACAATAGGTGGTTCCAACTTGAGCCGCCGTCTGGTATTCGACCATAAGAAACATCCTGAATCTGTTTAAGAAAAACCACTGAATCGATTAATGTTAACCCGTCGCTGTCAAAAAGTCCGATTTCTTCACCATTTGCGTTAAGACCAAATGATGCATAAAGTTCTTCACCGTCACGGTCAGCCCATACAACGAGGTACTCCTTTGACCCAATGGTGGTTCCCTCTGGAAATTGCCATCGTGTTGGATCGTTTAGGTCATCTGTTAGGTACATGCCAGTTAAATCAATTGTTTTGCTTCCAGTGTTGTAGAGTTCTATCCAATCAGGCGAATTTCCATCAGGACTTGCAATCGTAATGCCGTTGTCAGCCATGAATTCATTGATAACTAAGTCAGACCGATCACCAGTCTGATTAGCTCCAGTAGAATCGGCGCTACATAGTATTACTCCAAACAACATACTAATTAACAAAAGTGTAAAAAACCGAATCCTGAATGTCGAGGATTTCTTGGCGCTCAACGTTTTTTACACTCTCCACTTTTTGATTTGTTCTAATAGACTGTATAGCTATCAATGTCTAAGACACGTCAGCATTGTAACTGACAAGCGATGCATCTTTTACCCCTTTTATTTTTAATAGTTCATCCACATCTGATGCATCCTTTGCTTTCATTCGAACCTCAACCATCAACTCCACCCCAGCAGACGTTACTGTTCGAGAGCGGAGCTTGTTTTTCGGAAGTGCAGCTTGGACATCATCTTCAACATCTTCTGTGTAGTGGAGCACTAAGAGGAATGGATCATTGGTGCGTAAATTAGCTCGGCTCATCACGAACAAGAAGAATCCGATTATCGGTGAGCCAACTATGGCTATCATGTATAATCCTGCGCCGCTTATTATCCCTACAGCGATTGCCCAAAATGTAAAAACAATATCAGCTGGATCCTTTATTGCAGTACGGAAGCGCACTATGCTTAGTGCCCCAACCATTCCTAGAGATAAAGCGATGTTAGAGCTGATTGGTAAAGTAACAAGAGATACCACCATCCCCGTTAGCACTAGCCCAACATTGAAGTTGCGAGTGTATACTACCCCATTGAAAGTTTTCCTGTAAACATAAAATATGAACAAAGTCACCCCAAATGTTACGCAAAGGCTTAGCATTACCCGTTCGATTGTTAGTGCTTGATAGGTGTTTGGTGGATTCAGAAACTCAGATATTAATTCATCCCAAGTCATATCCACATTCCTTCTTGTAATGAATTCAGATACCAGATGGACTCATTATCACTAGGAAACAGTGAAGCTTCCAAGGTTAGTTCCTCCACTGTATGTTCCATCTTGGTATAAACCGTTAGTTGAGGTGCCTGTAGAACTTCCTCCCATGTATACATAATATGTACCAGCTGCAAGCTCAGGAGAAGAGAAAACTAACGATTGATACGTCTTTGTGGGACAAAACGTGAGCACCTCTTCACCCGAAGCAGTTTGGATATGCACTAATACGTTAGCTGACTGCGCTGAGTTAAATCCGAGGTTTGCTGAATATTGAGTAGATGAAGCGCTAGGAGCTTGTGCCATTCCTGCACTTCCTATCGCCACTAATGTTCCGCCAGTGATTGTGAATGAGCCCCTACCATAGTCTATTGCAGCGTTCATATTGGATAGGGGACCGTTAATAATCAAAACGCCGTCACTCATCTCAATGTAGCCGTTTGAGTCAATGCCGTCTCCACCTGATTCGATGAAAATAAAGCCACCGTTGATATAAAGAATGCAATTCGCTGAGAAGTCCATGCCTCCTTGTCCAGGTCCTCCAAAACCGCCTTGTCCAGGTCTTCCTCCTGTTGAAGAGGCACCATCTGGTTCCACTAAGTTTATTCCATCATCACTTGAATTGATCTTGATGTCCCCGTTGTTGATGGTGACGACTGTACTCTCTATTCCTTCAAACGATTTCGAGATATCATATGTTCCACCATTGATTTCCACTGACGTGTCAGCGTGAATGCCGTCATCGCCTGAAGAAATATCAAATAGTCCATCGTTTATGGTGACTATATCATTTGAGTGAATTGCATCATCAGAAGAGCTGATGGCAAATGTTCCGTCATCTATTGTTATGCTGAAGCCTGCTTTAAGTCCCTTTGTGGATACGCTCTCACCTAGAGTTGAATCGCTTCCGCCACCGCTTGTCAAGGTGAATGTCCCACCGGTTATTGATAGATCTGTTTGGGCAGTGATAGCGTCCCCTTTAGTAGCAACAACAGTTATTGTACCGCTCTCAATAGAGATGTAGCCCTTAGTTGTGTCCTCGTCGTTGTCTGATTTCAAGCCGTCGCCAACAGAATTTATTGTAACATCGCCGTCTTTAATGACTAGGTAATCGTTGCTGCTAATTCCGTCATCGCTTGAAGTAATCTGGATGTAGCCGTTGTTAATGGTTACTATTGCACTTTTCATCCCGTCATTGGATTTTGTTATATCTAGTGTTCCGCCGTTGATTTCCAATGATGTATCTGCGTTTATGCCTTCATCTCCTGAAGAAATATCGAATGTACCGTTATTTATGACAATCACGCCATTTGAGTGAATTGCGTCATCAGAAGAACTTATAGTGAAATCGCCACCATCCACAATTATACTGACACCTGCTTTCAGCCCTTTAGTGGAGACGTCTGCATCTAGTGTTGCGCTGCTTCCGCCACCGCTTGTTAACGTGAAATTTCCACCGGTTATCAATAGGTCGGTTTGGGCGGTAATAGCGTCCCCTTGGCTAGAAGTAACAGTTATCGTGCCATCTTCAATGTAGATATATCCTCTGTCTTCCTCTTCGTCATTATTGGATTTCAAGCCGTCGCCAGCAGAATTTACTGTGATGTCTCCGCCTTTAATCACTAAATAATCTTTGCCGCAAATCCCGTCATCAACTGAGGTTACTGTGATTATCCCGCTTTTGATGACAAGTCCGTCATTACTGTGGATTGCGTCGTTATCATTTCCGCTAACTGTGAGCGATCCATCACCGCAGATTGTGAGGTCATCTTTGCTAAGAATCGTAGCGTTTTCTTGATTGTTCTTATTGTCTGTTAGATAATTTTCTGTGCCGTCGGCAAGGACTATGACTGTTTTGTCTGCGTTTGCGACATAGATAGGGGCGTTTGTAGTGCTGCTGATGGTGACTCCGCTTAAAATAAGTCTCACAGCCTCTTCATCGTTAGTGTCTACAATTATCTGTCCATCATTCAAAGTTCCGTTTATGTTATAGGTGCCCGCAGAGGTAATGGTTACAGTTGTTCCGTCAATTATGGTGCCATCTTCAACATCAACACTAATGGAATTCGTATTCAGTGTTATCGTGATAACAGCGGAACTATCCCAAGTATAGTCTTCTTCATCTTCATGGTCATCGTTGTTGTTTGCTAATGCTTCAGCTACCGTAGTGCTTGAAAAGTTACTGGTTGTGCTGGAAGATGAGTGATCTGTGTTGGTAGATGTATCGGTTGTAGTGTCTGTGTTGTCGCTAGTCGTGTTATCATCTATTGTGGTGCTATCATCTGTTGCTGTATCTGTATTATTGTCAGTCGTACTACTGTCGTCGGATGTAGTATCTTGCGTTGTTGTATCATCTTGAGGCGTAGTGTCTACACTCCAGCTTGAATAGAGAATTCCTGCAAACAGTAACACTATACAAATAGACCCTAATAGAAATATCAACTTTCGTTTTGCCATTTTTTTCACTAGACCTCATCGATGTTGAGCATTGAAAAACCAGTTAATCGAATGATACTTCTGCATTTTTGACATTGAATGATCAGTTCTTCTAAATCATTGTCTATGACTTTAGATTCAAGAATACAATAGACCGTATCTGTTTCATCATCAGGAGATATGTTACTTCCACATTTTGGACACTGAAAATCTCCGCTCCCGTGAATCTTTGTCAAATCTACTTCATATGCCAATAGTTGTTCCATTTTGGTTTCCCCTATTATGTAGGCTCGTCTTGTGGAGTAGATTATAAAACCGTTTTTCAGAATCTATACCAATTTTAGCCAGAATTGAAAAGTGGGCCTGGAGAGATTTGAACTCTCGACCTTTCGGTTATCAGCCGAACGCTCCAGCCAAACTGAGCTACAAGCCCATAAGCAACCATTAAAATCTTCCATTTATTAAAGGATTTTCTCCTCTTCCCTCAAAACGTGCCAACCCCATTCCACAAATCTAGAGTTCCACCAAAACTTAAGGAATGAACTGCCGTTATCCTTTAATCGCAAATCAAACATCTATTCTCGAGAGGGCCCGTAGCCTAGTTGGATAAGGCGTCGAGCCACCTGAAACAGTGGCGCGTAAGCCTTCGGAGCCGGAGATCCGGGGTTCAAATCCCCGCGGGCCCGCCACATTACCTGCTCTATTCTAGCTTCTGCTCGAGATTTCTCATATTTCTGCAAGTTTGTGGATACTGCACGCGTATATTCAATGGGCGCGCTTGAATTCAGCCCATAATAGTCTGTGGTCAGCCATGTAATAGCGAATGTATTTGAAGAAGTTCTCCACTTTTGGTTTCCGCTCTGAAGATGGCAAGTCGTTTGGGGGCCAAAGGTCAGTAAATACTGCCTTGTCAAAATCGAAGACGCCCATTTCAACAAAATCATCCCCCGTTCTACTGGGGAAGAAGGCTAATCCATCGTAGTCAGCGTCTCCCGCCAAGTTTGATCCAATAAGGTTAGTGTCGTATTTTGGGAAACTAACTCCATACGCTACCATCTCGTCATAGATCTCATCGCCTTTCTGAACTCGCGGCATATTAAAGTCACCTATGAGAATGATGTCGTTATTAGGTGGCCCAACCTTCTTAATCCGACTTTTTGCCCATTTTGCTAGAGCTCGAGCCTCCAGTCTTCTAAGCGCGTAGGAACCCCAGTACAAATGTACATTCACCAGCGAAAAGATGAAAGCGTCTGCTTTAAACTCTAACATGTATGGATTTCGGTTATACCCAGGGAAGACATACTCTTTAGGTTCATCGTCGTCGTCTTCGTCTCCAACAGTGATAGTGATCTTGTTTCGTTGATATCCCCTCATGGCCAACTCCGCTGCTAGCTCAGTCGGCTGAACCCTATCCGCCTGATATAAGTACCCAAGCCTCTCATAATTCCCCGCAACGTCTGTGTATATGGCCTTCCATTCACCCTCCATATATGTGAGTAATTCGTAAAGTTGTGTTACATCATCAGCAACTTCTTGGATGGCCACTACATCGAAAGGCTTGACTATTTCAGCCATAAGCTTTAGGTGGTCACTTTCTCTTTCTTGTAGACCAAAATTTGTAAGATTCCAAGTAGCGACTATGAGATTTTTATCATCAGCTTTGGGAATTCCTCTATGTTTTTGATGTTTTTTAATTAAATCGATTTGCTCATTTACTTCAAACGTGTAAGGAAAATCAGGTTTTTCATGTGCTCTCATGGTTATGATGTTTCTAAGCAAGTGATATAAATTATCTTCTATATACAATCCAAAGTTCACAACTGAATTGTAAAAGAGAGAAGCCATTGTTGATTGTGGGTTTCAATTCTCCCTCCCGACTCTAATACGCACATACGAGCCTGTTAATTGTCTGTTTTCAGTCCAGAGAGTTTCATTAGCGGTCGTAAGGCTTTTTTCCCGTGTTTCCATCGGTAATAAAGCACGTAAGCAAGCATTGTAGTAAACCTGCTTGTCCAATTAGAAATATCTGAAGCAAAAACCTCTATGTTGTGCCTCCAACATGTAGCCAAGAGTTCCCATTGGAGGGGCGTTAGATATTTCAGGTCCATGTGTCGTGCTTCTTTAAGCATGCAGTCTTCTTCTGAAGTGAACAATAAAGGCACATAGAACAGTTTGTTATGCTTTAGTTTGTCTAAAAGTTCAAGAGTTGCTATTGTATCTGCCTCGTTTTCTCCAGGCAAACCAACAATCAATGTTGCTAATGGCCACATATAATTCTCATTCATAATTTCAATCGCATTAGTCACGACTTCATGCCACTCTTCGGGCTTGTACGGAAGCATTTTGCCCTTCATGTATTTTTTCATGAGCCGAACACTTCCTGTTTCTATCCCGATTTCAACTGAGCTGTGCCGAATTTCATTTGTAGTCCAATAAGCTTTTTCGCGAAGAATAGGCCCAATCTCTTCAAGCATTTCAGGGTCATAAGCAACAGGTGCCACTGCTGCATGAGCGGGCTGAATGAACTCTACTTCAGGGATGGCGGCAATTGACTTGACTAATTCGACAATGGCTTCACGGTTTGGCAAAAACTTGTCCTTACATCGGTACAAGAAGATGTCTTCGCTCGCCAAGATTATCATTCTTGTCCCATTTTTTGCGTTCAGTTCGACTTCTTTCAAGATGTGTTCTAAAGGAAAGGAGTAACTTCTCCTCATCATGGGCGAGCAGAACTTGCAGCCACGACCACAACCACGTGTAATCTCAACGGTGCCAAAAATCGCCGGATTCATGATACGGCAAATTTCCTTTGGATTGGGCGGTTCAGCCTCAACTACTTGTGGAAGTTCTTCGCCATTCAGAGCTTTGCGAAAAAGCTCAATAGAGGTCTTTTCGCCTTCACCCATAACGATGCAGTCTATTCCATATTTCTTCTGCAACTTTGCCCTATGAATTTGCCAAGCACCTGAACCTCCAAGAACTATCTTGGCACCCCACTTTTTCAGGAACGGTTTTTTTATGAGGTCTCTGAATTCTGCAGCAGCCACAGGTTCTCCGCCAAAGCCCACAAGAGATGTGTAAGTTCTACTGACAAAACCCGTTCCAGCTGGCTCCATCGAAGATATTCCAATAACCTTCGTATTTGGTCCCACAAAATCTTTCAAATCATATGGATGCACAACAGCAACCGCTTGGGCACCAAACTCTTTAATCAATAAAGCTTCAATTTTTCGCATTCCGTAAGGTGCGTATTTGGCAGTGCCGTCTCCATTTTTGGGAACTCGTGGGTACCAATATTTTCTAAGCAAGAAGCGTGGAATTATGGCTGTTGGAAATCCTCCCGTGAACGCTCGGAAAGGACTGAGCTTGAAGTCACTCATGTCAGTAGCTGAACCAGTTAGGACAATGGGAAATCCTTGAGCTTGCTGGGAGGCATTGTCTTTTAGAGGCATATAGCGGGCATTTAGTGTACAACATTTAAGAACTTTGCTGTGGATTGTTGAACACACTCTTGGAATAGAGTATTTAGAGTCAAAAAGTTAAATATAAAAGAAACCTTCAGGAGATTGAATTTTTATGAAAACTGAAAGCTGGCAACAATGCATCGTTCCCAGTTGCGGAAAAAAGTACAGTGTCAAAGAACAAAGAACTGTATGTGACTGCGGCGAACTTCTTGATGTAAAATATTCCGGAGATTTTCCGAAAAGTCTGCAAAAAACTTTTCGTGAAAGAAGAAATTTTGGACAGAATGTATTTGATGAAAGTGGAGTGTGGCGGTACAGAGAACTAATCAACTTTGTTGGAGTTGACACAGAAAATTATGATGATTACAGCCAAAAACTGGTCTCTTTAAATGGTGTTGAAGGAAGAACAAAACCACTCCAATTACCTAAAGTTGCCAAATACGTTGGGATAAAAAATGGAAACTTATGGCTTCAATTTGAGGGAGACAACCCAACAGGCTCCTTCAAAGACAACGGAATGGCAACTGCCTTCACACATGCAAAAATGGTTGGAGCCAAAAAAGTTGTGTGCGCATCTACCGGAAACACTTCAAGCTCTGCTGCAGCATTCGCTGCAAACCTGTTGGATATGGAAGCTGTAATCTTTGTTGGAGAAGGAAAAATTGCTAAAGGTAAGCTTGCTCAAACACTTGCTTATGGTGCTAAAGTCCTGCAGGTGAAAGGCGACTTCGATGTAGCCATGGCATTAGTTAAAACACTTTCGAAAAAAAGCGGCGTTTATGTGGTTAATTCGTTGAATGCTTTTAGACTTGAAGGACAAAAAACTATGATGTACAGAGTTCTTGATTATCTGAATTGGGAAGTGCCAGATTGGATTGTGCTTCCCGGAGGAAACTTGGGAAACACTTCGGCTTTTGGTAAAGCGTTCATGGAACTTTACGAGTATGGTTGGATAAAGAAGAAACCGCGGATGGCAGTAGTTGTCGCAGAGGGCGCGCCTACTTTAGCCGAGTTATATAATGAACGAAAGCTAAGATGGAACAAGGGAAACATTGATAACAAAATCATCGCCGAATACTATGACGAAGTAGATAGAAAGGGCATTAAAGCTTCAACAAAAGCAAGTGCAATAGAGATTCTTAAACCGGTAAACCTGAAAAAATCTTTGCGAACACTAGAATTTACTGACGGCGTTGTCACGCAGATTTCCGATGAAGCCATATTGGACGCCATGGCTATGGTAAGCAAGAATGGGTTTGGGTGTGAACCCGCTTCAGCTGCAACCGTAGCTGGAACTAAAAAACTTGTAGAGCAGGGCGTAATAGGAACCGATGATTTTGTAGTCGGCATTTTAACAGGGCATATGCTTAAAGACGTTAAAGCAATAGTGGACTACCATTTTGACCCGAAAAACAGATTCGCAAACACTCCTCTAACAGTGGAACCTGACATAAAGAAAGTAGTGGAACTTGTGGAAAAATAGGTAGATTTTCCATCTAATTAGAGCTGACTTTTTTTAGGCGGAGCTGACGAAGCTCATTGCTTGAGCTATGATGAAGAACCAGAATATTGAGCTGGTGAGTTTGGAGCCTATCTTCCAGACAACCGAGAGAAGAATGAGGATTGTTGCGATCTGTATAAGTTGCTGGGAAGCCGAAAAACCTAGACCGTTTAAGATAAAGCCGATAAGATAGGTTACGCCGTCTCCGATGTGCTTCAGCCCAGTCATTAATTGACCTAGGGCTTCGATTAGACCCGGATTCATCATCTTCTCTTATCTCTTAGCGCCGTTAAGGCTCATCTACAACTATATCCGCATAACTTATGAAGGTTGTGAGGGTATAGCTCCTGATAGCAAATCCGTCGAAGTGATTGATAACATCAATAATGCTTTTTTTTGAGGATTTTGGTTCCGGATTTCGGCTTCATTCCTCGCAGAACATATACCACACAGCAAAATATTGGTTCAACATGAACGATTGGGGTCTAGGCAAGAACTTCTTCACATTACCAAAACCAGAATATTAGCTGGTGCCAAATACTTCATGTTTTCCGCCATTTTCGTCCTCGAAACTTCCCTTATATGCGTTTAATTTTTCATTTTTCATTAGGCATGAATTATGCTTGAAGAATTGTCATTATCAACTGGACAACTACTCCTCATCCTATTCAGTTTGATACTTCTCTTCGTAATAGTCTATGGGGTTATATCAGCCCGATCAACACGATATCGATAACACGGTTAAACACTCTATCTTTTGCGACGTTTCCTTGCAATGAAAAATTTAAGTACAGGTCTTCTTCTTGTTAGGGAATTGAATGCCCTGGTAGTATAGTCCGGTCTAGTATAGGCGGCTGTCGCCCGCCCGACCC
>CAZUDX010000006.1:0-190623 GCA_964618695.1 uncultured Candidatus Bathyarchaeia archaeon | reverse complement strand
AGCGGCAGCCTTGTAAGCTGTTGGTCGCGGGATCAAATCCCGCCCGAGGCTCCATAATCATATTTGTAGTCTAATAACAGCAGTATGTTGAAAACAGCTTTTTTCCTGTTTTTCCAAGCAAAACAAACATTTATTCTTTAATCATGTCCTAAGCTAAGTTTTTTCACAATATTATCAAATAGGTGAGTGGCAACATATGGACTGTTGTGTGATTGCATGCCTGAGTTAAACGATCAACAGATTATTGATTATTTTCACCGATGTTACAAGGTTGTAGATGGATTATGGTTCATGAAAGTTGAGGAGAAATACGGGTTTGACCGTGCTTTAGACCTAGACAATGAAGTCTGGAAGGTAATGCCAAAAATTCAGGCTAGAATGATCAGATCAATGCTAAAGCTGAATGAAGATTTGAGCGCCTTCTTCAAATGTCTTAAAACAAAACTTGAATTAGAAGGCTTCAAATTCAAGGCTGAAAAAACCGAGAATGGATTCAGGATAACAATAAAAGATTGTCCTTGGCACAATTTGATGATTAAAAGTGGGAGAGAAAAACTCTCTGGAACTGTCGGCACCACAATCTGCAACACTGAATATCAAGTATGGGTCTCTGAATTTGGGGGAAAGATGCAATTCAAACTTAAATCTCAAAAATGCAAGAATTCAAAATACTGCATACTAGAATTCAAAAGCTGAGAAAACACTGAATCCTCATCCGGGCAAGATTGCAAATTCCCACTATACAATTTCTAGATAAGGTAGAAAGGGTCAAACCTTGTCGGACTTGATTTTGTATGCTAATCCTGAAAATAGTGCCACCGTTTTGTTTTCTTTTCTGATGGTTATACTACACAAGGCGAAAGTCTTTCCCTCTGAGACTGTAGTTGCCTCAGCTGTCAAAACGTCCCCTTCTGAACTGGGTCTTATGAAATTTATGCTCACTTGAACCGCAACTGCCCGCTTGTCGCCAAAATTTACTGCCTCAGCAAATGCGCAGTCTGCCAATGCAAATATAACTCCACCATGTGTAAAGCCTACAAAATTTGTGTGCTCTTTGGTGATTTTCAGAGACATTTTTGAATAGCCGTCTTTTGCATCAAGAACCTTTATTCCTAGGAGTTCCCTGAAGTAATCGTTTCCTCTCAATTGTTATTCGCCTTTTTTGTTTCTGTTCGTAAATAGTTGTATATTTTGCGGAGTAATGAGGTGACTCCTTTTGGAAGAAAAATGACAACTATAACTAGGAACACACCTAAACCTAGTAAACGTAGATAGGGTCCAACAAAAATTCCGTGAACAATTGGCAAAAACTTGTCTATGTTAGGTAAGTAGGAGTCAATAGCAACCAGTATAATTGAGCCGATTATTGGTCCCTCGATAGTGCCGAGACCACCGATTACTGACATCATTAACGGTTCGAACGAGTTTGCTGGGGTAAAAATTTCAACGCGTATATATCTAAGAAAGTGAGCATAGAGACCTCCTGCTAAGCCTGCAAAGAAAGTACTTATTACAAAAGCGTAAAGTTTGTACTTGGCTGTGTTTATGCCAATCATTTTCGACTCCGATTCATTTTGGTGTATAGCTCTAAAAGCTATCCCCATTTTTGACTTCATAATGTAGTAGATAACAATCACTGATAAGATTGCTAAGAGAACAGCAAGATAATAGAGAGGTAACCCTGAGGGCGCAAGTGGGGCAGTCCGAAAGCCAAGGATTCCATGGGTGATATCATCAAATTGACTAACCAAAGTCTCAGCAATAACAGCAAAACCAAAAGTCACCATGCCCAAAAACCATGCTTTTAGTCTCACGCATGTAAGACCTATCAAAAATCCGATTCCCGCTGAAAATAAACCGCCAATGAAAATGCCGATTATGGGCGGTATACCCAGATTTAGTGCAAGCAACGATGAAGTGAACCCGCCTATACCTAAGAAGGCTGCATGTCCAAGTGAACCTTGCCCCGAAGTAGCCAACAGATTCCAACTTGAAGCGTATATTGTGAAAAGAGCCATTAGAGTTAAAACACGAATTGACAAGGGATCGCTTAAAACAAGGGGGATTACAAGGGAAAATGAAATGAGCGCTACGAAAATGTAAAACTTTGTAGATCTTGTGGATTGTTTTATCCAAGAGATAATGTCTTTTGTAAACATTCACTCTCCCCTCTTCTTTCCAAAAAGCCCCTCTGGTCTGAGGATGAGAACAATTATTAGAACCGAAAAAGCAACTGCGTCTCTCCAAATGCTTCCTAGGGTTATAGCGGCAGTTTGCTCGGCAATTCCGTATAGAAGCCCTCCAATTATGGCTCCCGGTATGCTTCCTAAACCCCCCAATATTATGATGGCGAAGGCTTTGATGGTTGGCAATGCTCCGATGTAAGGATTAAAAGGAAAAATTATGCCGTATAGTACGCCTGCAGCTCCAGCTAATGCTGCTCCTAAGGCAAAAGTGAATATGTAAATGTGCTCGATATTTATTCCCATCAGCATCGAAGTTTGACCCTTTTGACTAGTTGCCCGCATGGCCATGCCTATCTTGGTTTTTTTGATTAAAAACAACAGAGCAATAAGTATTACAATCACGAACATGATCGCTATTAGCCAGTCAACTCTTATTGACGCTTCACCCAGCATTATGCTCATATTCTCGAATGGACTGATGAGCCTCTTAGATTTGTCACCCCACAACAAGACGGCAATATTGTCAAAGATTAAAATTAACCCAAGACTTACAAAGATTTCATTAAGTTTTTCTGCGCCCAAAACTCTGCGGAAAGATAATCTTTCAACCGCGATTCCAACTAGCGCTGTTAATCCCATCGACAGGAAAACTGCTACATAGACATTAACACCAAACGCGGTTATTACTGTGAAACCCATGTACGCACCTATCATGAGGAGCTCCCCGTGGGCGAAATTGACAAGTTTCATCACTCCGAAAATCAAGTTCAATCCGGTAGCTAGTAAGACATAGATGCATCCAATTGCGGCGCCCCACATTATCGTCAGAATCAAAGTCGAATAGTCGATCATCAGGAACTCAACCATCTACTCTGCAAGTTTACTTCGAATATTCATTACTAGGATGAATAAAAGGTTAATCCGAAGATTCACAAAAAAAAGAAAGAGAGAGGGGGCTAGGAAGTTCTGATTAACTTCCAGGCTCATAGTTATCGGGAAGCACAAAATCAGCCTGTTTTATTGTGCCAACACCCGGAGCAGTTTCAGGCCAGATAACTTTAGGTCTGCATTCGCCAACTGTTTCATCGTAAATTAGCTGTTCGACAAAGGTGAATGGTGCAATTTCGTGATAGGCGTCAGGGTCGGTGCTGAATTCAATGCGGCCAGTCTCAGTTATGATTAACATTTGTTCCATGTCAGTATCTTCTATTGCATCTCTTACCGCACTCTTCTCTAATGTACCTGCATTTTCTATGGCTTTCTTTGCTATGTAAAATGCGTCGTAGGTATCAGCTCCCATCATACCTGGAATCGTATCATATTCCGCTTCGTAATCCGCTACGTAATCATCCATCATAGGCAAGTAGAAGGGTGGTCCAGCGTAAGAGGCAAATTTCGATTCTAGCAACTGGTAATCACCCCATTCCAAAAGTGCAGTGTAAAACTCTGGCTCCTCACAACATTCAACTGCTATGTAAACACTATTCAGTCCAACATCACTTTGGCCCTGTCTGTAAATTGTAGCTGTATTTGTTGTGAAATCTACAACATAGACAGCGTCAGGCTTGGCTGCTTTAATTGTGGTTAATTCTGCTTGGAAGGTTGTTGTGGTTAAAGGATAGCTCACTTCTTCAACAATCTCGATTGGAAGATTGTCATCTTCTATGAACTGTTCGGTTGCATCCCAAACTCCTTGGCCATAAGCATCGTCACGGTATATAACTGCAAGCCTAAGTTTTCTCGATGTACTGAACCCATATTCAGCATCAAGGAGAGGTTTCATTGCTTCAGCAAAGAAATGAGCCACTGTCTCTGAATAGTGATAAACTGTGGTACAGTAGTGGAACATGTAACTCATTCCTTCCGCGTCGCCTATATACAACGGGTGGTCGTCTGGCAGGAATCCTCTTCTCGTAACAAGATGGGTTGAAGCACCGGTTATTATGAAGGGGACCTGTTGTTCTATGGCCGGCACTTGGTCAGCGAGTGTGGCTCCACTTGAGAATCCTCCAATAAGAAGGTCAGCACCTTGTTCTATTACACGCGTGACTGCCGTTCCTGCCGCTGCAGTGTCGGTGGTGTCTCCGGTATCAGCAATTAACAATTCTATCTTAAGACTAGCATTCAAGTCCTCTACGAAAATGCCTCCAGCATCGTTAATTTCTTTAACTGCCATTCGAGCAGCACGGTCCATGTCTTGCCCAACTGGTATCTGATATGGCGCAACCAAACCAATTTTAATGGTCTGTTCGGATGGTCCCATTAGCTGCCACGCAGCAACGCCTACGGCGACAACGATGATTACGATAATAACTGCTGCAATTAATTTAGTGTTTGCCATTTTATTCTCCTCTTTTTTCGTTAGTATTTCAATGAAAGTGTTAATAAAAT
Source organism: uncultured Candidatus Bathyarchaeia archaeon (assembly GCA_964618695.1). Classification (GTDB taxonomy): domain Archaea; phylum Thermoproteota; class Bathyarchaeia; order Bathyarchaeales; family Bathyarchaeaceae; genus Bathyarchaeum. The sequence continues at coordinate 186,046 of CAZUDX010000006.1, read as the reverse complement.
TAACCCAAGTTCACTTGTTTTCTTCCGATTTGGAATGCTTTGAGGTTTAAATTGACGTATTTTTCCTTAAGTCTCGACGCAATAGCCTTCTCAAAAGCCTCTGGTTTCACAGGATTGTCTGGAAGAGCCGAAAGCGCTCCAAGTAAGATTGTGTTAACAACCAACGTGTTCCCAAGCTTGGTGGCGATGTCAATTCCATCGATTTCATAAAGGGTGTGCACTCTGTCCCTTAGCATGTCCAAAAGCTTTTCATGGTTCAAAGATTTAGCAGAACTAACAAGAGATGTGCTGGGAGGTATGTACTTAGTGTTCACTATTACAGTCCCATCATTATTCAACATCGGGAGCACTCTAGCAGTTTCGAGCATCTCAAACCCTAAGATTATATTGGCTTTTCCGCTCTCTATTAACGGAGCTTGAACCTTTTCACCAATCCTAACATGAGCAACAATTGATCCGCCTCTCTGAGCCATTCCATGAATTTCCGCCTTTGCTACATCCCATCCGTCAAGAAGAGCAGCCTCACAAAAGATGTCACTAGCAACAACAATCCCTTGTCCACCTATGCCAGAAAACACTATGTCCAGTTTCATCTACTCTTTGCTCCTAATAACATCAAAAGGACATACTTCTTCGCAGACACCGCACCCATAGCACAGAGTAGGATCAATCTCAGCGCGCTCAGAGGTTAATGAAATCGCTGGACAACCAAACTCTTTAACGCACACACCGCATGCGTTGCATTCTTCCAAAATCTCTCTTGTTGGACCTCTCTTAACCAAAAGAGGACAAGGCCTTCGAGAGATTATAACCGAAGGACCGCGATAAGACAATATATCTCTTATAACCTCCCTAGTTCCTTCAACATCGAACGGATCGACAACTTCTACTTTATTGATTCCCAGACTTCTCGCAACATCTTCAAGTTGAATTATTTTTGTTTGTTCTCCTAAGGCGTTCTTTCCTGAGCCTGGTGTCGGCTGGTGCCCTGTCATTGCCACAGTATTATTATCCAATATGACCACACAGACATTCGATTTGTTGTAAGCTATGTTGAGTAAACCAGGCATTCCTGCATGGAAAAATGTTGAATCACCTATAACCGCAAAAACTTTGTCTTTAACCCCAGCGTGAAACATGCCTGCAGCCTGCGAAATTCCAGCACCCATACAGAGGCAAGTTTGAACGGTATTTACCGGTGGCAAAAACCCTAAGGTGTAACAGCCAATATCTCCTGTAACGATTTTGTCTGTCGTCCTGCCTTTAAGACTCAATGCACTTTCCGGACACCACTGAACACAAACAGGCGCACCTTCGCATGTGTCACAAACAATAGCTTTTCGACTGTCAGGAGTCAGAGTTATTGCGCCGTATTTACAAGCTTGAATGCACCAACCGCATCCATTACATTCTTCCTCATTGACAGTTATTACTCCAGTTTCGGTTGAACGGCTTATTGCATCTTTTGGACAAGCTGCAACACATGGTGCATCCTCGCAGACCCTACAAGTCATCGCCAAATTGGAAAACGGATCAAGCCTTACTGCCCTTATTCTGGACTTAACAGGATTGAAAACTTTTTCCTTCTCTGCAGAACAAGCATACTCACATACAACGCAACCAGTGCACTTTTGTGGGTCACAAGAAACAAACTGATTAACTGTGTTCAGAGCGTAATAGAAAGCTCTGTGTGGACATCCTGGACATAGAACTGGGGGACGGGACGGCAAATCCAAATCTTTTTGGATTTCACTTTTCTCACATAATCCCAAACCCACAAAAGCGTCTTTAATGACATCAGGAGTAAACTCGCCGATTTCGTCCAATCCCAGCTTGTTTTTTCCCAGAATTTCTGGATACAGACATTTGATGTTGTTTTCAACATAGGGTCTTAATTCTTCAATTACAATTATCTTCTTTACTTTGGACGCAAAACGCTTGAATACTTCCATAGGAAAAGGATGAACAAAACCCAATTTAAGCCAAGAATATTGACTTGTGTCCAATACAGACCTTGCATAATAATAACCTATCCCACTGCCCACAATCCCAATCTCTTTTCCATTGTCCTCAATCACATTGAATTTTGAGTGGTTAACAAGTTCTGTTGCCTCTTGCACTCTCTTCTTGAGAACTCGATGCTGCTTAATAGCATTAGAAGGCACCATAACCCATCTTGAAGCGTTCTTGTCAAACTCGGCTTTTCGATTACTCTCAAGAATCTCGTTAATCGTTACTCTTGCTTTCCCATGAGCCACCCGAGTGGTTAAACGAACAATCACGGGCAACTGTAATCTTTCGCTTATCTTGAAAGCTTCTCGCGTCATCTCTAAGGCTTCTTGAGGATTGCCTACATCCAAAAGAGGAATGTTCGAGTGAACAGCAAAATATCGAGTGTCTTGTTCGTTCTGGCTACTGTGCATAGCCGGATCGTCACAGACAGCAATGACCAACCCACCAATTACTCCTGTATAAGCTAGGGTCATCGCAGCGTCAGCAGCAACATTTAATCCAACATGTTTCATCGAAACGATAGCTCTTGAACCTGCCATTGACGCACCTGCAGCCACTTCTAGAGCCACTATTTCATTTATGCTCCATTCAGCGTATATCCCAAAATTCCTAGCTGCGTCCGCGATTGTTTCCAGAATCTCCGTGGAAGGAGTCCCAGGGTATGAAGCTGCCACATTCACTCCGGCTTCTACAGCCCCTCTTGCGACAGCCTCGTCTCCATTGAGCAATAGGAAACTGCCAGGTTTGTCAACTGCAATCTTTGCGTTCATAACCACAAAGCCTTCAAATCTTGCCTGAACGCAGATCCATGACCCTTTTTGCTTTTCCTGCAGTTCTAGGAATTTCGCCAGGTTTCACTAATTCGATAATCGGAGAAAGCCCAGTGATGTTTTGTACCTTATGCCTGATTCTAAGTTTTAAAGTATTCAACGCCTCTTGGCTACTCTCAGAAGTTTTTTCTGTTAATTCTACTTTTATGGTGAAGACATCTAATGCTTCTGGCCTCTCAAGAACTATTTGATATTGTGCGGCTAATTCAGGAAAGCCCATTATGACGTATTCGATCTGCGAAGGAAACACATTAACGCCTCTTATGATCAGCATGTCGTCGGATCTTCCTGTTATCCTCATCATTCTGGAATGTGTTCGACCACACTCGCATTTTTCAGTTTCAATAACTGAAATATCTCGCGTTCTGAATCTCAAAAGGGGTAGACCTGTTTTTGTGAGTGTGGTAAAGACTAACTCGCCTTCTTCCCCAGCAGGTAATACGTCTCCAGTTTTCGGATCAATGGTTTCGATGAGAAAGTGGTCCTCCCAAATATGCAGCCCGTTATGCTTATTGCATTCCACCGATACGCCTGGACCGCACAATTCAGTTAAGCCGTAAATGTCAAAAGCTTCAATTCCCAGTTCTTTCTCAATCCTTTCTCTTATTCGCTCTGACCACGGTTCTGCCCCAAAATGTCCTATTTTCAGTTTGAGGTCTTTGCGGGGATCAACACCTTCTTTATTCATTGCTTCAGCGAGGTAAATCGCATAGCTTGGTGTGCAGCATAAAACTGTTGAACCTAAATCTTTCATGATTTTGATTTGTCTCTGGGTCATTCCGCCACTGATGGGAATGATTGTTGTTCCGATTTTCTGAGCGCCGTAATGAAAACCGAGGCCTCCTGTGAATAGACCATAGCCATAAGCGTTGTGCATTACATCTTGTTTTCTAACACCCGTGGTGTATAGAGATCTTGCCATCAGTTCCTGCCAGACATCCATGTCGTTGGTGGTGTATGTTCCAACTACAGGATTTCCAGTTGTTCCACTTGAAGCATGTATTTCAACGATATGATCTAAATTTACTGCGAGCATCCCGAATGGATAGTTGTCTCTTAAATCATTCTTTACGGTGAAAGGGATTTTCTGAATGTCTTCAAGGGTTTTGATGTCGTCGGGTGATATTCCTGCACTTTTGAATTTGTTTCTATAAAAAGCAGTGTTTTCGTAACAATACTTTGTTTTTTCTTTGAACAGTTGAAGTTGGCGTTTCCTGAGTTCGTCTCTTGTAGCGGTTTCAATTTTTTTGTTCCAGTATATCTCATCCATAAAAATCACCATCAAATGCCTAAGTATACTTCTCTTATGTGATCGTTAGTTAGCAGTTCTCTCCCTTTGCCTTCTAAAATAATTTTGCCTTCTTCAAGAACGTAGCCTCTGTCGGCGATATTCAAGGAATCACGGATGTTCTGTTCAACCAAGAGAACGGCAACTCCTTCTTCGTTTATTTTACGTAAGGTGTCAAGTACTTTTGCTATGATTATTGGTGCTAGACCTAGCGAAGGCTCATCCAGTATCAAGAGTTCAGGATTTGACATGAGACTTCTGCCTATAACTAGCATCTGTTGTTCTCCCCCGCTCAAAGTCTTAGCTAAAGCTTTCTCTTTCTTTCTCAATACAGGGAATATCTGGTAAATTTTTTCTTTCGATTCTTTCACTGACTCTTTATCATTTATTGTATAAGCACCCAAAAGCACATTCTCTTCAACCGTCATTCTCGGGAAAATTTGTCTGCCTTCAGGAATCAAGGTCACTCCTTTCTTAACGATTCGATATGGGGGCAATTTTTCGATGTTTTCTCCTTTAAAACGGATAGTTCCTTTTTTTGCAGGTAACAACCCCATAATGGTTCTCACCAAAGTGGTTTTGCCTGCACCATTAGGACCAATTATGCTAACGATTTCTTTTTCTCCAATTTGGAAGGATACATCCCATAGAATTTGGATCAGACCATAACCTGAGGAAAGGTTTTCAACTTCCAGCATATTCAATCCTCATAAAACGAAAATTTCTTACCCAAGTATACTTTCACTACACCATCGTCATTACATACTTCTCCAGGTGTTCCTTCACAAATCTTTTCACCATGGTGCAGAACAGTCACATGATCACATAGACCCATAATCACTCTCATTACGTGTTCGACAATGAGTATCGTTATTCCCTGTTCTCTAATGAGTTTCACCAACGCAATAGCTTCATCACTCTCTTTTGGAGTCAACCCAGTGAGAAGCTCATCCAAAAGAAGCAGTTTAGGAGACGTTGCTAAGGCTCTTGCTAATTGAACACGCCTCAACTCTACAACATTCAAATTTCTTGCTTCAATATTGAACTTTTCTTTACCTATACCCACAAACTCCAAGAGTTCCCTAGCTTTGCCCAAGGGATCTTGCTCTTTAACTTCTTTTCGACCAAAAAGTACACCTGAAAGCACATTTTCAATTGTAGTCATATCTGGGAAAGATTGTACAGATTGTGACGTTTTGGTTATTCCCTTTGAGCATATCAGGTGAGGTGGGAGTTTCGAGATGTCCTCATTCATGAACAAAACTTTGCCTGAGTCTGGCCGGTAGACTCCACTAATAACGTTTAACAGTGTTGACTTTCCAGATCCATTAGGACCTACAAGCCCAGCGATTTCATTTTCATTGACTGTTAAATCCACCCTTTTTAGTGCTCTAAGACCTCCGAATTCTTTTGAGACTGCAATACACTTGAGCAATTCCGCTGGCTCCGATTTGAGAATGAAATGTTAGGCATGTGAAGATATAAATATTGTTTGAATCTACATGAGTCTAGGGTAAGCAGATGCCATTACAACAATTAAGTGTCTTCTTAGATAACAGGCCTGGCTCCCTATCTGAGGCAATTGCATATCTTGACAAGTCTCAAATAAAGATATTTGCTTTGTCCATTGCTGATGCTGGCGAATTCGGCTTAATCAGGATGATAACAGAAGATCCTAAAAGAGCTGCAAAAATTTTAGAAGGCGCAGATTTTAATCTTGCCAAATCAAAAAAGAATATTGAAGTATTAGCCGTTTTAATAACGAAGAAAGTCACTATCTCTAGAATTGCGAAGATTCTAGCGGATCACGATTCAAATATCGAATATGCCTATTCATCCGCGGTGCGTACAGATGGAAAATTTGCTTTGATCCTAAGAGTTGACGATTTAGAAAAAGCTGAAAAAGTTTTAGAAGAAAATAACATAACACTTCTTTCCTTCGATGAAATAAAAAAGAGTCTAAAGTAATTTTCAAATAAGCATTTGTAGACGTTATCCTCTAAAAATTTCTGATCTTTCATCGAGTCCACTGGAAAAAGTGTCATTTTCTGCTCTTTTCTGTTTTCGTTAAGCTCAAGTTTCGACATTCAATTAACTCTTGCACGAATCTTAGACCCAACTAGACTACTGACAGCAACAAAAACTGATGGGTCTCACACTCAGGCGTGCTTAGGGGTTTAAACACGTCTACAATCATATTTGTAGTCTAATAACAGCAGATTGTTGAAAACAGCGTTTTTTCAGAAATTCTGCGCTACTAATGTTTTTAAAGCTTGAGATAGATACGTTACTTTTCAATTGGTTTGCCTTTGACTAGTCTGTGAGTTGATGAACTATGGTGACGCTGATTGAGATCCTGATTCTCGCTGTAGTTCAAGGATTAACCGAGTGGCTACCCGTATCCAGTTCAGGACATCTAGTAATCACCCAAAAAATTCTCGGCTTAAACCTCCCCCTAATCTACAGCGTCATGCTACACCTCGGCACCGTAATCGTTATTCTCACAGTCTTCAGAAAAGACGTCACAGAAATCATCAAAGCCTTAATTAAACGCGATTTTGAAACCAAAGAGGGAAAACTCGCAATATTCATAGCCGTCGGCACCGTGCCCACAGCCCTCATCGGCTTCGTCTTCCACGACTTCTTCGAATCCCTCTTCAACAACCTAACTGCTGTAGGCATAGCCCTCATAGCCACTGGCTTTGTACTCTTTGTCTCCGAAAAACGAATAGGCAACCAAAAAATGGGCATCCTCGATTCACTGCTAATAGGGTTGGCACAAGCAGTCGCCATAATCCCAGGCGTTTCAAGAAGCGGCGCAACAGTTTCCACAGGACTATTAAGAAAAATCGACAAAACAACTGCCTTCAAATATTCATTCCTTCTATCCGTCCCCGCAATAATAGGAGCAACCATAATGGAATCAAGAGACCTAGTCTTAGGAAACATAGACCCACTTCCACTGTTTCTAGGAACAATAATCTCCATGATAGTCGGCTACGCATCTCTAAAACTCCTACAAAAAATAGTTCTGAGCCAAAAATTCCACCTATTCGCCTACTACTGCTGGCCAATCGGAACTGCAATAATCCTTTCAACAATCCTTCAATAGACTCGGCACAATTCTCCCAAAAACAATGAAAAAAACAGCTCAAGCTAACCTAAAATCCGGAGAAAGAAGACTAACGTATTTAAGGTATGCATACTCTATGAAGAGCGAATGTAGTGGTGATTCCGTGGGCAAACGAAAAGTCAAAAGCGAAGAAGCCCTAAACACAGTCAAGTTACCAGCAGGTAACGACGTAATCGGCATAGCCAAAAAAATGCTTGGTTTCGACCGAGTTTTAGTGAGCTGCCAAGACGGCCATGAACGCCTCTGCAGAATACGCGGAAAAATGAAAAGAAGAATGTGGATACGCGTAGGAGACATCGTATTAGTCTCTCCATGGGACTTCCAATCCGACAAACGCGGCGACATCATCTGGCGATACAAAAGAAACCAAGCAGAATGGCTGAGAAAAAAAGGTTACCTGAAGATTTAACAAAAGACTCCACAAGCATAACATCTTTTTCTCTTGATAGGAGGATTTAAAAGCTAGTCCATCCATCTGTAACAGCACAAACAATGGAGAAACAAGAAAATGAACAAAAAAACTAGCGACTCAAACATAATATACGTAGGAAGAAAACCTCCCATGAATTATGTGCTAGGCATCGTAACCGCTTTCAGCGGATCCGAAACCAAAGAAGTTACCGTGAAAGCGAGAGGACAAGCCATAACAACGGCAGTCGATGCAGTCGAAATAGCAAGACGCAGATTCGTGAAAGAAATGAAAGTAGCCAAAATCGACATCGGAACCGAAGAGATGCCGCCAAGAGAGGGAGAAAGCAACTCAAGGATGATTTCAACAATAGAAATCACCCTGAAACGAAGCTAAAAACAACAACCAATCCCTGCCTCTACGTATCCCAGCAACTGACAGCGCCCTCAGTAAAGGTTGCAAAACCTAAAGTGAAGGCTGTTAGTTCACTGCCGAAACTCAACCAATCGCTGTTAGCTGCAATCTAGTGTCATTTTTTTCTTTTTTTGCTTTTTTTATAGTCGAATCTACTGCTTAGTGTAACGTATTGTCATACCGTAATACTTAAGATATAATATTCCTAATTATGATAACAGGGAAACCACGTGGGAAAAGCCACAATCCTAACACCTCTATACATCTCCGTAGCCTGGACCTTAATGATCAGCTACCAGTTTTTCACCCAAACAACAGTAACAGCCGTCACCGACTACATCAACATATACACACCCTTAATCGGCGGCTGGTTGGTCTCCCGACTAGACATGATCGTATTCATCCATTCCTTCGCATGGATCTTCCTCTTATCATCAGCCATCCCATCTTTAATTCTAGGAAAAGAAAGGGGCGTCCTCGCCCAATTCGGCTTATGTCTAACATTAGCTTTTTTGGCATTCATAATTCAAGATGTCGTGAGAGACCTCGGCAACGGAGCCTTGGAAAAAATCCTCGGCTTAGAGCCATTGTTCCAAAACCCAGCATTAGCTGTAGCTTACTTGTCGCTACCATATGTTTTGATGATAGGGGTCGACATCCGGAATAAACGGAAAAGAGAAGAATGGTTAATAGATGAAAGGGAAAGCGATGATGTTCCCGAAGATGCTTCCAGCTCAGAAGAAGATTTCGAAGAAGAGGAAAAAACACAAGAAGACGAATGGATATATGCAACTTAAATGCAAGCCCGCAATAGAAACCCAAGCATCGTCTACTGGCTCGGCAACAGCCTGTATCTGAACATAACCAACAAGTGCTCCAACTTTTGCTATTTCTGTTTCAGAAAGTACAAGAAGGGGATTCGAGAGTTTGACCTAAAACTGGACAAAGAACCGACCACAGAAGAAGTAATCAACGAATTACGAAAGGTCATTAATAAAAAGAAGTGGGAAGAGATTGTCTTCTGTGGTTTCGGAGAACCTTTGGAAAGGCTTGACCTTGTTTTGGAAGTAACCAGATGGGTGAAAAAGAATTCTTGGAAAACTGTAAGAATTGACACTAACGGTCAAGGATACGTGCTTAACAGGGGAAGAGACGTGATACAGGAATTGAAGGAGGCAGGCGTAGACAAATTGAGCGTAAGCTTGAACGCCCACGACAAGGCAACATACAACGAAGTCTGCAAACCCGTATTCGAAGATGCATACGAAAACATCTTGGAGTTCATTAAAAAGGCTAAAGAAGAAGGCTTAGAAATAGAAGCGACAGCCGTGACGATTCCTGAAATAAACCTAGCAAAAATCAGGGAACTGACAGAAAGTTTGGGCGTCAAATTTTCAGTGAGAGAGTATATCCCGTGCTTCTGGTAGAACACCCAGTATTTCTCGATTTCTAAACTGTTCTAAAACATAGTATTATCTATAGCTCTCCACTTTTGTTTCAATGAGGATTGCCTAAATGAGATGGGGTCTCAAATTAGGTGTGATTACCGGAATTCTAATTGTAATTGGCTTAGCTGTTGGATGGTATTTCATTAATAACTCAACCGCACTTGACGAAGGTTTTGAGCAGGATTTTGGAGGATGGGAATGGGATGCGGATGTTCCTCCAGACCCAAATAATCCGGGTTCCCTTGTTGACTGGAACGTTTCTCGGGTAACTTCTCCGGTTAAATCTGGACAGTATTCTGTGGAGCTATACCTTGATGGGAGGCAGGATGACGGCACAGTCTGGATTGAGAAACAATTTTCAGTGAAAAAAGATTCGCAGATTCAAGTGAAGGTTTCTTTTGAATTTTACAGCGAAACCGAAAGCTTCAATGTGATAGCGGATGTTGTGGGATTTGCTGGGACATCTAACCCTGAAGTTGAAGCAGACTTCACTGACCTTGGACAAGCCAACGAGGTTGCAGGATGGAAACGTTACACCCACACAGCAACTGTGAATACAGGGCAGAGTGAAGAAGTGTGGGTCGCGGTGGGAATTACTGCACTTTGGGAGACAGAAATGACCTACAACTTGGATGATATAAAAGTTACAATAAGTTAGAAAACCTAAAAACAGTCTTTGAGGCGGAAAATGCTTCCCCTAAAGACCTTCCGTTTCAGGAACGTTGAACCCGACCAAACGAATTTTGCTTCTACATTTGTTGCACTGAATAACCAATTCTTCCAGATCTTGACCATTAACTTTAGTATCGATTATTCTGTAGACGTCCTCGGTTTCGTCTTCAGGAGATATGACGATTCCGCAACCGGGACAAGGGAAGTCTCCTTCTCCTTGAATTTCGGTCAGGTTCACTTGGTATACGAGAGATGAGCCCATCCTTTTTCACTTTCCTGTTTAGCTTTGATGTTTCATTGGCTCATTTTAGTAAATAACGTTTATGAACGCTTCATCTATCTCCATTTTATGTATCCAACTTAATGTCGCTTCATCTGAATTGGAATTTAAAAATCTGAATTCGACATTATACTATAGGATTGAAGAACAAAACATATAATATATGCCTAAGAGCATAATAGGTATAGCAGGGAGGACAAAATTTGTCTCCAAAAGAGCGTTCGGCTAAAAGAACCACAATCATTTTGGATGAAGAAGAACGAGAATACATTGATTCTCTCATAAAAAAAGGGAGAGAACCGGGAATAAAACCGCTCATATCAAAGATGCTTGACGTTTACCGAAGCATGAGAATCTACGACTGGAAATACCCTGGAGGCGAATACTACATCGGCATCAGTCGAGTCGCCTTCATAAATGTCGAATTTTTAGACATTCTCCTGAAATACATTCCCAAAGAGAAATGGAGAGAAGTGGGGCAAAGTATTGGGGAAATCGCAAAAGTTTCTATGGAAGCCAGCATAGACATAGAAACTACTGACAGGGAAAAATGGCCTGACGTGTTTAAGAGGCTGCGCGTTCAGGGTTTCGGTGACTTTTACCTAAAAGACAAGTTCGTGATAATCAGGACCCCATTCATCAACCATACAGAAGTTTGGAGCGGATTCCTAGAGAGCTTACTTGGAATCAGCTTAGAAGCAAAAACTCTGACTCCGCCTCTCGTCTTTGAGGTCACTAGCTGAATTCCTCATGAAATAAGCAAGTTTTTCTCTTAGCGATTCCCGTTTTTAAGGCAGTGAGAATGTTGAGAAAGTAAGAGGTGAGTAAAAACTACACTATGTATTTTTCATAAAAATTTTTTAGAATTAATTCACTATTACCACATTTTTTACACTTCGTTGTTGTGATTAGATTCCGAATTGAATATTTATGTGCAATATGTATTGTGGATTCATACTTGTTAAATACTGTCATCTCACAGTCTCTGGACATAGGAGAAGTCGAATAATGAGAAACATATTAAAATCGAAAAAGGGAATCTCACCGATCCTCGCCACACTCCTCTTAATTGTCATCGCAGTCGCAGCCGTCATAGTCACCTACGCTTGGGTTTTGACTTTCACCGGCTCTACAACGAGTCAAGCAGGAGCCGTGCTAACCCATGAAAACGTAAGATTCTACAATGTTTCAACTACAGACTATATTGAAGTCACATTAAGAAACTCGGGGACATCTGACGCAAAAGTTGAAGCAGTATATGTCGGTACATCAGACTCAGACCTCATCCTACAGAGCAGCGTAAGCGTAAGCTATAGTCCCACTTCGCAAATTATTGTCGCAGGTTCGTCACTCACTATCACCATCACACACGATTGGACCGATGGAACCAGATACTACTTCAAGATGGTTACCGAAGAAGGAATCAACTATCCCTTTAGCGTAGAGGCTTAACATCACCTCTTTCCCCTCTTTCCGAAAAACGTAATTCCCCAGAGTTTTTATACTCTCTCTTTTTACTTGATACACTGGCAGATGATCAGGCGTGAACCAGATATTTGATGGCGCCCGAATTATATTATGTCTTAGCTTTCTGATTTACGCCTCTTGGAGCGACTATAAAACCAGAGAAGTAAGCAACAAAGTTTGGATCATCCTAGGACCTTTAGCTCTAGGCCTAACTGCATTCCAGTTTTTCGCTTTTGCTTCCGATCTGCTACTAACTTATGTCCTCTCCTTTGCAGTAACTTCAGTTTTAGCCCTAGTTATCTTCTACGCAGGCGGCTTCGGAGGAGCAGATGCCAAAGCCCTAATGTGCATCGCCCTCGCCTTACCAGTTTATCCCACTTATCTTATTCCAGAACCTTCAGGATTATTTTCTCCCATTTTTCCACTAACCATATTCACCAACAGCGTTCTAATAGCTGCCTTCAGCATTTTCTATGCACTCTTCCGTAATCTCCTTTGGAAAGCCAGAAACCGCGGAGGTCTCTTTGAGGGGTTGGAGACAGAGTCTTTTGGGCGCAAAATTCTGGCACTTTTCAGCGGCTACAAAGTCAAAGCGTCAAAGTTGGAAAAAGGGCACATGTTTCCTCTTGAAGACGTCCATGTAAACGAGGAGGGTAGAGAGGAAAGAAAGTTGCTGGTATTTCCGAAGGATGAGGAGCGAGAAGACATTGTTGCTAGAATTTTGAAAAACGTGAAAAAAGAAAAGCTAGGCGGCGGGGTTTGGGCTACTCCTGGTTTACCTCTCCTCATTTTTATCACAGTAGGCTTGATTATTGCATTAGTCTACGGCGACATCGTGTGGATTCTACTCAGCTTCTTCTTACCGTAAACTTGCAGACGGAGAACTTCAAAAAAACAGATGTGTGCAAGTGCAAATTTTTTGCGTGGAGTAAGGGTTAAAAAACTCCATATGAATTCTGTGAAAGTTAACTTCCATGTACGCCAAAGTTGCGAAGAAGCAGTAACAAGTTTAACTCCAAATGTGCAGTAGTGTTGCGTCAATTGCCCAGAAGTCTTGGATTAGATCGTTGATTTCGTCTCCACCTTTGAATCGGATGGTGAATGTTTCAGATGTCAAATATGATGAAACCGTTACGTTGTTCCAGCCACTGTTAAGATCTGCAAAGAGGTTTACCCACTCTGAACCAGTCCAAACATCTACCATAATGTCTTCTGAACCCATTACTCCCCCGTAAATACAGAGTTCTTCATAGGTCTCATCATAGTCTACATTTGTAAATTGAACCTCAAGATCAAGCTCATAACTGTCTCCTTGCACGTTCCAGACATGAATTAGGGCAACGTCTATTTCCCAAGTGTCTTGACTTGCATCTCCCACTTCAGTTCCATCCCTAAACCTGATTGTGAACGTGGACGAAGTCAACCAATCTGTAATCGACACATTATTCCATCCCGGAGACAAGTCTGTGAAAACGGTTTCCCAGTCAGAGCCAGTCCAAACGTCAACCAATATATCTTCATCTCCCATAGAACCGCCATAAATTGAAAGTTCCTCGTTCGGCAACGAATGCGGAAGGTCTGTCCACTGAACTTCTAAATCTAACTCGTAATTGTCGCTGCTTTGAACTTCTTTTGTTATTACTACGTCGTCAACCCAGACGTCTTCGTAATATAAGGTTGCGTCAAATCGTATCCTGAAGTTTGACACGAAATATTTGCTGTCAATTATCTTATGGGTGTAATGTATCCACGTGTTGTCTGCGCCATTATCGTCAAGTTCGTCGATCAGGTCATAACCGCTTCCATCATAATAGTATAGTGTAAAATCGGTCGATTCGGTTCCTGACTTTCTGAACCAGAAATCAACGTAAATAGCAGTGGCACCACTAGCATCCAAGTCATCACAAGTGAAGTAACCATCATCCCAACTACTGGCCCAAGCTGAAGCATAACCACCATGCACAGGATAATTATCTTCCCGCCAATCACTGGATATATCATCCCAATTGACGTCCCAGTCAATATCTTCGAAACCATCATCCAGCAAAGTGGAGTTTGAAAAACCACTAGTATTCTCTTCTGTTAAAGCGTCAAATACTGAATCTGGACCAGCTTGTTGTGCCGCGAAGTTGCTGTGGCTTCCTTTATCCGCAGAGGAGTCTACATCAGACGTGTCATTGTCCACCGCGTCTTCCTTACCTCCAGTTCCTTCGCTTCTTATGAGAACTGCGTCAATTTCCCATTGGTCTTGTGTTGTATCATCAGTCTCGTTGCCACCATTGAATCTGACGGTGAATGTTGTCGAGGTTAATGAAACTGTAAAGTTGTTCCAGCTGTCTGCAGTCAGGTCTGTTGCTAGGTTTTCCCAATCAGTGCCGTTCCAGTAATCCACTTTCAAATCTTCGTCACCAAGTGTGCCAGCGTAAATGCAGAGCTCTTCAGTAGGCAAGAAATCAACCAAGTCAGTGAATTGAACTTCTAGGTCGAGTTCGTAATTGCTACTGCTTTGAACTTCTTTTGTTATTACTACGTCGTCAACCCAGACGTCTTCGTAATATAAGGTTGCGTCAAATCGTATCCTGAAGTTTGACACGAAATATTTGCTGTCAATTATCTTATGGGTGTAATGTATCCACGTGTTGTCTGCGCCATTATCGTCAAGTTCGTCGATCAGGTCATAACCGCTTCCATCATAATAGTATAGTGTAAAATCGGTCGATTCGGTTCCTGACTTTCTGAACCAGAAATCAACGTAAATAGCAGTGGCACCACTAGCATCCAAGTCATCACAAGTGAAGTAACCATCATCCCAACTACTGGCCCAAGCTGAAGCATAACCACCATGCACAGGATAATTATCTTCCCGCCAATCACTGGATATATCATCCCAATTGACGTCCCAGTCAATATCTTCGAAACCATCATCCAACAAGGTGAAATTTGAAGAGGGGCCAGTGTTCTCTTCTGTCAAAGTGTCAAATACTGAATCTGGACCTGCTTGTTCTGCTGAGAAATCACTGTGAGATCCAATATCTTCTGAGCTGTCAACGTCACTCGTATCGTTGTCAACATAATCCTCTAGTTTTTCGCCCTCCATATATTCTGCGAGTGTATCAAAAATTGAATCTGGAATATATTTTTGCGCACGAAATAGAGAATGCGAACCTTTGTCATCACTGAAATCTACGTTGCAAATGTTGTTATCTACAAAATCGTAATCATAACCGTCCATTATAATCAACGGAGGGTCTTCCACCATCACCCAAAGACCAACATCATCCACACTACTGTAGATGGGTTCACCCTCAAACGTTACAACAGCTCCATTCCAAGTAACATCTAAAGGATAAGTAAAATTAGCATCATAGCGTTCTACTGGATTCAACTCGATGTAAGAACTGGAAACACTTAAGGCTCCAGTAGTGTTGCCCGCGATGCTATCGAAAATGTAGAGTTTCTGGTTGTCAGTGTCAGTGAACATGAGTCCTGCTCCCGAGTCTCCTGAGATGAATTGGCTCCAATGGTGATCCCAATTTACATCGTTACAAAAGAGACCCGTAGACGTAGATGTTTCAGGATAGCCTCCAGCAGTTCCGTTCTCTGTTAGTTGTGTCCCAGATGGGAGGTTTGATAGTTGGATGGCGCTGAGATCTGAAACTGTTCTGCTTATGGAAGAGTTTACGAAAATTGTTCTTGCTGTGTATGTATAGTAAGTTGCATTTGCTGGCAACGTTAAGACCACCTGTGAATAAAAGTTAGGACTGTCTGGAACTCCTCCACCATATTCAGGTTCCTGTTGAACTATATCTCTTACAATTCCGTTGTAGATTACATACGCCGGTGAAGACCCGAAAACAGGCTCTTCATTGTTGAGGCGCAGGAAATCTGCCGTACAGCTGGTTGACCCCCCAGCAACATTTGACACTACGTAAAAGTTGTGAACATCCAATTCTAGCAATCCGTTATCTAATCTCCCAGAACCGGGGTTGTCGTTGAAAAATGTGTTTTGCCAAGCATATGATGTTTGGGTTGCTGTGTCGCTTCCATCCCACCATAAAGTAGCCTTCTCAACATTGTCATTGACCAAAAACACTAACATATTGTTGCTGTTGAAGAGGCTGGAGTTGCCAGTGAGACCCAGAGGAATTCTGTAGTCTGATGCCCAATCCTCTACTTGAAAAGGTACCTCTTGATTCACTCCATTTATGGTCTGATTAAGACGAAGAGCTTTGATAGGAAGAGGAGGAATGGGTCTAATTTGAGGCAATATTTGCAAGCTTTGACCAAGCCACAGCAAGGTACCATTCTGGAGCACTTCAATAACCATGGTGTCGGTAGATAAAGACTCGTAGATATGCAACAATCCAGTAGAGTCCCAGTCAAAGTTGTAAGTGAACTGGGGAAATCCCGAGTCAACCGAAGCTTCAGAATAAAATGCTGGCACCATAAGACCTCTATGATCTTCAACTTGGATCGAATAAGCGTCTTGATCTACTCCGGATGGTATGTCGATGATGTAAGTTCCATTAGAAGTTATCACTGGATCATTAGTCGGATTAACCAACTCCCATGTTGAGTCAGCATAATTATATCTGTAGAACCAGAAGTTTTCTTTTCTTAATCCAAGGTCAGGTTCGGCATTATCGCGTGTTACGATAATTCTGGCTTCATTTTGGGTTGTTGATTCTAATATTGTGACTTCCAATGAAGAAGATGTTTCATACTGTACTCCTTCTATTCCGAGACCCGCCAAAGAATAGGTTACTGAAATGTTTCCCATGCTGTAGCTTTGTGGCATATACCAGCGGGTGGAGACTTGTTCACAATTGAGTTCGAATGATGGGTTCCATTCTGGATGTGAACGAGCAATATTAAGTAATCCGCTTGAAATATAGCTGGTCGTAAGTCCTTTGGCGTATGTTGAGTTCCCCGTGACTTGAAGGATTGAGCCGTAGTATCCAACTGTGAAGTCTAAAATTCTTTTGATGTCCGCGTTCATTTCGCCCATAGCCGTCAGGACTCTTGGTGAATTCTGTAGTGGAGTATGACGGACCATACTGTAAGCGGATATGACAGCAGCCACTAGAATCACGGCTACCAGTAACGCCGCAATTATGGAGAACTGTCCCTTATTCGCTCTACTCTTTTTCAGAGTTTACGTTCCTCCTTGTTGACCAAGTTGAAGAGTGACAAGTCTTGATGTGCCACTGGCTCCGAATTCACTTCTGTAGACTGTTGGGCGATAATACATGAGGAGTGCTAGGGCAGCAACTCGTATGTCTGAAATCCTTGTGAGTCCTATTGATGTGAGTGCGCCTCCACCAGTATGACTATACGTAGCAGCAGGAATGAAACTCGGGTCTGAAACTGGACGACTGAAAAGCTCGGTTGCTGTTAAATGGTAATTAGTTAAAATAGATTCTGGAAGTGCACGTGTAGCTGTCTGGGTGAGGTCAGGGTAAATACCATAATAGTTGAGGAATTCAACAGCAGCGGAGTTGAATGTAACATCTCCGGGGCTTCCATGAATAGGTGTGTCAATCACGTAATAACCATAGCCATCCAAGCCCCTGAGAAAGGCATTGAGTCCTGCAGGTCCAACTTGTTGCATACCATAAATCCCCCAGTTGTTATCGTCATCGGCAAAAGTTTCTGTGTTAGAGACATAATAGACGGGATAACCTACAATGCTGACCCATGTCCAATTATATTGACGCGTTAACGAGCCTAGTGTGTAACAATATTTTGCGTATGATCCACCAGAGTAACCGTACTCTTCTAGGGGATATCCCTCACAATAATCAGAGGGAATGGGAACAGACTCCCCAAACGTATTTACAACAACCGCATCTTGTATATTTCCTTCAAGAGAAGAGGAGTTTTGTAAAAGAAGCCCAAGCTGATATGTGCTGTTTATGAGAACAATACTTGAGAAGTATGGAGAAAGAAGATTGGTGAAGTCCAAAGCAAGACTCTGACCCGTGTAACCTGTGATCCACCAACCGTTAGCGTCGCTGCAATTCAGAATATATAGGGTGATGTTTTGTCCTGTGCGCTCCCCCACTTTTTGTGGATCTTGAGTGAAGGTGACGTTGGGAGATGTTACCAGGACTGAAGCAGCGTCAGAATCGGCTCCAAAGCTAGCATCTGAAATTGAGGTCGCCAATTGATAGGTTATAGCTCCTTCACTTGTTGAAATGTCATAAACGCTCAGGTTATAGACTACGTTGGGTGGGAGAGAGGCTGAAAGGGCTTTCTTCAAGTCTCCCCAAGCAGGGTTCGCTTCATCTGCGAAAACTGTCTCACTTAACAAGCCCTCATCATCCAAGGTTTCAATTGTTGAATGAGATAACTCCCGAAGATTAGTTCCAAAGGCTTGACGAGGCGGAGGCAAAACAGCGAACTGAGCTGTAATAATGAAGGCTCCAAGTATGATAATGATCACAAAGAGGACCTCAACAGTTCTCATCAAAGCCTATCACCTACCCCTAACCGTTCAAGCTCCATGTAGACAGTTTCATGTGGTAAGAAATCTCGTTGATCTTAACCTGCCTGAGTTCAGTGGCTACAAAAGAGTAGCCTGTTGGATTACCCCCAAAAGAAGCTGAGACTCCGAGAGTGCCAATTCCCCACGGCAACATAACAGAACCAAGACGATTTGCCCATCTATACGTAATTATCAAAATCCCTACCTCAGAAACTGGAATCTGTGTTGTTTCATAATCCTTAGAACCATGATTCAATTGACCAGTAGAATTCTCGATCTGAACCTGTTGCAACTGCAAGTGAGGAGACAAAGAAAAGAAAGTTGCATTATAAGTAACATTCGGTACTGGAGTTAACGTATAATCATGAACCCCCCAACTATGGGCAATCATGATGATTCCTTCATCAAAATCATGGATTAAAGGCACAATGAATTGAGGATAACCGTCCAGAACATCGAAAGAGTAGTATCCGATTCCATTAAGTCCTCGGAGACGAGCATAGACTACAAATGCGTACGCCTCCGTCCCGCTGGCTATTGAAGGAAAATCTAAAGACACAGAACCGGATGCATTAGTCTCTTCAACATCTGAATATATTTTGATTGTTGGATCGTCTCCGCTGCCTGTGTCCACATGAAAAAGGTAATAATTCAGGGTGACATCACTCAACGGAAGCCCAGTTCCCATTACTTCCACGTTCAGTTTCAGGTAACTTTCAGGGACAGGCGAGACGACAACATCCAACGTTGGGGTAATATCTAACCTGAAACCGAATGTATTGTTTATACCCAAGAGCTCTGAAGCCGTGGCGTAGTCAACAACATCACCCATTGGAGTTAGTATAGCATCCCCAAAGTAAGCACTAAGATTGTTGTAATACAAACCAGTTTGATCGTAGTAAATAAGTTGGCTGTCATTAGAAGTTCTCAATCGCGCTACAGAATAGGGACTGAGAGCATAGCCACCAGCCTCCGGGTCTTGAAGACCGAATCCCAAAAGGTCATTTCTGGTCTCTCCCCAATTTGCTGGATTTCCTGGAGATAGACTAACAGTATCTATAAGATCAATAGCTTTCATGGCAACCTTCCGGTTACGTTCATAAACAACCGCAGACGCGAACATTTGATTAAAAGTAACCATAGCTAACAGCAACGCAGTTATTAAAATCGTAAGGGAAATCATGTGATCTATGGAAGCACCAGCCATCTAATCAGCCTCCAAAAGAAAAAACTATGCTATTATCATAAAACTTCTGAATTTTTAGAGAAACATTAACAGAGTTACTATGAAGAACGGAACCCTCGGTCCATAGCACATTAGGACCCACTACAGCTGTAGATGTAACTGTGGTTCCATCTTCCATCGTTAAGGTAAGTGTGAAAATTTTAGTGGAATTAGGGTCTGTTGGACTATTCAGTGAACCCGTAGCGGTATATGGATAAGAGTCAATGGTTTCTGGGATACGTAAAACATACGTTATGTTGATTATATTACCCGCTAAGATTTCCTCCCGATTAATCATTAGATAAAGTTGTTGAACCGTACTTGCTAGATGGTCTGCGGCTTCCTGTAGTGCGGCGTTTCTTTGGGATTCCTGCCAATTGGAAGTAATCATACTCGCCACAAAAGGAAACAGTATAACTTGGGTGAAAAGCAACGGAATCAAAATAACATACTCGATAGTCACGTTCGGCACTTATGCGAACCCCCTCGCTTTTTCATCTTTAGTAAATAAGCCCAAAACCAACCGACACCTCACTTAAGTAAAGCTCGAAAACTATGTTATCGTATGATTCAGGAGAAGGAAGCGAAACCTCTTCGGAGAGGCTGGGAAAGTTGAAGAAATCAGAATCAAAATTCTCCGGTGAACTTGCTCTAGGAAAACTAACAGAAACGTCAATGCCCGTAACATCGCTTATGGTGTGCGCTTCCACCGACGTTCCAGTTAACGTAATAGATTGAGATAGTCTGGGGGCTTCTCCAGCTTTAAGAATTGGAAGATACATTTTAACATAAAATGTTGAACTAGCATTTGTGACAATCGAAGAATTGAGGACTCTGACGGCTGGGGCAACAACCGTTCGGATATACGAGCCATCATACATTGGAAGCTTTTCGACAACAAATACTCGTGTGACTGGAGCAGAGGTACCTCGCAAAGTAAGAGATTCATCCTCAGACGGAGAAATTCTTTCCCAATAACCGTTTGTCATCGTATATCTCGATGTTGGAAGATTAAAGAGAATAACTCCGGTCTCCTTTGAAAACTCGTAATTGCCGCTTTCAGTTTCAATTGTTATTACATAATTTAGCAGCGAAGGCTGTAGCGCAACATCTCCATACTGGCTCGAATAACGAACAGTCTCTGTGCGCCCAATTGTCCAAGCTACATCGTCTATTTGAAGCCCCACGGTACGCATCAATTGTTTAGAAGATTTGAATTCACCTTCCGCAACCCGACCCCAGAGAAAATTGTTAGCAAAAACCAGAGTAACGCTCACTATAGCTATTATAGCACCGGTCATTATGACTGAAGAGACAGCGGGGCTAATTGCTCGTTTAGTTGAACGTTTCCTGTGAACTTTGTTAACCACTACTGAGGTTTCCTCCTATTTTTTCTCCTTAGATTATCATTGGAACAACTTTCGATGCAACGATAGCGAGCAGAACCAACAATGCAGAATGTTTGAAGCCAGCAGCCAAAGATTCCTCACTGATCTTGCCTGCAACCAGCCCAATCAGGTAACAATGGGTGATTACTGAAACTGTGAATATCAAAGTAAGAAAATCTACGTCAGTCGCGCCTACTCCTGGTCCTGTTCCTGCCATGGCAACTGTCTCAGTGGTGAAAATGAGGGTCATTAGTGTCGTTGCTACAAGCAATATCGCGGCAAAGTATGGGATCATTATGTAGGGCCGAACACTCATCTTTTTCTCTTTTTCCACTTCCTGAGTCATATTGTTGAATCTCGCGAGAGATTCAATCATTGAAATTGTTCCACCCCCTACGTCGACGGCTTCTAAGAGAAGAAACATCACTATCTGGGACATCCAACTCTTAGTTTTCTTCATGAAATCCGTGATTACATTTCTCATAGGAATTCCCCAACCAATGTCAGACGACATCTTTTTCAATTCCGTAGAGAATGCTCCATAGTCCCGTCCAGAAAGATTCTCAATGCACGATTCTGGGGAAAGTCCTGTCTTTCTGGTCTCTGTTAGGTCTCTGAGAAAGTTGGCTATACCATGTTCCATGCTTGATTTTCTGCTTGCGATCTTCTGATGGACGAGTGCTGGAGGCACAGCTGAGATCATAAGAGTAATAGCCACAGCGATTGGTAAGTCAACGATATTCTGGATTGGTGTTTGAATCATACCAAAGAAACCGGTAAGCAGAAAGAGCACTAGGACAGCCACGGCTGAGGAAATGGCGTATACCTTGTAGGGTCTATAATCGCTGATAGGAGTTTTTGGTTGCATGCCGTGGGCAAGATACAGGAAGACAATAGAGAGCAAAGGAGTGAAAACGTAGGTATACATGATCACTCCAGAACCCATATCCATGCCTGTGCTGTAAATTGATTCAACACTGAAGAGGATGTAGAAACAGAGGGACATGAGAACCATTATAATGATGAAGGACTCCAGAAGCATTCCCAAACGTTCAGCAGCAGCCTTAACCCTCATGGACCCCGTTTTGAAGATGTCTTGCGCCTTTGTTTCGAGGAAGTGGATAACGTCACCGCCTATAATAACCGTGGATGCATAACCCGAAACGAAGTCCCTGAACATATCTAACGGATGGTACTTTGCCGAGTTCTCCAGAGCACTAATGGGGTCGACACCAAAAATTTCCACATCTCTGATCAAAGCTCGAGCTTCCTTACGCGTTGCAGGCAACAACTCAACATCTGAGAGGCGCCTAAAGCTCATGTAAGGCGGTATACCTCCTGACGCCATGACTGTAATGTAGGTTGCTGCAAAAGGCATCTCTCTCTCTAGGGCACCAGATCTTTCGCTGGCTCTTGAACTGGGAGCAACCATAAAGCCAATCATAATATAGATGGGCATGGGAACCAAGAGAATCAGAAACGTGATTCTAGTGAAATATATGAGTACAAGCGCTAGGACAGAAACAGGAATAGTCAGTGTTGCAATCAGAAGCATTAGGGAGATGTAGGTTTCAGGATATATTTTGATTCCTGCTCGCGCTAAATGTTCTTTGAACTCGAAGACTCGGCTCAAGAACTTTGGAGAAATACTTCCGAAAAGGCGATAGGAAACTCCTTCAAGAGTTTTTAGCAGGGGCACCAGCTAAAACCTCCTTCTCGTAGAACCCTTCGGGTTTGGCATTGTATTCTGTGATGACCCCTGCAACATCTTTGTAACTTCTAATGTTGCGTTGTCGCATCCATTGCAACACGTGTTCTCGGCGTTTAAGCTCATCCTCCAATTCTTTCCAAGATAAGCCTCTACGTTCAGTTATTTGTTTGAGCATAATTCCGTTTTTGACTTGGGAAGCGTGGAAGTCATCAGCAGCTTTCCATTTGAAAGTGTTTCTGTAATCTTCGTAATCGGCAATTTCATCCACAGAAAGTATCCGTCGGTAAGCGGTCATTTCTCCCGTTTTGGACTGTGGCAAGTGTACTCTCTGAATGGACGCGACAATGTTCATCAGTGGCATGTATGCAGGGGCTATTTCCATGGGTTTCTGGATCAGACGTTTGACAGCTGAATCGATGGAGTCTGCGTGCATTGTTGCCATGCCGCCGTGTCCTGTTGCCAAAGCTTGGAATAGGGTATACGCTTCGCTTCCTCGAATCTCGCCGACCACTATTAGGTCTGGGCGGTGTCTCATTGATGTCTTGACTAGATCAAAGAGGTTTACTTCTCCGGTAAGGTTTTCTCCGAGACCATAACTTCTTCGGGCGATCAAGGACACCCAGTTTTCGTGAGGCAGATTAAGCTCTGCAGTTTCCTCAATTGTGATTATCTTGCTCCCCGGCTTGATCAAACAGGCTACTGCGTTGAGGAAGGTTGTTTTTCCTGACGCTGTTCCGCCTAGTACCATGAGGGAGGCTCTGTTCTCTAAGCAAGTCCAGAAATATGCTGCCATCTCCTCAGATAAGGTTCCTAGGTTTATTAGATCGATAATTGAGTAGGGGTCGTCTCGGAACTTCCTTATAGTGAAAGCCGTTCCGAAAGGCGTTACTTCTCTTCTGTAACATACGGCGAGTCTGTGCCTTCCGGGCAGAGAAGCGTCAACTATTGGAAAGGCTGAGCTTACGTGCTTTCCAGCCATGTGAACTAGTTTTACCACGGAATCGTCTAGTTCTTGGTCGTCGTGGAAGACCAAGTTTGTTTCAAGGTTCTCATATCTCCTGTGCCAAATGTAGACAGGTTTTTCGACGCCGTCACATGAGATATCTTCTATGTTTGGGTCACGCATCAGAGCGTCGATTCGACCGAAACCGACAAGGTTTCGCTGGGCATGGTAAAGGATTTTGGACCATGAAACGTCGGGTAACCAACCTAAGCTTATTCGGTATTTGCCTACGATTTTTTCAGCTTCAGTTACAAAGAATTGTCGAGGGTCTTCGATTTCCTCTTTTGGAGAAGCTATCTCAGCGAGGAGGATTTCTAGTATTCTGTCATACACGCCTCGTTCAAGCGTGTCAAGTTGGAGTTCATCTAGAATGTATTTATATTCGCCGGTTATTGGGTTTTGAGCAATGCCTGCGTGAGCAAAGGGTTCAAAGAGGGGGTATTTCTCGATAATTTTGTAGCCTTTTGGCAGAGATTTCGGAGGCGGCGCCGGCATGATTTTGGGTTTTTTTCTCCTTAAACGACTAAAAAATCCTTTCTTGGATCGTTTGTCCTTTGGCATCGATGTTCTCCTACATTGTAGGGTTTGTTACAAAGTATTAAGTCTTGCGTCTTAATAAAGCATACTGTGGATAAATCATTCAACATCCAAAAAGTCAACATGCCTCACTTTTGGTATATCAAGCAGAATTGATGGAGATGTATTGATTTTAATCATGTTGAAGATGTGTAGTTCATTGTTTTTCTGTTGCTGCTGTCAATAGAGTTACGTTGCTTCTGGTGAAGAAGCCGTCAAAGTCGTCGTATCTATGGATGTATTCGTTTACAAGCAGTGTGTGGGGTGATGCTACTGTGAAGGTTTGTTTTAGTCCTTCTTCTCGTGATCCTACAAGCTCTACTAAAAATTTCATGCCGTCGTCTTTGATGGCGGCAAAGGTGTTTTCGATTTTTTCTGTCTTAAAAGCCATGTGGTGTACTCGGGTTCCGTAGTTGTGGATGAATTTTTCTGTGGGTCCTGATTTTTCGTTGTTGATGTATGGGGAGATGCCGGATGTGAAGACCATGGCGAAGTCTTTTTTGGTTAAGCGTGCAACGTTTGTGATTGAGTTGAATAGTTTGACGTATATTGCGAAATCGAAGTTGTAGTTGGTTAGGGACATGAATTCGATGATGGCGGCGTCTCTGTCTTGTGCTTTCACCCGTGTTGCGGTGTGGTCAAGTTTGCCGATGTTGAGGAGGTAATCTTTTTCTGGTTTGTGAAATTGCCAATCAAGTTTTTCTGAATCTTCTGTGAAATAGTTGCCTTTGTTTCTCTTCCACTGGATAAATCCTAGGGAATTAGCCGTGTATTTTGACGGTTTAGTTTGGATGAAAGAATAATTGTCCGTTTTTATGATCTCGTCGGTTAGGAATTCTATCCCTACAGATTTCTGAACTGAGACGTACTTTTCGATGTTATTTGTCTCGAAAACAAAGGTTTCCAACCGCGTGTTCGGAAGGTTCTGTGATTTGGGGAACATGTTGAACGGAACAAAAGGATTCTTCTCTTTGATTCGTGACGTTACCAAGAGGTCAGCAGAGTTTTGCCTTTTTAGCACACAAGTTCGTGCTTGTGGGTTTTGGAATGCCTCATGAAATGTAAAGCCGGTGTATCGTAGAAGTTCTTTCACTGCGTCTTGTTGCTTGTTCGGTTCGGTGTTGATTATAACGCAGTTCAGCCCGCCTACAAGTCCTTCCAGCCCTAGGCTTTTCCGTTTATCTCTTACTTGGAGTGCTTTTTCTTTGAGGTATTCGTCGCTGTTTTTGAAATCATATAGTTGGGGTGTAGATGAACCGCAATTGGGGCATTTTCCATCTTTTGATGTTTCATAAACTTCTTTGCATGGTTGGCATACTACTTTTGTCATGTGTTCCCCCGTCAAATCAATATTTTTGGGGTAATTTATGTGTATATGTTAGAGGGTTTTCTGGAAAATTTAGAGTCTGGGTTTGCAGATTATCTCTTTTATTTGTGTATCAAAGAAGGCGTGGGTGTTAGTTGGCTGCAAGATTACGGCGGTGTCTGCTCCACTTTTTGTGCCTCCGATTGCAATGGCTTCTTCGTCTGTTTTTATTAGACCTGCGTCGGCTGCCATGCAAGATACTTCGCAAGCAACTTTTGTTCCCTGACCGAACATGCGGAGGACGGTTGAGACAATTCCGTCAACTTGTATGGTTCCAAACTTGTTTTTGACTGCTCTGCCCAAAGTGCCAAAGGCGTGTGCAGATGTCAGAGTTTTGGCGCCGTTTCTTTCAATTATGTTGCGGTTCTCGGGGAGAAATTCTTGAAAATTAGGTTCTCTGAATCCAGTGACGTGACTTACCACTATTACGTTGTAGCCTTTGAAAACTTCGGAAGCTTTAATGCCTGTTTCACCTGTTGTCGAAGCAACTATGACGTTTTTGATGCTGAGCTCTTCGGCTCGCTTTTTTGCTAACTTGAGGGTTTCTTCAGTGTTTTCTGGTCCCGGTTTCTCGAAATACACTGTCTTACAAACGATGTTTGCCATATCATGCAGCTCCAATCAATCCTTAACGTTCTAGGGTGACAAGTAATTGATTGAACGAACTTATAATTGTTCAAAGTGTTCTGCTAGTTTTTCTGAAAAAATTTTGTTTTCAACAATCTGCTGTTAATAATCTCCTAATATGATTGTGGAGCCTCGGGTGGGATTTGATCCCGCGCTCCCTCTTTTTTCAAGGGTTAAATTTTAACCCCAAACCCAACCCAAACATTCGCACGCGTGTTCGTGTAGGCACTTGCTTATATTAAATTTTAACCACCCACACAATTAACAAATGTTAATAGTATGGTAAAGGAATTCGTGACTGGTGTATTTTATGGCATTAATGTTTGACCCTATGTATCTCATCAACTTGACGCTTTGCATAATCATATTTGTCTTGGGCTTTTTTGGTTACAAAAAAACGGGCAACATGGTTCCACTTTACATCGGAATAGCCTTTGGATTATTCGGTATCTCTCACCTAGCAACAATTTTGGGTCTCAAAGGCTCCTTTGAACCCGTATTGATAATAGTCAGAACAGCTGCTTATTTGGCGGTAATATTTTCGCTTTACACTTTTTTGAAACAACGAAAATGATACTCAATAGGAGAAAATAAAACGCACGCGCCTAAATTGATTTTTGGATTATCAAGGGTTTATTTCAAACAGGTTTTAGCTTTTAGATTTTTGTGCTTTTTCTATCTTTGATTTTGGCTTGAACTCGCAACCTCCAAGCCAATTATTAATCCATGACTGACAGTAGCCGTCAACATTGTGTACGCATTTTTTTTGACTACATTCTATTTTGCGCCGCACTTATTGCTCTCCACAAAACGAGTTATCGGTTAAAAAGGAAACCATTAGCTTTAAAGCTTTCTTTTAAGGCACACGCAGACTATAGAATCCACCCATCAATAGACAGTTAATCAGTCTTATTCAATTCTGTTGGGTTGGGGTTAAAATTGATCAAAAAGGATTCTTGCAATGTGGTTTGAATAAGTTTTTACGCATGTACTACTACTCTATTTGAAAGGCGCTGTGGATTGGTGGTAAGGTTCATACGCTCTTCTTTGAGGTTGTGTGAGGTTTAGAGTTGGTTTACGGCGAAAAAAACGAGGACTTCAGCATTCAGACAATAAATCTGACTAAAAGATTTGCCAAAAAGAAGCATAGAGGCTTTTTCGGTTTTCTGCGAAGAGAACAATCAAAGAAAACCAACGATGTTACAGTAGCTTTGGACAAAGTCAACATCAAAATCCGTCCCCGAGAACTCTTCGGACTCCTTGGACCAAACGGCTCAGGAAAAACTACGATGATCAAGTGTTTATCCACAATCTTGATTCCAGACGAAGGCACAGCCATCGTAAACGGTTTCGATGTTCGTAAAGAAACTTCGATGGTGCGAGCAAGTTTGGGAATGGTTGTGGGCGGGGAGAGAACATTATACTGGAAACTTACAGCCAGAGACAACCTCATGTATTTCTCTTCATTGTACAAAATGAAAAAAAGACACGCGAAAAAAAGGGTTGAAGAGCTCCTAGAAATCATGCAACTCTCTGACCGAGCAGACGAAAGGCTAGAAGACTACAGCACAGGAATGAGACAGAAAGTCGCCATAGCACGAGCCCTACTGCACGATCCACCAATTTTGCTCTTGGACGAACCAACATTAGGTTTGGACCCAAATTTCGCAAGACAGATTCGCAAACAAATAAGAGAATTCTCAAAAAAACAGGACAAAACGGTTCTATTAACCACCCATTACATGGACGAAGCTGATCAACTATGCGATCGGGTAGCTTTCATAAACAAAGGCAAAATCGTCGCCGTTGACACCCCAAACAAACTCAAAGCCATGGTAAAAGAAACCGAACTTGTGGAAGTAACAGTTTACAATCCACCAGCGGGCATCGAAAAGCACCTTCGCTCCCTGTTACCCGAAGCGGAACTTGTCAAGCTCATCCCAGGTGAAGAAGCCAAGGGAGTTCCCTCCAGAATCAAAATCATTGGGGGAACAACAGAAGAGCATGTGGGAACAATAATTGATGCACTCAGACAGAAGAACATTCGCATTGGCAGTTTAAACGTTGGTGTACCTACGCTCGAAGACGTTTTCATAAAATTAACGGGCAAAAAATTAACCGAGGAAGGAATGTGATAGATATTGGAGACCATATATCAGCAGTCTTCTTGGCGCAGCAATCTCTCTGTTGTTTGGAACGAGATAATTAAAAACATAAAGTTCCTTTTAGCCTATCCAGTCATCCTAGTTTTCTGGTCTATATTTCCCATTTTCTGGTTCATTCCCTTCATCCTTCAAGGGCAAGCCTTCGTAGGCGGTTTAACGAGCGAAAGTTTTGCCCAAGTCACCGGAACCGCAGAGTTTATTCCCTTTATTGTGATAGGCGCAGTCCTCAACAGTTACGTAAACACTCTTCTTCACGGCATGGGAGAAAGCATAAGACGAGAAGCACTCCAAGGAACGCTGGACTACGTTCTTGCGGCTCCATGCAACAAAGTTTCTGTGCTTATCGGAAAAGCCCTGAGTGAAAGTCTATCCAGCACACTCTTTGCCATAAGCCAGCTCACCATCTCTGTGTTCCTCTTCGGAATGAATGTGAGCCTAGGAGTGATGCTTCCGGTTTTTTTCATAATAATTCTGCTGATACTGGGCTTGTATGGGCTCTCCCTCATTTTGGCTGCAGCCTCTCTCATGTACAAACAATCCTACGGCTTTTCACAGACCATCGGATATGTCTTTTACGTCTTTTCTCCAGTACGCTATCCAATTGAGAGCCTGCCCATCGGGGCTCAAATCTTCGGTAAACTCCTTCCCCTCACATACGCCATCATCATAGTGAGAAGCCTTATGCTCCTAGGCGCAGACCTCTCAACATTATACCTAGAGGTTCTGGCGCTTCTAATCATCGATGCTGTATTGATAGTTGCCGGTTTCTATTTGTTTAATCGAATAGAGGAGAAAACGAAGAGGTCAGGATCAATAAGCCACTACTAAGGAGAAAACAGGTTGGAAAAAAACAATAAAGAATGCAGGTTGCGGGAAGTTAACTGTGCGACGGGGTTCACTTGGGCTAACTTGAAGGCTGAGTTGAGGGCTATCTGGGAAGCCAACGTTAAAGATTGGAAAATCGAGTTTGCTTATCCTATGAGTTTTATCCGCCAACTGATTTCTCCTCTCGTTTTCCTGCTGCCTTTTCTTCTTTATGGCATTGTTTTGGTTGGGGGAACAGAGAGCGAGAATCTGGCAGAGCTTGTTGGAACAGGAGATGTTGTTGCCTTCATCTTCACGGGTTACATGCTTATGGGCTTCATTGGAACAGCAGTTTGGGCGATGGGATTCAGCATAAGAAGAGAAAGATGGTTTGGCACCCTAGAGGCAATCTACGTTACGCCCGTCAGCCGTTTAGGTCAAGTCTTAGGCATGGCTTTACACAGCACAATTCACCAAAGCATAGGCACCCTCATCCAGTTCATCACCATATACCTC
The DNA here is from genome assembly GCA_964618695.1 of uncultured Candidatus Bathyarchaeia archaeon. Classification (GTDB taxonomy): domain Archaea; phylum Thermoproteota; class Bathyarchaeia; order Bathyarchaeales; family Bathyarchaeaceae; genus Bathyarchaeum. The sequence continues at coordinate 156,224 of CAZUDX010000006.1, read as the reverse complement.
ACCTTCGGTTTAGCCTTGAAAATCACAGGAATCTTGCCTGCCTTGGGAATTTTCGCCCTAATGATGCTTGCTCTCTACGGCTTCGGCATATTCATATCTGCTCTAAGCTTAATCTTAAAAGAAGGCTGGATGGTCTCAGACGGCCTCTACAGCATTATGTCTATCCTCTCTCCTGTGGCTTATCCCCTAACTGTGCTCCCCACCATAGCTCAACAAGCAAGCGCCATATTTCCAACCGCACCAGCCCTGATTGGAATGCGAACTTTTTTGATAGACAATTACCAGCCAGAGATTGTCGGCAACGTATTCTTGCATCTCTTGGCGCTAGGCGCAGTATGGATCCTATTCGGCATACTAATGTTTCACTTGACAGACAAATATGTGCGAAAGAGGGGTATGCTCAAAAAATTCTAAGTTCAAACAAGTTGAGGAGCAAAAATGATTTACGTTTACCAGCAAAAAATGAAGAACGTTTGGTTTGGTGCCGCAACCCAGAATGGAAAAGTTGTTGCCACTAATTTCTCATTTAAAGAAGATTTGAGGCGCTTGCTAAGCAGGATACCCTATGATGTTCCGTTTCAGGTTGCAGAACCGCCCAATCAGCTGTTAACAGATGTTCTGAAAGCTTTAGAGGATATCTTCAATGGAGAGGACAGGGGCTCCTACAGGTTCAAGATAGCGACGGATTATCTTTCCAGCTATACGCGAAGAGTGCTGGACTGCACGCGTTTAGTTCCTGTTGGATACGTGACACCTTATGGTGCCATAGCCAAGGTTGCAGGTGGAATTGCAAGGTCTGTGGGACGCGTTGAAGCATCAAATCCTTTTCTGTTGCTGATTCCCTGTCACAGGGTTGTGCGTTCCGACTTGAGCATAGGCGGCTACGGATATGGAACACAAGTTAAGTTGGAGCTTCTCAGAAGGGAAAGGAGAGGCTACAAAGAATCGAGGATGCTGGATGTGGAGGGTGGAGAATTGTCTCTTTTCCCAGCAGAACGGGTGAAACAAACTGTTATATGATTGGTTGTTTTAACGTGCTGCTAAGGTGATTTGAGTTGAAAGAATATGATTGTGTGCAGGTTGGTCACCACAAAAATATCGCAAAAGTCATTGAAAAATATCAGACGGATGGATGGCGTCTTCACACCTATCAAGCTCAGGGGTCTCCAACCCTTGTTAACCATTATTTGCTGTTTGAACGGGAACGATAACTACAACAAGAAACAATAAGCAACCAAAAAACATACACATGACTGGACTGGATTGCGACTCAATTACGGTTAAGTTAAAGTTCATATATGCCAAGCATTGTATGATTCTTCCGAGGGGAGAATAGATGGTGAAGCGCGGGGTCTTTGTGGGAAGATTTCAGCCCTTTCACAAAGGGCATTTAGGAGCCATAAAGAGAATTATGGATAAGGTTGATGAACTGGTTGTGATTGTAGGCAGTTCCCAGTACAGCCACAGGCTCGATAACCCGTTTACTGCTGGAGAGCGCATCACCATGATCCGAAAGGCACTGGAAGAAGAGGGAATCCAGTTGTCGAAAGTCTGGATTATACCGGTGCCGGACGTTCATCAGCATATGCTTTGGGTCTCTCAGATGGTGGGTTACTGTCCAAAGTTTGATGTGGTCTACGCTAACGAACCGTTGACCTGTCGGCTCTTTCTTGAAGCTGGTTTTAATGTTGAGCAGGTGCCCCTGATGAAGAGGGATGTGTATTTGGCTACGGAGATTCGGAAACGTATGTTAACTGGGGGAGACTGGGAGAAACTTGTCCCAAGCAGCGTTGCCAAGTTCATAAAAGAGATTGAGGGCGACGTGAGGCTTCGGGACCTAAACAAAACTGATACGGTGACATAGATTAGCCGATTTGCGGCTTTGCTTCCTTTTTTGAGATGAACGTGTAGACGTAGTTTGCTGCTAAGGCAGTAAGCCAGCCGCCGACCACCAAGATAGTAGCTGGAAAACCGCTACTCAAGGAGATATAGTTTAACAAAATTATCTGAAGCAGCAAGTAGATTATTGTCATTATGATTATAGAGTATAGTCCAGTTTTCTTTCCGTATTTTCTTGTTGTCTGGATGCTGAGGAGACCAAAAAGGAAGATGTCGCCTAATCCGAGGTAGGTTAGACCAATTGTTGGGAACATTGGCAGCTGGATGAATGCAGGTAGTCCCAGTGTTTGGACTGTTTCGAACGCTCCTTCCATTTGTCCAGTGATTAAAACTTGGATTATGTCCATGATGGTAATCAACGCAGCAAAAGCAGCAGTTGTTTTCCACGTGAATAGCCCACCAATATAAACTGCGATGGAGATTCCGAAGGTTAGTGCGAAAAGATTGAACGTGTAAATGTTCCAGAAATAAAAAAATGACAAGATGAACAGAACTGACGGCACTATTGCCAGATACCATTTTGGCAGAATCAAATAGGTGAATAAGAAGAGGATTGCTGTGTATGCGAAGAGGAATAGTCCCAGCAGAGCATGTTCGGGGATAGCCAAGATTACAGACACCATTATGCCTATGGCTACCACCAACAATACAGCATGTTTTGGGCGAAGTTCCTTTCCGCCGACGAGATGTTCAACTTTCTTGTTTAATCGACTGTAGAGAAAGACCACAATTACTCCAAACAGAAAGAGAATGGATGGAAGGAAAACATCAACTATCATGCCCCCAGATATAGAAAGTCTCGAAGATTTATCTTGTGGTCAACCGAAAAAGGCACTCACCAAGGTATGCATATATATGTCGGGGTGTTTGCTTTTGGGGATGGTTTGGAAATGAGAAGCCCGCCTAAGCTGACGCCCACAGTCTTTCTGGTACTAGTGAACGTAGGAGTTTACATTTTCACTTCGGTGATAGGCGGAGATTTCATCCAAACCAGCGACAGCGTCCTCCTTGAGCTAGGACAATTCAACCGCAGCGTATTGAATGGCGCGTACTGGCAACTCTTAACATCCATCTTTGTTCATGTGGACATAATTCACCTTGCCCTAAACACACTATTCCTGATAATTTTCGGTCTCAGGTCAGAAGAACTCTTCACAACCGAAGAATACTTCTTCGTCTACATGCTCGCAGGACTCGCAGGCAGCCTGCTAACTCTCTTTCTAATGTCCCCCTATACACTCTCAGCTGGAGCTTCAGGAGCAATATTCGGCATGTACGGCGCAAGCATCATATACATGCGAAAAACATTCGGTCAATCCATCGCAGGTGCTTTGATCTATTCATTTCTACTCTTAATGTTGACCGCGGGAGCAGGAGTCAACATAGTCGCCCACTTCGGCGGACTCGCAGCAGGATTAATAATCGGCTACGCCCTAGCAAAATCCCGAAGAGAACAATTCTGGATAGAAACATACTAAAACTAAAACTTAGTTGGAATCTACCCCAGAAACGCGAAACGCATCTCCAACCTTTGCCTCAAAAGTTTCTGAAGCGTTTCCCTGATTAACAGCTACCTCAAGAAAGTCGCTACCGCCAATTAACGCCAAAGATGTGCCAGCAGGAACCTCACCATAAACTGAACAGAAACGTAGCTTCAAAGTTTTGCTGCCAAGTTTGACACGAAGAGTTTGTCCTTCACGAATACTGGCTCTTTCAAGGTTTTCTGCTGAAATGTTGCTGATGATATTGCCGAAACCGTCTATGAGAAGAACCGCCCCAACCACATCCCCCTTTTTCACCTGTGGCTTCGCGAATTCAGGAAGAATATAGTCTTGAATTGCTGGTCCAAACTCAGACGGACTTGTTCCAGATGTTAGATGCGCTGCTGCTGGAGCGAAGATGTCTCTGCCATGAAAAGTCGTTGACACTTGAGATAACATGTATTTTGGGTTGATTATTTGGTGAACCTTGATTATTCCTTCCTTGTGGGCAGCCAGCATCAGGAGACCGTTGTCGGGACCAACATAAAACCCTCGTTTTGTTTCAACAATTATGGAACGCCTTTCTGTTCCCACACCCGGGTCCACAACTGCCACGTGAACCGTGTTTTGGGGAAAGTATGGGGTGGCTGAAGCTAAGACAAATGCGCCCATGCGGACGTTAAACTTGTCAATTTCATGAGTTATGTCCACAACAAGGGCTTCGGGGTTAATTGAGAGGATTACTGCTTTCATTTCTGCTACGTAAGGGTCTTTTAGTCCGAAATCGGAGAGCAGAGTAATTATTGCCATAGAACCTGACCTTGAATTTAATGATTGAATTGCTATATTTAATAACTCTTCTCAGGAAACTAGTTTCTAAGTGAAAAGCTTGCAAAAAGGCGAAACAATTTCCCTGAAAGAACTCGACGAAAACAAGTATGGTCAGGTTTTATGCTACCCCAAATTTGAACAAGAAGAGTTGGAGAAACGCCTCAAAGAATTGGAGCAGCTAGGAGTTAAGGCTGTGGAGTTCACCGGAGAAAAGAAGATTTCTGAGGTGCCAGTTCTTGGGAAGGGCTGTGTCGGCATCGTTGTTGTAGCCTATACGAGTTTAGGGAGAACCGCTTTGAAAATTCGCAGAGCCGATGCTGACCGGAAAGAAATGTTCCATGAAGCAGAGATGCTGAAACTAGCAAACACCGTCAAAGTTGGACCAAAACAGCTTGAGGTCAGCGAAAATTTTCTTTTAATGGAGTTTGTTGACGGAAATCACTTTCCTCAATGGATCGAATCCTTAAGGGGAAGGGAGATGCAGTCGCGTGTTCGAAAGGTTCTACGCGATGTTCTGGAGCAATGTTACAGGCTGGATGAGGCTGGCTTGGACCATGGAGAGCTGAGCAACGCACCGAAACACATAATCGTTGACGCAGACGACCATCCACACCTAGTTGATTTTGAGACAGCCAGCATCAACCGCAGAGTCTCGAATGTCACTTCAGTTTGCCAATACCTGTTCCTCAGAAGCCAAATTGCAGAGAAAGTAAAGACGAAACTTGGCAAAATTGACGAAAAAGAACTGATAAAGGCGCTGCAGACCTACAAACAAGGACGGCTTCGAAAGAATTTTAAAAAAATTCTAGAAAAATGCCGTCTTTGGTGAAGCACGTTATGTCTCTTTTTGTTCTCTATTTCATTAACAGAATTTCTGCGCTATTACATGGACACGTTGAAGTGGAAGCTTCCCAAAGGGGACAGAACAATTTTAATTTTATTGCTAAAGAATGGGGTTTGCTGAGGCTCCACGGTTCAAACTATTCTGAAGGGGAGGAAAAATAGGAAACCTCCTTCTGCTACTGCTATTGCTTCTTGTTACCTTCTCGTGGAGCCTTTTCAGCCTCTGTTGTCCATTTTTGGGTATGTAAGCTTAGGGTTTGCTGAGGCTCCGCAATCGGGGGATTTTGAAGGGAAAAATGAACCTCTAAAAGCTACTGCTATCGCTTTTTGTTAGGTTTCATTTTTCCTATGCGAAGCCTTCTCAGCCCCTATTCTTGCATTGCTTTACTCCCCATAAAAAAAGGGAGGGAAATTGTGTTTAGTCTCGTTTTTTCATCCATGTAAAGACAGCAATGCCTATAGCAACTATTGCAGCGACGATAGATACGCCTGCTATGATTAGTGTTGTGTTGTCTGCGGCTGCTGCAGTTCCTTCTGGTCCGTGTGGTCCAGTAGCTCCTGTTGCTCCTGTAGCTCCTGTTGGTCCTGGTTCCCCCTGTGGTCCTGGTTCTCCTTGTGGTCCCTGTGGAAGTTCAGCTTCTACTGATATCATGAATGTAATGTACTTGGATGATGGTGAGAAGAAATCGTCACCCTCGAACATGGCAGTTAGGGTGTAATAGCCTGCCACGGGTGGGGTCCATGTTGTGCTATAGAATCCTGCCTCGTTACAGGTGACGGTGATATCGTGGTAGTTGTCGTTAGGATCAAGAACTCTCAGAAGTACTGGAACTGGTATACCCGTTTCCGTGCCCATAGAATCTGCTAACACTTCGCCTTGTAGTACAATCGGTTCGCCCGCGCTCACAGTGTTTTTCAGTGCCACGTCTATGGAAATTGAAGTAGGCAATCGGGCGGCATGGAATTCCTCCGGTGGGGCTTCTTCAAAGCAGTAGAGGTTCCAATCCAAGGTTGATACATACAGAGAGCCGTTATAAGGCGTTGGTACAGAATGGAGTGTAAGGACGTCAAACTGGTAGGACGATAATTTGTCTCCAGAGAGGGCATCAAGCACATAGACAGTTCCCGCCTCGTTGGTAGTGTAAATTTTGCCAAATGAGTAACTGAAGCTTTGAGAAAGGCATTCACGTGACGTGTACGTTGACCAAACGTTGCTGCCATTGAGAGCATTGAGTGCGGAAATACTATAGTAATCACTGATGTACACTAAGCCGTTGGCGTACAGCATTGCAGGAAGTTGTGCAGCCCCGTTCGATTGAAACGGTGTTCCTTCATTATATCCCGAGAGAGTTAACCAGATGAGTTCACCTGTGGTCGCGTTCAATGCAACGTTATGTCGGTAGGTTCCTCGTGCGAAGACCATGCCACCCCCTACAGTTACAGATGCTGAAATACTAAAGGGATTAAGAGAGAAACCTCCAAAATACCCCGGAATATCGGTGTTAAAGATTTCAGCGCCTGTGGTAGCGTTAAGCTTAATCACGTTGAAACCTATACCATCTGGCACGCCAGCCCCAAGGTAAACTGCGCCATCAACAACAGCGGGCGTCTGACCTGATATTGGACCGCCGGTAGTGTGATTCCAAATTTTAGTGCCTGTGTTGGCGTCAAAGCAGTAGAGGTTTGTGTCGCCAGCCGCTACGTAAACCATGCTTCCTACTACGGTTGGAGAACCTGCCGCTTCTCCGCTTACACCAATCGCTCCAGATCCAGTAAATGGAACTCCACCAGCACTAGCTTCCCATAATTTAGTTCCAGTGTTAGCATTTATGCAGTAGACATTACCATCTTGCGCACCTGTATAGACTTTGTCATTAACGACGGCTACTGTGCTGCTGAAACCCAATATGCCTGTATCATAAGTCCATATTTCAGACCCTGTATTTGCGTCAAAGGCGTATATCTTTCCGTCATATGAACCCACATAGGCTACTCCGTCGACAAGTGTGGGCGAAGACTGAAGTGTGCCACCAGTTGTTGCCTTCCATTTGAGTTTTAAACTCGCAGGGCCTTCACCGAAAGAACTGTGTGCTGGATCGCCCATTAACATGGGGTAATCAAGTGGGGTGTCACCTATGCACCAAAGTTCGCCAGGACCAGTTAAGGATTCGCCGAAAGCAGTATATGTAAATATCCCATATTCGGAAGATGAAATAGTGGGAACGACAAAAAGCTTACCATATGCATTACATTGTAGATTGAATGGTGCTCCGTTTTCAATTGGCAATGTCCATATTACTTCGCCAGTGTAAGCGTCGAGGCATACAAACTCAGAGTGACCAAAATCGCCAGTAGCAAAGTCAACATATTGATTTTCACCTGAATTGATGTAAACTTTCCCGCCTGCAATAGTAAGACAGTTGGAATACGCAATGCCTGGTCCCTTGTATTTCCAAACTAACTCGCCTGTTGTCGCGTTAATGGCATACGTGTAGGTGTCTTGGTTGTGTTCAAAGAACATGCCATAAGCTGCACCTGAGGCGGAAGCCCACTGATTGTAAAAGGTGCCTGGATCATATATCCACATCAACTGCCCCGTAGTTAGGTTCCAACCATAGAAGTTGCCATTAAGTGCACCAAAACCGAACACGCCGTCAATACAGGAAGATCCATAAGTCCATGCAGTTACATTCGTTGGGGTGGTCCATATTGTTTTTCCAGTTGTCACGTCAACACCCCTTAAGTAATAGAAATTAGTCGTGTACACTACTACTCCACTGCCGTAACATTTAGGAGATTCACCGCCATAGGTATTGTAGTCTGGTTCGCTTGCCCGGTCCCATAGTAATACCGGTGGCTGCGATGGATCAGCAAGGCTCCAACATTGGCTCCCGCTGATTAGAATTTTTAGACTAGAATCATAGCCCATTCCACCTTGCATGGTCTGGCTGTAGCTAAATCCTGCGGGACCCGTCCATACTAATGAACCATCAGCTATTTTGTAACAGTTGCTTCCTATCAGCATGTATGTATTATCCAGCTTGCATATGGAATAGCTTGGCGGAACGAGTGCGAAATAGACTGGACCCAGATCCAAAGTATATATGATTTCTCCAGTGGCTGCATCTAAACAATAAAGTGTAGTGTTTTTTCCTGGTAATGCACCATACAACGATGTGTCTACGACGAAAATCTTGCCGTTAAATGCTATTGGTTGCCCAGCTACATTAGGTATTTTAGTTCTCCACTCGATGTGCGGATTAGTTGGACCGGGACCATCAACAGCATGTGATTGAAAGGCATCAGCTGCAGGTTGAATCCATTCGTATTGCAGTAAGTTACTTGGGATTGCTGCTTTTGTCATAGGAACTGTGGTGTTTGATAATACTAGAAATATTGAAGCCACTATTAGTATAGCTAAAACCATTGTAGATATTGTTTTACTGTAGATTTTTGTTTTTTTCAATGTTTTTCACCTTTTTTATATTACTTTATTTTTACTCAAGCAATGAAATGCCTGATGTTCATAATGTCCAAAGTATAATTTTTAATGATAATTGGAAAGAAACCCCTTTATAACATTACAAAGGCAAACAAAGGACACGAACAAAAAATTTTGCTGATTAACAAGATGAGATTTAATGTTAGCAAATATTATTGAATGAGTTTAATTATATTCCTTGTAATTAGTTTACGCATTCATTTGGAAAATTTGACCGATTTTGTGTTATCGAGAGTATGGCGAATATTTTGGTATAAAACCTGCAATTGATTTCACTGTTGTTTCATGCCGTTTACATTTAAAGGACTAATTTCTACCACTGTTCTTGTCAAAGGGTCGTTCCAAAAATATTCGTAAGCTTCCTTTGCGAAATTAGCCGTATCCCGGCTATTGTTAATAATAATGTCTCCCTTATCTATTGGGATTATAGTAGGTATCCAAAGTTCAATATCGTTTAATAAAGCAAAAGTTGATTTTATATCTTTTATTAAGATCTTGCCTGAAAAGAACCTGTCTGTGGTAGCAATTTCTTTTATTGCATTTTTAACTTTATTGTAACAAATTTGCCCTTCTGATTGTGCACAAGTTACCAAGATTCGTATTCTCGCGTTTCTCCCGCTTTTTTTTAATGCAATTTTTAGGTAGGGGGCTGCTGTTTGCAGAAAGTATTTCCAGGTACAAATAAGATCGTACTTGTTTAATTTAGAATTAAAAACTGAAGCCGCTTTGGCGTCTAATGCTTTGCCCGGTGGTAAAACAAATACTTGATAATCATGAATTTGAAGTCTATTTGTGTTTTTTTGAAAAATATCCATTAGTTTGATTTTTCTTTCTAAAATATTTGCTTTCTTTAATGCATCGGCTTTTTGCTCTTCAATTAATTTCATTAATGCATTTCTTAACGGAATGAGTTCTATTCTGGCTGGCCGATTGACTGTTCTTGTTACTAATCCCATTTGCTGAAGTTTTGGGATAATCTTGTAAATGTCTTGAACGTGAAGATTGGTGATCTCTGATAAATCTTTGACAGTTAACGATTTGAAATCGATTATGCTTGCATAAACTTTAGCTTGATTGGTTGTTAAGCCTAAGTCGCAAAGCACTTCAATTTGCGTGTCATCCAAAAGTTGAGACCATCCAAATTTAGTATTTATTTGATGTTCAAAATAAGATTTTTGACTGTAGCAAATCCATTCACATAGGAGTTGAAACAGAGGTTTTCTCCGGGTGTATGGTTCTTTTGATTGTGCATGTGTGCGCGTGTGCGTGTGTGGTGTTTGCACGTGAAGGTAGATAAGAGAAAGAAAGTGAAAACAAGAGAACAAGGATAAGCGAGAGTTGACGTAAACAGGTAAACGTTTGGGTTTGGGGTTAAAATTTAACCCTTAAGATTGAAAAAAGGGGTTTGTGGGAGATAGTTGCAAAGATATATCTTTGGAGATGTGGTAAACCTACGTTCATAACAAAAATGGAAAGATGAACTGTTGAATACGATCAGTCACGTGTTTTTCGCTAACTTGCTACTGGTCTTCGGCGCTCCAACAATCGTCTCCCCAACAACCCTAATTGTAACAAGCATAGCATCGGTAGTCACAGACCTAGACCACATCTCCCACCTACGAACAGCAATGAAAACCCGAAGATTCAAAACTGAAACCCGAACCCGCTGGCACGAACTAACTGGACTGTTACTAGCAATGATCGTCTCCTTCACAATCATGCTCTTCTCTGCTACTATTGGTCAAGCTCTCCTCATAGGCTTCGTGAGCCACTATACCCTAGACCTCTTAACACGACCCACAAGACCCTTCTACCCACTTAGTGAAAAAGTGGTGTTTCTGGGGTTAGCGCCTAGAAACCTGAGAAAACTGACCGCATACGATACAATAATCACAGTGATTTTTGGGGTGATTTTGATTGCGAGTCTCCATAGCCAAGGCATTCTCAGCTTTTAGGATGGTTCTAAAACAGTGCTAACTCGACTTCCTGTCTTGAAAAAGGTGAACGCCAACATGATTTCGGGACTAAGTTTAGTCTGCAGTCCAATAGCATACTTGCTTATTGCCGAAAGAGCCATTCTCGCTTCCATAATCGCCATCTTTGTCATCATGCTGCTGGACGCTCTAGACGGCATCGTAGCCCGAGCTCAGGGTCAAACTTCTTCAGAAGAAGGTTGGATGGTTGATGTTTCAGTTGACAGAGTCAGCGAAGCAGTGATCTGCCTTGCCTTAAGCCGCATTTTCATATTACTTACCATAATCAACATGGGTTTAGCTTTGCTGAGTTGCTGCTTGAAAAAACATGCAATAATTCCTCTTAGACAAGCCACACTGGTAATATTCATAGCTTATTACTTGTTAGAATGGCACCCAATTGCAGTGTTTATAGAACAGATTCTTTTCCAGTGGTAACATCATCGTTACCAGTCAGCTAGGCTTTACCAAAAACTAGTTTATCAGTAACTAAACTAACAGCCTGAAAGACTTCGTCGGGGTTCATGTCGTCTGTTGTAAGAATTAAATCGAATGGAGAGAGGTCGTGTCCCAATTCGAACCCGTAGAGATTCCTATAGATTTCTCTTGTTCTCTCATCTTTCTCAGTTAAAACCATTAACGCCTCTTCAACGCTGATTCTGTCTCTCTTTACCACCCTCTTGGCTCTAACCCGAGGCGAAGCCTCCAACCAGATTTTGAAACCTTTCTTCAGCAACCAAGGCATAGTCCAACTGTCAAGAACAACATTGCCTCTCTCAGCCAACTCCAACAACTTTTCATCAATTCTTCTGTCAAAAGCAGGGTCACCCTTCCTCTGTTTAAGAAACCTCAATCCCTCATCGGTTTCCCACCACCCTCGCATGTCAGAGTCGTACCCTTCTTCCTGAGCTAAGGCTTTCAAAGCGTTTCCGCCAGAAAAGTAACCAAGTCCATATCGGGCAGCCAGTCTTCTTGCCACTGTGCTTTTTCCAGAACCAGTCATTCCGCTAATACATATTACAACTTTTTTCTTCTCTTCTCCCCCGCGGTTTTTCATAGTCTGATAGCCGCCTTCAGGTTCAAATATTCCTTGCTGCCTGTCTAAGAAGACCACGGAGACAACCGTGGCACAGACTGCTGCTATGCATGCGCTCAACTCTTTTTTGATTTCTCGGAAGCTTACTGATTTTGATCGGTTTTGGGCGTGGAAGCCCAGCTAGTTTTTGACCGCAGTTGGAACAGTGAGGAACACTGGTTTTTTCCTTTCCATAGCGGGTAATGGTTCGTCCTCCCGAAGATTTGATTTGGTGTCGTTTCTTGTTTCGGGCTCGCAAGGAGGGTTTTGGCATTTAATCGGTTCCTCCTGTCAATCCGAAGATGCGTGAGAACATTGTTCCGAAGAAGAAAGAGCAGATGAGGTACCAATAGAAAAGGTTGAGTGGTGCCACGCCCCCTAACCATGGGAAGTAGGCTACTGGGTATGGACCTATAAACGGGCTTTCGAACAATTTGAAGCCGAGAATGCTTCCTGTTAGCAGGAGCCAGACTATGAAAAAAACTGTCAATGTTATTGGGAACACTCTAAACTGTCTAGAGGATAATGAAAGAACCTGAGATTGAAGCTGAAGAAGCTGTCTCTCTTGTTTCTGAGCTTTCTTGAGCAGTTTTTTGTCGTCTGTTTCTTTGGCTTTCTTCATGTTTTCGTTTTTTTCTTTAGTTAAAGCGGATATCTTTTTTCGTAATGAAGCAAGTTTTTCTCGATGTTCCTTAGGCATGAAACGGCTGTTAATCAGTGAAGAGAAGAATGACATGGTTATAGAGACTAAAAGAACTACGACTGTAACAATGGGAGGTTGTGCCAAACTCATCATTTACTTCCCCAATATATTTTACATTCTTTAGTATGAAAGTTTTTTCCACTTTCAGCTATCTCTGCGATGTTAATAGTTTCTCTCATTATTTATCCTCCCAATACACGACCGAAGGCTGGATACATCTCCGAAACCTGCTCTTGTACAAGGAGTTGATAATATTGGTACAATATACCTACTGCGAGCAGTATACCCATACCTGTTCCGAAGACTCCGAAGAACTCTGCCACTGAAGCGATTAACCCTATTATTGCCCCTCCAAGAATGGTAACCACTGGGATGTAACGTTTGAGAATCATCTCTATTGATCTGCCTGACCTGCGGAATCCTGGAATCTGCATACCTGAGTCTACGAGCTGTTTTGCTACGGTGCTGGGTCCTAATCCTCCTACTTCCAGCCATGTGATGGAAAAGATTATGGCAAAGGTAACCATGATGCCTACGAAGACGAGGGCCCTTATTGGATCGGCAGCCACTTGTCCTAGGCTTCGGGGGGCAGTTACGTAATATGCAAGACCGCCTGTGGGAGCTCCATCGCTTCCGAAGGTGCCTAACAGGCTGATCCAGAAGTTGCCTCTGCCCCAAGGTTGGCTTGATAAGATTTGAGCGAAGACGAGAACGTTTGCGAAGAGGGCGGAAGCGAATATTACAGGTAGGTTAGAGACGTATAGGAGTTTGATGGGGTATTTGCCGCGGAATCCACGGTAATTTGCGTGGGAGACAGGAAGTTCAACTCTGACTCCTTCAATGTATATTACTATTATGAAGACGATGACTGTTGTAATGAAACCTAACATCGTAGGATAATTCAAAAGGGCGCCACTGGAATCGTATCTGAAAAAGGCATTAAACAAATTTTCTCCACCAAGGATCGTCTGGCCGAGTGCAATGAAGGCTCCGTAGCTTTTTCCGTCCGCCATAGAAGCTGTTAGTCCAAAACTGTCCCACATAATCCCTTGCGCTACGCCAGCGAGAATGAAAAGGCTGATTCCGCTTCCTATTCCCCAACCTTTCTGCAGCATTTCGTCCAAGAGTATCAGCAGTACCCCAGCGCATAGAAGTTGAACAAAAATTATTATGCTGGTAATTAGGTCCGGAGAATGTAGCACTCCGGATGCGTCCGTATAATTGTATACTCCACCTATGAGGTAGGCGGCAGCTTGTACTCCAGTGAGAGCTATTGAAAAGACTTTGTTGGCTGCGGTGAAAAGAGATCGATCATCTGGGTTGCCTAAATCTGCACCTATGATGCCGGAACCGATAAGTAACTGCAGAATGAGACCGCCCGTTACTATGGGACCTATTCCAAGTTCCATGAGAGTGCCCCTGTTCGAAGCGAAGATTATTCTGAGGGTGCTGAACTGATCCACTTCATCAGCTCCTCCGATGTTGAATAGGGGTATCTCGCTCATGATCAGAAAGATTATCAGTGCTATAGCAGTCCAGAAAAGTTTCTCGTTGAAGCTCACTTTTCGAGTTGGTTGGCTTATTTCAGGAAGGAACCTTGACAGCGGTCCGAACAGTGAAAGGAATCTACCAGCCATTATCTTTCGCCTTCATTCTTCGATTTTTCAGTGTATAAACTGATTGGTTAAGTTGCGTATGTTGAACACAAATATAAACACTTTGACTTCTCAGACTGAACCCAGCTAAGCAAAGAGAAAAAGTTGTATTTACTCTTCTTTTTCTTTGAGGATTTCTCCCCCTGCCTCTTCCAATTTCCTAGCGGCAGCTTCCGAATAAGATGACACCTTAACAAGCAATGGTTTGGTTATCTCACCAGTTCCCAAAAGCTTGTCGTAGCCAAGGCTTTCCAAGTCCAAAAAGATCCTTTTCTCTTTTTTCTCCAGTTTTTTCTCGGATTCCAGTTTGTCAGCAAGATCATCCAATTTTCCCACATTAATAACTTTGACCTTTCTGCCTAAGGCTTTGGTAGACACGAAACCAGTCTTTTCCCAGTATGTAGGATCATACTTGAGCACGTACGTCCATTTGTGCTTGTCATACCCTGCTTTTCCATGACCTCCCCGTCCTCCTCCACTTCTATGTTGTCCTATCTGACCGTGTCCATGGGTTCTGGATCCACGCTGTTTTCTAACTTTCCTCTTCTTATGGGGCAAACGTTTAACCTCACTTTTTCAAAGATATTTTACCATCTCTAACTTCTTTCTCTCTTTTTCTCAATTTTACGTCTAATACTCCGTTTTTGTACAAAGCACACGCCGACTTGGGATCCACTTTGGCTGGAAGCTTCAATTCCTCATAATATTCCAAGTCAACTGTGTCAACGGAAACCGTTAAACGATTAGCAGTTACGCGAAGATCAATATCATCTTTCTTGACTCCCGGGAGGCTCACTAAAACAACTAATACCTCCCCCTCATCAACAATATCAACTAAAGGCTCAGAATCTTCGCTAATCTCCGCTTCATCCTGTATAAGTTCACGGTCATCCAACTCTCGAATAGTCGGCTTTCCGTCAGAACCAAAATTTATGGAGAAACCTTGCACGCGATTGTGGTGGAATGGATTATCTGAGGACGCCGTCTCAAAGGCTTTCTTGATAGTTTCATCTATCAGGTCCCCGAGTCTTTCGAGTTCTTCATGAATGTCATTGAACCAAGGACCTCTCTTCTTTCTTCTTCTCCACCACGGTTCGGTCAATGGAACTCCTTCCTCAACTGAGATTGTGCTGATACGGTAACTATAAAGATTATCGCTGACTTCGGCTACACCATTCGTTTCAAGAGGTCGTTAATCGCATCTCCTCTATATCCGAGTTCTCCACCAGCCGCATAGCTTCGCTTCACCTTTCCTTTGAAGCCTTTTTTCGGCGGTCGAAGACGGAATACAGGTTTCACATTAGGAAGACTGCTGCACTCAACTTTCATCTTGAAGACTGCTTCAGCCAAGTCGTCCAACGATTTATAGCCCAATTCTTTAGCGTATTCCTCCGTCAATTTTTTGTCGCCTACGAGTCTTCCCCTCTTCTTCAAAAGGAGCGCTATATTCTCTTGGGAGACCTCACCCCAAGTCAAGTAATCCTTACTTTTTTTCAACATGCCCACATAAGCAGGGCGGTCATCAACTAATGTTGCGTGGCAGTTTCGGGTTAACCGTAGCATAGTCATCGTGTCTTTGATTTCCTGAGAAATGTCACTCATTCCGCGAATACGAACTGCCACCAAGCACTTCCTTTTTTCATCCACTTCAGCTCACCCAATCCTTTGGTGTGACTAACTGGTAGGTCTTCTTAAGAGCATCAAAGACGGCGCAAGCGAACGATGGAACAGTTCTCGTGGAACCATAACTTCTCGTCCAACAATCCTTTACACCAGCCAATCCTAAAATAACCTTGGCTGCCTCGCTTGCAACAATACCTAAACCTCTAGGTCCCGGAATCAAAACAACCTCAACGCCGCCGCAACTGCCGCTAACTTGAAACGGTAAAGAATGAGGCTTTCCACATCCACATTCCCAGCATCCACAGCCTCGACGAACAGGAGTGATGTTGAGACGTGCATCCACAGCAGCTTTCTCGATGGCGGAGCGCACCTGCCTTGCCTTACCTGAACCCAAGCCTACGTAACCGTCACGGTTTCCCACAACTACGATAGCCCTAAACTGAGATTTCTCTCCAGCGTCCGTTTGTTTCTGCACTAAACCTATGTTTATAACTTCTTCCTGTAATTCGGGAAGAAGAACATTCACTATTTCGGGTTCTCTTATCCTGAATCCTTCCATGAACAATTCTTCTATGGAGGAGATTTGTCCCTCAAGAATCATTCTTCCAAGCTTTGTACGGGGCGTCCATCTTTCAACTTTCTCGCTGGTGGCACTCATGTTTATTCCTTCTGTTCTTTCACCTTTTTCTTAAACGAAGATGTGATCTTGTCTTTAACGGCAGAAAAG
Source organism: uncultured Candidatus Bathyarchaeia archaeon (assembly GCA_964618695.1). Classification (GTDB taxonomy): domain Archaea; phylum Thermoproteota; class Bathyarchaeia; order Bathyarchaeales; family Bathyarchaeaceae; genus Bathyarchaeum. The sequence goes on along the minus strand of CAZUDX010000006.1, from coordinate 139,912 downwards.
TGTTCAGACAGCTTTTCTGGTTTCGATTTCCTTGAAAGATACTTTGAAAATTTCTGTTTATAGACGTCTGGGTCTGAAGACAATTGATTCCCGTATTCTACAATATGTTGCCCGCTTATTCTACTCTCATCAGGAAGAATGTCTTCACTGTGGGGAACCTCAACACCAGCGTCAAGAACACCCTTTAAAGCAGCAAAAACTCGTGCTCCCTTTGAAGGAATATGCAGACCAATGTCCAAGAAAACTTCATCCACTTTCTTGGCTATTGCCTTAAAACCGCACAAGAGACCAGTAAGATAAGCAGCCGGAACGTTTCCGCCACTTCCCAGCCAGCCGTAAGTCTTTCCCAACTCTTGAGAGTGAGCTGAAACAATAACCTTGTCTCCCACGGCTTCTGCTTCAACTATTTGCAGTATTGTGTGTTTCATAGTGAGTCGAACTACTAGGCGAGGCGCCCGAGACAAAACGAGGGCTCTACGCGCTCGATAATCGGTTTTTCCTTCTCTCCGCCTGCGGAAAGGAACTCTGTAGCTTGGTCCAGTCGCCATTAACGTCTCCTCCACAAACTATGGGTTTTGATGTAGCGTTCTAGATCAGCCTTCGATTCGAAGACGCCGCTTTCCGACATGTCATAGAGTTTACGGTAAACAGTTTCTGTGATAGCGCGGCTGTCCTTTAATTCGCGCAATCTCTTTCGTATTGGTCTAATCCTGTTCATCCAAGCTTGTTTCTTAGAAATTTTTGACCGAGCTGAACCGCTCTTTCCTCCAGGTCCTCTCCTCAACCCTTTTTTCCTTTTTTCAGTTAAAACTCTGGCTCGAGCACGACTAACTCCTTTCTCAGGAAGAGATTTTACAACGCCTTCGTGAATCAACTTTCGGATTTCTTCTCGGGTAATGGCTGCCTCAACGTAATCTATTCTTTCTGGGTCTATCCAAACCCGACCTTCACCGACCTTCATGATCTCGGCAGCTAAACGGCGCTGGCTTTTCAAACTCAACTTTCTTTCTCTCCATCCGAAAGGTTTTCTGTCTCTTCTGGCTCTTCTATTTCTCCTTCCTCGAACTCAGGCTCCTTTGTTGTTCTCGGATTTAGAACATGGATTCCCTTTTCCCCAGCTAAGGCTATAATCTCAACTCTTTTTTTAGCCCCGACCGTGCGACCTATTCTTATGGCCTGCAATTCAGGGTCTATTCCATCCAAGTCTTCAAGGGCTTGAACTCGGGTTTCTACGAATCCTGAAGGGTGAAGTCCTCTTGTTTTCTTGGGAGTTCGGTAACCTGTGGTGGGAGAAGGGGGCCATCCCTTAACTTTTTTCCGCATTTTGCTGTCGATTCCATGCGGTTTTCTCCAGACATCTGGAACCCGCTTGTATCTCCAGCTTTCTTGGCGTCTAAATTTGGGTTTCTTGTGTCTACTACTCTGAGCTTTTTTGGGGAACTGCTTTTCTGCTATTGTCTCTGGTTCTTCTTTTGTCATTCTTGGATTCCCTCATGTTTCTCAAAAACGTAGATGCCGTCTAGGAACACTCGTGGGTCTTTGCTTTTAATTTTGGTTGCATTTTGGATATTTGCTGCAGTTTGGCTGACGTCTTCAAGGTTGATTCCCTGAACGGTAATGTCGTCTCCCTTGATAGTTACTTTGGTGTCTCCCATTATCTTGGCTGAGCGTGGGCTTCGTTCTCCAGTGAAGTTCTGTATAGTCAATGTTTTCCCTTGGATTTTAACGGTTATTGGAAAGTGAGAGTAAACGATTTTCAGTTTGTAGGTGAACCCTTGTGTTACTCCTTTTATCATATTCTGAATGTGAGAACTGATTGTTCCCACAAGGGCAGCCTCTTTTTTGCGGGGCCAACTTGCCTGAACTGTTACAGTCTTCCCTTCAAGGCTAATCTTTATGGGTGCGTGAGAAAAGTCTCTGGTTAATTCTCCTTTTTCACCCTTTATCGTGACTATTCTACCCTCAAGCATGCCCTCTACACCATCAGGGATTTCAACAGTTGTCACGGTTTCGATTGCACGCATTTTCCGATTCTCCTAATAAACAAAAGCCAAAAGACGCCCACCAATCTTTTTCTCTTTAACTTCGCGATGGGATAAGACACCTTGAGAAGTAGAAACGACTAGAACCCCTATGTCTCTTGAAGGCAGAAACTGTTTTTCCCAGTTTTCTATTTCTTTAGAACTGACAGGGATTCTAGGTTTTATTGCACCACATTTGTTAACTCGACCAAGGAGCTGTACTCTAAACTTTCCGGAGCGTCCATCATCAATAAATTCGAATTCTCCGATGTAACCGTTCAGCTGCATGACTCGCAAGACACGCCCTAAAAGTTTAGAGGCTTTGTTGATTACACATTCTCTTTTTCGACGCATCTCATTGTTAATGATTGTTGTCAAGCCGTTTGCGAGCGTGTCCATCATAGGCAAATCTGCATCATCTCCCTTACTCATACTTCCTGAAGCCTAAGTCCTCAGCAATCTCCCTAAAACATTGACGACACAGGTCTAATCCGTACCTGCGGATAAGGGAACCGTAAGAACCGCATCGCCTACAGGGTCGACTGCCCTTACCGAACTTTCGCTCTGACTTGGATTGCTGTTTCACTGTGGATTCACCATTTTATATTATTTCAACATCAAACTCGTCTTTAATAAAGTCTATCGCTTCATCAGCGGTCAGCAGATGATCTTTCCCGATCTTAGACCTAGCGCGATGTCTACGTTTAACGCGATACCCAGGTCTGCCAAGAGCAACTGAAACATCCATACCGTGGATGCCAAGTTTAGGCACGTATTTAGTGCCGGGAATGTCAATGTGCTCCTTGATTCCAAAAGAAAAGTTGCCTTGACGATCAAAACTGTATTTTGAAAGCTTGTTTTCGATTGCTTGGAAAGCCTTTCGGAGAAATTCTTCTGCTTTTTCTTTTCGAAGAGTTACGAGGCACGATATGGATTCTCCTTTTCTGATGCCGAAGTCGCGTATTGTTTTTTTGGCTTGTCTTTTGGAGGGCCGTTGTCCTGTCAGTTGTTGTAGGATAGTTACTGCCTGTTCTAAGGGTTCTCCGGATTTTCCAACGGACATATTGACAGTTACCTTCTCTATTTTAGGCTTAAGCATGGGGTTTTTAGCCCATTCTTCGCGTGTTAGTTTAGTTACTTTAGACTCTGCCTTCTCCGCGGCTACGGGCTCTTTAGCTACAGGCGAAGCCTTTGCTTTGACTACTTTCTTTTTGGGCGCCTTTTTTTTAGCAGAAGTAACCTTGGGTTCAGCTACCTTCTCTTCAGGTACCACTTTTTCTTCAACAGCAGAAACCGCAGGTTTAACCGCTTTCTTTTCCTTGGTTGAAGGAGCCTTTGCTTTGGCAACCTTCTTTTCAGTTACCACCTTTTTCTCCACAGGAGCAGCTTTTTTTTCTGCCAACTCAATCCGCCTCCGGTAGAGATATGGAAGGTTTTTTGTCCCCTAAAATAAAGACGAAATCGAGGATTGTTTGGAACTGGTCGCCGTTGTTGTCTTCGATGGTGACGAGGAGGTCTCTCCGTTTTTGGTTTGGTCTTTTTTCGATAGTGCTGACCTTGCCATATTTGCCTATGTTTTTTCCTCCGATGACTATTGCAGTGGCACCTACAGTGAGCTTCATGTGTCCAATAAGTTCTCGATCAGGGACACTGAGCTTCAGAACGTCTAATGTTTGATAGACATCTTCTTCTGGGATCAAGAAGCTTGTTCCGTCGTGAAGATCAAGCTGCACACGTTCACCTTTTACAACGGTCTTGTCTTCTACTCGATAGAGTTTGAAAGCGGCTTCATCGGAATTTATTGGATGAAGCAAGAGACCCTTTCCAGAAGGCAGTAATCGGTAAGATTTCTTAGCGTCAACTATCGATATTACATCCATCAAACCGACGAGAAAACGTTCGTCCCTTCTGACTTTTCCGTCAACCTTTATCTTTTCTTGAGAAATTATGTTTTTGGCTTCCTTAGCTGTTTTGGCAAATTTCAGAATATCTCGAACGATAAGTCCAAGCGGTAAAGAGCGTGAAAGAGAATGAGGGCCGGGCTTAGGCTTAACAGTCCAAACCGCTACCTTTCGATGAATTGGCCACAGCTTCGGCGCCGGTTTCCGTTTTAAATGTCTGCTTTCGCCTTTTCTTCCCAACTCAGGTTCCCTCAGATTTTTTGGTTGTTTTTCTCGGTTTTTTCTTCTTTTTCGCCTTTTCTTTCGGAGGCTCTTCTTCTTTGAGAATTTCAGCTTTCTCAGCAGCTTTTCTTTCCAGAATCTTTTTGCGCCATTTGTCATCAAGGTTTAGGCGGGTTATCCTAACCTTTGAAGGATGAATAGGAATAAGGACCTTGGTTCCATCCACTTTTTCCCTCTCCACGCCCTCAACGAAAATTCTGTAATTTTTCCGGTCAACTTGAGTGACCTTTCCTTCGGAGCCTTTGCGGTCTCCCCTCATGATCAGGACAGTGTCGCCAGTTCTCACCGGAAGCGAGTTTGTGTTATGAGACTCTTTCAGCTTATCCGAGAGGGATGCAGAGAACCTCTTGTATCGTTCATTCAGAGGAGCTTGATGCAGCCTTTTTCTCTGCTTACCAGGTTTTGTTATCTTCATCTCTTACCCTCCTATACAATAATGCTGGCGGCGCTGGCGATTCGAGGCCATTTTTCCGCTGCCTCCTTTGCAATAGGTCCTCGAACCTCTGAGCCACGCATTTCTCCTTCTGGTGTCATTATAACAGCTGCGTTGTCCTCAAATTGAACCCAGATTCCTTCGGCACGACGAAACGGTTTTCTCTGTCTAACAACTACGGCGTTAAAGATTTTTTTTCTCATGTCGGGCGTCCCTTTTCTAACCGAGACTGTGACTAGGTCTCCGACAGAAGCCGTTGGAACTCTTCTCAACCGTCCTTTGTATCCTACAACTTGGATTATCCGGATCTCTCGAGCCCCCGAGTTGTCTGCACATTTGACGACGGACCCGGCTGGCAATCCCCGAGAAATTTTGGGTTTTTGACCGACAACTCCTTTTGCCATGAAGGCTCGGGACTTAGCTCTTGCTGCCACTAGGTCCTTCCTCCAATTTCTCGATGACAACGAACGAGACTGTCTTGCTTATGGCACGACATTCTGCTAACTTCACCCTGTCTCCTGCTTTGACATCTAGGCAGGGAGGGTTGTGGGCAGCTACGTTGCTCCGTCTCCGTTCGTATCTTTTGTATTTTGGCACGTAATTTAGGTAGTCACGGCGAACAATGATGGTTTTTTCCATCTTGTCGCTGACGACGATTCCTTCCAGAGCATGTCCCCTCAGGGAGAGGGTTCCGTGAAATGGACAGTTAATATCTTCACATGTTTTCTTTGGTCGTTTTGCAGTGAGTGCAGCCATCTACCACAGTCTCCTAGGTCGTTTCTTTATTCGGTCTTCGGGTCGTCCCATTATGACCTTGCCGTCTATCTCTACAACTGTTCCGTCAGGCATAACAAAATCGAAAACGGCAGTGTCCTTGATGACGGTTCGTTTTTTGCCTTTGTGTAATATGGTGAGTGTGTTGCGGGTTTCGTCAACAACTCTACCCTTGATTCCAACTACGTGGGGGTTTGAACTTTTAACAACCTTTACATCGAGGCCGATGAATTCGTGTTGAACTATGCTTGATGTGAGTTTGATCATTTCTGTTCTTTCCCGGTTGTTTCTTCAGCTTCGATTGTGAGGATGCGTGCGATGGTTTTGCGGAGTTCTTTCATTCGAGTTGGATTGTCGATAGATCCGCCTGCTTCGACCATTGTTTTCAATCTTGCCAGTTCTGTTCGAAACTCGGTTAACTTTTCTTTTCGTTGTTCAGAAGACATGTCTCGAATGTCTTTTAGCCGCAAGATTGCCATCTTATTTTTCAGCCTCTTTTGTTTTTTTGGTTCGAGAAACCTTGGGTTTTGCCTCTTTCTTTTTAGTTACTTTCTTCTTGGTTTCCTTCTTTTCTTTGGTAGCCTTTGTTTTAGGCTTCTTCTTGGTTGCGGCTTTTTCTTTTACAGTGGTGGCTTTTGGCTTGGCTGGTTTCTTTTTAGTAGCTTTCTTTTTCGTTTCCTTCTTTTCCTTGGCAGAGACCTTTGATTTTGGTTTCTTCTTTTTTGTTACCTTTTTCTTTTCAACTGGAGGAACCTCAGGTTTGGCTGCTTCCTCTTTTGCTTCTACTTTTTTCTCAGCAACAGGAGCCTCTGGTTCAGCAGCCTTCTCTTCCACTACCAACTTTTCAGCTGGAGGAACTTCTGGTTCAGCTACTTTCTCCTCTTCTACCGCCTTTTCTTCAACAGGAGAAACTACTGGTTCAACTGTTTTCTCTTCCGCTACAACCTTTTTCTCAACAATCTCTTTTTCGGGTTCGCTTTCAAATTCTTCTTCAATTATCTCTACTTTTACTTGATCAGGAAATTGTGCCTCAGGAGGTATCAGCCGAACTTTGACTCCTAAAATTCCAGGTTTCAACTGGACGTGTAATTCTGCTTTTCTCATGTGCTTTCTTGGTGGTTCCCCACTTTTAGGCAAGTATCCTTCTCGGAATTTTTCGTATCGAGCCCTATCCGTCCGCAATTTTCCGCTAATGATAACCTCTGCGCCAAGTGCTCCTGCTTCCATGATTTGGTTTAGTCCCCAGAAGCCAGCTCTTCGATAGTGAACGCCCCGTTTCAATGCTGAGGCGATTCGTGATGCAACAACAAAAGCGTTGAGTTCAGGGATTTCGATTTCAGCGACTGAAATCTGAGGGCTGGGAAGCTGGAATTTTTCTTCGAGAACTGTTGCGAGTTCTCTTATGGTTTCTCCGCCTCTTCCGATAACCATGCCAGGGCGCATTGTGTAAATAACTAGGTGAGTTCCTAATGGAGTTTTTGTGATGCTTACGCCGCCGTATCCTGCTCTTTCGAATTCGTTTCGCAAAAATTCGTCGATCTGTGCTTTCTTTATTGAATCGTCTATGAAGTGTTTAACAACAGACATCAGGTTGCCTCCATCTCTTCCAGAACAAGTTCTACGTGAGAAAGGGTTTTAAATCGGGGTGATGATCGCCCGAAGGCTCGTTGAATGAATCTTTTTATCTTCATTCCCGGATAGGCTGAGGCATGAATTATTTTAAGTCGCTCAATGTCAAGGCCCTTATATTCTGCGTTTGCCTCTGCGCCTTCAAGAACTTTCAAAATTTGTTGTGCAGCATTAACTGGATATCTTCCGGAGAAGGCTTTTTCTAAACCGTGGCGGTGTCCTACTTTTTTGTTGAATCTTCGAAAGGGGACAGGTTTTTTCTTTAGGATAACCTGTTGAAGATATTCTTTGGCTTGGTCGAGCTTCATTCCTTTTATTGTTTTGCAGACTTCTCTTGCGTGTTTGTGGGACACTCTCAACTCGCGTCCGCTGGCTTTGACCGTTTTCTCAGGGTCCATGTCCGTTATTGAGTATCCCCATTTTGGCATATCTATCGTCCAAGTCAGTAACAAGCAGGATATTTAAGCCTTTATGGCGAAAGAAAAAGAGTGGAGACGTGGAACTATCACCAAAACACCAAAGAGTGCCCAATACTTAACAGTGACGCACAATTTAGATACCCCCAAAGCTTGGAAAGATTGCCGAGGCTTTCTTGTTAGCTTACGGTTATTGGGGACTTTCTAGGGTGTAAACGAGGTCTTCGTATGCCTTAATTAGACGAAGCTTCTTAGCCGGGGTTTTTTCTTTATCTATCTTTTTTCGTATCCTTCGGAGTTCATTGTTGATGTTCACTCGCAAATCCATGCGTGTTTTCCTCCATGTCTCCGGATGGCGCGTAGGGATCCTGTTTAAAGTGTAACTGTTGACTCTTTAGCGAATGTGAATGTCATGTGACCTCTTTTTTCAGTGCTGGGTCATCCATTGTTTTATGGGACAGTTGCTTACCGAGGCGTTTCTGGATAAAAACTTCCAGTTGTTTGGGAAAATTCTGGTTCAAGTTGACTTTATCTGCAACAATTTTTTCTGTCAACGCGTTTTGTGCTTCAAAGTCCACATCTAAGTTAAATTGCGTTTCCAGCTTTGTCCACTGCATAATGCCACCCCACGCGCCAAAAAAAGCTTTTTCCGTTATCGGATTTAACTTGTATGAAGCTTAAGTATGAATTATAGATAACAATCAATATTCAAAATCCGAATCTAATTTCAAAAGTAACGAGTAAATAAGAACGAGTTGGATCACTGTTTTTGATTTTGGATTCGTGTCATCGGATAAGAGTTTTTGCAGAGTTTCGCGGAAATGTTTTATGAAGAATCTGGCTTTTCATTGACTTGTACCTTAGATGATGTCAGCGTGGGATGCTTATGGCGCCTGATAGAAATACAGAGTTTGAACCGGACAATCTTGCGGATAACGTGTCGCTTCAGAAGCAGGTTGTGGAAGCTTTGAAGAAGCCTGAAGCTTATGACGAAGAACCGGGACAAATTGAACTGAAACAGACCCACATATCCTTCATTTTCTTAACTGGAAATTATGCTTACAAGGTGAAAAAGGCTGTAAACTTTGGATTTTTAGATTTTTCAACCTTAGAGAAGAGGGGTTTCTTCTGCGAAAAAGAGTTGGAGCTGAATAGGCGGTTGTGTGGGGACATGTATCTTGAGGTTGTTCCAGTCAACAGATCAGATGTTATCAAAATGAAGGGTGAAGGAGTGACTGTTGAGTATGCTTTGAAGATGAAGAGAATGCCTGAAGAAACGATGATGACCAAGCTTCTTGAAGAGGGCAAGGTGGATAGAAAACTGATTGATAGAATGGCAAAGATCATCGCTGAATTCCATTCAAACGCGAAAACGGACAAGAGAATAGGTGAGTTCGGGTCGTTGCCGATGATAGAAACAAACTGGAAGGAGAATTTTGACCAAAGCCAAGAATTCGTCGGCAAAACGATTTCGTTGGAAAGTTTTCGGTTGATTCGTGAAAAAGTAGGTGATTTCATGAGTAGACATGGGTCTTTGTTTGCTGAGAGGGTGGCTGAGAATCGAATCAGAGATTGTCACGGAGACATTCATTCGGGTAACATCTTCGTTGCAGACAAGATTTACATTTTTGACGCTATAGAGTTTAACGAAAGATTCAGGTATTGTGACGTTGCTTCTGAAATCGCTTTTTTAGCCATGGACTTGGACTTTAAGGAACGGGGTGATTTGTCTAGTTTTTTTGTTGAAAGATATGTGAAGTATTCTGGAGACAGAAAGTTGGAGAAGCTTCTTAATTTCTACAAGTGCTATCGAGCTTACGTGCGTGGAAAAGTTATCAGCTTTAAACTAAACGATCCAAGTGTGGGCAGTGAGGAAAAGTGTGCGGCGACGAAAGAGGCAAAGGCGTATTTCGAGTTAGCTGCAAACTATGCAAGAAAGTTTTGATAAGAATAATTTCATGTTAGAAATTGTTGAGCTACAAAATCTGGGATTTCTATTGTTCCCATGATGATGGGTTTCTGGTGGCAATCGCTTCCACCTGTCATGATTAGCCCATGTTTTTTTGCAAAGTTTACGTAATGTTTTGTTGTTTCGGTGTTGTTTCTGGAGTGCCAACATTCTACGCCGTCAATGTGTTCGAGTAGCGATTCTTTGATTATTTGTGTCTGTTTCTGCAGTGAATCAGTTATTTTTGCGAGTGAGATTCCGTGCGGGTCATTGGGATGGGCTAACACTACTTTTCCTCCAGCGTTTCTCACCAGCTTCGACGCCTCTTCAACGTAAAGAGGATATTTGGGAACATTGCATTTCACAAGATACTTGTCGAAGGCTTCTTGCCTGTTTCTAACGATTCCTTTTTTGACCAGATAGTCTGCTATGTGGGGGCGTCCTACCGATCCGTCAGCGGAGTCTCGAATCGTGTTCCAGTCGGCTTTTGTTAAGTTTTTGATCCCTTCTTTTTTGAATTCTGCATTGATTTTTTCCAAGATTTTTTCTGCTCGTTCTTCGCGATGTTTTCTTAGTTGCTGAATTTTTTCTTTCAATGCTTTGTTGTTGATGTCGTATTGGTAGCCCAAGAAGTCTAACGGTATTAGCTTGCCTTTGGTTATTTTGGGGTGAACAAAAGATACGCTCAATTCAACTCCGTAGACGTATTGGATTCCGTTTTTCTTTGCCAGAGCCTCAGCATGTTTTTGGCAGCCTATTGAGTCGTGGTCGGTAATCGACATTAAGCCGATATTTCTGGCTTTAGCTTCTTCGATAATCTCTTCAATAAATAAAGCGCCGTCGGAACAGTTTTTCGAGTGAATATGCAAATCTATTATCATGATGAAACTGAGCCCAATTACCTAACTTCTTTCCCGATTATATACCAGTCTTCAGGGTTATCGTATTCTGTGTCAACCGTCAAGTGTGTTATTTCAAGTTTTGGATGTCTGTTTTGCAGGTCATCCAAGTCAACGGGTTCAAACCGTTTCTTGTTGTTATCATAAGCTCTTCTAGTCAAAGCGTTCGATTCATACTTCTCTTTAGTTCTCCGCAAAATTCTCGCAATGGACGCCTCTTCAGAACAGCTAGTCTGAAGAATAACAAAAGGTATCCCAGTTTTTGCAGCAACCTCAGCAGCACGTCTCCGCAGTTTCTGAGTTACAAAAGTAGCATCCAAAATCACTCCGCCACCTTTCCGTGCAAGCTCCTCTGCTCGCCGAAACATCTCATCATAAACCAATTCTCGCTTATTCATGTTTGACGCAACTTTTTCGTCAAAAACATCTTCGTTTTTCAGAACCTCCAAGCGAATCAAATCAGTTCGAAGAATCGGGATTCCCTTGATCTTCGAGATTTCCTGAGAGGTCTCCGTCTTCCAAGTTCCAGGAAGCCCACACGTGATTAACAGAATGTTTGGGTTTAACTCGGCTTCAACAAATTCAGCAAAAGGTTCCCTCAATTAGGCGCACCCTTCTTTTGGGTTTAACTTGAAGCAGGAAAAAAATAAATCTTTGCATGAAATTTTTGGAATCACGGCTTTTATAAATGAGTTCCAAGACCTCACTTTGATGAAACATGGAGAAAAGATTGAGAATCTTAGGTTTCTTCTTCGTTCTGTTAGGCTTGTTGATTGTTCTTCATCACTTCATCATTGTTGGGAGATTCTTTGATCTCGGGGACATGCTTCATCATGAATTCTTCGAGGCAATACTCTTCACAGCTGGAGTGGTGCTTCTGCTGACAACTAGACCAAACCGCAAATAACTCTCCTTAAGATAGACAAAGAATCTTATTTCTCGAAAGATGGTTGCGAAAAAATTTTCAGAAAAAAGCTGTTTTCAACAATCTGCTGTTATTAGTCTCCTAATATGAACCCGAGTTAGAAATGTTTAAATCCAGAGGTGCAAAAGGGAGATGAGTGAAATAGATTGCCTAAGAAAGAATTCACATATCGCGGACATACAATGGAAGAACTGGAGGGCATGTCCATGGACGAGTTCATCAAGTTGCTTCCGTCGCGACAACGGAGAAGCCTACAGCGTGGACTTGCTCATGAACAGAGGATACTCCTAGAAAACATCAGAAGAGCCAAAAAAGACGTGAAAGAAGGAGAAAAACCAGTAGCCAAAACCCACTCCCGCGACATGATTGTCCTCCCAGAAATGGTAGGCGTCACACTTCTAGTTCACAGCGGAAAAGAGTTCACTCCAGTAGAAATAACGCCAGAAATGATTGGATATTACCTAGGCGAATTCGCCATCACCAACAAACCCGTAAAACACGGATCACCAGGCATCGGCGCATCCAGATCATCAATGTATGTCCCACTGAAATAAACTAAACAGGGCAATACTTACTGTTTAAGTAAATTCCGTCTAGAGCAAGCCCCAAAAACTTTTGGGGTTAGCAACAAATCTTTCTCTTTTGACGCTTGTTTAGGTCTAGGGAGCTTTAAGCTCTGTAGGTTGGTTCAGACCGTTTCTTTTTGGTTGCCGGAGAAATTTTTGGCAATGGGATAGGAGGAGGAATATTTAGGGTTCGGCATATAATCACTGATTCTAAGAATACTATGTTGGAGATAGATTGGATAATGATGGGTGGGGGAGGCTTCTTTTCTTTGTGCCCTTTAAGAATTTGTTCAAGCTCATCCTTCGACCCTTTCACGTGACCCGTTCCCTTCAAGCTGATTTGAGCCACTGCCGGATTGTAGTTTATAGTGAAAACAAAAGGAACCTCAAGAACATCTTCACTTTTCTTGTTTATTCCAACAACATTAAGATTCGTGCCCACCTGAACAGGCGGGATAGGCTTGCCAATATCCCAAAACTTCTCAGCCGAAATATTTTTCACAAAAACTCTCATACTAATCATCTTCAAGGTCCATCCAAATTTCTGCATTCCAAATTTTGGTTTTTTAAACTTGCCATGTTTAGGCTTGTTTGTATCGTGTTAAACCACAACGTCCGCACGTGAAACGGTCACCGTGGTCAGCCATGAAATAGCCGGGTCCACACCGTTCGCAACTGGGAAGCAGTCTCTTGATTCCTGTTTCATCCACTTTATAGTAGGAAGAGACTTTATGACTTTTCTTTTTTTTCTTCTCTCCACCTTCAGACACCTAAGATTCCTCCTTCTCTTTTTCAGTTGGCTCTTCTGGGGGTGTTGGCTCTTTGGGAGGCGGAGGTACCTCTTCTGCCTCTTCAGGCATTTCTGGGGCTGGTGCCTCTTCGGATTCTTCAGGCTTTTTTGGGGGCATATTTCGGGTGATTATGTGTTCAGGTTCAACAAGTTTGGCTTGTTCTATGGAGTCGTAAGCGTTCGCTTCGCCCAGTGCAATCATTGTTCCTGTTTTTGTCTCTACTTCTTTAACGAAAACCAATTCAAGGTCTGTTTTCAGCAAAGTTGCTAGTTGTTGTCTAACCTCAAGGCGGGTTGGAGTACCCCCATCTTGAGCATGCTCGATTCTAAAGATTACTTCATTTCTTTTCAGCAGAGGATTCTGTTCTTTCGAGACGATTTTAACCTTCATTGATACACTTCCGCAGGTTGTTGATTTGACACATCCGCCGTACTTTAGCTTTTCGAAGATTCTTCCATTCCATCCACAATACACCGCATATTTTCTCTAGTTTCTTCCGTAACCTTAACCAAAACAATTCCCACGTGAGGTTGCCCATAAACCACAAGTGCACCTTCGGGCGCAGACAACACCGCCACAACGGTAAGCAAATCTTCTTCACCCTCAACAACAACCTTTGTTCGTCCCTTCTGCTCCAACGCTCTTCTCATAGCAGCCCAAGCTTCATCTGTTATGGTTCCGGGAGGATTCCTTGCATACAATGTTTGGTCTGTATCCACCTTTATCGGTTCGACAGGTTTTCTCATAACTTTGTTATCGACTACCACAACATTCATGGAGATACCATGTTCAATCATGTTGTGAGAAACTATGTCGCCCACAGAAATGATTGTTAAGGGCTTTTCCTCATCGATAAACTCTTTCAGCCTCTTCATGGTCTTTTCGAATGGACCCTCAAATAGCAGTCCCTGAGGTTTCTTCAATTCCTTACGCAATGCAGTAGTTAAGAGACGAATTCTGGTTACCTACCTTACTCTAAGCGCGTAGTGTCCTTTTTCCTTTACTTTCATGGCGCGAGCTATAGCCGAACTCTCAGGATCAATTATTATCACTACACCTGAAAAGTCGTCGCTTAGGTTAGTGGATTGGCAGCTAGGACAAATCGACCCATAAGATATTAAGCGACACTCTCGACATGCTTTCTCTGTCATTTCTCTACATTCCCCTCTGTCTGAACATCCTCTGAATCTTCAGCACCGGCTCCCTCTACCTTCTCCACGTCCTTCTTAATCCACTCAATCTTCCCGAGAAAAGGCTGCCTAGCAGTTACTCCTATCTTCCCAGAACCTCCGCCACGACCCAAAGAAACAGCTGTTATCCGAACTCGCACGCGGTCTCCGGTCTTGAGTTTTCTTTTCGTTTCTTTGCCCATCAGAACTCCTTGCCGTTCATCATAAGAAATGTAGTCATCCATTAGTTGAGAAACGTGAAGGAGGGCATCAACGGGTCCTATGCGTATGAAGGCTCCGAATTCCGCAATTTCCACAACTTCCCCCTCTATGACTTCCTGAATCTTCGGAAAGAACGTGAGGAGAGAGAACTGAACTTTGTGGAAGGTAGCTCCGTCTCCGGGAATGATTTTTCCGAAGGGGTTGACTTTGATTTTTGTAACAGCGATGACATAGCCGAGCTCTTCGTCTACCATGCCATCATATTTTATTTTTAGTTGTTCGTAACCTACGCTATTGACTTCTTCTCCGAACCTTGCTGGAGGTATCCGAATCGCATCTTCAAGAGTTACAAGTTTGAACATTCATCTCACCTGCTTTAAATTGATACGTTATGGGAAAGTTCCCCGTTCCGTACATGGGACTTTCGCCTCCAAATAAGAGACAGCCCTATTTATAAGCCTATACTGCGCCTTCCATCTCTAAACGATGCTTCTGCCTCAAAAAAATGACTGGCACTCCAATATTTCTCAGCCTTTTTCTAAGCTCTCGGTCGTTTGTGGCAACAGGAGACTTCCACTCTGCCGCCACCCTCACAATCACATCATCATATGTCTCCTCTGACATTTTTTCAACGCTGACTAGGCGACATTTTTCTGCGAATTTGAGTGCTAGCAGGGCTTGTTTCCGTTTCTTTGGAGAATCTGATTCTGCTAATCCTTGGAGTTCTTTTTTTGTCGAAGAAAGGATAATAGGTTCAAAACTTCGGTTTAGCAAGTTTGCTAGTTCTTCGAAGATGTTTATTTGGAACTGTGAGGGAACGAACAGGAAATTTGAATCTAAAACAACTTTGAGTTTCTCTTCTTTTGAAACCGCCAAAATGGATTTCTCCCAAAGAGGAACTCCTTGTTATCCAACGACGCTTATTGTTTGGTAACTGCTGATTACTCCTGTGTCTCCCCATATTCCAATTCCAATGCGATCAATGTTGCCGGGATATATTCTGTCAAGTTGAACAACCACATACCAGTAAGGTATTAACTCTAAACCTTCTCTGGGATGCGGCCACAACCGTACTTCAATAGGGTCTTCTAATATTGTTAAACCCGTTACTACCGTGTTGTTAAAAGTATACGAGATAGTTTTTGAGTATTCCTTAGCAATAGTTACTGCTTCGTCTTCTGAAATATTGAGTTCTGTGCTTCCTATTTGGTATAGGAGCCACCCGTCAGTGATTTCCGTCAAGAAATCGCCTTCGAACGTAAGTTCCACTCCTTTTGTGGGGTAGTCAATTCCATCCGTGGTGTATATCCACCTGATTTCCTTGATGTTGCTTTCGATTGTCGCTTCTAACTTCATGTTGCCCACAGTTTTTTCGAAATCCGTTATTTCGTTTACATTGTCAAACATACTTTCCATTTCAGTGAGGTAAGAGGCTCCTGTGTAGTTCCGGTATCTGCTCATAATTCCGGAAGTGATGTCTAGAATATTTACCGGTTGGGGTTCCGAGTAATACGGTACGCCTTCAAGGACCTCTATATTGTAGAGAGATAAAGTTCCGTTTCTAAACCTCAAAGACACATCTAACCTGCTTTCATAGGAAAGAAGAGAATATTTCAAAGTCTCCTCGGTTATTCCGCCTAAATCCGGTCGGAACTCAAAGTTGTTACTCACCAACTCAGCATGGTATTGCGTTATGTCGAGTTGAATAACATCTGTTAAGAAGGCTATAGCTGGGTCAGTGTCCTTGTACCAAGATGATAAAATTTCGTTTTGGGCTTCCAGCTGTGCCAAGTCGAATTTGAGACTTTCCTGCGTAGCAGATAGCTGATTCAGAGAATTGTATTGAAAGTAACTTAAACCTGCCAAGATTACAACAGCGATCATCAGCACCGAAAAGATGGATTTCCATTTTATGGACATGCACAATGGGCCTTTCGGCTGGATTTCGGGTGCTTCTTCCACTCCCTTCATGGTTAAAACTGCCGCGTTTCCGAAAGCTGAAAGCTTGTACCTTCCATCATCCATTTTTGTTACGAGTTCTCCAAGGTTTTCTAAGTGATATGTTAGATGAGAACTGGAGATTCCCAGTTCTTCGAGTATTCGAGAGAAGTTTTTTGGTTTTTCGCCGAGCATTCTCAGAATTTTGCGGCGAGCAGGATGTCTCAAAGATGCGAATATAATAGAATAAGTTTCCTCTTCTGAATCAGGCACGTCTCAACCCCCAACATCTTATACTACAGGATAGTAAGTAAAGTTTTTGTCTTTTCTCGAAAATATTGTTTATGTGTCAAGAAACTTTCATAAAGAACATATGGGTCACAGAATCTTTTTGGTCAAGAATCTCAAAGAACGTTAACTTTGGATTATTCCGTATCCTATTAGTCGCCATCGTCCCGCTATCTTTCTGCTAATAGCTGCTCTAGCTCCGTCTTCGGCACACACGGGTCTAGCCAACTGAAGAGTCACCAAGTTTTTCTTCGTAGACTCAACTTTTCCAACAGTTATAGTTGTTCCAACATCAAGCAACAGACGGTCCCCCTTTATAACATTGTCAACTTGCACAAGCTCCTTGGTTCCTATAGCACGTTTCAAAAGCTGAGTATCCAAGACAAGTTCAGACCGGTTCGGGGGAAGCAAATCCGGTTTTCCCACCAGATTTCCTGTGAGACCGTCCGCCTTAGTTAATGACGGATCCAAAAAAGTTCCTATTCCAACCAAGCCGCCGCTCTGGGCTTCTTTAACATCCTTTCCCCCAGCGTTCAGACTTGTAATCTCTGTGAAGAGGGACTCGTAGAATGTTCTTCCCTGTTTCTCAACCCTGATTCCGGGACGAATCTCAATTTCGTCTCCAACTTTGAATCTTCCTTGGGAGATGCTTCCTCCGATAACTCCTCCAACCAGCTCATCCACCGAAGCGCCTGGTTTATTCACATCAAAGGAGCGAACAACAAACATTCTTGGAGGCTTGTTTGGGTCTCGAATGGGAGTAGGAATGTTTTCTTCTAGAGCTTGAAGAACCGCGTCAATGTTTACTGAGTGTTGAGCAGATACAGGAATAATGGGTTTTCCTTCTGCTACCGTACCTTTAACAAAAGAAACTATTTCGTTGTAGCTTTTCATGGCTCGTTTCTGGTCAACGATGTCAATCTTGTTTTGGACGATTATGATGTTTTTTACTCCCGCCAGTTCGATGGCTGCTAGATGTTCTCGCGTTTGAGGCTGTGGACAATATTCGTTGGCTGCAATTATCAGCATAGCCCCGTCCATAACTGTTGCTCCAGAAAGCATCGTAGCCATGAGGGCTTCGTGACCAGGAGCATCAACGAAACTGACTGCTCTGACAAACTCTCCCTTAGAATCGCATTTAGGACATGTAGGGTCTGTAGAGTAGGATTGTGTAGATTCGCAGTTGGGACATTTGAATATTGGGGCGTCAGCGTAACCCAGTTTTATTGTGATACCACGTCTCAGTTCTTCGCTATGTTTTGCAGCCCAAATTCCAGTTATGGCTTCCACCAAAGTTGTTTTTCCATGGTCTACATGACCTATCGTACCAATGTTGACCTCAGGCTGTTTAGGCAAGTGTAAGTGCTTCTTTGATCTTCTCGACATCTCGATCTCCTAGAGTTAACATTATGCTATGCAACTAAGGTTCTAAACAGTTTATATTAAGCATTCTCCTTAAGGCATCAGCTAGTAAGGGAATGTGAGAAATTGTCGTTGAGATATTCAGAAGCCCAAGACGTCAAAATGTTGGTTGATGAGATTATTGACAGACTTGACATGTTTCATGTCTCCCCTCAAGCGGTTCATTGTTTCCGAAGCAAAGGTTCAAAATCTAAACGAATAATCGCACGTATCCACGGATTTGGAAAGATATGGCAAAAAGCTCTTGGACTTCCACCTGCATACGTTATTGAGGTGCTTTCTGAACGCTACGATAGGTTAAGTCAAGAAGACAAGGAGAAAACTTTGATTCATGAATTGTTGCATATTCCCAGAGGATTTAAAGGAGGATTTCGTCCCCACAAAGGGTACATCAGCAGAAAAAAGGTAGAGAAGATGCACAAAGAATACACAAGAAAGAAACTTGCATCTTCTGGGTCAATCTGAGTTCCATTAACACATGAGTATTATCGATTGCAGATGCGACAGACTGAATAAGTGTACCCTTTCTTTTTAGCGATTTCTTCTGCCTTCAAGTCAGCTTCTTCACGGCTTTCTGAATACCAGAACTCTCCAGTTTTGTTCTCCCGTGCCTTTGTCGGTTTAACACCTACTGTACTAATTGGATCAGCTAACATGCAATCAATCGTATGTAACGTCACTTCTCCTTTAGAGTAATCCGCAGCCACTAGATAGCCGGATGATGTGTACAAATCAATCAGTTGTTGGTCAGTCAAAATTTCGGTCAACAATGATCAAACAACTCTCATTTCCAAGAAACTGCAGCTGGTTTCATGTTGTTTGGGCAGCCTCTTCAGAAGCCGTATCCTCATCTTTTGCTGCCTCTTCCTTCTTTTCTTTCGGCTTTTCTGCTTTTTTACTCTTCTTTGGTTTCTCAACAATCTTCATGTTTACTTGAACAATTGCGTCTGTTATAACATTGCCACGAAGGGTTTTTCGTTTTCTCTCTCCCCTTTTAGTTGGATGAAAACCGACACCCTCGCTTAAGATAGCGCCAACACGAACTCCTCCATGGACGTTCGGTCTCATGGGGAACCCGTCCTTGTCTGATCCTCCAGTTATCATTAGTTTGTATCCGGACATTCTAACAGCGGCTCCATCAATAACTTCTCCCAGTTTTCTACCGATTAAGGGAACCGCCTGAGCTTCTTCCAATTCCACTAACTGCGTCTGCCCCGTTTCTGGGTCTGAGACTATTACTTTGAATTTAGCCATAAGCGCGTTTTACTCTCCTACCGAATTTCTCATGACGGTAACTGAATGGGGAGTAGCTATTTATTAAGGATTCCTCAGCAAGTCGGCAAACTAAGACTCGAAGACCGTTGATAGTTTTTCGATGATTTTTAAGGGTATGTTGAAAACATAAGAGAAGGGACCGAGACCGCTCAGCATCTCTCTCAGGCTGTGTACATCTTTTTTGTCAACGGCTCTTATCAAGGGGGCGGCTACCAAATAGACAACCAAGAAGACTGTGCCACCAACAATTGCTTCAAAAAGCCATTCTATTCTGTTGGTTGCGTTGAACTGTGACAAGAGCAGATAAGTAACCACTGTTGCAATCCCAGAAGCTACAAAAATCTTGGCTGAAGATTTCCAATCAACTGTGGCGCCAAAATGCTTTTTTATCCACCACAATCCCGCAAACAGACTCGGGAGTACAAAGAGAGAATTTGCTACTATTAAACCTACAATTCCAAACGGAGGGATGAGTAGCCATCCGAATAACACTCCCATTCCTAGACCCAAGAGGGACATTTTCATAGTGATTTGTGTCTTACCCTGACCGTTTAAGAAATTTGCTAAACTGAGATTTCCAAATCCAACATAGAGAAAGATAACGGAGTATAGAACCAGAAGGAATGGCGCGTCAGGATATTTCGTGGTTACGATGGCGAATACTAGGGGTTCTGACAAAACCATAATCATCAAAGTTACTGGGATGGTGAGCAATGCTCCGTACTTGACTGAAGTCCGAAATATAGTTCTGAGGAGATTTTTCTCCTCTTTCGATTTAAGTTTTGAAAAAGCTGGAAATAGTACAGTGGATATGGGTACCGTGAAAAAAGTAATGATAACTGTGAAGTTAACGGCTGCATCGAAGTTGCCTATAACGGTACTATAATTGGTAATGCTTTGATTTAGCAGATCCTTATAAAACTGAGGTAAGAATCCTCCGGCTATAATCGAGACTGAAAGTGGCAGTCCAAATCGGAGCATAGTTTTCAGAGTTGCTTTTAGGTTAAAGTCACTAAATTTCCCTTCCCAAGAGGTTCTGAACAGAATAGTGAGAAAGATTATGATTGCTACAATTCCAGCGGATAGCTGGGCTATGACTTGTCCTTGGAGAGCGCCTAAGTAACTGTAACCACGCCACACTAGGAGAGGCGAGAGAAAGCAGCGTATACCAGCGCTTAAGATTATCGTCAAACTGTAAAATTCAGTTCTTTCTAGACCGATAAAACCAGACTGGGAAAGTGCGAGAAATGAATCGGCAATAATTGTGAAAGACGCAACCTGTATTAGAGTTTTAAGCTCAGCCTGCGGCAAGGTAGCTGTTGCCAGTCTGGCTGCCAGCAAATCTGCCAACAAAAACGTGATTATAGTTAGAATGGCACCCATCATTAATTCGAACAACAGTCCTGCAACCATGACATTTCTTACGCTGCGGGGCTTGTTCTCAGCTCGGTATTGTGCCACATATTTTATCATAGCTGACTGGATGCCCCAGTTTTTGAACAAACCAAGGAGGACAGGATAAATCAAAGCAATGCCGATGTTGCCAAAATCGGCTGAAGTTTCCAGTAAATTCATTACAAGTATTACGCTAATTGCTGTGAGAATGCTAGAAACGCTTACTCCTATAAAGAGCTTGAAACTACCTCTCGCCGAAGTTTTCGCCATGCCAGTTGCTTTACCCACAGCCAACGCTCCCATTCCGTTCCTGCTTTTAGGTAATGCATAACCGCTGTTTATTTAAAACTGTTGGATTTGAAATAACTCTTTACGATGCTTTAACTTTCATAACGCAAGCAAACGGTTCAACAGGTAAAATTGTCAACTTTACATCAGATTTCTCCATGTGTGTCAACAAACTGTTCCTTCTTCGCTTACTGGAAACTGGAGAAAAATTGGAAAACCTCAAATAACCCCGAGAAAGGTTTGTACTTGGTCCTCGGAGGAGAGGGAAAGCAGATGGTTAGTGAGAAGCTTCACTCCGCAACAGAGCCAGTTATTATGTCTTGGTTGGCTAGAGAATTGGAAAAGGAAATCCCAGATTTAGATTTGGATGGGTCGGAAAGAAGCCTTCTAGCTTTTGCGTACACAGATTTGGGAAACTGCTTGAAACTCAAAGGCATAGACATAACCTCAGAAAAAGATGAAAAAACTCTGTTGGATGATGAGAGTCGCCAAGAGGAGATGAAAGCGTTTTTGAAAGTCTGGACTAAACAGTGGTTGGAAAAATGGAGGGAGAGAGTTACACTTTGCCAGAAAACTCCTTATTTTTCCTTCGGACATGCTAAGACTAAAAGGAAAGCCGCGAAGATTTTCAAACGCATGGAAAAGGGACAGGAACTGAAGAAGTTGGTTGCGCAAAAGCTGATTAACGAGGGGGAAGTCTGCATGGCTGAGATGATAGCGAAGAACCTGATAATCGAGGAAATAGCATACCGCCTGAAAATGAACCGCGGAAAGACCCCAAACAAGATTGCTCTGGAGCCATGGAACATCTACCAAACAGTGTTGCCGCGGGTAAAAAGGCTAACAAAAAGAAGGATTCCGATAATCCACCTGAAACTAATGATGGACGTTTAATTAGCGACTCTACTAAATCTTCTCAAATTACCGAAAATGATGAGTGTTTTGTGAAAACTTTACATCATTTCTTCTAGGCTAGAGGTTATGTCTAATTTTTGTGTGGTTAGTTTTGTGAGATTCGCATCTTTTACGTGGGGAAGATTGTCGCGGTAGATTGGTCTCTCTTTTTTGTAGAATATTCCAATTGGAATTCGGTCGCCCCATTCAAACGCTTTCTCTAGGGCTTTTTTTCTGTCGGTTACGTCGTGGTTTTCTTCTTCCAGTTTGTATACCCTCTGTCGGAACCAGTCGTAGGTGTTTAGGTAGTTGAAGGTAACACAGGGCTGGAAAACGTCGATGAAGGCGAAGCCTCTGTGTTTAATTGCCTCCACAATCAAACCTTTTAGATGCAACATGTCTCCGGCGAATCCTCTGGCAACAAAGGTGCCGTTGCTAACCAAAGCGTGAGCTACAGGATTCAACATTGGAGGTATGACGCCGAAGGGAGTTGATTTCGATTTAAATCCTTGCTGGCTGGTGGAGGTTGCCTGACCTGTAGTTAAGCCGAGAACCATGTTGTCATGAACAATCAAAGTCATGTCGATGTTTCTTCTTACCGCGTGGGCAAAGTGACCCCATCCTTCGTTATATTGGTCAGCATCTCCAGCAAAACCCACCACCATTAATTTGGGATTCGCAAGTTTAATGCCTGACGCTGCAGGCAATACTCTTCCGTGGATGCCGTGAAAGCCGTTTATGTTAACGTAGTTAACCATCTTGCCGTGACAACCTATGCCCGACACAAGCACAACTTCTTCTCTATCAACGCCTAGTTCTATTAGGGCTTTTTTGAATGCCATCAGTATCCCGAAGTTTCCGCATCCGGGGCACCAAGTGTTCTTTTTTGGTGTCTTCAGGTCTTCAAAAGTTACCGTTTTAGAGCACCTCCTTTATCTTTTGCGATAGAGCTTCTGGATTGAAGGGCCTCCCGTCATACTTCAGAATCTTATGGTCAACATCTGTGAGAAGGTGTTCTCTTATGAGGCTGGTGAGCTGGGAGGTTTTGTTGTTTTCTACCACAATCGTCTTCTTAGCTGATTTCAGTATTTTCTGAACTTCAGCAACTGGAAAAGGTGTAAGATAAACAATTTGCAGATAGTTGACTTTGACTCCTTCTTTGCTGAGAAGTTTCATAGCCTCTCTTATCGGTCCTTTAGTTGATCCCCATGCTAGAATCGTTGCCTCTGCTTCTTCTGGACCGAAAAGTTTGGTTTTTTCGTAGTTTTCTAGTTCTTTGGTGAGGGCGTCCAGTTTCTTGAATCGTTTGTCAGCCATTTTTGTTGACAACATAGGATCTTCGGTTGTGTATCCCATCTCGTTATGCTCGTCAGCGTTAGTTCTTACTATAGCTCCTTTGGTTCCGGGCATGGCTCTGAGAGAGATTCCGTCTTCCGTAAACTTGTGCCTCTTGTATTCTTCCTCGCCGTTGTACTCGTCTTCAGTTATTAGTTGTCCACGGTCAATTCCTATTCTGTTCTGGTCAAAGGGCTCTGCTGCTCCATGGCTTTCTGCCAGATACTTGTCTGATATGATTATTGCTGGAATCTGGAATTTCTCAGCTAGGTTGAAGGCTTCCATGGTTCTGTAGAAAGTTTCCTCAACATCCCCCGGCGCTATTACCACTCTGGGGAATTCTCCTTGGGAAGCGTGGATGGCAAATCTGAGGTCTCCCTGCGCTGTGTATGTGGGAAGACCTGTGCTCGGTCCGGGTCTCTGAACCAAAAGTATGACTGGGGATGTTTCGGTCATGCCAATCATGCCTACTCCTTCGCTCATTAGACAAAAGCCTCCTCCAGAAGTGGCTGTCATGGATCTAACACCAGCAAATGAGGCGCCGGCAACCATGTTGACGGCTGCTATTTCGCTTTCTACTTGAATCACAACCATGTTGTGTTCTCGGTCTAAAGGCGCTAAGAAGTGAAGCACTGAGGTGGCTGGTGTCATTGGATAAGCTGCGTAGAGTTTGCAGCCTGCCCGTATGGCTCCCAATCCTACTGCTTCGTTTCCGGTGAGCAAGATTTTATGTTTTCCAGCTGAATTTGTTTTTTCCAGTCGGATTCCAAAATTTTCCCCGTAGTTTGTTCTGGCCAAGTCGTATCCGCGTTTTGCAGCATCTATGTTTAGTTCAGCTGTTTTTGGTTTGAAGGTGTCTCTTAAAACTTCGTTTAGGATTTCTGGGTCGTAGTTTAGGAGGGCGTTTGCGGCTCCTAATGCTACTGTGTTTTCCATGATTTGTGGTCCGTTGAGTTCTTTGACGAGTTTTCTGAGGGGCACAGAATAGAGTTCTATGTCGTCTCTTCCAAGTTCTTCTAGACTGATGCTGGTTTGGTCTCCGTCGTAGATTATTCCTCCATGGGAAACAAGCTCGTCTTTGTGTAGAAGAATGGTTTCTTTGTTGAGGGCTATGAGGAGGTCGATTGTGTCGCCTTGTGAGTAGATTTCTTCGGCGTCGGCTCGGACAATGTAGAAGTTATGTCCTCCTCTTATGAGTGATTGGTAGTCGTTGGCACCGAAGACGTATAGTCCTCCTCTTAGGCAGGCTTTGGCGAAGAGAAAACCTGACCGGGTTATTCCTGCTCCTGCCTCTCCTCCAACTAATAATGAAATCTTGTTAACTATCAAATGGACTCGTCCTAGTTTAGATGATTTTTTCGTCGGTTTCTAGGTTGGTGATGTGTATTGCGTTGAAGGGGCAGACTTCTGCTGCTTCTCTGTGGCACCCCAGTTCATCTAGTTCTACGGCTTCTCCGGTGGAGACTTTTTTTGCTCCTTTCACATGGGATTTTCCGTCTTCATCTGAGAGGTCGAAGCTGGAACATAATTCAACACACGCCCCGAAACCTTGACAAACGTTGTGATCTATTTCCACTCTAAATTTAGCCATAAAATTCACCTTTCTCGTCGATTGTGTACACTCTGTTGCTGACAAGCTATATTCTTTACTCAAAACTTGTGAGACACTTTATCGCTGAAAGCGGTGTAACATGAACGCAAGTAAAATTATTGTGGCTGCAAACTCTCACGACAGCAACATCCAAAAGCTCCTCCATAATTATTAAGTAATTGAGGAATTGCTTTGAAGGGCAACCGTACAAGGGTTCTGCGAAAGCGAGTTGCCAGAGAAGCTGCCCTTTTACTCTACTCGTCGCAAGAGAAGGAGTATAAACAAGCCAAACAAAGAGCCGCACAAACCCTTAACTCCAGAGTGATTCCCAGCAACTTAGAAGTCGCAGAAGAACTTGACAAAATCGCCGAAGAAATGGAAGGCGACTCGAGAAAGAACCTGCTTCTGCGAATGCGAAAAGAAGCACACGAAATAATGACGGCACTCAAAGATTTCAACCCGAAACTTGTGGGAAGTGTCTGGAGAGGAACAGCACACAAAAACAGTGACATAGACATAAACAGTTTTTCCGAAGACCCCCTTCAAGTTCTAGATCAGCTACAAAAACACAACTATAAAGCTACAAAGTCGGAGTGGCGTTCAGTAACTAAAGAGGGCAAAAAAGAATCATCCTTCCACATCCACATTCTTCTTCCTTCCGGAGACGAGGCAGAAGTGGTAGTTCGAAGCCTCAACCAACTTAATCAACCAGAGAGATGCGAAATATACGGTGACAACAAAACAGGTCTCAGCCTCAACCAACTTACAAAAATCCTCAAGGAATATCCGCTTCAAAAGTTTGTGCCAAAATAGGCAACCGTTAGGAAAAGTCGGATTATAGTTTAAATAGTTGGCTGTTAAAGAAAAATAATGGGAAAACTATGGATATCGAAAAGAAACGGTTTCAAAAAATGTTCCCCAAACTAGCACAAGAAATGGAGAATGGGGAAGGTGGAACTAAGATAAATTCGGTTCGGTCCGACCCTTCCACTGGAGAGAAGGCAGCCTCAAAGAGATTCACTGGGTACACACCAGACGTGATTGATTTCCTTCGTAGATGCGACAAGGAGAGGCAAGCGGAGGAGATAATCTGTTATCTGGAGAGTAGGGAAGAGATAAGCCGAGAATACGCCAGAAAACTTAGAAAACAGTTGAGAGAGAAAGGCGTCAGAAGCTTTGGGTCGAAAAAAGAAGACGATTACTACTTAAAACAAGACGGATTTTAAACCAGAAAAAAGAAAAGAAACGGGGGATTCATGTTTTACATTGAGGCTTTTAGTTTCATTAGAGTTTCATGTTTATCTCAATTGTTGAAACGTTTCTCGTTCCATCTTCTCGCTGCAATTCTTCGGTTCCAATTTCTATTTTGTCAGTTTTTAGGTCTTTCAGGAACTTGCGACGAGTTATCTCGGCGACGTCTATAGCAGTTGTAATTGCCCGTCCTCTAGCCTTCAAAGTAACCTTTTTGGCATCAGACGAATTGAAATGTGTAATCACCGCCAACACATAGCTCATAGCAGGTTTCGTTCCAACATAGATTGTATTCGGATCCTTCGACACACAGACACCTCCTTCTTCGATTCTTTACAGATTCTTTTGTTGCTTGTCTGGAATCAAATTCACAAATGGGTGAACCTGTTTCCATTCCTTGCTATGTTCACGTTACCCCTTTTTTAATTTTTGGCAAAAATCGGGATTGAAAGACTTTCTTTCTCCCCAACCCTAAATACAAGAAAACACGCAAGATTGAGTGGTGCTGATGAACATGAAACGTGCCCTGATTTCCGTTTATGACAAAACAGGAATCGTGGATTTTGCCAGAGAACTCCGCAAACTAGGAATTGAGATAATCGCAACAGGTGGAACTCTGAAAACCCTAAAAGATGAAGGAATACAATTCGTTAAACACGTTTCGGAAGTCACGGAATTTCCTGAAATTTTGGAAGGCAGAGTAAAAACTGAACACCCCAAATTAATCGGGGGAATACTTGCGCTAAGAGACAAGAAAGAACAAATGAAGGAGCTTGAAAGCTTAGGAACAAAGCCCATCGACATGGTTGTATGTAATCTCTATCCTTTCGAAAAGCTAACTAGTCAAGGAGTTGACC
This sequence comes from uncultured Candidatus Bathyarchaeia archaeon, assembly GCA_964618695.1. Lineage (GTDB taxonomy): Archaea > Thermoproteota > Bathyarchaeia > Bathyarchaeales > Bathyarchaeaceae > Bathyarchaeum. Next base: position 113,402 of record CAZUDX010000006.1, on the reverse strand, counting down.
TGAAGACAGCCCTAGAGAACATTGACATAGGTGGTCCCAACATGATTAGGGCGGCAGCAAAAAATTTTGAAAACGTGGTTGTAATCGTTAACCCCAGCAGATATGGTCAGATTCTCCGAGAATTGAAGCAAAAGGGTCAGGTGAGCACCAAAAATAAGGCTATTTTGGCTGTGGAAGCCTTCAAGGAAACCGCGAGATACGATTCTGTAATATTTAGGTTTCTAGAAAAAACTCTCCTCTCTTAACATCCAAAACTTAAAAACAAATCTCAATTTGAAACAGTATGAAGGAAACAAGTTACTTGTAACAACTATCAAGCTTTTTGAAAGAAATAAACTCACATTATATCTTGTGGTATACCCCCCAGATACCTATTGATGTTGACGTTTAAAATAGCCGTTAACAACGGTTGGTCTTCTGTAATGAAGAGAACCATTTTGCCAATATATTGTCCCTTTTCTCAAATGGGGTGAAACGTAGGTGTATTTCTCCCCCATCAGAATCCTGAAGAGCATCTCCCAGAATTTGTCCATAACATTTTACCTCCATTTGTAATTGTTTCATATTTAGGAGAGGCATTTTAAATCAATTTATAACATGGAGAGATATTGCTATTGGAAGACGGATAAATCAAGTTCACCACAAATAACTTAACAGTATCCGTATCAAGAAAGGTTTATATGACTTCGAAAAATCAGTTTTAACGTCAAAAGACAATATTGTGAGGAGATGTGAAATTTTGAGTGTTGAAAAACCTTTTTCCTTAACGGAATTGAACAAACCTAAAGATTGGATGAATCTTCCCGACATGGCGAAGAAGCATGTGCCCATAATGGAGGCGCCCAGCAAAGTTAAAGCCAACGAACCTTTCGTCGTTAAAGTTAAGGTTGGCGGAATTGACGGAGTTGAGCATCCCAACACTTTGAGTCACTGGATAAACTGGGTTGCTTTGTACGCTGGAGAACGATTAATATCTAGGGTAGAATTCGGTGCTGAAATGTCAGACAAATACGTTGTAACCTTGAATGTAACCTTGAACGAAACAGCCACCCTAAGGGCTCAAGAATTCTGTAACTTACACGGCGTGTGGGAAGGAAAAGAAAAAGCAGTCACCGTTGAGTGAACTCTCGCAACTAGCTAAACCTGACTGTTCTGCCGAGGATCCTTCTAGGAAACAACAGCCTGATCGATGGATTAGTTTAAGGGTGTATTGCCTTCATCTGGGTAGCACGATTAAACTGATGTTCCAATCTTGTCAGGAGGAGACGTAGGCTATCCACATCATTCCTTAACTCAGAAATTTGCTGTGCCACATTGTTGTGCTCCTCAACTGACACACGGTCTGTTTGAAGGTTATGCTACTTCTTTTCTTCCATAATTAGCATGGTTATGGTTGACCGAACTTGGTCTAGACTCCGCACTTTCCAAGTGACGATTTCTTTGAGTTTCTCCATGGTTTCTGCTCTAACCTTTGCTACCACATCGTAGACGCCGTAAACCGGAAACACTTCCACAACCGCATCAAGCTTCTCTAAGGTTGCTACAACGTTCTCCATATATTTCGGTTCAGTGTTGATCAGCACATAGGCCATAGGCATACAATCTTCACCACAACCTAAGCAGTAAAATTACCCTAAATAATCTTTCTGGACGAGACCCCCAACAAATTTAGTCTTTGAAATAGTCAAGTATTTTTTTCTGGATGACTCCGTCTTTAAGTCCCATTACGAATTCGATGACGTCGTTGGGTTCCTTGAATCGCAGGTTCATGAGGCTCTCGAAGCCCCAATCTGAACATTTAATGCGGGAAATGGTGGATGCAACAGCCACAGATTTGCCGAAACTTTCAGTTAGATTGTAGGCGGCTAGAAAAGCTCCACACCACACGTCTCCGGCTCCCGTAGTGTCAACTATCTTGTCGGGCGCCAGATTCAAGGCGGGAACCAATTGTAGGTCACCATTTTCTTCGCTGATTATGGCTCCAAAGACGCCCAAAGTGACGATTAATCGTTTAGCTTTGAGAAGTCTAACAGCGGAAGATATGGAGTCAGTCTGGGCTAACGCTTTAGCTTCAGTGTCGCTTACAATGAAAAAGTCCGCCTTCAAAGCAATATCCTTCAAGATTCTCCTGTTTTTTCGCCCCTCTCTGATATAGTCTACCCAAGTGTTAACAGAAACTTTTGTTTCAGGAGACTTCTGTTTTATCTTGTCTAATATTTTTGCAACCTTTGAAGGGGTCATAGGTGAAATATGAAATATGCTTTTGTGCCTAAGCCACTTGTCTGAGATTCTGCGGGACGTTATTCTGGAGCCAGCGCCGTGGTCGGCTCTGAGGTAATTGGCTTCCCAACCCTGATTATATTTTATGTGAAATCTTGTGGAGGGGATGTTGAGTATTTTCACGTCCTTATGGGGTAGCAGGTCTAAAACATCATGGAAGTTATAGTCTTTTCCAGTTGCTGAAATCAATGCTACGTTTGGTGACAGGGTTCTAGCTGCCATTGCCGCGTATAATGCTGCTCCTCCAGGCTGAACCCGAGTGCCGTTCACATTCTCGATTTTGTCAACTGAGATGTGACCGACAAACACAAGCTTTTCCGCTAACAGCCTAATCCTCCCACCATATCCACAGATTTCGGTTCTAACCACACAGATAGCCCACTTCGATTTGAATAATGTTGTCCTTCAACCTTAACCTAAAAGCTTGTTGCCAAGAATACTGAATTTGGGCTAGGGCGCCTTCTTCTTTGTTAGTTTCTTTCTGTAGATTATGACTGCCAAAGTTGCTACCACAAATAGAGGCAGAATAGCCCATGAAGGAAACTCTGGTATATAATCAGCTGGTGTGTACTTTTCGTTAACTGCCAAGCGGGTTTCACCGTTGTAGCCTCCAATTGCGTAAAGCTCATCGTTTACAACGGCAATTCCTAATTCCCAGCGAGGTGTGGGCATTGACGTGCCGTTAGTCCAAGTATCAGTTTCCGGATCATACACTTGATTGAGGTTGGTGGCAACGTTAGATTCTACCATTCCACCTAAAACGTAAATCCTCTTTGGAGCCAGCACGCCAGTAGTTGCGCCAGCAGTCGCCACAAAAGCTGCGGTTGGCAACTTTTTTCCGTAGCTCCATGAATCAGTTTCGGAGTTGTATATTTGGGTGAGGAATGAAGTCTCGATTACAGCATACATAACATAAATTTTGTTGTCAACCACTGCTGAGAAAGAGTGGCCGACACTTGTTGGCATCGGCGAATTTGTTGACCATGAATCAGTCAATGGGTCATAAACCTCATTCAAGCCTGCGGTGCCCTGATCAAAGGGCCAGACAGGACCGTGTTTTACACCGCCTATCAGGTAGATTTTATTCCCCACAACGTTTGCATCTAGACCTGCTCTGGCGGTGGGCATTGGCTCCATTGTTTCCCAGGTATCCGTTTGAGGGTCGTAAACTTCATTTACTCCAGTATAACCCGAGAAATCGACGCCACTTTCGTCGAAAATTCCGCCTATAACATAGATTTTGTTCTGGAAAACAGCTATTGCGAAGTCATGCCGTGCAGTTGGCATTGACTGCTTTGTTGTCCATGTGTCTGTTTCTGGATTGTACATTTCATTAATTGCAAGATAGTTGCTTCCATTGAATCCTCCAATTGCATATATCTTGCCATCTACAACAGCAACACCAAAGGCACTTCTAGGGGTGGGCATTGGCTCCAGCGTTGTCCAAGAATCCTCTGTTGCGTTTACTTTCTCAACTCCAAGAATTGGAATTATTACAATTGAAGATGCCAGTAACATAAGGACCAGTGACGTTTTTTTCTTCAAAACAAATCCCTCTCACTATTGTTTGCTTGCAGTTTTCTCTTGTAAATAACTGCCGCAACAGCTACAGCAAAGAGTGTAACCAATATTGGCGTCCATGAAGGAAGTTCTGGGATAGACTCCAAATTCTGTTCAACGATTACCGTGTAACTCTGTACGGCACTTATTATCATCAGATGAAATGTACCGTTTCTATCGTGGATGTACAACGTTCCACTTGTTTCTTCAGTTCCATTCTTTCTGACGGACTCAAACCATGTCCCAGGGGATTCTTGGGCATAAACATAAACGTGCAGACTTGGGTGTTCGTCAGGAACTTCGGGATGCGGTTCATATTCCCATCTGATTCGCCATTCAACATGATAAATTGTGAAAGGGTCTGTTTGGAAATACGGACCATCATCACCAAATCTTGTTACTTCAATCCAATTGCCTGATGCAGCAGATACAATACCTGATGTGAATAGGGATAGAGAAAAGACGAGAATATTCAACAGGATAAATGCAGAGGTCAGGAACTTTTTTGTTCCCTTTTTCATTTTTGGACCCTGTTCCAGTTTATTAGTTGAAAAAATAAAAGCGTTTTTGTCAAGATTTCTTGACCAAAGTCCCGCAATCGAAGACCTTTACAGAACCACTAAAGACAACTTTTATCAGTTATGTTACATTGTTAGCTCTACAATCAAAGAGTGAAGAAAACATTGAGTGACAAACGGACGTCTCTCCAGCGATTTCGATTGAAACGGGATTTGGAGAGGCTTGCCTCTAAAGAAGGCAGAGGAACAGAACTCGTTTCATTGTATGTGCCTCCGGGGCGCCAAATCAGCGAAGCGGTTGCCATGCTCAACAACGAGTACGGAACTGCCTCAAACATCAAATCCACAACCACCAGAAAAAACGTTCAAGACGCCATTGTTAAAGTAACTCAACGCCTCAAACTCTTCAGGAAGGTGCCCGAAAACGGTTTAGTGATCTTCTGCGGAGCAATCCCCCAGAACGGTCCAGGAAGCGAAAAGATCGAAACCTACGTGTTGTCTCCGCCAGAACCCATTCAGGTCTACCTCTACCGCTGCGATGCCAGATTCCACACCGAATACCTCCAAGAATTCTTGAAGGAAAAAGAAACATATGGAATCATCGTGTTAGACGCTTCAGGCGCAACCTACGCTACTCTCCGAGGCAAACGCCTTGACATAGTAGAAAAAATCACGTCTGGGGTTCCCGGAAAGTTTCGGGCAGGAGGACAATCTGCCAGAAGGTTCGACAGACAGAGAGAAGCAAAGCTGCAGAATTACTTCAAACGAGTGGGAGAACACGCCAACGAAATCTTTCTCGACATGGAAAACCTGAAGAGCTTAATCATAGGAGGACCTGGACCCACAAAAGAGGATTTTCAGAAAGGAAACTACCTCCATTACACGTTAAAAGAAAAAGTCGTAGCCACCATCGACACTTCCTATGTGGGTGAACAAGGAGTAGAGGAAACTGTGGAACGTTCTCACGAAATCCTGCGGCGCATCCGTTACGTTGAAGAAAAGAAAATCATGCAAAAATTCCTCAAAGAGATAGGCCATGACACGGGCTTAGTAACCTACGGCGAAAATGATGTGCGAAAATACCTGAAATCGGGAATTGTGAAGACTCTCTTGCTTTCTGAGGACCTCGACTTAATGCGGGTCACCGTGAAATGCTCATCTTGCGACTACACCAAACAAGAGACTATGAAGAGGCATGAGATTGCAGAGTTTGAGCAGAGTCTAAGCGGAAGTTCGTGTCCGAAATGTAGTGTTCCAACAGTCTCTGTTGTGGACACAAAAGAACTTATCGACGAATTAGCCGAGTTGGCTGAAGAGACGGGAGTGGACGTGGAGATTTTGTCCGGCGAAACAGAAGAGGGGCAGATGCTGAAGAATTCTTTTGGCGGAATCGCAGCGATTCTACGTTACAAAGCCGCACCCTAATATTCTGCGCTAAAACGGACATCAGGATAGCCCTGAACTATTTTTCCTTTTCCTTTGGCTGTTTTTATCTCTAGCTTCTCTACTTTGCAGGTTCCAACAAGGTCTTCCTCTGATTGATTCAGAACCTGTGTTTTCTCCTTGTCTGCTGAGTAAATCGTTAGCTTCTGGATGGACGCATTCAACGGTTTTTTGCTCTCCGCTTTGTCTCTGCGAATTTCTCCTATTACAGCGGCGACAAGGTCACCTTTCTTCTCTGTTTCTTCATCAATCTTTGCCTTTTGTGTAACAGGCCACGAAGAGACATGGATGCTTTCATGTTTCTTTTCGTCCGCATACATGATTTGGTATATTTCTTCGGCTAGGTGTGGAGAAATGGGAGCTAGAAGCTGGAGAATCCGATAAATCGCAACGTAAAGCGTGTATTGTGCAGCCTCTCTCTTTTTTCTGCCATACTTCTCGGGTTGATACAGCCTATGTTTCACAGCCTCAATATACTGGTCGCAGAAACTGTGCCAAGTAAAGTTTCTGATTTCGTCAGTGGCTATGTTGAATTGGCAGTTCTCCATGGCCGCAGTTATTTTTTGGGTGACGCGTTCCATCTTGCTCAGTAACCAGCGGTCCATGAGGGTGAGCTCTCCTTTTTCTTTGGGATCGTAGTCTTGTAGGTGCATGCTGGCGAAGCGGGCTGCGTTCCAGAGTTTTCTGAGGAATCTCCATGCATATTCGACGTCTGCCCAGCGGAAGGGAATGTCTGATCCTGTGGCTCCTCCGCCTGTTGCCCATTGTCTGGGAGCATCAGCGCCGTATTTAGTGAAGACATCTGGGGTGGCTACGAAATTGCCGAGGGATTTGCTCATCTTTCTGCCGTCGCTTCCGAGAACCATTCCGTTGATGAGGACGCTTTTGTAGGGTTTTTCGTCGAAGAGGGCGAGGTGGCGGACCATGAGGTAGTATGCCCATGTGCGTATGATGTCGTATCCTGAGGGATGGACGTCAGCGGGGTATAGTCGGTGCCAGTCTTTGTTGTCTGGCCATCCTGCGTGGACTGCGCAGGTGATGGAGGAGTCGAACCAAGTGTCTAAGACGTCTGTTTCTGGAGTGAATTTTGTGAAGCCGCATTTTGGGCATTTGTCGATTTTTGGGTTGTCTGTTCTTGGGTCTATTGGAACCCATTCAGGTTCTGCTAAGATTGTTTCGTTGCATTTTTTGCAGTACCATATGGGGATTGGGGTTGCGAAGATTCTTTGGCGTGAGATTACCCAGTCCCAGTCTAGGCTGTTTGCCCAGTCTATCATGCGTTTTCTCATGTAGTCTGGGTACCATGTGACTTCCATGGTGTTCTTTTTTACTTGGTCTGTTAGGATGCGGGTTTTCATGAACCATTGTTCATGTTCTAGGATTTCTATGGGGTTTTTGCATCTCCAGCAGGTTCCGACTTCTTGACGGAGTTTCTCCGTTTTTTCTAGTAGACCTTTTTTTTCTAGGTCTGCGACCACGGCTTTTTTTGCTTCTTTGGTTGTTAGTCCAGCGTATTTCCCTGCGTTTTTGTTCATTTTTCCTCTTTCGTCTATGAGTATTATGGGAGATAGTTTGTGTTCGGTGACGACTTTTACGTCTGCTTTGTCGCCGTAGGTGCAGATCATGACGACTCCGGTTCCGAACTCGGGGTCAACGAGCCTGTCAGGGATTATTGTGACTTTTCTGTTGGCGACTGGAACCCACACTTTTTTGCCAATGTGTTTTTTGTAGCGTTGATCGTCTGGGTTGACGGCTACTGTGACGCAGGCGGGTAACAGTTCGGGGCGGGTTGTTGCTATGAGCAGGTGGTTGTTGTCGTCTAGTTTGAATTTGATGTAGTGTAGGGTACCTTCTTTGGTTTCATGTTCAACTTCTGCGTCTGCTATGGCTGTTTCGCAGCTTGTGCACCAGCTTATCGGGTGGGTGCCTTTGTAGATTAGGTCTTTTTTGTAGAGTTGGATGAAGCTGAGTTGGGTGCGTTTCCAGTAGTTTGGGTCCATGGTTCGGTATTCTGTGGTCCAGTCTACTGAGCAGCCGAGACGGATAATGGCTTTTTTCATTACGGCGATGTATTTGCTGACGAATTGTTTGCAGAGTTTGATGAATTCTGCTGGGGGCAGGTCGGTTTTTTTGATGTTGTAGGCTTCTTCGGCTTGGACTTCTGTGGGGAGTCCGTGGCAGTCCCAGCCTTGTGGGAAGAGGACATTGTAGCCTCTCATGCGTTTGTAGCGGGCTTGGGCGTCTATGTAGGTCCAGTTGAGGACGTTTCCCATGTGAAAATTGCCGGATGGGTATGGGGGAGGAGTGTCTATGGTGAAGACTGGGCGGGTCACGTCTTTTCTGTCAAAACAGTATATGCCCATTTCTTCCCATTTTTGTTGCCACTTCTCTTCGATCTCAAGTAAATTGAATTTTTTGGGGAAAGACTTCATCAGCTAGCCTCGGCGAAACACATTTTATCGTTAAAATAGAAAAGGCGGTAATTTAGCTTTTAGGTAACCCCTATCTTTTTAGTGCGAGAAATTTCTGAAAAAATACTGTTTTCAACATACTGCTGTTATTAGTCTCCTAATATGATGTGTTTCTGCCAAGTTTCTTGGCTCTTAACACATACGCAACAGGAATAGGCGGCAGGATTAAAAATTAACCCCCCAAACCCAACGACAAATATGAATGAGAACCCTTTAATCACACGGAAACGGTATTATTGCAGTGACAAGTGTGAGTAAGCTTGTAGGTCTATCGCTCATCGTCGTTCTAATATTGTCAAGCCTAATGATAGTTGGGTCTGAATTTGCTCAATCAATATCTGAGCCTTCTGTTCCAGATTTCACCGCAAAAGCCTTTGCTTCTACTATAGAGGTAACAATCAAGAATCAACCATTGACTTCCTATGAAAACGGTAGCTATCCAAATCTTTATTACATGTTTAGATTCAAAGACCACTACACAGAGGAAGGTTACTGGGATTACGACCCACCATATTATGTGCTTCCTTCAACTTATGGAGGCTATCATGAGGCATCTGACTCTGAATTCACTGTAGTATCATTGTCTTTAGAGGGTCACACTTTTCCAAGTGGACAAATAGACATTCAAGCAATTGCACTTGTTGGAAATCAATATCCAACCAATATCCAGAATGGAACAGTATATGCATTTGAGGGAGTAACAAGTAGTTGGAGCAACTACCAAACATTAAACATCAATGAAAATCTGTCCTTTTCAACTGAACTAATTGCAATCGTTGTGGCAATTGTAGCTGCTGGTATAGTGGTATCATTAGGTTACTTCAAGAAACGCAAACGCTAATTATTCTTCGTTTGGGTTGGGGTTGGGTGGGGTTAAATTTTAGCCCAAACCCAAACACGCCCTATGTATCTGTGAACCATACATTAATAACCCCCCATCAGAATAGCTAGTCAATCATGTTCTATATGTAATCCATTCCAAAGTTGGACTATATAGAAGGGAAAAAATGAAAAAAGAAAACATACAACTATCTCCTACCTCTCGAGGGTGCCCAGAATGTGGAAGCAGTCGTTTAATGAAAGACTATGATTCTGCTGAAATCGTGTGCATGGGTTGTGGTTATGTAGTTGTCACAAAACTGGCAAATCAAGGACCTGAATGGAGAGCTTTTGATGACGAGCAACGTGCAAAACGTGCACGAGCTGGTGCTCCAGTCACATTTACAATTCACGATAAGGGTCTTTCTACTACGATCGACTGGCATGATCGAGATGTCCATGGTCAAAGATTCCCTCACGGTCAGAAGGCTCAAATTTATAGGTTAAGAAAGTGGCAAAAACGAATTCGAGTTTCTGATGCAAGGGAAAGAAACCTTGCAATCGCACTTTCTGAAATATCAAAGATAGCAAATAAGCTCAATTTACCTAAGAACCTCATAGAAACCGCTTCCGTTATTTATAGAAAAGCAGTCAAGAAACGTCTCATACGTGGAAGGCGTATTCAAGGAGTAACAGCAGCTGCTATTTATGTGGCTTGCCGACAATGTGGACTAGCAAGAACTTTAGAAGATATCTCTAAGGCTTCAACAGTAGACAAAAAAGAGGTTGGACGATGCTTCCGTTTCCTATTAAACAAACTCGACTATTTTATTCCACCAGTAAAAACTAGCCAATATATAACTAAATTCTCTAATCAGATAACAATGGATGGAAATACTGAAGAGCTTGCTCACAAGATTTTTTTTGTAACCAAAGAGTTGAGACTTACTTCAGGAAGAGGACCTGCAGGTATTGCTGCAGCAGTTAGCTATATTGCCTCCGTATTAACTGGAGAAAGAAAAACACAAAGAGAGATTGCAGAGATTGCCCAAATAACAGAAGTAACCATAAGAAACCGTTACAAAGAACTAGTTGAACGTCTCCAATTTATTATCTACCTCTAAAATCTATTTTTTCAAGATAAAAACATGCCACTTCAAAGATTTTACCAAAAGGATGTGTTTCCAAGGTTTTCATATTCAAAAATTTAATACCTGACTGACCCAATTAATACACTTTTGAAACCAACAAAATGCGCGCGCATTGATGAGCACAGATCTAGTGTTGAATAAGACATTACGGTTCTTCCTATTAACAAACGGTGTTTTTAGGAAGTGAATTTTATATTGTTATCAATGTGTGCGAATCGTGACAACTCTTAAATGTGCCAAATTCCAATTCTGTTGTGATATGGAGAACTAGTTGGCTATCTTCTAGTTTCATTTACTTGGAAGTTTTCAATTTCGCGCGCGTGTCGGGCGGTTCTCCTATTATGCAAAACACAAATTAAGAAGTGAAAATTAGTGAATATTTTATTTCTACGGCCTCAGCCGGGCATACGAAGTTTGAAGTATGCACTGGCGTTTAAGAATGCGGGATTTGATGTCAACATCATTCACGGCTACACATGCAACACCTTAACCAAATACTATGGATACGGCGATGAATACTTCACCAAGTTCGTCAAACTGGACCTAAAAAATTTAGAGAGTGATATAAGGAGGGCGACGAAGAGGTTTCACATCGATCTTATACACAGCCATAACGCCCCCGATTACTTATCGGTCGCTGCAATAAGAGCGGTCGATGACACACCAATTATACATGAGAACCAAGATACTATCTCTCTCCGGAAAACACCATACTCTCCGGGTGCTTATTCAGGCAATAATGTAAAGAAGCAATTGAAGAATGAGAAGATTGCAAACGAGCAGTGCGACGCTAGGATACACGTCACCGAGGAAATGTTGGAGTATATCTCGGAAAAATATGGATCGAAAGAAGACATAGTTTTCCACAACTACATGTCAGAATCCATGATGCCAAAATCTTTCAAAGAGAAACTATCAAAGAAGGATGGTCAAGTGCACATTGTTTATGAAGGCAGCCTTTCAAGTTTTAATGGCGACCACTATGATTTAGCACAAATATTCGAAGATATTGCTAGTCATCAACTGCACCTTCACATATACGCAGCAAACCCAAACTTAGATTACAAAGACTTGGCTGAAAAAAATAGTTACATTCATTATCATGACCATTTAGATCCAAGGCTGTTGTTTGAGGAGATAACAAAATATGATTTTGGCTGGGCAGGATTTAACGATACAAAAAACAAACCACATATGGATGTAGCATTACCAAACAAAACGATGGAATACCTTTCATGCGGCTTACCCTCACTATCTTTTCCTCATGAGGCACAAAAAAATTTCATAAAAAAATACGGAGTTGGTATAATCATCGCTGACTTGAAAACGTTGCCACACAAGTTATCAGAGAAAGATTTACTGAAAAAGGTTCAAGAAAACGTTCTGAGAAAGAGATTTGACTTCACCTTTGAGAAAAACATAGACAGAATATACGATCTCTACCAGACATTAATTGGAAACGATTGCGCGCGCACCACAATGCAGTCGTTCAGGTTGCTTTAAGAGTTGGAAAGATCGGGTCAAAGAAGGTCTTCCACTCGTTTTCAAAGCAACTCTGGCTATGTGCGCATCAAAGTGACTATATCTCACTATATAGTTGATGGAGTCGTGCATAAACTTGAAAAAGAAACAAAAAAATGAAAGAGTACCAATTTACCCTTACCCTATGAACATCAGTAAATATGTTCTTGAATATTACATGAAAAAGAAGCTGTGATAGATTCGGTGTTCTAAATAGTCTAGGAAAAAATCCTTTAGGTATCGCAACTGTTCTTCCTAATGGAAGCTGTGTCAAATCTTTTATTCCATTTTTGCTTGAACATCTATTTACTTCCTTTTTTTGAGTGATTGCTGAAATGTGAGCTTAGGCAGTTACTTGGCTTCTTCTGGAAAGAGTTTTTTCCTTTTTCTGTGTATTCGACAAATTTTTCCCTCTGACGGCTAACATACCATTTTTACACATTAAAATACTTGGGTTTGGGGTCAAAATTTAGCCCCACCTCCAACAAGCCGTATTCGGGCAAGTTCCAAATTAAGCAAAAACATTTATTTTTGTTTATTTATTGCATCGGCTATTTTTTCTAGTCCAGCATAGATTGCTCCCCCTGCGATAATAGCTCCTATCATTATCAATACCCCTGCAATCAAAGTTGCAATTTCAATATCTATTTCTTCACCTCCCGAAGGTTATGATGTACTAAATTACTGGAGAAAATAGTAGCCATCCTCCTAAGATTAGTTCAAAAATGAAAATTAACAGACCCCCGAAGCTCCACAGGAGTTTAAAGTTAGGTTTTACAAGGTTTATCCCGCTACCAGAGCCATAGATGATGCTGGCAACAATTCCAAACCATCCAATAATTTCTGGCACAACTCCATAGGTAACAAACAGGAGTGAGTACGCGAGCGTACCAACGGAGAAGAAGATTTGTGCAAACGTGAAAACGGTGTTTTTTGTTTTGAGAATGCTACGACCTAAATCGCTTAACGAATGTTTTTCAGCATTGCTAGCACCTGAGTATTGTCTTGCTAGGTTGAGAAGCCCCCAATAGTCTTTTTTGTAGTAGATTTGGATCAAGCCCTCTATTGTCCGAGAGATTGCCCAAACAACAGCAAGTATTATGTTATATTGACTGAAAGCGATAAACAACATTACAGCAAGAAAGATTATGCTAACATGTTCTATCAGAATCAACACGACGCTTATTTGAATTTTTTTTGGATTTTTGTTGATCTTTTGCAGTTTAGCGTCTGAGTCCAAATCATCAAATGTTTGATAACCAAACCTCTCACTTGCAAGATTCAAAACTATAATAAACAGAAAAAGAAAACCCGACAAGACCATCTCGATAATCAAAGGAAAACCTCCGATTATTATACAATCGCTTTAATTTTCGTAATCCAGAGTATTCACTTCTAAGGTTCATAAAATTTTGCGTCAAGAGCAAATCGGAAATTTTGATTTGTGGGCACGATACAAAAAATTATATACGTAGAACAAACACGAAGTATCATTGTTGTTAAAGACTAGCAGGGAGAGGAAAAATTATGGTAGAGGAAACTGTATCAGAAAATGAATCTGATGCTTGGAAAAAATTCTTAAGAAAGCATTGGAACATGCTTGCTTTCTGGATAATTGCAGCCATTATTGCAGCAGTAAGTGCAATTCTTGTTTTCTTATGGTTCGTAGAAAATGCTCAAACAACCGGTATGGTACCTACGACTTTAAATCTATGGACAATGGGACATATGGTGACTTTTACATTACATCTGATTCTGTGGGAAGTTCTCTTAGTCGGAGTCCCAATAATCATCGCAGCAGCAGGAGGTTGGCTTTGGTGGAAAAAATTACCCGAAGAAGAAAGGAAAGAATATCATTTCTTTGGCAAACGCTCTAAGGCAACAGGCGGAGGAGGAGGCGCAATATCATTTTTGTTTTACATTGCGTTCTTCATCAAGATTTGGATGGATGGGAACTGGAACGTTGCTTTTGCAACTTGGACATTTGACTATCTCGTGTATTCTTGCCTTACAGTACTAGTTTGGATTTTAATCATCTTTGGGATTCCTATAGCGTTAGGAAGCATCTGGTGGATACGCCATGAGATGAAAAAGGAGCCCTAGAATCTTTCACGCTTGCTTATTACCCTCTGTCGAAATTGAGAAGGTCGTCAATAGTTAGCCAGTCTGGGTTGGGGGTTAAAATTTAACTCTCTAGATGAGTGGAGAAAGTAATAGCCATCCTCCGATTATTACTTCAAATAGAATCGCCGTCAGACCACCGATCATTGTGAAGTCTTTAAGGTTAGGTTTTACGAGTTTCATCGCAGTACTGAAGCCAACGAGAATGCTGGCAACAATTCCTATCCATCCAATAATGGCGGGTACAACTTCAGAGGTAACTAATACGATTGAATAAGCGAGTGTGCCTATGGACCAGCAGATCATTGCAAATTTGAATCTAGTGTCTTTTGTTTTGAAAATGGTACGAGCGGAATGACTCAACGATTTTTTTTCAGCACCAGTAGTACCTGAGTATTGTTTTGCTATGTTGATGAGTTTCCAGTAGTTAGGTTCATTAATGTATTGGATTAAGCCTTCTCCTGTTCGAAAGATAGCCCAAGCAATTCCAAGCAGTATGTTATATGGACTAAAGGCAATGAACAGCATTATCGTAAGTGCGATGACGCTACCATGTTCTATAAGCGCTAACACGATGCCTATTTGAAATTTTTTTGGATTTTTGTTAATCTTTTGCAGGTCAGCGTCTGGGTCATAATCATCTTTTTCCATTAAATAACCTAATGCCCCCATTGCAAGGTTTAAAACTAAAATAAACAGAAAGAGAAAACCCGATAAGACCATTTCAACAATCAAAGGAAATCCTCCAATTTATTATACAATCGCTTTAATTTTCGTAATCCAGAGTATTCACTTCTAAGGTTCATAAAATTTTGCGTCAAGACTAAATCAGAAATTTTGGAATCGGGCGCTAAACGCTTTTATGTAGGTCAGGTCATTGTCTGCTGCCAGTGAATGTATCATGAACCCAGTAATTGAAGCCATAAACAACAGACGGTCTACAAGGGCTTATGAGCAAAAACCAATTCCAAAGGACATCATCAACACGATCATCGAGGCTGGAAATCAGGCGCCTTTTACGTCGATAACGCGTTCTCAGCCTTGGCGGTTTGTTGTTGTCGAAAACCCAAAGTTCAAACAAAAACTTCTTCAGACCACTCTTCCGTTCTGGAAACAATGCACCGAAGGTATGAAGGAAACCTACCCTGAACTCTACAAAATGGGAATGAGCATCTACGAGGCGATGGATGACCCTAAAGACGTGGTTTACTATAATGCACCCGTCATCATCTTTGTCGTAGGTCCAGCAACTGGTGGCGCTATAAGTTGTGCGCTTGCCTGCGAGAACATGATGATTGCCGCACAATCTTTGGGTCTTGGAAGCTGTTATGTTGGATTCGGTTCACTGGTTAAAGCCAATGCTGATGTTGTAAAAGCCCTTGACCTAAAGGATGATGAATCAATATACGGGCCTATCTTGCTTGGCTACCCAAAGGAAAATCCTAGCGAAGCCTTAGCTAGTGCATTAGCTGGAATCGGACCGAACAAAAAAGACCCCGAGGTTAAATGGATATAGAAGCCAACTAAATCCGTCATATCATCCTTTTTTTGGGTTTGGGGTAAGTTTCATTTTTGTTGTCTGGTTCAACTTTGACGGTGAAATGTCCTATTCCTGCTAGAGGGGGAAGGATGTGGGAAAGCAGTTGTTCTGCACTTAAAGGGCGTACTGCACCTTTTGAGCTAGTTTGAATCCACCCATCGTTTTCTTTTCGGTATTTCTGTATCCATCCATGTTTTGACATGATGTAAATTGTGCATTCAGAATTCTTCATGGCTGTCCCTTCGGCACATAAATATTAAAAATTAATGGTTAGGTTGGGGTTAAATTTTAACCCCCAAAACCCAAAGAAAAGAGTGGGTTCCAAGAATCACAGGTATTAAAGAGCAAATCTTTTAATTAAAACGCTTAATAATAAACTGAGCTAGCATGGCAAATTCAGAAAAATGTGCTGTATTAACTGGTTTGCTTGACTTTTTTTCAGACAGGGCAACTACTCACGCAAGTTTTGTTGTTGCTACAACCTTTGGGCTGTTCACAATACTTTTCTCTTTAACTAATATCCCAAAGACGTTTTGGGCTATTATTGTCATTGGTATTACCTATTTTGCACTTCTGGGGCTTGCCATCTATTCTTTCTTAAACTTTGGGTATTACGCTATTTTAGCTGATATAACAAAGGAGGAGCTGAAAAGGAGCGGGTTGAATGTCGAATATGCGGCTGAATTATATAACTTATTTGAAGATGAAATCAAAAATAATCACCATCTTTACCATATTTTCAGAAAACATGCTAAAAAGCCTAAAGGATTTATTTACGACCATAAACTTAAGTTATTCTTCGTAGTTTGGCTTCTTACAGTTTTTTTACCTTTTTTCTACCTGCTATTTTTCGTTTGAAAATAAAAAAAGGTTGAATTTTTAACCCTTTAATAAAAGGGGGAATTCAGAGCCATCACTAAGTGTTAGAGTGAATTAGCTTTAGGTAACAGAGTGATGCTGTTGCGCCATTTTTCAGAAAAAAGCTAGTTTTTAACAATGCGCTGTTATTAGGGTCCTAATATGATTGGGGGTTTTCAGTTTTTTGTTGTTAGGTCTAGGAGTTCTTTGATTTGGTGGATTTCGATGAGGTTGCTTGCGTGTTTCTTTTTTGTTCTGAAAGCTGCTGTGAAAAGCACGGTGTCTTCATCGTCTAGCAGGTTCATAGAGTGTAGTTTGTTTGCGGCAGCCAGTATTCTGTCCTTTTCTTGGCGGTAATCGTGGTGAACTGGATAGACGCCGTAGACCAGCTCCAGCTGTTTCTTAACAATCCTTTCTGATGTGACTGCAATTATGGGCTGTGGAACCTTGAATCTGGCAATCAGCTTCGCGGTGTATCCTGAGCGGGTTAAGGTTACTATCTTGTCTAACGGCATGTTCTGGCAAATCCGTTGAATAGACTTGCTTACAGTGTCTGAGATGTTGACGAAGCCGCGGTCTTCCACGTATCCTGTCGCCGCCTTTTCAGCCTCTAAGGCTATGCGAGCCATCATAGCCACAGACTCCACAGGATACTCGCCAACCGCTGTTTCTCCAGACAGCATCGTCGCGTCGGTTCCATCCAGTATCGCGTTGGCTACGTCGCTGACTTCAGCTCTAGTAGGAGATGGACGCTGCATCATGGATTCCAGCATCTCCGTGGCTGTCACAACCGTTTTTCCTGCCTGATTGCATTGGCGAATCAGTGACTTCTGAACCAGCGGAACCCGTTCAGGCTCTATTTCTACGCCTAAATCGCCTCGCGCAATCATGATTCCCTCTGAAGCACCCAAGATTTCTCCGAAGTTTCTGATTCCCTCAAAATTTTCGATTTTAGCAATTACTGCGCCTTTGAATCCTTCAGCCGCAGACCTCAGGTTAGTTATGTCTTTGACGTTTCTTGTGAAGGAGAGAGCCAAGTATTCGATTTCGTTTTCTTTCGAGAATTCGATTAGTTCCAAGTCTCGCTTTGACAGTGTTGGAACCGAAAGTTGTTTGTTGGGAACGTTGACGCCTCTGCCGTTGGCTATTTCGCCGCTGTTAACCACAGACAGACGAAGAGATTCATCGGTTTTTTCGACTACTTCGGTTTTAATCCTGCCGTTGTCAATGTAAATCAAGTCGCCAACGTTGATTCGGTCGATGAAGTTGTGGTTGAAGCTGATCGGTTCATCATCGAAGCCGATGTTCAAGACGTCTCCTTTCTTGACTGTTCTGTCCTGTTTAACCTTGAGCCTGATTTCTGGTCCTTTCAGGTCAACCAGCACTGGGATGTCAGCTATTTCCCGAACATTATCTACAGTCAGCTTGTAGCGGTCGAAGTCTCCATAGGCAGTGTTTATTCTAGCGCAATTCATCCCCGCTCTATACATCTTCTCGAGAGTGTCAGTTTGTAGGCTGACTGGACCAATCGTGCATACAATCTTGGTTTTCTTCACCAAACCATCTTTTCGCTCCTTCACTAGAGATTATTTCATTGCTTGATTTTTGAATATGCAACTGCTGCCATACTGGCAATGAGGAGGATTGCTATGCTTACTTCTGCCGCTAACATAATATTTTGAATTTCCATCTGTTTCATCATTATGCCAACTAATGCCCAGACGACGACGAGGCTGTATGCTACGTCTCTTCTTGTTGCGAGAATAACTATGGTTAGAAGCAGCGCTACGGCGATTGTGATGATGGTCCAATGTATTGGTTCGATTCCCCAGCCGTCCCAACCTAACACAGTTAAGGTTACTGCAACGTTTGCTATTGTGGCTATGCTAATCCATCCCAAATAAACGCTGAAGGGCAGATGCACGGCTAATTTCTCTTTGATGGAGACGTCAGCTTTGCCGATGTTGAGGCGCAGGTAAATGGTGATTAGAGTTGCTAAGAGTGCAATCATCAGGATTAAGCTGTAGAGGATATAGTCGTAGTGCCACAGGAACAGCCATAAGATGTTGCAGATGCCGCTTAAGGCAAAAAGGATGCTGATTCGATTCAGGAATGGTTGCTCTCTGTTTCTGGGCAATGCTTGATAGACGATGAAGACCGCTAGGAGAACGTATATGATGCTCCATATCGCGAATGTGAAACCTGCTGGAGTAATCAATGTTGGGTACATGTCGGAAACCTCTCCGCTCGTCACTCCATTCAGTAACGTTGTGCTTCCAGCCAACCCGTTAACCACAACAGTACCTATGAAGGCTGCGATGTTGATGCCCTGCAAGAAAACCTGTTTTTTAGACACCATAAAAGTACATTATCTACTGACTTTTCATATAAAAATTCGCACAACAAATGGTGGTGCGGCGGGCAGGAATCGAACCTGCGAACCCCTACGGGAGAGGATAGCTCATCAAACGCTGATCTTGAGTCCTCCGCGTTTGACCTGGCTTCGCTACCGCCGCCCCATCCCTTTCACAAGAAATCTGACAAACAATTTAAGGCTTACCTAAAACACACTTTACTCAATAACGGTTCCAACCCGCTTCCCATTCACAGCAGACAACACATTCTTCACGTCAAAACCATTAACCACCACAGTCCTCAACCTGATCCTGCGAAGAATCTTCACTGCCTCAGGGTCAAGAATCTGGTTAATCCCAGCCCTATGCCGATCCGCCTCAAAAAGCCTCGCCAAATCCTCAAAGCCCACCACATCCAGCTTCTTCGCATCAGGAAATTTCTTCGGGTCCTTGTTGAATATGCCGTCCACATTAGAAGCTTTCACCAGCAAATCAGCCTTCACTCTCTCAGCAACCAAAGCAGCCACAGCATCGGTTGTCATGCCCGGACGTAAACCTCCCATAACAGCAACATTATCATGATTCAAGCAATCAACAGCTCCATCCAACGTAACTGACACGTTTCCACAGCCAGCCTCACCCAAACACGACACAAACAAACGAGCGAACAGACGCGAGACGTAAATTGCAGCCCAATCCCTCTCAGCTTCCACCAAACCCAAATCAGCAGCTACTTTGATGAAGTCGCGGGCTAAGGAGCCACCGCCAACAACAGCAACAACCTCATGCCTCTGCTCTCTCAAAGTCTTCAACAAATCAACGTATCTACCAATTAAGGAAGCATTAAGGGGAGAACCCACAACTGAACCACCGACACGAACAACAACCCTCATCCACAAACCTCCAACACTAATTCACACAATCAAATAATATAACATTCTCTACCCTTTTTCAATTTCAAATCCCTTATAACGATTCGCCACCATAAAATAACACTCACATCCTCCTCGGTGAAAAACATGGACGAAGTTGAACTGACCTTCTTGGGAACAGGAGGCGGAAGATTCGCCACCATAACCCAAAAAAGAAGAACCGGAGGAATCCGCATCATATCCAAAAGCCTTAACCTCCACCTAGACCCAGGTCCAGGCGCCCTCATCTACTCCTTAGAAGCAGGCTTGAATCCCCAAAAAATCGACGCAGTGCTGGTTTCCCACAGGCACCCAGACCACTACACCAACGCAGAAGTCTTAATCGAAGCCATAACACGAGGCATGCTGAAAAAAAGAGGAACCGTAGCTGCTCCCCCAAACATCCTCTCCGGAAACACGCAAAGCGGACAAGTAATCTCCACGTACCATCAGAAGATGCTGGAAAAGGTGATAGAAGTGAAGCCAGGCGTCAACTTCAAAGTCAAAGACACCAAAATAGTTGCTTTAGAGACTAGGCACACAGACGCTGAAGCAGTTGGTTTCAGATTCGACATCCCAGAGGTTGGAGCCATAGGATACACAGCGGACACAGAATATTTTGAAGGCATCGAAAAAGGATACAAGGGAGTCCGACTGCTAATCTTATGTGTTATGAGACCCGTGGGAAGCCCCTGGAAGGGACATATGACACCGAAAGACGCTGCTAAAATCGTGGGAGAAGTTAAACCTGAGATGGCTGTAGCCACACATTTCGGAATGAAAATGCTTTACAGTGGACCAACCTACGAAGTTAGACTGATTGAAGAAAAAACAGGAGTTCCCACAATAGCCGCTTTTGACGGAATGAAACTTCGAGTCGGCGAAAAAATTACTGTAGAAAAGACGAGGAAAAGTCAGCAGGACTTGCAGGATTTCTTGGAACGCAGTTGAACAAGCCGTGTTTACAGGTAGATTTTTAGAACCTTGCTCTCTTGCAGTAGATATACTATGTAGATGCTTATCGCGAGTTCAGGTAGCAAATAGCTTCCATTGTAAATTGCAGAGTAAATCACGGGATGCATCCCTTCAGGTGCATACGTAGCCCAAAAAACGAAGCCTGAAACGAAATGCGCTAAGAGCCGCCCAATTACACCTACATTCACGCCAATGAAAGGACGTTTTTGGAAGAAACCTGCGAGTCCAAGCATACCGAAAGCGATGGGATAATCAAGCACCACTTGGAGTGGATGGGCGATGTAAGGAACATCCACAACAAATTGGACTAAACCGTAAACTACAGCTGAGAACAGCCCTATCTTTGGTCCTCTTCTTATGGCTAGCCATAAAATCGGCACCATAGAGGCGGCAGTTACGGATCCGCCTTGTGGTAGACTAAACATTTTAATGTGACTGAGAACTGTGGCAAGAGCCACAAACACAACAATTTCTGCTATTATTTTTGTTGAAAAATTTCTTTTACTTTCGTTCACTTCTTTTTCCCTCCGCCAGCATTACCTGGATCAGGTTCTTAGGGTCGACGACCAACCAGTCGTCCTCTCAGCCGAGTATACTCAGCTCCCCTACACCTTACTACAAAGAAAGCGCTTTTCATATATAAGTCTGACTAACACGTTTAGGGTTACAGGTATTAACGGGGAAATTTATATCAGATATAATGTTCTTTGTGAAAGATTCTGAGGGGATGGTTGGCAGTTGAAGTTTAGCAGGAAATATAGTGGGTTTTTGATTGCGTTGTTTATGACGTTAGCTCTGGATACAACAATGACGTTCACGATGACCACAATAAACGTTGGATGGACGCCGGGGTTCCTTGATGCTTTTGTGAGAGGATGGTTAATCGGTTTTGTTGTGGCTTTGCCGACGAGCCTCTTGGTTATTCCATTGGCAAAATGGCTTGTAGACAAGTTGGTTTCTGACCAAGTCAAACAAGAAATTCGGTAATCATAATTGTTATAAACCATCACCTGTTATTCGTCCATATGTCAAACAAAGTTCATTGTGCCCACATCCTCGTTAAAACAGAAAAAGAAGCCAACACAATTTTAGAACGCTTAAAAAAAGGAGAAAAGTTCACCAACATCGCCAAACAAGTTTCATTATGTCCATCAAAGAAACGCGGAGGAGACTTGGGATTTTTTGGTCGAGGACAAATGGTTAAAGAATTCGAAAAAGCTGCCTTCGCCCTCCAAAAAGGACAAATTTCTGGAATAGTCAAAACCCAGTTCGGCTACCACATCATAAAAAGACTCGAATAGCTCAACAATTAATCGCCAAGATTTCATGTTTTGCACATCGGAAACAACAATAATAGTTATGAGCTACCCTGCAGTAAAAACGGGAAGGAGATGCTGATGACAGACTCCAAAGTTAAAGATCCAAAAATGGCTCCTCAGGGAGCCCTCCTCGTAGAATGGGCAACAAAACACATGCCAGTTCTAGCCCAAATCAAAGACCGATTCGAAAAAGAAAAACCCCTGAAAAACGTCACTATAGGTGCATGTCTTCACGTGACCAAGGAGACCGCTGTTCTATCAGAAACCCTCAAGGCAGGAGGAGCAACAGTCGCCCTCTGCGGATCCAACCCCCTCTCAACCCAAGACGAAGTAGCAGCATACCTCGCCGAAAAAGGCATAAACGTCTACGCCTGGCGAGACCAAACAACCGAAGAATACTTCTGGTGCATAAACCGCGTACTCGACTACAAACCCCAAATAACATTAGATGACGGCGCTGACTTGGTGGGCACCCTCCACAAAGAAAGAACAGACCTGCTAAAGAACGTAACAGGAGGAACCGAAGAAACCACAACAGGCGTCATACGCTTAAGAGCAATGGAAAAAGACGGCGCACTCAAATACCCAATAATAGCAGTAAACGACGCCTACACAAAATACCTATTCGACAACAGATACGGCACCGGACAAAGCACAATAGACGGAATCCTACGTTCCACAAGCGTCTTGCTGGCAGGAAAAAACTTCGTTGTCGCAGGCTACGGATGGTGCGGACGAGGCCTAGCAATGCGAGCAAAAGGAATGGGCGCCCAAGTTATAATCACAGAAGTAAACCCAACCAAGGCTCTGGAAGCAGTTATGGACGGTTTCCGCGTGATGCCCATGGACCAAGTCGCAAAAATCGGAGACGTCTTCGTAACCCTCACCGGAAACACAAGCGTCATACGCAAAGAACACATGATAAAGATGAAGGATGGTGCCATAATCGCCAACAGCGGCCACTTCAACGTCGAAATCTGCATACCAGATTTGGAGAAATTGTCATCTTCTAAGAGAACTGTGCGAACAAATCTTGAAGAATACACTCTACAAGATGGAAGGAAACTTTTTCTGCTTGCGCAGGGGAGACTTGTGAATCTTGCTGGAGCAGAGGGTCATCCGTCAGAAGTCATGGATATGTCCTTCGCGGATCAGGCTTTGTCTGCTGAGTATATGGTCAAGAATAGAGGAATGGAGCCTAAGGTTTACAGAGTGCCAGAAAAGATAGATGAGTTTGTGGCGCGCCTGAAATTGAAGGCAATAAACGTGGAAATCGATGAGCTTACGGACGAACAGAAGAAGTATTTGGCTACTTGGGAAGAAGGAACTATCTGATTCCACAATAAAGCTTATAATAGGGTTTTAGATAGAGTTGGCTACATTGTGGTGAATAATAGATGGTTAGCAAAGATCAAGCAATCGGATGGATAATCTTTCTGGTCTGCGTTGTAGTCATCATAGGATACGTAGTCACACTATTTGCTTACGACCCATTAATCAAAGAAAATATACTTGACGTAGGTGAGGCAAGCGATGTCCAATTCTGGCTTGTCGCAATTCCAGTGCTAATCGCTTTCGTAGCTGTCCTAGCGATAGGAGCGTGGATTGGCTGGACAATGGGCACTACGCCACCCCCTAGACCAATAGAAGAGATTGAATCCGAAGAAACCCCAGCAGAATAAGAGAAAAACAATTATTCTCTTCCTTTTTCTTCATATTTTGGTAGTGTTTCAAATGAATAAAGTTAAAGGAATAATTCTTTGTGGAGGAAAAGGCACAAGACTTCGACCTCTCACACATTACATCCAAAAAACCATGGTTCCAGTTGGTGTGAAACAGAAACCGCTTCTGGAATACGTGGTTTGCCTATTCAAATATCACGGAATCAAAGACTTGGTTTTTCTAGTCAACTACAAGTCAGAGCAAATTGTGAATTACTTTGAGGATGGCTCCAGATTTAACGTGAACATCTCCTACGTAGAGGATGATCCCGACTCGAAAGGAACTGGCGGCGCCGTGTTGACTGCCTACAATAAAGGTAAAGTCGATACCAAAGACACTTTGCTTGTGTACTACGGCGACATCATAACAAACATGAACCTCACAAACCTGTTACAGTATCACAGAGACAAACAGGCTTGGGGCACAGTTGCGTTGTCATCAGGCTTCAAAGTTAGAGTAGGTTTAGCAAATCTGGACAAAGAAGGAAAGATTCTTGGGTTCGTGGAGAAGCCTACTTTGGAGAAACCGGTGAGCGTGGGAATCTCCGTTTTGAAGGGAGAGATGCTTGAGGAAATGAAACGTTTGAAGGGAGAAAAAAAAGAATTGGATTTGATGGGGGAAGTGTTCCCGCATTTGTTAGCAGTTGGCAAACCGGTTTACGGTTATGTTTCAAAGGCTTTCTGGTATGATGTTCTCAGCACCGAAGCCCTCGAAAAACTGGACCCGAATTTAGTTGATGAGACCTTCAGGGAAATTATGGGTTAGACGACCGCCGTTCTTTTAGGGTGGGGGAGGTCTAGTTTTGGGGTTGTCTGGTTCGTTTTGCATCGTATTTTCATAACTTTTATAAACTGTTGTTGGAGTTAGTAGTTGGTTGCTGGTGATTCGTTGGAGCCAAGTAGAAAACCTTTGAATGCTTTGACAAAACAGTTGAATAACTATGTTGCCATTGTTTTGAAGAACGGAGTTGAATACAGGGGCACCATGGTTCGCTGTGACAGCCACATGAACGTGCTGTTGGAGAAGGCTACTGAGCGGGTTAATGAACGATTAACCGCCAACTATGGCAGTATCCTCCTTAGAGGAAACAACATCCTGTACATCTGTGTTGATGTTCCCCGCGAAAAATAGCCTAGCGTTTTGTTCTTGGGTTCAGTCTTATATGCCGTTAACTTAGTTACTGGAATTTTCAGTGACGATTGTTAAGGCTTCATCAAGCATGGTTTCTATTCCGTGTTTTCGTTGGAAAAAGGTTAGAACGTTTTTCAGGTCTCTTTCCAAAATTTCTTTTGCATTTGGATGTTTAGGGGTGATTATTTGGGGCCAGTCTATTATGAGTATGTGTTGGTTCGGTTGGAGGATGATGTTGTATGGACTGAGGTCTCCGTGGATTATGTGGGCGTCTCGGTAAGCTTTCTTGATGTTGGCTAAAATTTCGTTTAGGACCGCTTGGGGGTTCTGCATTTTTGGGTGGTGGTATAGTTCTGCGCCTTCTATCATGCTCATGACTATAACATGGCGGGTCTGTTTGATGGGTTTTGGAACTGCTACTCCTTTTGGATAGAGGAGTTTAAGGGCTTTGTATTCTTTTTTGGCTGCGATTCTGGATTGGTGGTGCCAGTCTGGCGTGTAGCTGTATTTGATGGTGTAGCTTCGTTTGCGTTTGGTTTGTTTGAAGCTGGTTCGTCCTAGGCGGTGAAATTTTATTGCCACTTGCTGTTTTGTTGGTGTGAGGGCATCGTAGACGTCTGATTCTTTTCCTACGCCTAAGGGTTTGCCGAAGGCTTCGATTACGTCTTTTTCAACTAGAGTGTTTATTGCTAGGGTGTCATAGCCCGCTGTTGTGAGGCTATAACCTACATATGGTCCTCGCCAGCCTTGAACCAAGCTTTTTTTTATGAGGTTGGGGAGTCGGTAGTCTATTTCTTGGGGTGCCAGTTCGGATTGTTTGTGGATGACTTCTTTTGGTGCGTGTTCATAGTTTTTCATTTGTTCTTCGATGACCTGCAGTATCTGAATGTCCTCAGGCTCAAGAGAACGAATCACTCCAACAGCAAGATCAACAGCTGACATAGATAAACAACTAATGCACCAGAGCACTTAAGGAGTTTATCTCATCCTTGAGTTCCAAAAATAACCAAAGACAAACTAAATTTTAACCCCTGACTTAAACGGTTATCCTTTTTTCAACCTATCAGTTTTGCAGCTTGCGTCTTTCGGTTTTGAAGAAAAAAAGGAGGGTGGGGAATCCTCCCGCTAAAGTAAAGATTATCTTGAAAGTCTGGTTGTTAAGTTGGAGTAATGGATCAATAGCACTAGCCAGCATGTAAAGCGAAATTAGAATGATTAGTGGTTTTGCAATGAATACTTCGATTGCTTTACCGACTGGTCCGTAGCTCAAAGAATTCCCCCACACAGTTATAGTATATCTTACTAATTAATATTCCTACTAGGTTTTGGGCGAAAATTTAATCTTCCAACCAAAAACGACAGCGAAAGGGGAACAGAACGAGTGCACCTATTTTATGTCCTGAAAAGTTTGTACCTTTTCAATCGTGGCCAACCAGTTTTTGCATATTTCAACATATCTGGGTTCTTCTTCAGCCAGCGCATCATATGAAAAAAGCTTTCCGCCCTTTTGTTCTCCCTTTCCTCAAGAGGTTCGTAACCTAAATTCCTCAGTTCATCAAGATAAGCAACTTCAACAAGGTCCTGCGTCTCCCCCGTAACCTTAATTCGACGAATCTTATCCTCGCCATATTTTCTTTTCAGCTTCTCGATAACATCATCAAAGATGTAACCCTGACAAATGTGAATCTCTTCCTCTGATTTTGGTTTCATCTTCGCAAGCAGCTTAGACACAATCTTTGAACATTGTTTTAGGTAGGTTTTTCTGGAAAAAAATTTGGCTTTAAAATATTTGACGTCAATAACACCGTATCTGAATTCGCGGGTTGAATCGCGGAATGCTCCAATAACAACGCCGAAAAGCAGGTCGCCGCTTCCCGCATCATCAATTATAATAGTCATTCAGTAATCCCTTTTTCTGTTCAATGGATTACTAAGCTGAAATAAAAAGAGTCCGCAAATTAGATTTTAATGATTTACAGGCGGTCTAACGATACGTGTTTCTGTTGTATGTGTTATGTTTGTTGGTGTTTGATAAGACGCAGCATTTATTAAATCGTGATACATAAGATATTTGTGTCGTTCCTTAAAAGAAAAACACAGGAAGATGAAGTGACCATGTCGGTAAGAATTAAAGACATCATGGTGCCCAATATAGTATCAGTGAAAGAAAAAACAACCATCGAGCAGGCAGTGAAACTGATGAACAGCCACGGGATTGGCAGCTTAGTGGTTGTGAGTAACGGGAAACCCGCAGGAATCGTGACCGAACGGGACATGCTAACACGCGTCCTACTTACGTCAAAAGACCCCGAAAAAACTACAGTTGATATGATTATGTCTAAGCCTCTTATTGTTGGAACACCGGAAATGAAACTCGAAGAAGCTGTAAACTTGATGATTAAGAAGAAGATTAAGAAACTTCCAATAGCCCAAAACGGAGATTTAGTTGGACTAATGACTTTAACTGACATACTCCATTTTCAACCGGAACTGCTTAGAGTTTACGAGTACCTTCGCGCTGACATTACAAAAAAAATCCGTTGACCCACATTTCTGTAAAAATTCACATTTCGACAATTTTGATAGATTCCAACGATTTTTCTATCATTTCTTTTATGTTTAGTTTTTCTTCTGCTTTCTTCACTTCTTCCAATTTTGCTTTTGTGGATGGCTGGTAAGGAACTGCTGTGCATGCTCCCGCCTTCCTGCTTGAAACATTGTATGTTCCAATCTTCCTCGCTAACGCTTCGGTTTCTGGCTTGTCAAAACCCAGCAGAGGCCTGTGAACGGGAAACTTCTCCACAGCGTCATTCAGCACCCTCAAGTTAGTTAGGGTTTGGCTGGCCTGTTCGCCAATAGCCTCTCCAGTGACAATTCCTTCAGCCCTAAACTTTTCTGCCAAGCGCTCAGCGATCCGATACATCATCCGTTTACACAACAAACAGGAGTATTTCCTGTTGGTTTTCATGATTTGCTTCAGATTTTCGCCATTCTGAACCACGTAGACCTTTCTGGGAAATCCAATCGCCCAACTATGCAGCACCTCAGCGACTTGTAAAGTTCGTTCCGTTGTGGTTTCATCAGTGAAAGGCGAATTGTCGAAATAAACGGGTATTACTGGGCAGCCTCTCTTCATGACCAGCCAAGACGCCACCGCCGAATCAATTCCCCCACTAAACAACCCAACGAGTTTGGGTTGAGTGCCAAGAGGCATGCCTCCAACCCCCTCTATCTCCTCAGAGTAAACGAAGACTTCATCATCTCGCACCTCAACACCCAAAGTCACGTCGGGATTACCCAAATCAACCTTCAAATCCAGCGTCTTACCCAACTCGTCAAGAACTCGCTGACCCAACAGTTTTCGAACATCAGCGCTGGAGTAGCTTTGTTTGCCAACCCGTTTACATTTAACAGCAAAACTGTTCCCCTTCTCCAGAACCTTACCTGCCAAGAACATGCTCTTGTCCAATAAGTCATCAAGGTCAGAGGAGGCTTCCAAAGCAGGAGAAACAGAGGAGACTCCGAAAACGCGTGCTAGATGGTGTGCCGCTTCAGTTGCTGAATTAGTTTTCAGATAAAACCTCCCATGCCTACGAACAAGCTGGCTGTAAGGAACCTCATAATGCTTTAACGTCTTCTTCAGGTTTCTAACCAGTTGTTTCTCGTATTGCCTTCTGGTCCAAACTTTCTTGAGCCACAGCTCACCACTGAAACGAATAATAACGGAATCAAAGAAATCTTTTAACTCAGTTTCCACTTGGGGCCCTCAGCAGTATCCTCTATCACCAAACCCAACTTCTTCATCCTAGCCCTGATCTCATCCGACAACTCGTACTCTCCCTTTTTACGAAGCTCCTCTCTTAAATCAAATAGAAGCTTCACCAAGTCATCAGCAATCTTCTCCCCGATCTCTCTGGTTTTTTCTTTCTGAAATAGACCCAACGCCTTTCCCAACTCTGAAAATTCGTTATGGACCTTTTCCAGAAGTTTACCGTTCACTTTTCCCTGTTCGTCCAGAAACTTGTTAATCTCCTTGGACAAGTCAAAGAGAGCAGCCAACGCTCTTGGAGTGTTAAAATCGTCGTCCATAGCCTCCACGAATTCGTTTCTCAGCGTCTCAACTTTCGCCTCAAATTTTTTCTCTCCTCCAGTCAGCTCCTGCTTAACCGAAACTTCCATTGCTTCTCCCAAGGCATCCAAAGTGTTGTAGAGCCGCTTCAAGTTGGCTTCGGCGTCTTTGAGTTTCTTGTCAGTGAAATCTATCTCGTTCCTGTAGTGGGTGGACAACACGAAGAGTCTGATAGCCTCAGCATCATACTTTTCTAGGGCATCCCTCACTGTAACATAATTCCCCAATGATTTCGCCATCTTCTCCCCGTTTATGGTGAGAAAACCAGTGTGAAGCCAATATTTGACGAAAGGCTTCTGTCCAGTCACAGCTTCACTCTGAGCAATCTCATTCTCATGATGCGGAAAAATCAGGTCACGGGCGCCACCGTGAATGTCAAACTGTTCTCCCAGATACTTCAATCCCATGATTGCACATTCGATGTGCCAACCGGGGAAACCGGTGCCCCATGGACTCCACCACTTAAGAATAGTGTCTTTCTCCGCTCTCTTCCACAGGGCGAAGTCTCTTGGGTTCTTTTTGTCTGGGTGAACCTCGAATCTGGAGCCTTCAAGCATTGCTTCAAGTTTGATTTTCGAGAGTTTACCGTAGTCATCCAGTTTGGATACGTCGAAGAACACGTTTCCGTTAACTTCATAGGCGTATCCCTTCTTTAACAAGGACTGGATTGCTTCAATCATGTCGATTAGGTGGCCTGTGGCTCTGGGGGAGATGTCGGGTCTTTTGACGCCTAACGAATCGAGGTCTCGGAAGTATTCTCGCATGTAAACTTCCACCAGTTGCATCGGTTCAATTTTCGTTTCTTTTGCTTTCTTCACGATTTTGTCTTCGGCTGTATCTTGGGTTAGGTGACCTACGTCTGTTATGTTCTGGACGTAGAAGACTGAGTAGCCTTTGAATTCTAGCCAGCGGACGATGACGTCGAAGGCGACGTATGTTCTGGCGTGACCTAGATGTGCCCAGTCGTAAACTGTAGGTCCACAAACATAGATTCCCACATGCTTATTCCGCAGTGGCTTGAACTCTTCCATCTTTCCGCTCATAGTGTTGAAAACTCTCAAAACCATTCTTTTTCACCATAAATGAAGGCTCTTGAACTTGACGATCGTACTCCTCAAACAAAAACTTAGAGACTACCAATGATTTAAATTTATACAGAGATTGACCTATCCATTTCCCATTGGTTTAAAGTTAATCTTGAATATGGATAACCAAGAGTTAAAAATTTTTGAAAGTCGTAATGATGGCGCCAGAGAATAGGACACAAAATATTAAAAAGACTTAAAAACTGGAGTAAAACAGAAAATGGGTGATTTTTCAGGAGATTTAGTGTCCAGATTTTGAATTCATTAAGCCTATATATCTTGTACCAATCAGAGTCTAACAAGAAAACTTGAGAAGCGATAAGATTGCCGGAAGAGTCCTTAGCATTTGTTTGCCAAAATCCAAGATGTCGAAGGGAAATTCAGGAACCCATTCGCCTCACCAACCTATCCGTCACACCACCAGAACAATATGACGCTTGTCCCCACTGCTTTACCAAACTGGAACCAAAAGCCACGGTTAACCAAGAACTCACAGACAGAAACGAAAACATGGAAAAAGCTAATGATGGTGACTCTCAATTATTGAAGAAAGTTGAAGACATAATTCTCAGCTCTAACGCAAATCAACAAAAAGAGAAAAAAACTTCAGATTGCCCCCAAGTCTTCGGATATTTGGGCAACCGACCAACAGGCGCTCCCATCCCTCAAGAGTGTTTAGTTTGCAAAAGAATCTTGGACTGCATGCGCAGATCTGAAGAATAACCAGATGAAATGAAATTTCTGGGCTAATCTGCATTCTACCAACAAAAAAATCTGTGAAGAATAAACATTACGAGTTGAGAGAAGATAGAGTAGTAACCTAGGCTTGTGCTATGGAAGTATTCACCATTAAGATTCAGGAGTCAATCCATTTTTTTGAATGATATTCACCTTGATTTCATAAAATATAATCAAGCAAACAACTTGATACCCGTGTATAGGAAATGCTTAAGTAGATTTTATTTACAAATATAGAAGCCGCGGAAAAAAATTGGGGGAAAAAAAAATGGAAAAAAAATCTAAAGCTACAGCTATTGCTTTCGTTCTGTTGTTAACTCTTACTTTGATGGTGGTTGCTTTACCCGTTGTCAACGCACATGATCCTCCATGGGAAGTTCCAACATGGTGTTACCTTACTATTGCTGCTCCTAATCCCATAGGTGTCAATCAGGACGTGGTATTTGTCTTTTGGTGTAACTCAATACCTCCCACCGCACTGGGTGCTTCAGGTGACAGGTGGACGTTCTATTTAGACGTCACAACTCCTAGCGGACAAGAGACTCTAGGGCCGTATACGTCCGATCCAGTTGGAGGAGGATGGGCTATATACACACCTACTGAAGTGGGCGAATATACTATCGTGGCTGAATTTCAGGAACACACAATAACTGGGTTGCCTGTACTACCGGGTAGCACAATAAGTAATCCTGACACCGTTGGCGATATTTATCTAGCAAGTTCAAGCGAACCTGTAACCCTCACTGTACAGACAGACGCGGTAGAGTCATGGCCAGCCACTCCGGTCACATCAGATTACTGGGAACGTCCAATAAATGCTATGAACAGGGATTGGTATGTGCTTGCAGGAAACTGGCTTGGCGGTTTGGCCATGCAAACTAATGGCCCAACCACTAAATTTGGTTGGGGTACAGGACCAGAGAGCGCTCACATATTGTGGGCGACGCCGATGTGGGCTGGAGGCATCATGGACGCCAGATTTGGTGATATAGGTTACCAAACAGCACACTATGAAGGAATAGGTTTCATCCCTCCGATAGTCCTCAACGGAAGAGTCTACTACAACATTCAATCTCAGCCAAGAGAAGGCTACCGTGTCCTTGACCTGTATACAGGAGAAGAGTTGTGGTTCCACAATTCTAGTGGTCCAGTAACGGGAGCTGGCGGCGCCTTTGCATCTTCAGGAAGTATCCCAGGCGGCAGACTGTCCTTTGGCCAGATATACGACTATAGTTCACCTAACCAGCACGGAGGCTTCCCATACATATGGAGCGCAGGCGGTGGTGGTTTTATGGCCGTCGGTCCTAGCGAATGGCAAATGTATGACGCAGAAACAGGAAACTACATGTGCAGCATAAACAATGTGCCATCTTGGGCCGGAGTTGGTTCCACTTTCTGGTTCCAATCCAGTATACCTATCTATGGCAAAGATGGAAGCATACTAACATACAATATTGTAGGTACACCGAATCCAATGGGTCCGTTCTTCCCAGACACACCTCCATACTATTTGCAGTGCTGGAACACAAGCCAAGCCATCTGGTACAGAGATACGTGGAGTAGCAATGAATATTGGATGTGGCGACCTGAGCTAAACCGAACGTTCGACGGCATCCATGGATATTCACTGAACGTCTCAATACCAGAGATGCAGGGCAGTCTCCTAGCAGTTCGTGAGGGTGAATACGCAATCGGCGGAACATCAGGCAACAACCAAGTAGACCAACCATTAGTTCTCGGTAATTTGTGGGCTTTGAGTCTAGCACCAGGAGAAGAAGGAACACTACTGTGGAACATCACCTACACTCCACCATACTCAGAAGTACCAGCGGAAGTTAGCGGCGGCATGTTTGGCGCAAGAGGCATGAGTGGACCAGTTGTGGTTCCAGAATATAACGTATTTCTCTTCAGTCAAGACATGACATTGGAACGCTGGGGTTACGATTTGACAACTGGAGAACAAATATGGGGTCCAACTGAACCCGAACCAGCAATGAACTTCTACGGCATGGAATATAACGTCTATGACGGCAAACTCCTATCATGTGGTAGCTACGCTGGAGATATAGTAGCCTACAACATTACAACAGGAGATATCGTATGGACATACACGGCCGCACAAGAGGGATGGGAATCCCCCTATGGCAGTTTCCCCGTCGGCATAGCCTGCATTGCAGACGGCAAAATCTACACCACCTCTAGTGAACACTCACCAACTCAACCCCTATGGCGTGGCTCATACATACGCTGCATTAATGCCACTGATGGAACGGAAATATGGAAAATAAACAACTGGGGAGCCGGAATGTCTTCCAGCGAATCAAACACAGTTATCGCAGACGGTTACATCGTTAGCCTCAACTTTTATGACAATCAGATTTACTGTTACGGCAAGGGACCAAGCAAAACAACAGTAACAGTATCACCCAAAGCTCCGATAGAAGGATGCAGCGTAGTGATAGAAGGCACAGTCACGGATCAGTCTCCAGGTGCGGAAGGCACTCCAGCCATGTCTGACGCAGACATGAGCGCATGGATGGAATACATGTATATGCAGCAGCCAATGCCCGGCAGTGCACAAGGAGTACCAGTGAAAGTGTATGCCATTGACCCAAACGGCAACTACCAAGACATAGGCACAGTCACAAGCGACATAGCCGGCAACTTCGGCATAAGCTGGACACCACCAGTTCCAGGCGACTACTTCATCATGGCAGAATTTGCGGGAAGCGCCTCTTACGGAAGCTCATTCGACACAACATACCTAACAGTGGATTCATCTGATCTGTTTCCTCAAGGAGAAGCTGGACCAGCAGGACCACAAGGAGCTGCAGGACCAACTGGAGCACAGGGAGCTACAGGACCACAAGGAGCCACTGGACCGCAAGGAGCCGAAGGAGCAGCAGGAGCTGATGCGGCTTTGAGCCTCACATCCCTAGGCGCCATGACAGGCATAGCAGTAGTTGTTGCTGTTGTAGTTGTAGCTGTCTTTTGGCTACTCAAAAAGCGAAGTTAATTCGCTTAAACCCCTTTCTTTTTTTTAATTTCGAACAGTCGTTGACTAAAACTGAGAAGAATGTAGGATTGTTGGAAAGGCTGAGAGGGTCTACGGGATCTAACGTTAGCAAAAACGTGAGGGGGTTTTCTCAATTTTTTCCCCAAGGCAAGGACCCCGAGACCCCAGCAAACATTCAAAACTGCCAATGTGAGTTTTGCACAAAAGAGGGCTGTGTTTAAATTCGTTCAGAAGAATTTTAAGAATTGTTTAAAAGCTTCAACATGAAATACTAGGCGTTCTAATGGTCGAAGAAACTGAAGATGGGCGGAGGCGTTGCATAAGCTGACGAAAGCTACGGTAACAAATTTGGGCGCAGTTCTTTTAGGAAAACATGTCGCATGTGACGCCTACGATGAAGGCAGACCAATAAGAGTGGTCACTCATGCCCATGCTGACCACATGATGGGTTTGGGAAAGAGTTTAAAGAACTGCGAAGTAGCTGTGATGACTCCCGCTACCCGTGACCTGATAGACGCCTTGAAGGGCTCCCGCTTTCTGTCAAGGGGAAACGTGAAAACTCTTGACTACGGAGAAAACTTAACTTATCAAGATGAGCGATTGTCTCTCCATTATGCAGATCATATTTTGGGAACTGCGCAAGTTCTTGTGGAGGATAAGGAAGAGACACGGATACTTTACACTAGTGACTTCAGGTTTTCTAGGACTCCCTTGGTTGAGGCGGACATTTTGGTTATGGAAGCCACCTATGGAGACCCTGTTCGGGTTAGACCCTTCGGGAT
This sequence comes from uncultured Candidatus Bathyarchaeia archaeon, assembly GCA_964618695.1. Classification (GTDB taxonomy): domain Archaea; phylum Thermoproteota; class Bathyarchaeia; order Bathyarchaeales; family Bathyarchaeaceae; genus Bathyarchaeum. Next base: position 78,958 of record CAZUDX010000006.1, on the reverse strand, counting down.
GATGGCTGAGGGCATCCTTGTTTCTTTGGTGGAGCAGGGGTTGAAGCGGGGTCCCGTCTACGTTTTTGGGTATCATGGTAAGCTTCAGAAGATGATGCGAATATTGTATGAAGCAAAGATAAAGACGCCTTTTATTGTTCCAGAAAAGATTTTCAGGGTTTCGAAGGTTTGCGAGAAGCACGGAATGAAACTTGGAAGAAACCTCCTGCCCTTTGATGGAGAAAAGGCTCAGACGATGCTGGGTCAACGCGATTCTTGTGTTGCCTTCCATCACTTGTATTCTCGGAAAAGGGTTGGAGGCGAGGCTTTGCGGATTTATGCGAGTGGTTGGCAGTTTGGGAAGCCGTGCCGAAGAGTTGGAGAAGGAGAATACACTGTTGCCTTAAGCGACCACTCCGACTTCAATGAACTGCTTCAGTACGTGGAAAGATGCAACCCAAAACAGGTTATAACAGATAGCCACAGGTCCGAAGCTGCAAGAATCTTCGCAAAAGAAATCGAAAAAAGACTGAAGATTCCCGCAAAAGCAGCCCCAGCATAGCAGAGGATAAGTATTACATTGTCCTTTTTTGGATTCTCTAATAAAATGCAATGCCAATTCGTACCTTCTAGAGCAAGCGTGTTGTTACCCAAAATTCTTATTATGGTGTCTACGTGAGAATGTGTTGTGGAAGTTTGATTTATGGAAGGTCCAGTTGTTAAAGGTGAATCCTTTAAAGAAATCGTTGTAATGGAGCACACCCGCTTCAAAACTGTCGATGACTTGGCACGTTTCGCAAGCATCGCTGTTGGAGGAAAAACTACAGGAGTCTACTGGGCAAAAGGAGTTGTCTTCATCTACTACCCGTTACCCACATCAACCGAGGTTGCAGCAAAGGCGCTCATCGAAGAAAAAAAGGTTTTCTGGGCTTTCGTAAGTTACGCCCTCATGCCAGAATACAAAACAATAATTGAAACCAAAGAAAGAATCATGGTTCCCGTCATAAACATGTCCACAAGCCCACTCTTCCAAAAGGTTGCTCAATGGCTAAAAGAACAGAAGTAAACTTCCTTCTTTCAACAAAAGTTTTATCACAGCTAAGCTAGCAAGACTACCTTCTTTTTGATCGGCTCATGAACGACTCCAAGTACTCGTCAAAACGTCCACACTTCTTCAAGTAGAGACCGTAATTGACGAGGGCAGCCATGCCTCTAGCCGCATCCTCAGGCGAGAAATAGGCAGGAATCCCCAGCTTCTCAAATCTTGAACGTATATGAAGAGCCATCTCAGTTTCGCCTACGTCACAAGCAACAACAGCTTTGTTAGAATTTTTTGTTAGTTTTGCCACACGGTCAACGAAATCCTCATCTAACGCTGGAAGATGATGCAAACCCAAAACAATGACGCCGTCAATTTCAGGGTCTTCGAGAAGAATGCGTGTACCATTCTCAAACATTTCAGAAGTCACAGAACCCGTGAGGTCAACAGGATTATAGTTTGTCGCAAAACGCGGAATCTTTCCCTCCCTCTTAAGCTCCTCAAACTTTTCAATTGTCTCTTCAGAAAACCTTTTCACGTTCAGTCCCTGAGCCACACACTCGTCAACAGCCATTATTCCCGGTCCTCCAGCATCCGTAATCACAGCAACATTGTTTCCAGCAACTGGAGGCTGAAAAGCCAAGGCTTTACCCATGTCAAAAAACTCCTCAAAATCTCTGGCTCTTAGAACACCGACTTGCTTGAAAGCACTAGCGTAGATTCTGTCCGAACCAGCCATAGACCCTGTGTGGGACGCGGCTGCTCTAGCTCCCGCCTCCGTCTTCCCCACTTTCAAAGCAATAACAGGTTTCTTCTGTGTAACTGTCTTCGCAACTTCCATGAACTCTCTTCCATTATCTATGCTCTCTGAGTAGAAGAGAATCACCTGAGTCCTGTTGTCATGCAAAAGATAAGTGAGCATCTCCGACGCAGTGACATCTGCTTTGTTTCCAAAGCTTACAAACTTGCTTACTCCCATCTCTTTCCCAGACAAATAGTCTAGAGCTGCAGCGCCGAAGGCACCGCTCTGGGTTACCACTGCTATTGGACCTGACATGGGACGGGGAGTAGCAACCACTTCGTCTCCCGTAGTGAGGGTCTTCGTTTCAGGAAGAAATAGCATGTCTACGCCAGTTTGAGAATTATAAACGCCCAAACAGTTGGGACCGAGAACCCGAATTCCCGCTTTTTTGGCTATCGCGGTTACTTCTTCCTCCAGTTTGTGGTTCCCAACTTCGCTGAAACCAGCAGTGATTATTACAGCTGCTTTAACACCTTTTGTGGCTGCTTCCTGCATGACTTGTGGAACAATTTTGGCTGGAACAACTATGACAACTAGATCGACCTCTTCCTCTACTTCGGTTACTGAGGGATAGCAAGGGAAGCCTAAGATGCTTTTCTCGTTAGGGTTGATGGGGTAGAGATTTGCTTTGAAGAGGTTTCTTCGCTTGTTGATAACGAAGTTTTTGAAGATGACGTGACCAGCCTTCATGGTTCTGCGGGAGGCGCCTATAACCGCTACTGCCCGCGGTTCGAAAAAAGTATGCATCTGCTCAACGATTGAGGTCATTTTTCTCATCGCCTAAACTTAATGATTTTTAAGTTAATCTCTCATTTGCGTTGGGGTCTTATAATTACTATGGGGCGGTGCTCCACGCTTTCAAGCATCTTCCAAGTTACGCCCGTCAGGTTAACGTTGAATGTTTCTGCCATGTCCCAAACAGTTCGACCAGCCCCAGTTCCCCGTGTTCGGTTAGCTATTTTAGCAACCTCAAGAGCCTCTTCGGTTGTTATATTGGAACCAGCAACAGCTAAGGGAGTTGCTCTCCGCTCTAACTTAAACGCCCTTCCAGCCACGTAGGCTAGGAATCCTCCGCACGAATGTATTCCTTTGAAGGGTTTTGGGCGAGGAGTAAAATGGAAACCACGTAGCGAGTAAGTTTTGTCAGTGTCCACAATAACAACGGTCACACGTTTTCCAAGTTCAGACTCGACTCGCGTCCGCAGCTCTTCGGCAACCTCTTGGGCGTTTTCCAAGGGAAGGCTGACATAGGAGTAGGGCAGGTTGCTTCCGTCTATTGCGCCTTCTGACCCATGCATTAGGGCTTGCAGAAAACCGCCGTGAGTTAAGGCTAGCTGCTTGTGGCGACTTCCCTCTTCAGTTGGGTATGATCTAAGAAAACTGATGGTCTCCTTTCTCAGGTGACATAATGACCCAAGAATGTAGGGCCAGACAAAACGCATCCAATATCTTGCCAGAAAACGTGACAGTTGGCTTGCTTCAACTTTTTTTTCGTCAACTAGGTTGCCCAGTGCCGTGGAGATTGCTTTTTCAGAGACTGTAACAAAATCTCCGTTCTCTACTCTGCCTTCTATCGCCCTCACTGCTTGTGTGATATAGTCTTCTCCCGGACTCCAGTATCGGGTTTTAATTGCAACCGCCTTGTATTTGCCAGCCACTTTACATCACGAGTGACACTACGCTCTGTTTTGTAAGGGTTCGTTCAGAAATAAATACGTAACATGCAGGTTAACAACTGAATAGAATTCTCTTTCACTATAGACGAGATTAGTGGATGCTGCTGAAGACAGAAAGTATGCTAGAAGATGCTATTATCAAGTTGCAGACATGGAAATGATTGCGAAATTACACTAAAGGACGTTCTTCGGTAATGTTTTATAGGAGAAATAGTATGAGATAAGAGGCTTTTAGCATCGGAATATCCACATTAAAGAATGAACAAAATGGGAAAGGAGAAAACGTGTATGGGAAAGAGTATAACCCAAAAAATATTGGAAGACCACATAGTAGAGGGAAAATTTGACCCTGGAAAAGAAATAGCAATAAAAATAGATCAGACTTTGACCCAAGACGCAACTGGAACCATGGCCTACCTTCAATTTGAGGCAATGGGAATGTCAAAAGTCAAAACTGAACTTTCTGTGAGCTACATAGACCACAACACAATCCAAGTGGGCTTTGAAAACGCAGATGACCACCGCTATCTCCAGTCAATCGCAACCAAATACGGGATATTATTGTCAAGAGCAGGAAACGGGATCTGTCACCAAGTTCACCTTGAACGGTTTGGAAAACCCGGAAAAACACTGCTAGGATCTGACAGCCACACACCTACTGCAGGTGGAATAGGGATGATTGGCATTGGAGCTGGAGGATTGGATGTAGCTGTTGCCATGGGAGGCGAGCCATTCTATCTCACATGCCCAAAGGTCACAAAAATCAATTTGAAGGGAAAACTGAAACCGTGGGTTTCTGCAAAAGATGTGGTTCTGAAGGTTTTGGAAGTTTTCACCACAAAAGGTAACGTTGGCAGCGTGTTTGAATATGGTGGTAAAGGGGCGAAGACTCTTTCTGTTCCTGAGAGAGCAACAATCACAAATATGGGAGCAGAATGTGGAGTCACCACTTCTGTGTTTCCATCTGACGAAATTACGAAAAAGTTTCTGAAAGCTCAGGGCAGAGAAGAGGATTGGGTTGAAGTCAAAGCGGATGAAGACGCTGAATACGATAAGGTAGTTGACATTGACCTGAGCGAGATAGTCCCACTAGTGGCTTATCCACATAGCCCCGGAAACATCAAGACAGTGAAAGAACTGAGCGGAATGAAAGTAAACCAAGTCTGTATGGGAAGCTGCACAAACTCTTCATACAAAGACCTGATGACAGTGGCAAAAATATTGAAAGGCAAAAAAGTCCATCCGTCTGTCAGCTTAGTTATTTCTCCAGGTTCAAAACAGGTAATCGAGAACCTCGCTAGGGAAGGCGTGTTAGCAGACCTGTATTCCACTGGAGCCAGAATCACAGAACCTGTCTGCGGATTCTGCATCGGAAACAGCCAATCGCCCCAAACAGAAGCAGTGTCAATCCGTACATCCAACAGGAATTTCTTTGGTCGTTCCGGAACCAAAAGCGCAAACCTATATTTGACAAGCCCTGAAACAGCTGCAGCAGCAGTCATCACAGGAGAAATGACAGACCCGAGAGAACTTGGAATGGAATATCCTCAAGTGGAGATGCCTGACAAATTCTACATAGACGACAGCATGATTATTTACCCTTCAAAAACACCGGAGAAGATTCAGATATACCGTGGTCCAAACATTGGAGAACCACCATCTAATCCTCCGATGCCAGCCAACATCTCTGGAGTCGTCACAATCAAAGTGGGAGACAAAGTCACTACAGACCACATAATCCCCGCTGGAAGCAGAATGAAGTATCGGTCTAACGTGCCCAAATATTCCGAGTTCGTGTTTGAAGTGGTGGATGATACATTCTACAAAAGAGCCGTAAAATACAGAGACGAAGGAAAACACAACGTCATCATAGGAGGATTAAGTTATGGTCAAGGTTCTTCAAGGGAGCACGCAGCCTTGTGCCCAATGTTTTTGGGAGTGAAAGCGGTCATCGCTAAATCTTTTGAGAGAATACATTCGGCGAATCTGATCAATTTCGGAATAGTTCCCTTGACTTTCAAAACAGAAGCTGACTACGACGGAATAGAGTCTGGAGACGAAATTGAGATTCCCAACATTAGAGAAGTAATATCAAAGAATAAGCCGCTGATCATGAAGAATCTTACAAAAGGAAAAGAGTTTGAGGTAAACTATGAACTGTCAGAAAGGCAGCGGAATATCCTCCTAGCAGGTGGAATGCTTTCCTACATAAAAAACAAATAAACCGATTAAAAGGAATTGACGGAGGCGTAAAAATTGGCTCAAAGGGGCATACGTGAATATCATGGAAAAAAGATGATGGCAAAATACTGGTCTGAATATTTCAAAGGCCTTGAGAAATATGATGGAAAAATAGCGTTGATTGATCCGCAAACGACATTGGATGATCTTGCCAAACAGAATCCTTGGTTGAAAAATGAGAAGTTGGTGGTCAAGCCGGATCAATTGATTGGAAAAAGAGGGAAACACAAGCTCATACTTCTCAACGCCACCTTTGAAGAAGCAAAGAAGTGGTTAAATGAGCGGGTGAACAGGGATGTCACGATAGGAAAAGTTACGGACAAGCTCACCCACTTTCTAATTGAACCCTTTGTTCCCCACGACAAAAACAAAGAATATTATATCGCCATAACCAGCAACAGGGAAGGCGATGCCATCTATTTCTCGGCTCATGGAGGAGTAGACATCGAAGAAGTTTGGGACACGGTTGTCACCATACAAGTCCCGATCCTCTCCAGCATTGACGACGTTGAGATAAAAGGAAAACTGCCCAGCGACGTTCCTGAAGAAGAAAAAGACATGGTTACCCAGTTCATCAAAGGGTTATTCAAGTTTTACGTTGACCTCGGTTACGCATATTTCGAAATAAATCCACTAACAATAACCAAAAAGGGCATCATACCATTAGACACGGTTGCACGCCTCGACGACACAGCCCAATTCGTGTGCGGAAAGAAATGGGGAGACATAGAATTCCCAGCGCCTTTCGGAAGAGGACTCACCAAAGAAGAGAAATCAATCAAGGAACTGGATGAAAAAAGCGGCGCCTCCTTGAAACTAACTGTGCTGAATCCAAAAGGCAGAGTCTGGACGATGGTTGCCGGCGGCGGCGCCAGCGTTGTTTACACAGACACTGTTTTCGACTTAGGTTTCAAAGATGAACTAGCCAATTATGGAGAATACAGCGGAAATCCATCCACAGACGAAACCTACCAATACGCCAAAACCATCCTCGACCTCATGACTAGAGAAAAAAACCCGAAAGGAAAAATCCTGCTCATTGGAGGCGGAATCGCAAACTTCACTGACGTCGCCAAAACTTTCACAGGCATAATAAAAGCCTTGAAAGAATACAAACAAAAACTCATAGACAACAAAGTTGAGATTTTCGTCCGAAGGGGCGGACCAAACTACCAAGTAGGACTAGAGAACATGAAAAAACTCGGCAAAACCCTTGGCGTTCCAATCCAAGTGTTTGGACCTGAAGCACACATGACATCGATAGTTCCAATGGGACTCAAGAAAAGAGCGGGCATGTGATAAAAAATGGAAAATTACAGATTGTTTGACAAAAACACGCAGGCAATAATTTTTGGACTTCAGCAAAGAGCCATCCAAAGGATGCTTGACTTCGACTATGTGTGTGAAAGGGAGACCCCCAGTATTGTGGCAATTGTTAATCCAACAAGAGGCGGATATCACAAATGTTTCTGGGGATCAGAAGAAATCATACTACCAATATACACAAACATAGAAGAAGCAGCAAAGAACCACCCCCAAGCTGACGTGATGATAAATTTCGCGTCGTTCAGATCAGCTTATCCCCGCACAAAAGAAGCTTTCGAAATTGATTCCATACGCACAGTTGCGATTATTGCTGAAGGAATTCCAGAAAGATACACAAAAGAGCTTGTTGCACTGGCGAAGCAGAAAGGAAAATGGATAATTGGTCCAGCAACAGTTGGTGCAATCAAAGGAGGAGTTTTCAAAATAGGAAACACCGGCGGCATGATTGACAACATCATAGCATCTCGTTTGCACCGGCCAGGAAGCGTTGCGTTTGTATCAAAATCAGGAGGATTGCTCAACGAATTAAATAACATCGTTTCCCGAAACAGCGACGGAGTCTACGAAGGCATCGCCATTGGCGGAGACCTTTATCCAGGCAGCACTTTCATAGACCACCTAATGAGGTACGAACAGGATTCAGACGCGGCAATGATGGTGCTCCTCGGCGAAGTTGGAGGCAGAGACGAGTACGATGTCGTAGACGCACTGAAAAAGAAAAAAATCACAAAACCGGTGGTGGCATGGTGTATAGGAACATGCTCCAAAATGTTCCCAACTGGTGTACAGTTTGGTCATGCTGGAGCAAAAGCGAGAACGGATTTAGAAACGGCTGACGCAAAAAATGAGGCTCTGAAAGAAGCGGGTGCCATAGTTCCAGATTCCTTTGATGATTTGGGTGAAAAAATTAAGCAAACCTTTGAAAAACTGGTGAAAGGAAAAGTTAAACCAAAACCAGATAGGAAGCCACGGGCATTTCCTATGGATTTCAACACGGCTCTTGCTGAAGGAAAAATCAGGGTGCCAACCAACTTCATCAGCACAATCACAGACGAAAGAGGGGACCAACCCCTGTATGCAGGTATACCGTTAACTGAAGTCGTTGAAGAGGGCTATGGAATTGGCGGGGTAATTGGTCTCTTATGGTTCAAGAAAAAATTTCCGAAATGGGCTAGAGGTTTCATTGAACTGGTTCTGCAGATAGTAGCTGATCACGGTCCTGCAGTATCAGGTGCCCACAACGCCATTATAGCCGCAAGAGCAGAAAAAGACCTCATATCCTCCTTAGTAAGCGGTCTTCTAACAATTGGTCCACGATTCGGAGGAGCAATCGACGGAGCAGCATACTGGTTCAAAAAGTTCCATGACAAGGAAAAGGACCCGGATGACATGGTTAGTGAAATGAAGTCGATGAACATTCTGATTCCCGGAATAGGTCACCGTGTTAAGTCTGTGATAAATCCGGACAAAAGAGTGGAAATGCTTAAAGAATACGCAAGAAAGCAATTTCCAAAAACTGAATACTTGGACTACGCACTGAAAGTTGAGAAGATAACCACCGCAAAGAGAGACAATCTCATTCTGAACGTGGACGGATGTGTAGGAATTCTTTTCCTTGACTTACTGAACAGCTTAGGATTCTCAAAACAGGAAATCAGCGACATCATAGAAACTGGAGCATTAAACGGATTGTTTGTGCTCGGACGAAGTATCGGATTTATGGGTCACATATTAGATCAAAAACGCCTTAAAACAGGGCTGTACCGGCACCCATGGAACGATATACTTTATTTATCTCCGAAGAAAGAAGAATTAGAAGAAGAAGCAAAAAGATGGAAAGATAAGAAATGAACCAAGCAATTGAAAAAGCAAAAGAACATTTTGGAAACTTATTGGAAGAACAGCTTGAACGAGTAGACCGTATGAAAAAGGCAGAGGATTGGATAGACTACACCAAACTAAAGCCAATAATAATAGGAATTATTGGCGGGGACGGGATTGGTCCATATATTGCTAAGGAAGCAAAACGCGTTCTAGAGTTCATGCTGAAAAAAGAACTAAAAAATGGGAAAGTTAAATTCAAAGTCATCGAAGGATTGACCATTGAAAACCGCGTTAAGGTCATGAAGGCAATCCCAGACGAGATTTTAGTGGAGATCAAAAAATGCCACGTTATACTCAAGGCTCCACTATACACTCCTAAGAAGGGGGACCCATGGCCAAATATTGAGAGCGCAAACATCGAAATGCGACGGCAGCTTGATTTGTTTGCAAACGTCAGACCAGTAAAAGTCCCTAAGGAAGGGATAGATTGGATATTCTTCAGGGAGAATACAGAGGGAGCATACATACTTGGGGGCAAAGGCATAAACGTCAATGATGACCTTGCCGTTGACTTCAAAGTCATAACCACCCAAGGTTCTGAAAGAATCATCAGAATGGCATTCAATTATGCTAAGGCAAACAAGATTAACAAGGTAACGATTGTGACAAAAGCAAACGTTGTGAAAACAACTGATGGCAAATTCCTGAGCATGGCGGAGCAGGTGGCTAAGGATTATCCTGAAGTGGAGTGGGATGACTGGTTTATTGACATTATGACTGCCAAACTTGTTGATCCGAAGAGGCGGACGCAGTTCAGGGTGTTTGCGTTGCCGAATCTTTATGGAGACATTCTCACGGATGAAGCTGCTGAATTTCAAGGCGGAGTTGGCACTGCGGGAAGTGCTAATATTGGTAAGAGATATGCAATGTTTGAGGCAATACATGGAACAGCTCCGAGGATGGTTGAAGAAGGAAGAGCAGATTACGCTGACCCATCTAGCATGCTGAAAGCTACTGCAATGTTATTGAATCACATTGGTTTCGGTGATAAAGCTAAGAAACTTGAGATGGCTCTTGACGTCTGCACTCAATATGAAAAGAAACTGGAAATAACCGGACGGTCGGATGGTGCTACTGGAGCAGAATTCGCTGACTACGTAATGGATACAATACAAGATCCAAATCTTGAAAGTAAGTGGCAAAGCTACCAATAGCTCAAAACTATTTACATTTCCCAGAATACCTAGTTAGTGGACAACCATCAGGCTTAGTGTAGATGTAACGTTGTCTTCGCTTCGGATTTTCTGCACTATCCCCTTGAGGTCTTTAGCTTCTTCGGCTCGAACCTTTGCGCAGATATCGTAGATTCCGTAAAGCATGTAAGCCTCAACTACACCATCGATTTCTCTTATTTCCTCTAGAACTTTTTCCATGTGACCCGGTTCGGTGTTCAGCAAAACGTAAACCAAAGGCATGAAATCAGCTCGGATATGATCTTGGATGAAGTTGTATAAAAAAGTGATATATACATGCCGTATAGAAATTTGATCCCCTGAAAATCCGATAAGTAACTTTATCCATAGTTATGCTAACAAAAATACGGAAAATTCTATAGGAAGTTTACAACTCAAACAATTAGGAAGAAGCGTCGGAGGAGATTGGTGAAAATGTCCAAAAAGAACGAGGACCCTGCCGTGAATATTTATGATCTCCTCTCTGAGGCTTTTGAGGAGAAAGAAGAGAAGAAGAGTAGGCGAGCTGAGCTTCTGGAGTCGATGGGAGTTGAAGATTGCTTCGAAGAGGGCAGTATCGAAATTGACATGAGAGCCTGCATAGGAATAGAGTGCAACTTGTGCGTGAAAGCCTGTCCCACCAATGCTCTCTACTGGAAAGGTGGCGAGATTGGCATCGAAGAAGACTTGTGCATCCACTGTACCGCATGTGTGCTCAGTTGCTGTGTAGACAACTGTATACGCGTCACCAGAAAACGTCCTGACGGCAAAACGGAAAGTTTCAGCACCCCAAAAGATGTTTTGAAGCTAATGCGCAACATCCACTCCAAGAAGAAGCGGGAAGGCGTGAAGTCTATCTTTGAAAATCCTGAAGACTATTACACGTGCAGTGAGTAGGTGAATCTTCAGTCTCGGTTGAATTTTTGTTTGGGGAAACAAAACGCTTTTAGTTAAGAGTCGTCTATTTCATGATTTCAGGGTGTTGAGGTTGTTGGTTAAGGTTAGTTGTGATCGAAGGGATTGTAAACATTGGGTTGATGGTGAATGCTCCAAGAAAGAGATCAGGGTTGAGGAGCGCACAATTTCTACAGAAGAACTTGCTGTTTGTGCAAATTATGATATGGTGGCGGCTTTCTGTTAGGAAATTCGCGAAAACTTTATGTTCCATAAGTTACCCAACAAAGTTTCTGGGAGTGGATAGTCGTGTCTGAAAAGAATTGGAAAGCGATTATTGAAGCTGCAGTAAAGGTTGAAGAACAATCAGTTGCCCTTTACACTATGGCATTAAAAAATGCCAAATATCCATCATCAAAAGTTTTCCTCAAGGAACTGGTAGAGGAAGAGCGACATCATAAAGAGAAACTTGAGGAGATAATGAAGGATGAAAGCAAAATTTCTGAACTGGGTTCCCACGGTGAAGTTCAGGACCTCAAGATTGTTGACATGTTGGAGGACACGCCTTTGTCAGATGGTGCGGATTATGAGGCGATTCTTGTGTATGCTGCGAAACGAGAAAAGAGCACCTATGATTACTACAAAACTTTGGCTCTGGGATTGAGAGGAACCACGATGGGTGAACTGTTCTCTAAACTGGCGCAGGAAGAGTTGGGACACAAGAACAAACTTGAAAAAGAATACGATGACTGCATACTAACCGAGAACTAAAAACTTAGAAATCGTAAAATGTCAACGAATAGACTTCTCAAGTTTCTTTTTTTCTTCATTAGCTAACATGTGGGCTCTTCGAATCGGTTCAGGTATCCTATACTTTCCCTTACAGTCCATAACGATCTTGACTGCCCTCTCCAACGACACTTTATGTCCAACACTGACGTAAACTGGCTTCGTTCCAGATCTTGTAACAACCTCGGCACCGATAACCTCTCCTTTCATAGTTAGAGGCGCCCACCCACGCTCTCCAACCTCCTCCACCTTCCCACACAACAGACTCTTCGCCACACCAACAGTCGGCTTGTTCACTATCAACCCTAGATGAGACGCAAACCCCAGACCATAAGGATGAGCATAGCCTTGACCATCAACCAAAAAAACATCCGGTTCTATGCTGAGTTTTTTTATTGCTGAATAGGCGGGTGGAATCTCTCTGAAGGACAAGAAGGTGGGTACGTAAGGAAAGCCAGTCTTAACGTGAGTTACTTGAACTTCAACCTGAGTTAAGGAAGCGAGTTCGAGAACAGCCACTGCACCAACAGACAAACCCCTCAGATAAGCAACATCCACACCAGCCGCAAACTCAACATTTTCGGGCAACGTATCTTCGAAAATAAGCTTCTTCGACAGCTGCCGCTGCATGGCATGGGCTTTTTTGGCAGAAAACTTTGAACCGACTTTTAATGGCAACCTCTTCTTTATCCCCAAAGTGTTCTGGCTTCGGGTTTTCATTCACGTCTCTCTTTATCTATCGTCTTCTCAAGCTTTGAGATGGAACGTTCTAGGGCGCTTCTTCGAACCTCGCTGGTAATGTCCCCTCGGGTGATTTCGATGAGCCGTCTAGCAACGTCACCTTTTCTCCTGAGACCATTAACAATGATGTAGGCGTCATCCAAAGCAGTCAACTCCGAATAGATGTGCTCCATCCACTCCAGACTCTTCTCTGCTGCTTTCACATCTCCTTTTCTAATCAAATCCAAAGCCTTACGTCTAAGCTCCCCAATCACATCCCCCAAAGCCAACACATAAGGAGTAACAGGAACACCAATCTCCTCCGGACCAGCAAACCGGTCTTCCTGAATCAACGTAAGCAACAGGTATGCTTCAGCATGTTCCTCAAAGGCGGCTCCAACAGAACCACTGTAAAACAGAAATTGATAATCTTTTGTGTTTTTCCGAAGTTTGGCGAAGAGGCTCTTTGCTTCCTCAAGCAACTCTTTAGCGTCATCATATCTTTCTTGGTGAGTAACTTGAATGGCTTGTTTAGAGAGGCGGGTTGCTTTCCGCATGTCCTTGTTAACCATTTCCCGAATTTCCTCTCTTACAGTCAATTCTTCTTGAATCTTTTCCAGAATCGCTTTCAACGACATATCGTTCACAGCCAGAAACGTTTCAAACTGAAGCTTAGGCATGCTTAATAGCCTTTTCCAAACGACTGAGCAAAACCACTCGGCTTTCTGCTGCTTCATCAAGAACGTTGTAACTCATTTCATTGGCTAGCTGAGCAGCAAAATCTTTGATCTCCAGTTGAGTTGGCATGTTTCTGTAGCCCATGCGTAGCCTCGAAAAGCCCACATGCATGTAAGCTTTAGGCTCCACGTAAGTTGGATTAGCTCTTCTGATTAGCTGAGCGTAGAGTTCGGGATGTTTCAGGTTTAGATGTCGCGCCAAAGTCAACCTGATTACGGTGGGGCATTTGAAGTTAGGAAGCAACTCTAAGGTTTCGTTAAGTTTTTCCCATGCTTCGGGAATGTTTGGGCGGCAAATCTGAGAAAACATCTTCTCATCGAAGGCTGAAACTGAAATGTATAATTGTGTGGGTTCTTCGCTTAGACTGGAAAGGGTTTCTGGAACTGTTCCGTTGGAGACTAGAAACGTTGTGAATCCTCGTCTGTGGAAGCCTCTGATTAAACCGTCAAGATGAGGATAGAGTGTGGGTTCTCCTGTCAGGCTTATTGCTACATGCTTGGGGGTAAGAGCTTCCACTCGTTTTTTCTGGTTTGCATTGGGTGTTGCTTTATATCCAGTCAAAATCCGTTTCTGCTCTCGGATGCATCCATCAATTATCTCTTCAGGGTCATCCCACTCTGGCAACCGAGTTTCGTCCCATCGCAAGTCATAGTCTCCACTCTGAGCACGCCAACAAAAACTGCAACGCAGAGTACAATGAAAAACTGATGGCGTCATCTGCAGGCACTGGTGACTCTTTATTCCATAAAATTTCTGTTTGTAGCATGTTCTGTCTTGAACTATGCTGTTATAGAGCCATCTACACCGTTTGACCGCCGAGTGGTTTCCCACCAGATGGTATTTTTGTCTCCGCAACATGTGAACAATTTCGTCAGGAACCAAAGATTGCAACGTTTCTGCCTTCTAATCTATTAGAAAGATAAAAGATTTAATCGCTGTAATAAAAACATCGTTTACTGAAACATGGACTTGGCTAATCAGGTTCGAAAAGGGTATTCCTGTAAATGTAGAAAAGATTTTATAATATAACCCTTCATCTCTCTAGCTGAGATGATTCCTCGATGAAAATATTGAACGAGTTTGTTCCAACACGAAAATTTATGAAACTTGCCGAAGAAACAAAAGATTTGGTTGATGGATGGAACGTCACAGACAGCGCTGCAGGTAGACCCGCTCCAAGCGGAACGGTAGTCAGTTGTGTACTCAAGGAAAAATATCCTGAAAAAATTGTGATACCTATATTCATACTGCACTACAAAGGTCCAGTTGAAGTGGGCGGTTTAGCTTTAGCAGCAGATGTCATAGGTCTTGACGGTCTAGCACTCACCATGGGTGACAAGCCCATTTACGGCGAACCAATAAAGATGCTGAAATCCTCTGAAGTCGCTAGAGAATTCTTGCGAAATGATGTACGCGTAAAAAACCTAAAATTAGGCTGTTTACTTACTGCACGACGCTCAGTAGACGACGCAATCGCAAGGGCTAGAAGCGCATGGGACTTCATAATGTTCATGAGGCTTGAAGACAAATCCTTCCCAGTATTGGAGCAAGTAGCTAAAGAGTGCAAACGTCTAAACAAACCGATTTACTCATACTTCTTGGTGGGGACACCAAAGAATGCCGAAATAATAAAGATGATCGGATGGCCAACAACCACAAAAATGGAAAATGCTGTAGAATATGCAGCAAAGCTTGATGGTCTCGTGGACGGCATCATTGCAACATGCGCTGGAGACCCCAAAGGCGATATAGAGCTTCTAAAGAAACTGCAAAAGTTCAGAAGCTAAAAAATACATAGAATCGCATCGACCCAACATTCCTCTTTTTACCTCTTTCCTTATTTTATAATACGAATTTTTTTCCAAGATGTCTAGAAATTGTGTCTTCAAAGCGCTTACGTGCCTTCTTATCGTTTGATCACGCAAACGAGAAGCAAAACCACATATGGATTCTAAAAACAGGTTCTGTTACCTCTTCGGTTGGTTAAGCTTTTCTGAAGGGCTGTTACTTTTCGGTTGATAACAATCACGAAGAGTCTCATAAGGTGTGTAAGCATCAACAGAATTGTGTTTATTCTCCATCTGAATGTCGCTCCCATTTTATGTAATTCTTATACACAATAAATAAGTGTCAAAATCGTAACTGTTATTCTCAGGTGAATGGATATGGGAGAAACTTATGCTGAGTTATGGATACAAATTGAAAAATCACATCTGATGAATGAGGGAGTAATTATAGATAAATGGCAACAGCTTATCCGTGTTTTCCAAAAGCAAGGTTTTGATGTAAATGACGATACATCGAGTATGGGAGGCACAGAAGGATTTGAAAATGAAATCTGCGTTGGATTAGGTTCTGGGATGAAAACAGGAGAACCAAACTATAATGCAATGTATGAATTGTTTGGCAAGTTTGTTCAGTTTCTTTACGAAGAAATTCTTTACAATGGAACATTGAATATGAGATTGGAACGCACTGGAGCTTCTGGATAAATTTTTTTAGAGAAAAGCGGTTATTCTTCTTTACATGCGTTCTGAATCAGAGTTTTCCATTTGTTCTTTCCTTTGACAGTTATTCCACATGCTTCGGCAGGTGTTTTTCCGCCAAGTCCGCTGTGTTCTCTGATAAAATTGTGATAAATTTTGTAACCTCTGAGAATCGGGGAATTTTCTTTCTTGAGTCCTCGCATGACCTTCTCTCTGTCTCTGATTTCCCCATTCAGGCGTTCCATTGTGTTGTTGTTCATATCGCCTCTAAGCTTAATGTGGCGTATGTGTTCTGTTCTGGGTTTACGAAGAGTCCAGAACTCCTTCCTACAGGCTTTATTGTAGGCTGGAAGTCCATCAGTTATCATTGTCATAGGCTTTTTCCCTGTAACCTTTTTGGCTAGTTGGAACAGCTTTCTTGCATCGTGTTTGTATTTGGACTCTGCAACTTCTTGAGCAATCCAATATCTCGTCTCATCATCCATAATCGCAAAGACGTATTTCATGTCGCCTTTGAATTTCATCCAAAGTTCATCGGCTCTCCAAGTATCCGAAACTTGAGGTTTAAGCTTGTCAATGTATCTCTCCATTAATCCTACATACTTCTTAATCCACATATAGACCGTCTTATGCGAAACTTCCACTCCTAACAGTCTAAGAGATTTCTGAGTGTTCCTTAACGATTCTCCGCTAAAGTAAAGTTGCATAGCTGTCGTTATCGCCTGAGGATTATGTTTCATGCGTTCAAACCCAATGTTTATGCTGAAAGTTTTTCCGCACTTTTCACAGATGAACCTTTGAAGGTCCCCGCTTTTGTTGTGCCTTACTCCGTTCTTTTTGATGTCCTGAGAGTGGCAATAAACACATTCTGAGATTGTTATTTCCTGAATTAGTGCACCTTTCTGCACTTCTTTTCTTAGTTTTATGCTGAACTCTACAGCCCAAGCATGCTTACATTTCAATCCCCTGAACTTGTGGTCTGGACACTCACAAATCCATTCACCATCTACCTCAGAAACCATGTAGCTACCATTTCCGCTTTGAGAAAGAACCCGATAAGAAATACCATCAACACTTCTGATGCTATTTCTGTTATTATTAAAAATCTCCAAACCCCTTTCTTCCCGAAGTTTTTGGAGTTCTTGCGTGCTCATCATAAGCTTTACCTACAATTTTACCTATACGCTTACCTAATATATAAATGTTTAGGTAAATGTTTTAGACAATTTTTAGGTAAAAAGTTTTATAAGTTACCTAATGCATTACCTATCAATGTGGATACCATGAATGCCAATGAAGAAGATATTGGAGAAACGACAACACTAACACCAGCGACAACAAAAAGTACTTCAATGAGAGCAACCGTTCCAATGAGCATAATTAAACAGTTTAATCTCAAGGCAGGAGACAAACTAAGCTGGAAACTGAAAGTCGAAGAGGGTGAATTGGTTATAATTGTGAAACCCATAAGGAACTCTGGAGAAATTTAACTAATAAGAGAGAATTGAGATGAGTAAACTAATCGAATATATAGATCCAAATGTTTTGAAGCGTGACCCGAACCAACCACGTCAACCTAATTGGGACAGCCCAGAAGAACAAGAAGCACTGCAAAAACTGGCAGAATCATATCATGGAGATACGAAAAACCAGATTTGGCAAATTAAAATTGACGAGAACAACATGATTATTCTTGGAGAACGAAGATGGCGTGCATCATTAATTGCTGGATTACCGAAAGTTAAAGTTGAAAGACTCGTAGGATTGAGTCCTATAGAAAAATTCCGTCTACAAATGGAGGATGATGAATACAAAAAACTGCATGGAGACATGGATAAAGCTTGGGCTTACGGTCGTTGGATTGTAAACATCAACACAGACAAAAACTACTCCCTTAAAGAATTGAAGTCAATGGATAGAGTTAGCCTAATAAATTTATTAGGCTTAAGACAAGGAATTACTAAAGAAGGAATAGGACGTTATGATAAAAGAGGTACATCAGAACTCGCTAGACTACTAAAGAAAAATCAGATGACTATCTGGAATTATATTCAATGCCTTTTGCTAGAACCTGAAACACAAGCAATGATTGGAAGAGGAAAAGGTCAAATTCCTTACTCCTACGCAGGTCCTGTTACAAGCCTTTATCCAGATCATCCCAAGAAACAAGCCGAAGTAGAAAAAATGCTCCGAGAAGGAAAATTTCAAGACCGACAACAATTAAGAGATTACATTAAGAATTATTTCACTCGTTTTAACATAGAAGCAGAAGAACTAGCTAAAAAACTGGAAGACAAAAAGAAAGAGAGCGAAGAGGAAGAGGAGGACAATAAGTTACCTGAAGGGAAACCACCAACAAAAGAAGCAGTTATGAATGAAGCAGTTAGACTGGCGCTGGAAAAACAAAAGAAAATTGATGCAGTAAATAAAGCACTTAACGGTCTAAAAAGCAAAATCAAGGAAGCTGAAGAAATTGGATTGGATGTAGCTCAATACAAATCCAAAACCAACCAGTTGTCTGCTTCTATTAAAGAAGATTCTGGTGGTGCGAAGAGGGAGATAAACAGGATTAAAAAAGAACTTACAGGTCTTGTAAAGCTAGAGAAAGGTCGACAAAAAGTAGAGAAGTTTTTGTCGGGAGGTAAGAATAATGTAATGTCAATACTAGAAGAAGCTAAACAGTTAGGTTTCAATGTTTCCGATTTTGAAGAGAGAGTTAACGATATACGACAAAAAAGTTTAGAAGACCCCGACTTGGCTTACGAAGATGCAAAAGTTCTCAGAGCTGAAATTGAAAAAGAGGAAGAAAGACGTATAGAGCAGGAAAAGAAACGATTAGAAGAAGAAACAAAGAAAAAGGCTGAGGAAGAGATTAAAAAGAGGATTGAGGCTGAAAGAAAACGCATTGAGCAAAAAGCTGTAGAAAAAGCAAAAGATGTAATTTTGGAAGATAA
This sequence comes from uncultured Candidatus Bathyarchaeia archaeon, assembly GCA_964618695.1. GTDB lineage: Archaea > Thermoproteota > Bathyarchaeia > Bathyarchaeales > Bathyarchaeaceae > Bathyarchaeum. The sequence goes on along the minus strand of CAZUDX010000006.1, from coordinate 60,258 downwards.
GAAGCTCCTCAAGGAGGCATCACAACGATACAAGGAACTGTTGGCTTCAGAAAGATTGGCTAAAAGGAAAAAAATTGAAGAATCTATTACATGGAAAGTAAACGAAGCCGACCTTGTTCACAAAATTGTTATTGGTGATGCTGGAACGATTTTAGGACAGCTTGACCGCACTTTTGTGGACTTGATAATTACTTCGCCACCCTATTTTTCCCTTAAAGATTATCCTGATAGCGATTTTAGGATTGATGCTCAATCAATTGACGTGTACTTGAAGGATTTGAAAACAATATTTGAGGGGTGTTTCAAGGTTCTGAAAGATGGTAGATTTCTTTGTGTAATTGTTGGGCAATTTACTAGCGGAGAAAAATCCTATTTCATTCCAGCACTTATCACGCAATTGCTTGAAGATATTGGATTTCACTATAAACGAGAGCACATTTGGGTAAAACCTTTAGGAATACAAGGAATCTGGAACAGAGGAACGACCTCTTTTCTAAATCAACCATATCCTAGAAATACAATGATAAACATTCATCATGAACACATTCTCATTTTTCAGAAAGGCGACAAACCTGAAGTTTTCTTTGGACGCAATCCCCTAAGCGTAAGTGAAGTTAAGGAATGGAGTTGGAGCATTTGGGAGTTACCTGTATCTCACGTAAAAGACCACCCAGCACCTTTCCCAGAAACTATTGTGAAAAGACTAATCAAAATGTACTCTTATGAGGGCGAGGTTGTTTTAGACCCATTCTTGGGTTCTGGAACAACAAGCAAAGTTGCGAAAGCCTTGAAAAGACGTTCAGTAGGGATAGAAGTTTCACCAGAATATATCCCACTAATAAAGAGAGAAGTAGGCGGAGCGGATATTATCCGTTACGACCAGAAACAAAAAATTGATTTCAGTCCAATTCTTTAAGAAGAGTTTCTATTGGTTTGTATTCGTCAATGGGTATCCTATGAGCTGGTCTTCTAACGATTATTCTTGTAGGTGATTTTCGTATGGTTTCTTCATCAACAAATCCACATACCCAACATTTTTTCTCACTAATGCTGACAACTGTTTGCACTAAATAATCAGGGTAAGAAAGAATCCTTTTAGATTCTCCCATCTCTTGTTTGGCTGGATAAAGAAAGGTACCGTATCTAGTTGCACCTTCCAAACTATCATTATTTGCACTTTTCACTCCGATTTCAATATTCCCTATTCTGAAGTCTTGTTCAATGTCTTCGTATTTTTCAACAAATGGATTGTTCCTTATGTACTCTATCCCTTCAGAGTCAAGAATTTTTTCAAAAGCAAGTTCTCCCATAAAACCTATTGCATGGGCTTTCTCACTTTTCATGCCATGATGGCGATATGTCCATCCTAATTCTTCCTCATCTAGCTCGGTTCTTTTTTTGCCCATTTCGAGACATTTGTCAATTTCTTTTTGGGTTAAAGGAACTTCGATGATAATCAAACTGTCATGTTTGAAAACCTTAAAACTCAATGATACTCCCTATTAAATTCAAAGAGATACTTCTTATATGTCTTATGGATTTAATGATATTAATGTACCGATAGTTAACACCCTTTCAAAACTAGCCGATGTGCTTAAGAGTTAACAGAACCTCGTTTTTTGTGGTGAAATTTTGGATATTTCCTTTAACTCGTCTTAATGATTATGGGTCTTGTACGCATCTTTTCTTAATTGAATCTCAAAAACTTTAATCCCGTTAGCAGGAATCTCCTCGCAATCAATACACTGTCTAAGCCTCATAATTGTGGGGTTAGATCGGCACTCTTTACAAATTTGAAAAATTATCCTATCGTCCTTTGCTTTCATTCGCCTAAGTCCATAAAAAATCGGGTCTTGCAAGAGTATAGAATCGTTTTCTGCGTCTTCTGAAAGTTCATCAAGGCATTTTAATATTTTTTCGTATCTAACTTTAGCTTTTTTCTTAAGCTTTTTAAGTTGCCTACATGCTTTTTGCTGAAGAAAAACTTTAGGCAAGATTCTTCACATCTCTGAGATTAACAGCGGGTTTAGTTTTTGCCTCATTAAGCGAGAGCTTAAGTGAGTCAAATGCTGTAGGGCTGAAATAAATCTCTAGAGATGCAATATCACTCTCTGAGAGTTTAAAAACTCTGTCTTTATGCCAAATCTTTATTCTCTTTAAGAGGTAACTACCATGTCTTGACTCATTTATTGTTGACCACGGTCTCATAGGGTTGCACATTTCATGTACAATGTCCACTAATTCATCCCTAGGAATATGTGCATACTCTCGGTTTACTTTCTGAATCTTTTCTGTTAGGACAGGATTGTTTTGGATTAAATGTTGAAAATTATTAAGAACCATTCTGCCAAACTGTGTTGGTACATGTACCTGTCTTGATATAATGTGAGAGTTAATCAATAGTTCCCTATCTTTCTCTAGCTCTGAACTATAAGGACCGTAAGGCATTTTTATAAAATTGAAATTTAATCCTTTAAATCCTTGTGTATTCATTTCAAATTCAGATAGGTAAGCGAGTTTTTGAAGTTTAGTTTTTCCAAGAACTTCACCAGCATCGTGAATTAGATAAAGTAGCAAAAATCGGTCAGTGATACGTTCCTCTAACGTTCTATCACGCTTTTGACCGCTTCTAAAATCCTTAAGGCATACCATCCACGAGTCACCTTCTCATTGAACCCATGGAGACATATATACACACTCGAAATGTCAGTCTTTCAACATCATATTTAATGTTTTGGGTTATAAACTATAGATTCAGAATTAGGCTCTTCGTAGTCTATCAACCGAAAAGTAACAGCCCTTCAGAAAAGCTTAACCAACCGAAGAGGTAACAGAACCTAAAAACAAAAAACTTATATTTTTCAGTCGTCGAAGCATAAACTGCTGATGGCATCAACATCAAAGAATTTTTGTTCATGTGAAGGACGTGGCACATATTGGCTGAAACAAAATATTGTTCTCCAAACTGTCGGATGTTCAAATGCTTGAAACGAGCTGTGATCTATCAAGGAAACCGAGTTTGGTGCAGATGGACCGATGACGAATGCAATGTAGCCAACTGCAGCTACGCAACATGCGTAAAGAGACGGCTACTGCCCGGTGGGGTATGCGGTGAATCTGTGAAACGCAGAACAGTTGAAAAGAGACCTGAAGAAACCCTAATTCCATCTGTGAAACTCAAAGGTAAAGCTCTAAGGAAGTTAGGCGAAAAAGAAATCTACTAGAATTTCTTTTTTCCCCCATTTTCTTTTTCCAAGATTAACATCTATAGTTAACAACAGGTTGGAGATTCAGCGCAACAACAGTCTATATTCTTTTAAGATTTTACTGTTAAAATGAAAGGCGGCTGAAGTTATCCTGTGGAGACTCGTTTCACTACGGGCGGTCTCTTCTTCTTGAGGACGCGGTAACCACAAAAGGTGCATTTCACTCCTCCACCGCGCAACTCAAGCTCTTCAGTCTTAACTTTGGCACCGCATTTCACGCATTCGTAAGTAAGTCCACGTGAAACTTTTTCTGACATTACATGAGCCTCTAAGCTTGGTAACGATGTTTCACAGGATTTAAATGTTTTCCATCAGACCAACTTTCGCAAGCTTTTCTCAGATTAGATACTGGAGCAAAAATTTTTGATGATGTTAAGTATTTTCTGTGACGCTTTTCCATCCCCAAAAGGGTTAGTGTCAATGCTGATTTTTTTGCCTTTTGTTTCATCCTTCAAGATTCTGTTGGTTTCCTTCACAATTTTTTGAGGATTAGTTCCAACCAAAACATTGGCGCCTAATTCAATCGTTTCTGTCCATTCTGTTTCATTTCTTAGGGTAACGCATGGTGTTTCTAGCCAGAAGGCTTCCTTTTGCATTCCACCCGAGTCCGTGAGAAGCAGTTTAGCGTTTTTCATTAGGTTAAGCATTTCACGGTATTTCAGCGGCTTAATAATCCTAACGTTCTTCTTCAACTTCTTCTGTAGACCCGTTTCCTCCAATCTGAGTTTCGTCCGTGGATGAATTGGAAAAACTATAGTCACGTCCCCTAACTGTCTTGTCGCTTCCACGATTTCTTCCAGTCTTTTCGGCGAATCAACATTTTCTGGTCTATGTGCTGTGAGAACGGCGTAACTATCTTGCTGCAAACCCAGTTTGCCTAAAAGGTTTTCTTTCAAAGCCGCTGAAATATGGTTCAGCACGGAATCGTACATCGTGTCGCCGACTAGATGAATGCTCTTCGGGTTTATTCCCTCTTTCAAAAGGTTGTTGACAGATTTTTTGGTTGCTGCGAATAGAAGAGTTGAACAATGGTCGGTGAGTCGGCGGTTTACCTCTTCGGGCATATCCATGTTGTAGCTTCTTTCGCCAGCCTCCATGTGCGCCACTGGAATGTGGAGTTTGGAGGCAAATAATGCGCCAGCTATGGTGGAGTTTGTGTCTCCAGGAACAATTATCAAGTCAGGTTTCTCATCCTTCAACACATTTCCTAGAGCAATCAACATTTTGCCGGTTTGCCAACCGTGAGTGCCGGAGCCGATGTTCAGGTTCGCTGTTGGGTCTGGAAGGTTTAGTTCGTCGAAGAATTCTTTGGACATTTCGTAATCGTAATGTTGACCCGTGTGAACAAGCTGCATGTCCACATCTGAATCTTCTTCGGCTAGGTGGATTAATGGAGCAGACTTGATTATTTGAGGTCTCGTTCCCAGAATTAACGTAACGTTCATGTTTGTAGCCCTGCGGGTTTTGGTTGTAATTTTTTATTGTTTACAAATATATAAGTCCAACAATCATGGACTGCAGGAAGTCAAATCTAAAAATTTGGCTTTCAAGTTTTCGATTTTAGCCAGCTGAATAACTCAAAAATCTTTGTTTCACTATTTTCTTCCCATGTTTTTGGTGTGGAAGCTTGAGTCTCGCCTTTCAAAGCTCTAAGTGTTCCTTCAGCCATCTCGGTTTCTTTAACCAGCAGATATTGGGAAGATTCGGCGATTCCACAAGCCACTATTGGTTTGCCGAAAAACATGTACTCCGCAACCTTGTGTAATCCCTCTTCATTATAAAACTGAGAATACTTCGAAGCGTGCCTAGGCGCCAAGCAGACATCTGCGGCATTAACAAAATTTGAAACTTCTTCGTGCGGCACCCAACCAAACAACCTGATTTTAGTGCCAAATTTTTTTTCATACGTCTTCAAAAATGGCAGGAGAGGACCGTTACCGACGATCCAGAAGACGCAGTTAGCTTTTTTTAAGACTTGTTCGATGATTTCAGGAAGCATGTCTGCGCCTTCAACATGCGTTAATTTGCCGACAAACAGAACTATTTTTTCATCGCTTTTAACCCCGTGTTTTCTTCTAAAATCGTCTGCACTAATGGAAGCTTCAAAGTTTTTCGTTGAAAAGTTGGGGATGACAAAAGTGGGTTTGCCATAGCCGCTGACTCTTTTCTGTAGTTTGCTTGTGGTTAAGGTTATGGCTAAGGCGCTATTCAAAGCAGTTTTTTCGATAATGGCTGCTGGTCGAACCCATGGTCCTTTGCCGAATTCGTCTTCCACTTCGATTGACCATGGTGAACGATATTCCAGCAAGTATTTTTTTCTTCGCAAAACTAGAGGGATGGCTAGGATGTCGGGGCAGTTGGCGACCCAATATATGTCTGCTTTGACGAAGAAAAGTTGCAGAAACACAGCCAAGTAGTTTGCAACTGCTAAGAAAAGGCGTTTAAACCGATCTGAACCGCGTGGAACAATTCTGAACTTGGGAATCATCACTTCAAATTTTACATCGTCCAGTTTTTTGAGGCTGGAAGCAATTTTTTTGATACGCGGATATTTCAGAGGGTCTAAAGCTACGTAAACAACTTTCACGCTAGATCAGCCTCCTCAAAGATTCAAGATCATGTTTGCTAAAACTTTTGCTCCGTCTCTCAAAGCTGGAGTTTCAATGTTCTTTGCTTTTTGTATGGTGTCCATTAAATTGTCTAAGTTGATTTCTGAGATGAAGGCTGCGCCTACTTTTTTCGAGAAGATTTCGGCGTCTCTTTTTCCGACTGTGTGTTTCCACTCGGGATTAAGCACTATGACCATAGGTTTTTTGTAGGCAACTGCTTCCAAGGCTGTAGAGCCAAAATGGGTTACAACAACTTCTGCTCCTGCCAAAAGCTCAGGAAACTTGGGAGAAGAACGGATTATCTTCCATTCAGGATGCCTTTTCATGTAGGGTTCAGGGTCGACTTCTCCTGTCTGTAAAACTACGTTTTTTAGCTCGCTTTCGTTTATGGCTTCGAATAGTAGTTTGTGCCCCAGTGATCCGCCAGTGACCAATGTGTAGCCTTCATTTCGAGGTTGGATTTCGGGTTTGGGAAGTAATGGACCGACAACTGTGCCGTTTAGCAGTTTTTTTTGTTCTTGCCATTGTAGGGCTGTGATTGCTGAGAAGGGCTGCAGTATGCGGGCGGTTCTGGACGCTTTGGTGAAACGTACTGCAGCTTCGATGTTCACTATGTTTATTCCTTTTGATAGGGCAGTGAGAGCTGGGGGGATACAGAAGTTGCTTCCTGTGCTCACAACAGAGTTAAATTTGCTTGTGACTTTCTTCATTGATGTCCTGAATGCTTTGGCTAGATTGTAAGCAAATTTGCCTGTGGGAGTTTTGGCTCCCCGCGGTTTTGTGAGGTAGTCGACTTCGCCGAACCTGTTTAGTCTCGTGTGGCTTAGGGTGTCATCTTGAGGTATGAGGAAAGCCATTGATGCTTTGTTTTCTAGCCTCTGGGCTAAAGCGTAGGCGAAGCCGGTGTGTCCTCCACCGCCTGCCAGTATCAGGACGCGTTTCTCTTTTTCCAAGAACGTCAGCCAAGCGATTTTTCGCTCCAACCAAATATAAAGTTGTGCATACCAAACCATGGAGCCATGATTCAACTAACTGAAACGAAGAACCAACAAAATCAGGTAACCTCTTGAAAGTATATAGTAAACTGTTATTTACTTGCTTGGTTAGTATGAATTGGGAAGTTTCCATGAACAAAGCTAAGTTTGAGCCCACATCGGTTGTCAATAAAGGCGCTGTCATCGGGGATAGCACACGAGTTTGGAATTTTGTTCATGTGAGAGAAAACGCAAAAATAGGCAAGAATTGTGTGCTTGGAGATTATGTTTACGTGGGCAGAGGAGTGAAAATCGGAAATGGCGTAAAGCTGGAGAATCGAGCAACCGTCTTTGAAGGAGTGACAATCGAAGACGATGTTTTTGTGGGTCCTCACGTCACCTTCACAAACGACCTTGTTCCCCGAAGCTTCAGCACAGACTGGAAAATCCATCCAACCCTCGTAAAAGAAGGCGCCTCCATAGGAGCTGGAACCGTCGTAGTTTGCGGTGCCACCATAGGAGAATATGCTTTGATAGGCGCAGGCAGCGTAGTTACAGAAGATATACCTCCACACGCATTAGCGTATGGAAACCCCGCTAGAATCAGGGGATTCGTTTGTAAATGTGGCAATAAACTTGGCAAAGAAGAAAAAAAGAAAAACATTGTTCTGATGAAATGCCCCTCCTGTAACGAAGAATACAAGATACCATTGGAAGACTACGCGAAAATCAGAAAGGAAGAGTGAAAAACAGATGCCGATTAAGATTCCCATCGCCAAACCAAACTTCGGCAAAGAAGAAGAAGAGGCACTGAAAGCGGTTCTCAAATCCGGCATCCTAGTTTCGGGAGAAAAAACAAAAACTTTTGAAAAAAAATTCGCAGAATACATCGGCGTGGAACACGCTGTTGCCGTGACCAACGGAACCATAGCCCTAGACATGGCACTTAAAGCCATCAACGTGGGTCCGGGCGATGAAGTGATAACCTCAGCCTTCTCTTTCATAGCCTCCGGCAACTGCATAATGTTTCAAGGAGCAAAACCCGTCTTCGCTGACATCAACCCAAGAACCTTCAACATTGACCCCTCCGATGTTGCCGAGAAGATAACCGCCAAAACCAAGGCTATAATACCGATTCACATGTTCGGTCAACCCGCAGAAATGGATGCCCTAAAAGAAATCGTTGAAGACAAAAAAATTGCCTTGGTAGAAGATGCGGCTCAAGCTCACGGAGCAGAATACAAAGGAGAGAAAGCTGGAAGCATAGGAGACCTTGCATGCTTCAGTTTCTACGCCACAAAGAACATGACAACAGGCGAGGGAGGAATGATCACCACGAATGACCAAAAACTGGCGCAGAAGACCCGATTACTCATAAATCATGGACAAACAAAAAAGTATCAACACGAAACCTTAGGCTACAACTACCGCATGACCGAGTTCGCTGCTGCCCTCGGATTAGTTCAACTCAAGAAACTTGACGAATTCAACGAAAAAAGAAGAGAGAACGCCCAACTTTTAACCAAAGAACTCTGCAATATTGACGGTTTGACTCCTCCATACGTACAGAAGGGCGTGAAACACGTTTTCCACCAGTACGTTGTGAGAGTGGAAGATACCTATATTATGAACAGGGGCGCGCTTGCTGGTCGTTTAGCTGAACAGGGTGTTGGAGTTGCTGTCCACTATCCAGCCCCAATTTATAAACAGCCTCTCTATCTAAAAATGGGCTACGAAGAGGCAATGTGCCCAATTACTGAAAAAGTTTGCAGGCGGGTCCTAAGTCTACCCGTTCACCCGCTAGTCAGCAAGAAAGAGATAGAATACGTGGTAGACGTTCTGAAGCGCTTAAGCAACTAGAAGTTCATTTACGCTTATAAAACGTTAATACGTTTTTAATTATATCAATACGATTTCGTGAATTGGAGAAAAGCGTCATGAGCTTCGCACGAAAAGTTAGACCCATAGTGAATTCCTTGGGTGTTGAAACTTTTGCTTTACGCTATTTCTTCAATTTACAGAAAACCCAATGGTTGCCTCTGAAAAGGTTAAAAACACTCCAAGAACGCAAACTGAGGCTTATTCTACAACATGCCTATTCTAATGTTCCATACTATCGCCGAGTGTTTCGCGAAAAAAAACTGAAGCCCCAAGACTTCCAATCGGTTAACGATCTAACCAAATTGCCGATACTAACCAAAGACGACGTTAGACAACATGCAGACGATTTCGTTGCCCGAAATTTTCAACAGTATTGGCCTATAGCAACAGCGACTGGAGGTTCAACAGGTGAACCACTACGGTTTTCCATTGACGTGAGAAGTTCTGGCATTGGGCAAGCCGTTTTATGGAGAGGCTGGGGATATGCGGGCTACAAGTTTGGGGATAAAATCGCAGTCTTAGCGGGACTTTCATTGATTTCTAAGAAAAAAAATCCGTTAAAAACTGCGGCAAAAAAAGTCATCAAGAGAACAGCGGGATTTCCAGCAATCAACCTCAGCAAAAAAGTTCTAAACGTTTATGCAAAAAAAATGAACGAGTATGACCCAAAGTTTATTCGCGGATATCCTTCTTCCATATTCTTCTTTGCTGCCTTCTTGAAGGAGGAGAATGTTGATTTAATTCATCCGAGAGCTGTGTTGACAACCGCGGAAATGTTACTTCCTCATCAGAGAAAAATGATTGAAGATGTTTTTCAATGCGATGTTTTTGATGGTTACGGCGCGTTTGATGGAGGAACAGCAGCTTTCGAATGTGAAGATCATTGTGGTCACCATATGGCTGTTGAGAAGTCTGTTATGGAATTTGTTGACGATGATGGCAATCCAGTGGCTGAGGGAAAACAAGGGCGGATTATAGCCACTGACTTGTATAATTATACCATGCCCTTCATAAGGTATGAAACGGGCGACATGGGGGTTTATTCAGATGAAGAGTGCTCTTGTGGAAGAAAACTGCCTTTAATGAAGAAAATTTTAGGGCGTACAACTGACATTTTGCGATTCAAGAGCGGCGCAGTATTATCGGGTCCTTCGCTTACTTTGATCTTTAAAGATTTTGATATTAAGCAATATCAAGTTGTGCAGACTGGCAGCGATTCTATGGTTGTTAAGATAATCAAAGGAAAAACGTACAGTGAAAATGACACCGAGAAAATTTACCGCATCTTTAAAAATGCTGTCGGCAATGAAGTTGAAGTGAAATTTGACTTTGTGGATCACATTCCGCCAACAAGAAGCGGGAAATGGAAAATAGTAGTATCTAAATTTGAGAATAAATTTTAATTAGCCTTCGGGCATGTTCTTCCAAACTATAAAATTTTTGGATTCTTTGTCTCCCCCTAATACCCAGTTGCTTACGTTCCTCTGGATTTTCAAGTAGCCAGATCATTTTTTCTGCGAAATCCTCAACATTTCCTAGCTCAAAAAGCAGCCCATCTGTTTTGTCTCGAATTTTTATCTGGACTTTTGTGTGTGCTCCTATCACCGACTTCCCACATGCCATAGCTTCAAACGTCGACATCCCCTGTCCAAGAATGCAGGGATTACAGTAAATGTCGCAGGCAGCGTAATATTTTTGGATGTCATCGAATGGGATGGCTCCACAGAATATAACATTCTTTTTCATTTGCCCTTCAATTTGTTCTAGCTCCCTACGTAATGTTCCATCTCCGAGCAGCATGAAGATTGTATTTTGTTTTTTCTTGGCAACAATTGAAGCAGCCTTTAGAAAGTGGTCTGGCGCGTATATTTTTTCGAGATGCGGTCCGAAAATAACAAGATTTTGGTTATCCTTTATGTTGTATTTTTTTCTGATGCTTCTTCCTTCAACTTTTGGATTGAATTTTTCAGTGTCAACGGGAATGTTAAGTAAGTTAACCTTTCGTCTTCTTTTCAGCGGTATAACCTCTAAGATTTTTTTGCACTGTTTTTTTTCTGGGGCGATTATTCCATCGGCGAGATTCAAAGCAATTATCCTCAGAATCTTTTTGTAGATGGGGCGCTCCATGTACCCAACAAAACCGCCTCCAAGATTGGTTATCATAAATTTTTTGTCCGTTAATCTACAGATTAGGGCCATGAGCAATAGAAGAGGATCAACTCGATAAGTTGAGACCTGAGCATGAAGAATTTTTGACTGAGATTTCAGTAATGCCTTAACAAACTTTATGGTATGCCAACTTCTAATAACAACTAGCTTAGGGTTTTCACGTTCAAATTTCTTTTTCACCCCTGTAATGTCTATGATCTCTACGTTTACGCCTTTTTCAGCAAGTTTTTCAGCTAATTGCCTTACGTAGATAGATATCCCCCCAATTGGGGGTGGAACCCCACCTATTAATGAAATTTTCAAGTTCATTACGTTCTTCCCATCCAGTTCTCATACGCGTTTATTTCAAAACGGGGTGAAGAGTTCTATAATTCTTACTAACTGATTTATATTATGGCGTTAGAAATGTAAGTGCTGGTTAACATGGAAAAGATTTTAGTGAACACCTTTAAGAAAACTCAAAAACTTAAGTTGACCAAAATTCTTGAAGAACATCTATCTTCATTATGTCTAAAGGAGACATTAAAGAAACAATTCTCAACCCAAATAATTTCGGAATGCACGAAGGACCCTGCATCAGTTCTTGTCGTGAACAAAAACGGTGAGTTGGTGGGATTTACATATACAGGATATTCCAGATGGGATTCTCATCATTTTGGTTTTAAAATAGCAAAATTAGTTGTTGCTTTCAGAAAACTTGAGAGGAACCATATGGTGAAGCCTCGACTTATGCTCATACGTGAAGCTGTAAACCTTGCTTCAAGAAGGGGGTTTAAATGCGTTATATGCAGAATAAACACCACGGACATAACCACTATTCACGTTCTTGAATCTGAAAAGTTCCAACTAATGGATATTCTTACGACATTCACATTTAAGTTTAGAAACAGACAAGAGAAAATATTTGATGAATTGACAAACAAGAACAACATAGTTATTAGGCCATTTAAATCAACTGATATCACTAATCTCAAAGAAATCGCTCAAGAATCATTTTCTACAGATCACTTCCACATGGACCCGCGTTTTCCCAAAGAAAAAGTTGATGATTTATATGCTGAATGGGTCAATAACTGCTGCAATAAAAACCGTGCCGACACAGTACTGGTTGCTCAATGTGGCCTAAAGACAGCAGGGTTTATAACGTGCAAAGCAACCAAGCCACATAATTATGGAGTGATAGAACTCGTAGCAGTTCATCCGGCCTTTCAAGGAGTTGGTGTGGGCTCCGGTTTGTTGAAGAAAGCACTAAGTTGGTTCAGCAAACGGGTTAACGAAGTTTATGTTGGTACACAAATAACAAATATTCCAGCTATAAGACTTTATCAGCGGGCAGGGTTTAGATTTTCGAAAAGCGAAGCAACATTTCATAGGTGGTTAGAGTAAGATATCGACCACAATCAATTTGTATGAAGATAGGGATAATTCAATGGCTATAAACTATCTTGGAGAGAATTAAAATTAAGAGAAAAACGATCCTGATAACAGGAGGAGCAGGTTTTATCGGTAGTCACCTAGCAGAGGAATATGTAAAGAAGAAACATACTGTGAAAGTGTTGGATGATTTTTCAAGCGGCACTGTCAATAACATTCGAGGCCTTCTTAACTTCAAGAATTTCAAACTAATAAGGGGAGATGTAAGGAACAAAGAAACAATTGAAAAAGCAATGGACAATGTTGACGTCGTTTTTCATTTAGCTGCTCAAGTACACGTTGACAAGTCAATTATTGCTCCAAGATACACTTTCGAGACAAATACTTTTGGCACCCTTAATGTTTTAGATTCATCGTTAGAGAACGACGTGGAGTTGGTAATATACGCATCCACAAGTGAAGTCTATGGTTCGGCACAATCCCCATCTATGGACGAGAAACATCCATTAAATCCAGCTTCTCCATATGCTGCAAGTAAAGCTGCAGCGGACAGACTTTGTTTCGCTTACTACAACACATACAAACTTCCAGTAGTCATCGTCCGATGCTTTAACACCTATGGACCTAGACAAAGTGACACAGGTTATGCAGCCGCAATACCCAAGTTTATAAAAAGAGTAATGCAGGGTCTTCCACCAGTCATCTACGGTGATGGAACGCAAACACGCGATTATCTGTACATAAAAGATACCGTTAAAACATACGACTTGGTGTTGAATTCAAATGAAAACTTGGTGGGTAAAACCATCAATTTCGGTACTGGTCGAGAAGTTAGCATAAACGAGTTAGCCAACAAGATCGTTTCTCTTTTTGGTCGCAAAGAAAAACTAAAGCCAATCCACGTGGCTCCCAGACCGGGAGAAGTTAAAAGACTCTGTGCCGACATTTCATTAGCAAAGAAGGAACTGGGTTTTGAACCTAAATATGACATAATAACGGGTTTAAAAGAATTTATTAAATGGTATAAAGAAGGCCGATACGAAGAATGGTTAGCATATAGAACCGAGGCTGAGTGAAACAAGTTTGTGCGCTGAAAAAGTTCCCTTTTTTGTCCCATGGATAACGGATGAAGATAAGAAAGCTGTTCTCGAAGCTTTAGGATCTCGTTGGCTTACTGGTGGTCCTAGAGCAGAAGAACTGGAAAGAATGTTTATGAACTACGTAGGTGCGCAGCACGCTGTTTCAGTTAATAGTTGCACTGCAGCGTTGCATTTAGCCATGCGAACCTTGAATATAGGTCCTGGAGATGAAGTGATTGTCCCTGTTCTCACATTTGCAGCTACAGCTAATGCTCCTTTATTCGCAGGCGCAAAAACAGTCTTCTCAGACATAGATGAGAGGACATTCAACATCTCTCCAAGTGACATCGAGAACAAAATAACTGGAAAAACCAAAGCCATCATAGTTGTTCATTATGGAGGGCAATCCTGTGATATGCAAGAGATTATGCAGATAGCAAGGCGTCATGATCTCCACGTTGTGGAAGATTGTGCTCATTCACTAGGCGCAGAATATATGGAGCAAAAAACTGGAGTTATAGGTACAATAGGTTGTTTCAGTTTTTACCCAACAAAGGTAATAACAACCCTTGAGGGAGGCTTGATCACAACAAATGACGAAAAAATCGCAGAGCAGAGTAGAATATTGCGGGAGCATGGAATGACCAAAAGCGCGTTTAATAGAGAAAAAAAAGGAACATGGTATTATGATGTTGTAGATGTAGGCTACAATTATAGATTAAATGAAGTTCAGGCAGCCTTAGGCATTTCGCAATTGAAAAGAGTTGAGGAAATTAACAAGAGGCGTATTGAAGCAGCTCAGTATTATAGTCAGAAACTTGAGGAAAGTGTTGGAATTACATTGCCATATGAGGCGAAAGATAGAACGCACATATATCATCTATACGTCATCAGAGTCACAGAAAGGCACGGCATAGACAGAAACGAGTTATATAAGAGACTTTCAGCCAAAGGAATCGGATTGAGTGTACATTTTACACCTTTACACCTTTTTGAATTCTATAAAAAGAGGCTTGGCTGCAAAGAGGGAGATTTCCCTGTTGCTGAAAAAGTCTTCAAGGAGATTCTTTCATTGCCGCTGTTTCCAACAATATCAAAGATACAAATGGATTATGTCATAAAACAGATAAACGAATTAATGAACTGACTTGATGCGGCAACAAGCGTATGTTTCGCTTTCAAGAATTGAGCCAAAAAGTCTTTTCTTTTTTGGAGTAAGCCCGTCACTGAAATTTGCTTGAATTAGTGTGGGAATTCGTTTTCGATTTGTCGGATTTTTTTGAGGAATTTCATTGTGGGTGGGTCCAGTTTTACTTTTTGTTGTGTTTCGTCTAGTTGGATGAAGTTGTATTCTGCTAGAAAGTTTGTGATGTATTTAATTTTGTGTTCGGTTAGTTGGGTTTTCGTTTCTAGGTCTTTTAGGTGGTGCCATTCTCCGTTTTCTAGTATTCGCAGGATGGTTTCGGTTGGCATGTTGGAGGCTCCTGTGAAGTATTTAGTTTGGTATGCAAGGTTTAAATGGCTTCTGAAGGTTTTCTTCAGAAATGTCCTCTAGAAATTTGAACCCTAAATGTACTATTTGTGGTAGGGTATTGAGTTAGGGTTTTGGGTTTCTGGTTTTTCTTGGTCTTTGTAGTAGCTTAGTCCTGCGGTTATGCCTGTGGAGGTGAAGTTGCTGTGAGTCGTCGCCGAGAAGAACAGGACATGATGGACAAGGTGATCCTCACTGCACTTACTAAGGGGCATGTACGCTGGACAGCCTTGGAGAAGAAGGTTTTGACCAGCTGCCATTCTTTGGCTACGAGAACCAGATTTGATAATCGTCTGCGATACTTGCTGAAGAAGGAGTGTATTGAACGGGTTAGCCGAGGAATCTACAGAATAACAGAGAAAGGAACAAAATACATGGAGATAATCTGAAGCCGTTTCCGCATGGTCTAAGACATCACTAGCAATATCTCCCGCAATACGAAATCTTACGACTAATTTCTAATTTCTCAGAGAATTAATTAGTAAAACACACTAATAAACACAGATAGAAGTAGCGACTTAAAATGTTACAAGTTCGACTTAATTTGAGTAAAATTTCTTCATCGCAAAAATCTATATAGACTCCAGCTAATGTTTTTTATTTAACAAATAAGAGTATTATCTGGATTAATAAAAGGAGCATCAGGGAGCGTCTTAATAATGTCTAGTAAAGGGGGGAAGAAAAAACCTCTTAAAAAATATAGTTTTACCATAACCCTAACACACAAGGTTAAATTTCCAAGCACTTCCTACGGGGAAATTAGAAAGACTAGAGCAAATTGTAAAAAGGAACTTGTCGTTTGGAAGACATTTTTTCCGCTAACATTTTTTTCCTTAGTTACTTGGAATTATCCTATTTGTTACGAACTTTGGAGATTAAATCTGATAAAAATCATGTTGATTATTTAGTCGAAATGGTTAAGCATAATGAAGTAATTACACCAACGTTTTTCCTATGTGTAAAAGAATTTTTTATTTTTCACTATGAATTGCAATCAAGTTTGTATTTTGGATGTGCCCGAAGTCTTAGGTGTATACTTGAGACAGCATTAGAGGCATGTGATTTTCAATCCCAAAAACATCGCCCATTATTGGATGATTTGTTTGCTCAGTATCTAGAAGTTAGTAAAACCACAAGTGTTTCCGATAAAGAAAAGTTGTTAAATAAATTACTATTCAAGAACAACGGTTGGGTTGCATTCAAAGAAAGTTACAAAATACGTGAAGAAGCAAAGAGAATAGCACCAAGTTTTAAGGAAATGGTAAATAGATTAAAGTCTAGGAATTTTTTTTCTGAAGCTCCCATGATTTCAGATGAATTAAAAGAGATTTACGAAAAACTCTCTGACTTTGTTCATCCAAGTTCTGAAAGAATTGAAAAACAAATGGAAAAAAGACCTGAACAGATTCCTAGATATAATAACGAAGATTTCATGACAATGTATAATATGAGCCTTAAAGTCTTGGACATAACTCAATTTATATACATTGAAGCTATGTCTCGTTTCCTAGGGTATAAAAAAGCAAATGATTTCTTAAGAGAGTTGTCCGTAGCAGTTACACTTACTAAAAAGGAAGAATCTTCATTCCTAAAACTTCCACATGTTAGCAAATTAGCTAGACGTATTAGATGGAAAACTGAAACAAAAAAGAAAACCAAATAGATTTCGTTTCTAGATGGGGCAACAGTATACAAAACTTGTTGATAGATGTTACTTTGTAAGATGTTGATATTGCATTTTTGAACGATTTGGAATCGTTGGGCAATAATGTTGTAAACAGTTTGTTTACTGCCCTATATTGACCTGTCGTTAGTATTTGGCTTTGAAGATGCGGTGGTATCTTTTAATGGTCTCTTTTGGGTTGTCGGAGTAGATGACTGCTCTGCCCAAGCTGACTAATGGGTTTTGGGCATGTTTTATTTTTTTAGCTTCTCCGCCTTGGGGACCTATGCCCTGCAACAGAAGCACTACTCTGTCTCCAACAGTTTTCTGAATGTTTGTGATGTATTCGTCCTCAACAAAACAGGTTAAGCCTACCACACACCCATCAGCATTGGATTCTTTCACTATTTTGGCGGTGTGCAGGTAGTATGGTTCTCCGTTGACTATTGTTTTTGTCATCATGTTTTCTGCTTCTGGGTTGGACATGAGGGTGAGAACTATTATTCCTAGGTTTTTTTCGTGTGCTTTTTCCACTGTTTTTTGTGTGTTGCCGGCGAAGGGAGAGAAGGTGAAGGCGTCGAAGCCCATTTGTTGTATCCAGTATAGGGCGGAGCCGTTGGATGAGCCGATGTCGCTGAGTTTGTGGTCTAGTATGGCTAGCATTCCTTCTTTGTGGATTTTTTTTGCGATTTGTTTGAGTATGGTTGTGTTGCCGAGATAGTATTGGGTGTTTGGTTTCACGGAGCAGCAGTAGTCGCTGACTTGTTCTATTATGTCTAAAGAGAAGTTGAGGAGAGTTTCGCTGTCTTCTTTGGTGACGTATTTTTGGGGGATAACGTTGGTTTTTCTCTGTTTTGGCAGCGCTGGGTCGAGGTTGATGTTGATGAAGCTGTTTTTTTCTTTGGTTGCTTTCAGGTATTTTTCGTAGAACATTGGTACTATCCCGCTTCTTAGCTTTCTACGCTATTCGCTATTAAGCTTATGAGAATTTTTCTTTTTTCGTATAAAATAGGTTATGGTTGCTACAATTGCAACCGCGATTGAGGCTAATAATGCTATTAACAGAATTGTTGTCATGCCTGAATCTGCAGCATCATTGTTTGGTTCTTCGATCGAGGGCTGCTCAGTGGAGTCTTCGTTGTCTGCAGGTTCTCCAGTGTATGGAACATCTCCTAAATACAGCAGTGTACTGATGGCATTTACTTCTCCTGTGTCCGCCCAGATTCCGATGTCCAGTCCGTAAACTTGACCAGGGTAAAGTTTGTCAAAGTACAGTTTGACGCGCCAGCCAGGATACAATGTCAAGGGGTCGCCGCCACGTGACTCGTTTTTGGTAGGGTAATTGCCGATCGATAATTTTGTTTCGCTTACGCCCACTATGTTGAATTCGGTTACTGTTGTTCCACTGCTTAAGTTCCATGAGTAGTTTTCTGCGGCGTTCATGGCGATTTCTATGGCTTCCTCCTCAGAGACGTTTAGGTCAGTGTTACCAATAGTCCAGAAGCTCCACGAATCAATGAAGTACTTCAGGAATCCCTGTTCAAAATTTAGGGCTACACATTTCGATGTTGCCTCAACGCCGTTAAAGACGTATTTCCACCTGAAATCTGTGCTGTTTGCGGTGACTGTGACTGCAAGTTTTATGTTTTCGGAGGTTTTTGTGACGTTTTGGTCTGCTTCAATGTTGTTCAGCATAGACCGCATTGTGCTGTAGTAAGAATTGTCAGAATATGTTGGGTATTTGTCGAGGAAGTTTTTAGCCGTTTCAAGGGGGCTGGCGGCTGGTTGAGTTGTGAGTGGTGAGCCATCATTTATGTAGATGTTCATCGAACGTAGTTTCTCGTCTACAAAAGCACAAATCACTTCAAGTTTGCTTTCATCAGACTCTAGGGTGTATTTCACGTCTTCTTGCGGTAGAACTTCAAAATACAAAAAAGGAGCCTGAGCGTATAACTCCAAGTCCGTGCTGTACTTTGCCAAGTCAAGACCAACCACGTTCTCTAGGATGGTCAGCACTTTCTCTGGAGGGGCTGATTCTGAGTATTCTGGATTGACTGCATTACATACTGCCAACCCATTTAGTCCTATAGTTACAATTATAAACCAGACAAAAACCGTTGAGAACAAAGACAGTTTTTTGTTTGCTTTAATCATTCTAGTTACCTTCTTCACCTCCTATCATACGAGTTAACTGTTTTTGTTACTCTTCGCTTGTAAACGACTACGGCAACAGCAAGCACACTGAGCATAATCAGCATTGGTGTCCAGGATGGTAACTCTGGAATAAAGCCAATTTCGTCTACGGTGAAGAGTATCATTCTTTGATCTGCAATTACAGTAAAGTGTATTGCTTGAGAAACATTCATAAAGTGTTCAGCATAATCACTATGTTCCGTTTTGTTTGGGTTTTCATAAAATGTCCTTGCTCTGACGTCAATTCTTAGGTTATGCGGTTCACTTGTCAAATTATACAAAACTACCGAGTAATCTGTGGTGAGCTGGTCCGGAACTCGGGGATCCCAGTACGTAGAATATTGCTTTTCATCTAGATATACCCAGACGGAGTAGTCACCAATGACTGGAAATCCAAACATCCAGTAGTGGTTCCATGAATCAGGCTTGGTTACACTGAAATTAAAGGTAACCGTGTTTTCGGCGTAGCTGTTCGAGTGGTTACATGGTGTTTGCACTGTCAAAGTAGGCAGTTCAGTGTTAGGCTCAGGCGGATAAGGGACAGGGTTGGCTGTTGCCAAACTAGCAAACTGCAATGAAGATACTGCTGAAAACAAGAGTGTGAAAACGAAAGCCACAGCTACTCCTTTGTTCTTCATAGGAACCTCCTCTTCACAATTATTGCCACTAAAAATGTCATCATTGCTAGAGGTAAAACAATCCATGAAGGAAACTCTGGAATAACTTCGGTATTTATTGGTTCCATTAATGGATAGTTGTCGGTATTGCTTTGACCTAGGATGTATGGTGTGTCGCCTATTCCATCATTATCATTGTCTGTTCCAGTATAACTGCTCCAGTAGTTGCCCCTTGAATTGAGGTCCCAAATGTTTACTTTACTGCTCTCTTGTTGTCCTGATAAAACGACAAAATTGTTGATTATGTTATTTTCGTAAATGACGTTGTCTAAAGCCTCGCTGCTGGGGAAACTGTGGATGCGAATGCCTCCTTCAGGGTTGTTTTCAATTAGATTCCAGCGAATGGTGCTGTTCTTCGAACCCTCGATATAGATTCCCGCTTGGTTCCCTATGATGCGGTTGCGCTCCACTAGGTTGCTGCCCCATCCAAGGCGAATGGCTGCATCTCCATCATCAGGAACTCCATTTGCAGTGATGTCGTTGCTGACAATTCTGTTTGAGGTGGAGTCTCTAGATGATATGCCAATTCCTATGTCTCCATTATGCGTTACAACGTTTTCCATTATCAGATTGTCACAGTTAGGGCTTCCACCGTCAAGGTTTATTCCACACCAACCATTTGAGGCAACGTAGTTGCCAATTATGATGTTGCTGTTGGAGCCGTCAGTGCTGATACCCGATCCGGTGTTGCTTGTCACGTGGTTCTTAGAAATATTGTTGTAATTTGAGTCTCTAAGATGTATTCCGTTGTAGTCTCTTGTGCAGTTGTTTTCGTAGATGTTGTTGTATGAAGCGTCTACAAGCCATATTCCGTAGAAAGTGCTTTCTACAATGTTGCCGAAGACGTTGCAATGTTTGACGTTTAGCAGGTGAATACCGTAGTACCAGCGCATCGTGGATGGTCTTTTGAAAGTGAAGCCCGTCACGTTTACGTTGTCATGTTGCACGAGGAGAGCGGTGGTTCCTTCTCCGACTACAATTGTTGTTTCCTTGTCTTCGCCAACAAGTGACAGGGGCTTGTTGATGGTTAGGTTTTCACTGTAGGTTCCGCTCTTCACGAATAGTGTATCACCTTCAGAAGCATTATCAACAGCTTCTTGTATGCTAGCATAATCATCTGGAACAATAACCGTGTTAGGCTCTGCTTCCACTATCTCAATTTTGGGGAGAAAAAGAGGGGCAAAGCTAAGAACAAATAACAGGATGAATATTGTTGCGGGTTTTTTCACTTAATCTTTCTCCCATGATTGGCTCTGCGTAGACGATGTTTGTACATGACTGTTAAAATTGCTATTACAAGTAGCATAACCAGCATTGGTGTCCATGAAGGAAACTCAGGAATATAATCGATTGGCGTATACTTTTCATTAACTGCCAAGCGGGTTTCACCGTTGTAACCTCCAATTGCGTAAAGCTCATCATTTACGACAGCAACTGCCAATGCCCAGCGGGGAGTCGGCATCGATGTGCCATTAGTCCACGTATCAGTTTCCGGATCATACACTTGATTGAGGTTGGTGGCAACGTTAGATTCTACCATTCCACCTAAAACGTAAATCCTCTTTGGAGCCAGCACGCCAGTAGTTGCGCCAGCAGTCGCCACAAAAGCTGCGGTTGGCAACTTTTTTCCGTAGCTCCATGAATCAGTTTCGGAGTTGTATATTTGGGTGAGGAATGAAGTCTCGATTACAGCATACATAACATAAATTTTGTTGTCAACCACTGCTGAGAAGTAGTAGCCCACACTTGTTGGCATCGGCGAATTTGTTGACCAAGAATTAGTCAATGGATCATAAACCTCATTCAAACCAGCAGTGCCCCAATAAAAAGGCCAGATTCTATCGTACTTGGCGCCGCCTATGAGGTAGATTTTGTTGTCTACAACGTTTGCTTGTAGCCTAGCTCTAGCGGTGGGCATCGGCTCCATAGTTTCCCAAGTGTCAGTTAAAGGGTCGTAAACTTCATTTACTCCAGTGAATCCCGAGTTAAAGAAATCGTTTGCACGAAAAACTCCGCCTATAACATAAATTTTATTCTGACAAACAGCTATAGCAAATTCGTGCCGTGCAGTTGGCATCGACTGCTTTGTTGTCCATGTATCTGTTTCTGGGTCGTACATTTCATTAATTGCAAGATAGTTGCTTCCATTGAATCCTCCAATTGCATATATCTTACCGTCCACAACAGCAACACCGAAGGAACCTCTAGCAGTAGGCATCGGCTCCATCGTTGCCCAAGAATCCTCAGTTGTACTAAGAGGAATGAAGAAAGTTGTTAGAAAAAAAGGAAAAATGAGCATTGAACCAATTTTTGATGTGGTTTTCTTCGTATATAGAAACATGACGATTCATTTTATTGCAAATAAAGATTAAAAGCGTTTTTGTCAAGGTTTCTTGACCAATAAATGATACATACTGCAGTTTTTTGGTCAAAGTTTCTTGACAAACACTTCGCCCTCTTAAAACGGTTCTGTTAACTCTTATGGACTTTTAGGTTTCACGAAGAGTCTGTTAACCATCGGGACTTTCCCACGAAGAGGCGTTATTGGCTTGGAACTATTCTGACAAGTTCCTTTTCTTTTGCTATAACTTGACCGCATTTAGAACATTTTTCAGTTTTGAAAGGTAATTAGAAAGGAACAAAGGCTTTTACTTTAGGTTCTGAAGTGGCTTGTTCTGAGAATACCTTTTCAACATCTACCCTGTTCCAATGGCTACAGTTAGGGCACTTAATTCAAAGTTTGGTCTTCATAATGTTTCTTGAATCTTGACACGATTAAATATTGTTAAGTCTTTGCCAAGAATTACGAATAATCAAAATCATTTCTACGAAGAGTTTCCCCCAGTCTCCTTTTTTCTAAGCTTGTTCCCAGATATTAGATTCGACCTGCTCGAATTACTCCATTTCTCTTTGCTTTCCTCTTTACGCTCTTTGGGTCCGCCTCTTTGGCTCTTTACGATCTCTTTTAGTAGCCGGCATCCAATCTCTTCAAGTTCTCTTTGGTAACCAAATTTAGGACCCTTCCATTATTAAACATAGGAGAAAATCTCTTTTTTTCTCAAAGCTTGTTTCCAGATATCAGATTCGACCTGCTCGAATTGCTCCATTTCTCTTTGCTTTCCTCTTTACGCTCTTTGGGTCCGCCTCTTTGCTTCTTGACATTCTCTTTAATAATCGGCATCCAATCTCTTTAGGTTCTCTTTGGAAACCAAATTTAGGGCTCTTCGACGACTTCGAACCCTTTTGAAACTCTTTATTCTCTTTGGCAAAGACCCAAAGTTACTTTCTATAAGCTGAACCTATGGAAAGAACATTAAATATTGGACGACATACCTCTAGTTTCTTTAGAGGCCGAATCTCTGTTCTTTGGTAAGAGTCTTAATAACGTTAGATAATTGGTTAAGAGGTTATATTTTTGAAAAATTTTTAAGAGAACAGTTTGTCCCTCACTAAGGTTAAAAATGTCACAACTCAAATAACAAATTTTGACGGATAATGCCTAAACGGAAGGCAAAGGAAGCTACTACAACTTATTGAGTTTAAATTCTCTTTATTTGGGATTTCTCTTTGAAATGTGGATTTTAAACTCTTCATCTCTTTCCCATACCAAAGTCTACCTATTTTGGAAAAAAGATAAGTAAAAAATAGTTTTTAAGCGTTGACCTGAAGGCTAGTTGTTGCTCATTTGCTTTATGAGACTAACGTATTCAGCGATAACCTTCTGCTTAGTCTTCTTGTTCTTGATATGATCAATCAAGAAACGTAGACGAAAGGCACGCCGTTTCAGTTTTTCCTGACTCAAGGCAATCTCCTTATTTCAGTTCTAACAGAAAAGCGGAGTGCGGTTTTGCCTTATAAGCCTTATGACATTCACATTGGAAACTCCAAGCAGTTGGTATATTCTGTTTATGGGAATATTTGCGCTTCGGAAACAGGCTTTTTAGGTGTCAAAGTTCCACTTTCGCTATAGACAAGACATATAGAAAAAACTTAGAGAGGCTTAATAATATGGAAAACGAGCGAAAACGCAGGGACAGACTCTACATAATAGCAGAAATACTCGAAATAGCCAAAGATGGAAGCCTGAAAACCCAAATCATGTACAGAGCAAACCTGAGCTTTGCCCAACTAAACGAGTACCTCTCTTTCCTCGTAAAAATGGAACTACTCAAAATTCATAACGAAAAAAAGAGAAAAGTCTACAGAATAACGGCTAAAGGCGAAAAATACCTAGAAAGCTACGAAGAAATTGCAGATCTCTTGGGAGACAACGAAAAAATAACCAGAGTTAATCCGACAACAATTCTGAACTAGCCCTTTTCCACTTCCAGATTATATACCGCCTAATTTTTGCAAAGAGATTAGGGTCCGCAAGATTTGCCAACCTAAACAATCCTTAGCATTTTAAATCAAGGCTCTAAAAACGAACCCAGCCAACAACAACTTTACATTTCTTGTCGGCAAGTTCAACTCTGAAAGCAGATATGTCACAATGAATCAGTGGTAAAAAACATTTAATAATTAATTAGATGCACAAATCAGCACTCTTGTCTGATTTCTCCAGACGTAGAATCGCTGATGTACAGATACTCGATTGTCCTTTTCTTCAACGATGGAAAACTATCAAGCAACGCTTTCATGATCTTCCACCGGGCTTCGTTTGGGTCCATCAGTTACTCCCACTAATTATCTTCAATATCGAGATATTAAAAATCGTAAGTCGAAAACGGATATATGTCACATCAAGACATAATAAACCCTTCTTCAGACACCAAAACAGAAAAAGAAGCACTTAACTCTACAAAAATTAAGAGATTTTTGGGAGAGTAGAGGTTATTTCTATAAGCCTTTTAAATACGTGTTTGATAATATTCGGTTCAAGGAAATAGCATATTTATTCCCATAATATCGACTAAATACCGTTACAATAACGGCTAGAAAGGAGAATGACAATCCATGTCTCCATACTCCATGGAGAGATCTGGTTCAATGAAGATAAGAGTGGAAAATCTGAAAAACGAAAGGAAAACAAGGCGTTTTTTTTGGATTCTGGTAAACCTATCGCTGATTTCTTTGCTGATAATTACCCCCATCACCTTCTTTTCAGCGGTAGAGACAGAGACTGAACCTTATTTGCTGACTATTCTCAGCAACCTAGGCTTCACGAATGTTACGTTCACAGAAACCCAAACGTTTCCTCCAGGTAACTACAACATCACACTACACGCTGAAATCGCTAGTTACTATTACACAAACGAGCTAAGTTATTATCCAGTTAACACAAGCGATTTTCAGGTGCTTTTCACGGGACCAGAAGGAATACTCGGAAATTATAGGGAGGGATACGTGGACCCGCCCATATCCAAGTCCTTTGCGGTCGATAGTCAATTTGGTCTCTCTTTGGCTACGACTGAAGCTGCGACAGAATACAGATATTTCACAGAACACTGGTTGAATCCTGATATTCCTGAACATCATGCTCTGGTGTACATAAATTTGGACTACCCAAACATGTTTCTGATCGGTTTCGAAGACTTGTTCGGAGGGGGGGACCGAGACTATGCTGATATGGTTGTCTCTCTTGTACCTATTTCCCTCCCAGAAATCATCAACGTAACGCGAACTCCTGAGACTCCCAACTACGATCAGTCAGTGAAGGTCGCAGCTCAAGTCATCAAAAAAGAAGCCGATATTGAATCCGTTATCCTGAATTACCAAACCGACTCTGCCAACGGTATTAACATAACCATGAGTCTGGAAGAAGGAAAATACGTTGCTGAGATTCCGAAACAACCATACAACACCACAGTAGACTACAAAGTCTACGCTTTTGACAATCGTGGTTATTATTCCGCTTCAGAACTCTTTTCCTACTCGGTAGGCGATTTCGTTGCCCCAGCCATATCAAACGTTCTCCAAACTCCAAACTCACCTAACCCTGCCCAAGTTGTCAAAATATCAGCGAACGTCATGGAGCCTCAAGAAGCCAGCGGAGTCAAAAACGTGACTCTCTGGCATAGAACAAATAACGCTTGGTCCCTTCGCGATATGACGACACAAAATGAACTGTGGACAGCCAACATTCCTGGACAAGGCCAAGGAGTAAACGTGGAATATTTCATTGAAGCCTTCGACAACGCAGGCAACAAAGCCACAACATCCACTCGCCACTACACGGTCATGATTCCAAACCGTCCACCAATAGCCTTATTCAGCGAATCGGCATCCACCGTTTTTACTGGCCAAGTTATAGAGTTTAATGCTTCAAATAGCTACGACCTAGATGGTATCATAGTTTCGTATCTTTGGGACTTCGGAGACGGAACCACAGCTTCAGGCGTTAACGCAACTCATGCATACTCTGAGATTGGAATATACACGGTTACCTTGACAGTCACAGACAACAATGGAGCAACAAACTCGGTCACTGCCATGAAGATCGTTAATAACAGACCTCCTGTAGCAGTCTTCACCGAATCAGCTACTATAGCATACGTCAATGATACAATCACCTTTAACGCGGCTGGGAGCTACGACTCTGACGGCACCATAGTTGATTATTCATGGAACTTCGGAGATGGAACCAAAGCAAAAGGGGTCACAGTTTCCCACGCTTATGCGGATGACGGATCTTATGCCGTGACTTTGATTGTAACTGATGACAAAGGAGCAACCAACTCAACCCATGCTACAAAGACTATTTTTAACAGGAAACCTGTAGCATCGTTTACAGAGACAGCTGAAACCGTTCAAACAGGCGAAACTATCTCTTTTGATGCTTCAGAAAGCCATGACCCAGACGGCTTCATCATCAGCCACCTCTGGGACTTTGGGGATGGAAACACTGCAGTAGGAGTTGAAGTGGATCATGCTTACGAAGACGATGGTATCTACACTGTTACCTTAACCGTAATTGACAATGACGGCGCGTCTGGTTCAGCTACTTCAACTAGAAGCGTTTTGAATAGCCCGCCTATAGCATCGTTCACCGAAAACGCTACAACAGTAAAAAAAGGAGAGGTTATCCATTTTGACGCTTCAGCTAGTTATGACCCAGACGGCTCCATAGTCTCATACCATTGGAATTTCGGAGACAACACCACAATCACAGGTGTAATATCTGACCACGCGTACAATAAAGATGGAACCTATACGGTAACCCTAACTATAACAGATGATGATGGAGCTTCCACTTCAGAAAACGCTGTTAAGACCGTGGAGACGGAAACAATGAACGGCGCCTTGTCCTTGTCTGTCCTTGCACCAATAGGTTTGGGCGTTGCTGTGCTAACAGGAACCATAATATACGGTTTAATCATAAGAAGAAAAAGAAAAAACCGAAAACTATGAAAAAGAACAAGCTAAAGGTTCTGCCGTGGATCTCGGGGTTTCATCGTTTGTTGGTTTAACGCGTAAAGTGCGCCTCATCAGAGAGAGAAAGGAGTTTGGAATAATGTGAGGCGGGTCACGCGTTATGTTTATCTTTCAACCTCAACCTCGAGACTCATGTATATTAATACATGCGATATTATGCGTCAACCGTATAAAAAGTTTGTTAATCCAAACTCAACCTAGGTCCAAAACGCCTTCGAAGATTGCCTCTTCAGCGACTTCCAATTCTTTCGACAGCCATAGTTTCAGGAGACTGGTATTCTGGGGAAATTCTCCCGTGTATGACAGGACTTTGCCTTTTTTTAGAGCATCAGCTTGGAAGGATTTCTCCACCTCTTTGTAAAGGAACGAGACGGTTTCTGCTCCTGCTGCCAGATTTTTGAAGTCTTCCCATTGTTTACACTTGACGATAACGGGGGGTCCGTGAGCATAAGCTGGCACGTTTTTGGGGGCGGCTATGTATTTTATTAGGTTTGTTATTTCGCCTTGAAGAGATCCGAGTCGGTCTTCGATGTTTTCGATTTTGCCAGTTATTTCGCCGGTTTCTCCCAGACTTTCTGTTATGATGCCGAGTTGACTTATGAGGCGGTCAAGGTCTTTTTCGTGTTCTTTCAAGACGTTTATTATGAAGTCAAGAGCTTCAAATGCTTCGTCTTTGCTCGGTTTCCGTTCCATGTGTTTGTCTCCTTCGACTAATATACCCTAATGCAGTATGGGCAAATAAACATAATGCATCGTCAAACTGTATCATTACGTTGGGAACTACATACTAATTAATAATTCAAACCAAGAAAACTGAGACCAATACAGACGCCTAAAAGCATGAATAGAAACCTTAGGAGTGATACAGATAACTCCTCGGCAAAAATTGTTATTTCTCTTCCTAATCGGATTTTCTGCAAGAACATGGAATAACTGCAAGAAAGCAGCTATCTTCACACGTATTATGCAAACAAATTGCAACATGAGAATATTAGTAAAAGGCTAAGCGGCTGGTTGAAGAGTGAGTTTTGATTTTCGGACACCCACATGTCGGAGTGGAGATATCTTTTTTGCTTCGTTGTAGATGTCGGAAGCAATTTTTCCTAGGACAAGTTCTTGAACGAACTGGTCGAAGGTGAGGACAGACGCTTTTTCCTTAACGATTTTGTTCATAATTGTGCGTATCTCTTGTTCTTGGGAGGTTTTTATGCGTGAAAGAGTGAAAACGGAGACCGCCAGCATTAAGCCATAACCATCTTTGGTGTTAACATTGAAGATGCCGTCTACGCGTGTTGTTCTTCTTCTAACCAAGCTCCTCAGGTAATCTCGGGAGTATTCGTGACCTTTAAACACGGTGCGGGCGGTTTTGCCTTCAACATCCTCTACTCTGAAATATAGTTTGAGATATTGATGCGCGAAGTCGTTAGTAATGTCGTAGAGAGTACCGTCTATAATTCTTCCAACAAGCTTTGCGGGATCGTCTGCTGGTACATCTCCTAATTCAACCCCGCCGAAATATGGCGGAGACACTACTTTGTACCATTTTTTGTCTCGCCACTTGTCTTTTATGCGCCCTTTTCTCTTTGACACATCATACCCTCATTGCGTTTGGAAAGATTTCACAGGGAAGTATTAAAATCTTCGGCTTTTCAATTCATTCAAGCCTTTCGAGACCGCCCATTAAAGGTCGTAAAACTTCAGGAATAACGACAGAACCGTCTTTTTGTTGATGTTGTTCAAGGATGGCTATCATTGTTCTGCTGGTTGCGAGGGCAGTGTTATTTAGGGTGTGAACAAACCCGACTGGAGATTGACCCGCCTTTTCTCGGTATTTGATGTTCAATCTTCTCGCTTGATAGTCTGTACAGTTGCTGTTTGAGCCTGCTTCTCTGTAGGTGCCGTCTGCCATCCAAACTTCTATGTCATATTTTTTAGCAGCGATTATTCCGATGTCTCCGGTGCAGACGTTTACAACCCTATAGTGTAGCCCCAAACCGTTGTAGAGGTCTTCACTGTTTTTTTGGAGTTCTTCATGGAACTTCCAAGAGTCTTCGGGATGGCAAAAGATGAATTGTTCGATTTTGTTGAATTGGTGCACCCTGAACAATCCTTTGGTGTATTTGCCGTGGGCGCCAACTTCTTTTCTGAAGCATGGACTGACTCCAACATATTTTATTGGTAAACATTCTTGGAGGATGACTTCGTCCATGAAGGTTGCTGCCATGGGATGTTCGCTGGTTGCTATCAGGTAGAGGTCAGCTTTTTCTATTTTATACAGTTGGTCTCCGAAGAATTCGAGGTCTGTGACTCCCAGATATGGTTTTTGTCGCATCATCAATGGGGGTTCTATCAGGGTGTAGCCTCTGTTTCGGAGGAAGTCTATCGTGTAGTTCATAATTGCGAAGTCAAGTCTCGCCAAATCACCTTTCAGATAGTAGAAGCCGTGACCGGCAACTTTGGCTGCCCTTTCAAAATCGGCTAACCCTAAATCCGAAGCGATTTCTACATGGCTTTTGGGTTTGAAATCGAATTTTGGAGGTTTACCAACGACTTTTTCAACGACGTTTTCGGTTTCGTCTTTGCCGAAGGGAACTGTTTCGTGGAGTATGTTGGGTAGCTTCAGCAGTAGAAGGTCGGCTTTTTCTCGGTAGTCCTCCACCTGTTTTTCCAGTTTCTTTATTTTTTCAGGTATGTTTTTTGCTTCTTCTATCTGTTTGCTGGCATCTTTTCCTTTCTTCTTCAGATTCGCTACTTCGGCGGTTATCACCTTTCGTTTGTGTCGAAGCTCGTTTGCTTCTGTAAGCAGTTTTCTCCACTGTTGGTCGTATTGTATGAGATTGTTGAGCATCTCAATTTTTTCTGGTTCTCCCCTCTTCTCTAGGTCTTTTCTCACGATTTCAGGATGCTCTCGAATCAACTTAATGTCTAACATCAACTACGCCTCGGAACCCATTCGCCTCAAAACTAGAACCAACTCAATATTTAACATTATATACCAGAACTTGCAGGAAAAGGGTCTACTGGTATTTTGGTGCAACTATAATTTCTTTGCTACATTGAAAGTCTTTTCTGCTACTGACACGCAGGCTAAAAGGTCGTCAAGTGTAGCTATGAGTGTCGCCAGTTTCGTTTGGCACTCTACTTTCGTGTGAACTTCAGAGTCTTTCCTCACTGTTTTGATGTATAATCCCGGTGGAACCTCTACATTGTCTGGAGAAACAGCCTTAGCCACCGCTTCAGCTTCCCGCTCATTCTTGTAGGAGAGACGAATTTCAGCCTCCAATCTGTTCTCCCGCCAACTGTTTCTTAACCAGCTTGTTCACCAGCTTAAGGAAAGCTTCCACATCTTTTATCGGTATCTGAGCCCCCGCAGCAACATCATGTCCTCCCCCTCTTCCAGAAAACTTCTCAGCAGCAACCTGCATAATCTCCCCCAAGTTCAACCCCTTCTTCACCAAAGGCTCAAGCCCCCTAGACGAGACCTTAACCATGTCTTCCCCAGAAATAGTAGCATAAGCGATGATTGGTTTCCCAAGCTGAGAAAGAGATGTTGAGAGAATCGTGGAAACTGGGCTGATGACCTTCTCGTCTATGAACCCGTCTCCCCTAACAACGTAAATGTTTTCCAATTCTTCTAAGCGTCCAGATTCTTCGGTGACCCAACGCAGATATTTGGTGATTGTACGCCGATACTCCTGCATCACCTCAGTTGCCTCCTCCAAACATTTCTTTCGGTCACCCATACAGATAGCCGCACCGAGACCAGCCTTGTCCATACGTCCAGTAGCATTAAGCATAACAGTGAACTCTCGAGCGCTCCTGAGAGGGGTCCAAGGCGCTTCATGAATCAACGTGTAAACCTGCCCAACCAAATTCAAGGCTGTGTCTCCAGCTAAACCCTTAGACACCAAATAATCAGCGATGGCTGAAAGCAGCTTTTTCTTCTCCTCCGCCGAAAGGTCCCTCAAAGCCCGCCACTTTTCATTACGTTTAGGTTTGATACCCAAATTCACAAGGAAGGCAAGACTCTTGTCTTCTTCCCCGCTTATTCCGGGAATAAACGGATTCGTTGTCCGAGCAAGGGCTTGATGGATGGGGCGCGTCTCTCTTCCGAAGAACAATAGATCAGTTTCCACTTTGAGACATTTTGACTTTACAGCGTCTTCCACTATTGTTTTGTTGGCGCCGCCCAACTTTCTTTCATCGTTTTTGTCTTGCAAGTCTCCCAAAGCTCCAACCACGGCAAGATAAGCTAGGTCGATGTTGGCTTTGCCCAGTGCCTTTGCGGCAAAGTAGGCTACTCCTGCGCCGCTTATGTGGCGGGTTCCATCTATTCCGTGAGAGTGAGGATTAACTTGAACGAAACCTGAAGGAATTTCTGCGACGGGTTGGTGGTGATCAAGGATGATTACGTCTCTGTTGGAGAGTTTTTCGCCTAGCAGGTCAAGATAGCCGCTTCCCATGTCAGTGAAAATGGTTAATGCAGCATTTTCTGAAGCTATCCGGTCAGCCACCTTCTCATCCATCCATCTTTCTAGTCGAAGACGAAAGCTTCCGCCTGCCCTAAACAAGGCTTTTCCGATGATTCCAGCAGCTGATAACCCGTCAGCGTCTATATGAGAAGATACATGAATAACGTCGCCCTTTTCGACGTGTTCGCGAATAAGGTTAGCTGCCTCAGATGCGTCTTTCATGAGGCCAGCAATCTGTTTCTTATTCACGCACAAAAATGAACCCCGAAACTAAAAGAGAGAAACTGTTTTTGGTTGGTATTTCCAGTCAGCAGGAAGCACACCTTTGTGTTTGTAGTATCTTGAGAGCTTGTAAATTTTTGCCTCCACAAGCTGGAGAGCCCTTTTGTTACTCAAATCTGCTTTATTTTTGTCATAGTGAACATGAAGGCGCGTGGCCTTTCGCAAAAGGTTTTCTAAATCTTCTGGGAGAGTCGAAGCTAAGCCTCGCTCTTTAAGAATTTGAGTAACAGATTTTCCGGCGATAGGTTTCGCCAATGGGATACCGTGTTGGTCACGGAGAATTATTCCTATCTTGCTGGGAGAGTGACCGTCCTTAGCCAGCCTCATGACTAGGGCTTCCACTTCTTCAGCCGTGTACCTGCACCATGTTGGCGGTCTCTTGGTTACCGGCCTTGTTTGATGGGACATTCCTTTTTCTTTCTTAGGCATGTTATCTTCCTCTGAAAGCTCCTTAAAGGCGGAAGGAACGCGAGTATTTAAAATCTTCGTTTGAAATCCGAAGCATACCATTCAGCGAACTTTCTCAGAGCCTCAGCCCGATGGGAAAACTGATTCTTTTCCTCTGTTACCATCTCCGCAAAGGTTCTGCCGTCGCCCTTTAATGGCTCAAATATAGGGTCGTAACCGAAACCTTCACTTCCTCGTTCTTGGGAAGAAATTTTTCCTTTCACTTTGCCGATGAAGCAGGTTGGCTGTTCTTGTGGGCTGCTGAAGGCGATTACAGATTGGAAATATGCGGTTCGGTTTTTAATGTTCTTCATCAGCTTGAGGATGCCTTTGGTTCCAACTGTTCTGTAAACGTAGCTGGAGTAGGGTCCGGGAAAACCGTTTAAGGCTTCGACGAAAAGTCCAGCGTCTTCTACGAAAATGGGGAGTCCACAGTTTTTAACTGCGTCGAGGGCACTGGTTTTAGCGATGTTTTCAAGGCTGTCATCCTGAATTTCAACAGCATCTACTCTGAGCTTGGCGGTTGCAATCTTGTATTCGGAGAGCACTCGACGGGCTTCTTGGAATTTGTGAATGTTAGTTGTTACGAAAAGAGCTACTTTGCCTCTCAGAAAGCTTGTGTTTAGGTTAGTTTTTGCCTTCAAGTTGTTTTCCTTCAGATTACGGTTCTTATTTCTGTTTGATGTGGGGGTATTTTTCTCTGATTTTTTCGTCTGCGATTTTGGCAATCATTGCATTAGAGATAAGCACGCATTTGGCTCCTTTAAGATGTGAGAGGTCAGCAGGTTTCTGGTCTTGCGTCACGAGAAGCAGGTTGTTGTTTAACGCGTATTCCACAACAGCTCGGTCTTTTGCTCCTCTCAACCCTGCCTCTTGAACGGTTATGACATCCCATCCCAAAATCTCAAAATACTCCTTCAACCCAGCATACATCTCGTCAAGCAGAAGCTTCAACAAACCACCTCAACAAATCTTAACATCTAATCACCCACCTATTTAGAGACTTTCAACTTTTTAGTGTAGGCTTTCTTTACCTCTCGGAGACATAACGTCCCCTCTTCTCTATCTCTCGAATCTTTTCTGAAACATTTTTCGCCTCTTCATCTCCCACTACTTCGGCGTATCCTTTCATGACAGCTTTAAAACACTCTTTCGCGTGCTTGTAGTGGGTGCTTTGAAGAGCCCGCTTCATAAGATGAAGATCAACACCCTTAGATTCCAGTTCCTTGGACCTATCGCTTAACCCAAAGTCAACAAAAACAACTTTACCGTAAGACGTCAAAATCATATTTGAGGTCGTTAGGTCACCATGGATAATCCCGTGCTTGTGGAGACGCCCAATCATTCCGCCAATATGACCACTCAAACTTAATCTTTCTTCGGGGGAAACATGGTCTAATATTTCTTTGACTTGTTTTCCATCCACAAACTCCATGATGATGTTTGCGTCTGCCACGTCAACCATATAGATTGTTGGCGTAGGAACACCTGCCTCCTTGGCTTTGTGGATAATATTTGGTTCATGAACTGTCCGTTGAGAACGAATCATCTTGTCCAGTTCTTCTATGCGATACTTTTTGGGCAACCGCCGCTTCATAATGACCTTGCGGTTATGCCAATCCTCCAAGAATAAGCTGGCTTCCGCACCCTTCTTAATGAGCATAATTCATCCCTCAACCCAAGGCGCATAAACGTCTTCCAAACGCCACTTCACATTGACGTAACTCTTCTCAACAGGAACAGACAAACCGCACTTGTAGGCAAGAATTCCGGTCCAAGCGATCATAGCCCCATTGTCCGCCGCAAGCCCCCGAGGAACAACACAGAAACGTGCATCATGCTCCTCCGCTATCACCTTAAGCATTGACTGCAACTTCTTGTTTGCTGCTACTCCCCCAGTTAATAGAACCTCAGGCTTTTCCGTGTGAGCCAAAGCCCGTTCAGTCACCTCAGTCAACATAGAAAAAGCAACCTCCTGAAGACTGAAACAAACATCCTCAACAGAATACTCTTTTTTGCGAGACGCTTGTACAGCTGCTGTGAGAAGCCCACTGAAAGACAAATCCATGCCCTTCACAGTGTAAGGAAGAGAAACGAAAGTTTTCCCCCTGCTAGCCAACTCCTCAACTATAGCACCGAAAGGCGCGCCCCGTCTCTGACTTAAACCCACTTCTCTGGCAAAAACGTCGAGACAATTTCCCACAGCAATATCCAAAGTCTCCCCGAAAACCCTGTATTTCTCGGCTTCGAAGGCTGAAACTATGGTGTTGCCTCCTGAAACGTAAAGAGTAACAGGGTCCCTTGCTCCGGTTGCCAGCTTACCAATTTCAATATGAGCTACACAATGGTTGACTCCAACCAACGGAACTCCAAGATACGAAGCTAAAGCTCTGGCTACAGTTGCGCCTGTGCGGAGACATGGACCTAAGCCAGGTCCCTGAGAAAACGCTACCAAGTTAACGTCTCGGGGCTTAATTGCTGCTGTCTCAAAGGCTTCTGCAAGCACCTTTTCTGCCACTTCAGAGTGGTGTCGAGCGGCTTCTCTCGGATGAATTCCTCCTTCCTTAGGCACGTAAGCGTGGTTTGCGTTGGAGAGGACTTTGCCGTCAAAAGAGAGGATTGCGGCGCCGAAATCATCTGCTGTGGATTCGATTCCTAAACAGTAAGAGTTAGCTGAATTCTTGGCT
Source organism: uncultured Candidatus Bathyarchaeia archaeon (assembly GCA_964618695.1). Classification (GTDB taxonomy): domain Archaea; phylum Thermoproteota; class Bathyarchaeia; order Bathyarchaeales; family Bathyarchaeaceae; genus Bathyarchaeum. The sequence goes on along the minus strand of CAZUDX010000006.1, from coordinate 25,580 downwards.
GGCAACTTTTTTGGTTCCTCGCAATGATGGTATATCAACAGATTTTGGGGTGTTAAAAAGTTTCTCAGTATAGCTAACAATAGTCAATTTTTGTCCTTCGCTAACGTGGACAAGTTGGGTAATACCATACATCTTTTTATGCCTTAACGGGACTATATTATTAATGAGTACTTCAAGGACAGATGTAAATGCCGAGACGCAACGAACTGGAGCACAAAGCCCTGCACGTTATCGCCAACAATGGAAATGACGGCGTGCTTCAGTCCGAATTGTGGAGAAAACTGGACGCCACCAGCAGAGAAGGCAGCAGAATAGCCCTGAAACTGGAAACAAAGGGTTTGATTCGGCGTGAGAAGGAACTCTCCGAAGGAAGGTGGACATACCGACTTTATCCTAAGAGAAAGCCTGCATCTCTCAATTCAATCATTAACTCTCCATGTCTTATGTGTCCGAACGATGCACGATGTGGGGCTTGGAGCACGATCTCCCCCAACGAATGCCCGAGGATGACAGAGTGGCTTTTAAATCTCACAAATAAGGAAACGGAATCTTCTGGTGAAAGCTAGTTTTGCCTAGCGAGTGGGTAAAAAAAAGAAAGAGAGAATTTTATTACAGAAAGGCGAAAGAGGAAAAACTTCGTTCACGCGCAGCCTACAAACTTCTCCAAGCGGTAAAAAAATACAAGTTCATCAAGCCCGGTCAGGTAGTTGTGGATTTGGGGGCTGCTCCCGGAGGATGGACTCAAGCTGCCCTAAGGATTGTGGGTCCTTCAGGTTTTGTATTAGCAGTTGACCTTAAACTGATAGAACCTGTTGACTCACCCAACGTTCGCTCCATCATCGACGACATTACTGACCCGCAAACAGTTCAAGATACCCTGGAGCTTTTGCCGCGTTCAGCCGATGTTGTTGTCTCAGACATCTCGCCTAACATCTCTGGAATCTGGGAACTCGATCACGCTCGCCAAATTGACCTCGCAAGACACTCCCTACAAATAGCCACCTCAATTCTACGACCTGGAGGAAACTTTTTCGTCAAAGTCTTTCAAGGAGACACACTAAACGAATTCGTTGACGAAACAAAACAACATTTCAGTTTCGTGAAGCTTGTTAAACCAAAAGCTAGCAGAGCAAAAAGCGCGGAACTGTACGTTCTTGGAATGAACTTCAGGCAAAAAGGATAATGCGGATGGAGTCTCCGATATTCTGGTTTTCAGAACTTCCAGTCTTAATCATCTCTCAAGCAGCATCAACGATTATTTTTGCAGCGGTTTCCAAACCGTTCCACTTCATAACTTCCTTCCGAATTTGTTCTGCTCTTTCCTGAAATTTGTTGGTCTCCAAAATCTTTCTGACAGCCGCCAGCAGAACTTCCTTGTTGAGGTCTTCTTGTTGGATGATCTCCGCGACGCCTAATTCAACAGCCTTTTCAGCATTGTTGAGTTGTTCGGTGTGGCTTGGCGTAGGAACAAGAATTTGCGGTTTGCCGTAACAAACTGACTGGGAAACAGTTCCGTGACCAACCCTAGAGACAACAACATCACAGGCTTTCAAATATTCGAAACGGTTAGGAATCCAACCGTGAATAAGCAAATTTCCATTCTGGACAGGTTTTGAAGCTTTTGGATAACCAAGGGACATCACTATCTGGTAGTCGTCTGGAAATTCACTGAAGATTTGCCTAAGGATGCCCGTGAAATAGGCGCGCTCCTTTGCGGGTCCACTGATTGGCGCAAAAATCAAAGGCTTATCCACCTGCAAACCTAGTTTCTTCCGAATTTCCTTTCTGTCTGGCAAGTCGTCGGGACGAACAGACAAGATGGGACCTATAAATTCGGTCTTCTTTTGGTAAGCTTTTGGAATATGGAGATTTCGGGTTGAAATGGTGTAGGGTGGGGGAAAGTCTGGAATCAGGGCTTTGATTGCGCTTGTCCATATTTTTCCGATAATCGTTAATGTAGAGGCGTCTGCTATTCTGGCGAGCCTCAGAAATCTTCTTCGTCTAGGTATAATTACCTGAAATTGGTTCAAAATGCAGATTTTAGGGATTCCCAACACTTTTGCAGCCATAAGAGATGATGCCCGCGAATCTGAAACAACCACGTCAGGCTCGAAAGCCTTCATGAAATCAATTTCAGCGTCAACCTGCTTCATAAAAGTGTAGACAGCCATAAAAGGACCGGGGTTAACTGTTGTTTGCCTGAAATCGATGGTTCCGTCAGGTTTAACTGCGACTCCAATAGAGGGAGCCTCCACAACTGGAAAATCTTCCTGCTGAACATACCTGACGCCTTCCCTGTACGTGGAGAATAAAATTTTGGCACCTTCCCTTTCAAGCCTCCGAGCTATGGGGATACAACGACCAACATGACCCAGACCCACGCCGGATGGACAGAATTGGACTCGCATGAATTTTAGTTTCCTTAAAGTGTTTTCAGCATTATTTCGCCTTTGGGTGAACCTTCTTCAAAAATTATCGCTTGGAACTTGTATATTTTTGTGTCCTTCAGCAGCCAAGAATCGGGTGAAAGACCCGCCTTCATGGAACATTGGCTGAGGAACTCTTCTTCATCCCAATTATATTCAACCGGAACTTGGGGCAGAAGCAGACCTTTATAGTAGCCATTTTCAACTATCAGTCCGTCACGTCCAACTTTAATTTTTGAAGGATATTCTGTGGGCTTCTCTACTTTGACGAGTTCGGGGGGAGTTAGGACGCTCACTTCGAAGACTATGTTGTCAAGTTCGTCGAGGACAACGGGGCGGAAACGGGGGTCTCGTGTTGCGGCACTGAGAGCAGCATCTACCACTGCTTGTGCTAGGGGAGTTGTGGGGTAGGGGAGACCAATGCAGCCCCTCAACGCCTTCTTGTTCTCTTGTAAGCTGTTTAATGTAACAAAGACTCCACATTTTTCCATAAGCTTGGATGAAACATCCTCGGGAACCTGCAACACTTTGCCGTTTTCTAAGTATTCAGTTACAGCTTGCCTTGCTAAATTAACAAGAAACGTGCCCTCTTCAATAGTCAACTGAAATGACATGCTGGTTCACCCTTCAGGAAACACTTCATTCCTGACGGTATTAAAGTTTCTAAACTATGCTCATAAAACTATAAAGTTGAACCAATCAGAAGGTAGTGGATTCTGATTAGTTCGTACTTCTTAGCTTATAGGGATCGTTCTCTGTAGTTTGAGTAGTTATGTTCAGCTCAAGAAACTAAACTAGTCCCGAGATTAGTAATTTAGGCGTATTTCCTTAGTGTGTTCTTCGATTTCAACAAGAAAATCGCTTTTTGCTGGTTCCCAAGTGTAAATGTACAAGTCGTCTATGGCACGAGTCATAGCTACATAGAATAGTCTCCGTTCTTCTTCTCTATGATTTTGGCTAGGATAATCTAATCTGGCTAGTTCAAAAATTTTAGAGTCTTCTATATCACAAGGGAAACCATGAGTTCCTTTTGTAACATTGAGTAGAAAGACTACCTTAGATTCCAAACCTTTGCTTTTATGAGCTGTAAGTAATCTTACTCTATTAGTTGCGTCTGCATGTCCACAAGCTAGATCCAATTTGTTTTGTTTTGCCTTTTTGATGAAAGTTTGGATGCTGGAAAGGAACTTGTATCTTGACTTAATACGTGATCGCATACATCTACTAAGTACTAGTATGTCCCTAGGCGAATATCCTTTTTGAAGATATTTGATAATTCGATTTACACAGTCTTCGGCTATTTGCTGAATATACTCATACTCATATCCATTTTTGTGAGGCGATGCAAGTATTTCAATTGGCTTTATATCTTCGTTTTCTGCTTTAGTGGGTTTTTGTATTTGGCAACAAGTATTATTCTTTATCAGAGAAGCTCCTGCATCTACTATTGTCTTATTGCTACGGTAATTAGTGGAAATTATTGTTATCGCTGGGTCCTCGAAGTATTCTCCAAAGTTTACGAAGAAATTAACGTTGGAACCTGAAAAAGCCATTATGCTTTGCCAATCATCACCAACACAGAATAATTTACAATTGGGATTCCGTTCCATTAGTTTTTCTATTAGGTTGTTGCGTTGAGCACTAATGTCCTGGTATTCGTCAATTAATATATGATCGTAAACGTCAGCTCGCAAAGTTGGATTTTTATCTAGTTCATCTATGGCTCTATTAATCATATCTTCAAAATCAATTTTATCATACGACTTCAATATCTCTTCATATTTAGCGAAAACAGGCAGTACAAGATTAGCAAAAGCCTTCTGCTTAGAATCCCAATTTTTCTCTTCAAGCCTTGCTTCAGTATCCTCAGGTGACAGACCATAGGTTTTGGCAATGGTAATGAAGTTGGCAATATCCTCTACAGGAGTCCAATCAGACTTCCAAACGAGTTCAACTATTTCCTTATAGTTCTTCAGAGAAAAATTGAAAATTTCATTTTTTGAATTTCGGAGTTTTTTTATTACTCGTTCCTTTAACAGTTCAATGAATTTGTCAGGATCATTTCGATTATACTCATAAGCATTTGTTTCAACAAGTTGTTTACCATGGTCAGAGAACCATTTCTTTTTCATTTCCATAGATTTCTTATATTCTTCAGTTGTTTGATTAAACCATTCAGGAACTGTTCCCTTTTTAGTGATTCCCCAATGTTCAATAAATAAGTCATATTCAGGTAGGTAGAAATCTGGTCTGAATCCATTTATATCAGGTTCGTATTTCACGGCAATGGTTTTTCCATTTAGTTTGTGGGTTAAGAAGAAATCCATAATCTCTTTTTCAGCTCTACTTTTTACTTTAATTTTGTTTAATGCGTAGTAAGTACGTTCTTTGGCGTATGATAGAGCTTCATCTTTCGCTTTTTCATCTTCTTTTTCCTCTTTGTCGTAGATGGTTTTCACAAAATTTAAGAATAGATTGTAGAAATCGGGATTATTATCAATTTTTTGATTAAAGATCTTCTCAACGATTTCGCTTTTTTTATTTTCACCAACTATGTCGGTATGAAAATATTTGTGACCAGCTTGTTCAAGAATATCTTTTCCAAGCTTGTGAAACGTTCTTACATTAGTGTTTTTGATGTTATAGCGATCTTGTAGTCTCCTTTCTATTTCTTCTCTGGCTTTCCTCTGATATGCAATTGCTAGAATTCTTTTGGGTGGACTTGAGTCAGGTTGTCTTTTTATAATATATGCAATTCTTGTAATTAGTACCTCTGTTTTTCCTGAACCTGCAGCTGCTACTACCAGATTATGTTTATCATCAGTTACAACTGCTGTTTGTTGTTCTTCATCAAGAGTAAAGAATCCATTACTCCAAAGGTAGCGGTAATCTTTTTTACGTTGTCTAACAAAAACCGCATTGTAATTTGAGATCGATTTTTTAGCTGTCCCTAGCCTTTCTTTAATTTCATGAACATAATCAGCATTTAGTAACGGCGTTTTCACGCATTGTTCGATTTCATTTTCGAGTGTTTCTACTGAAGCATTATACTCTTTCTTTTTGGGTGCTATCAGATAGGTACCACTCTCTAAGATCTCCTTTAGCTTACTTTCTACACCTTCAATCCCTTGTTCAAGCATTTTCTGAGTTTGATGAGCAAGTCTAGTACGAAATTCATGAATTTTGTTCAAGTTGGAATAATATTCAAATTCACTGAAATCGTTTTTATGAGACCTTATAATTTCTTCAATTTGATCTAGATTTTCCCAACTCTTGGAGTTTTCAGTTATGGTATTTTGCTTTTTTCTAAGAACTATCTCTATCAGATGAGATAGGATATCATAATTTTTTGAAGTAAGTTCTTTGATTCGTTTTTCGTTATTTCTCCCTATTACGAATCCAATTAAAAAGAACTTCAGGAACTTGCGAATCCTCTTGAATTCTTTTAGCTTCTTTATTTCCTCAAGGTTCTCCAACAGAGTCTCAATCGAATAGAGGTCGGTCATTCTATAAACGCCTAATTATCTTAATGGAAATATTTTAGACAATTGCGTATAAACACGTTATGAATAGCAGGTATATGTTTTAAGCTGTACAATACAGAGAACTTTGTTTTGACTTTACGGTATCTGCAGAATCTCAAGAAGAACTGGAATAGGGGAAATGTTTAGCTAATCAGAAGGTAGTGGTTTCTTCTTGGATTCCTTCTTTTGTGATTGTCATGAAATCTACGCCGTCTCCGCTCATGGCATCTCGGCTCACAGCTGATTTTATTGCTCTCAGCACCAACGCTTTTGCGTCTTGCTGGGACATGTTGTCTTTGTATCCTTCCTCTAACACTCCAGTGGCGATCTGGGCTCCTGAACCTACAGCAGCATATTTGTCGGGTAAAACAGAACCAATAACATCGAGCACATAAATTGATGGTCCTTCCTCATCCATTCCGCCAATGATAGTTTGGGTAATCAAAGGAATCAAGCGTCTGCCGAAGAGAACGTTTGCCATAACTTTAGCGGCTGACTTCACGGGCATCGGTCTCTTCGCGTCGAACTCGAAGAGCTTTGCGTAGGCTTCCACCTCTCGCACCAAAACCTGCATATCCGAAACCAAACCTGCACAGGCTGCACCTACAGTATCAGCAATTCTGAAAACCTTTTTTCCAGTTTTGCTCATTATCATGGTGCCGTAGGAAACTCGTTTTTCTGAGGCTAATATGACGCCGTCAGAGAAAACCAAGCCGATTGTGGTGGCTCCTGGAATGTAAAAACGACTTTGGGCTTCATCACTCAAATGTTGTTCCTCCCGTTTCATTGCAGTAATGTCCTGAAAGCGACTTTTAAACTTAATTGAAATTCTTTTGGAGGGATTTAAACCATCCTCCTTTTTTGAGTATAGAAAATCAGTTCAAGTCCAAGTGTGTAATAGTGTTGTGTCTATGGTCCAGTAGTCCTGTGTGGCATCGGTTGATTCTGTGCCGCCCTTGAATCGGATAGTAAACGTTGAAGATGTGTGATAAGAAGTGACTGTAACGTTATTCCATCCGCTGTTAAGATCTGTGAATAGATTTACCCACTCTGAACCGGTCCAAACGTCTACTTTGATATTTTCTGACCCCGTTGTTCCCGCGTATATACAAAGTTCTTCATTCTGTTCATGGTAATCGATGTTTGTCCATTGAACTTCAAGGTCTAATTCGTAATTTGTAGTATTGGCAGAATATGGTAGTTCAAGAATTTGCCATTCTATATTTCCTTCTTGTCCATATCTTGGTCTCCTGATTGCAAGATTGTCTGGAGCTGAAAGCCAATAGTAACAGGTTGGTCTAGGAAATAACGTTCCATCGCCATCACTAGTGAAGCTGACATACGAAATTGTTCTATTAACAGTAATGTTTGGAGATAGAGTGATGTCTTCTGAGTTCCAATTGGGATTAGCCGTGTTGTCGATTCTGCCTTCTTGTCTGCTCCCAACATCTGGCCCAAAGTCTATAGCGTACCATCTAACAACTCGAAGGAAATTGTTATCATGAGTGTAAGCCTCTCCCTGAGTGTCACTAACCATTCTAACAGCCGTAGCATGAGTGTTTAGTCCATCATCCCCGCTGGTTCTTGTTTGAGCTAACAGAATTGAACGCGATTTATTGCAACCAGTTATGGTAAAAGTTGCTGGACTTGATTCGTATTGATTAGATACACTCACTTCCCCACTATCTATTGCTCCATTGAAGTGTCCACCTACGTCAAACTCTACAACTATCCATCTGAGTGTTCCACTCGGACCTCCAGCGGGTGCATATCTCCGAATATTAAGAGTAGTTTGTGAACCAGCACTTTCGTCGGCTGTGAAGTAGTGTTCTCTGATTCTGCCTCTTCCTGTCTTGTCAGAAGTTACCCCATTCACCCAAGCTAAACAATTGCTTCCATTAACCGTAGCTCCAATGTTTGGAGTGTATAAAGTATTAGTTCCAGAGTAAGATTGAGAACCACGGTACACTTTGAACTCTTGGTTGAAACATTGAATGACTTGCCATTCCCATCGAGTCACTATGCCATGTTGTGCGCCTCGGGTGAACCTGATTTTTGTTGTACCAGAATCATCCCAGAGATATGCATTTCCCATACCCTCATCTGCTTCATGATTTATGTTGCTGTTTGGTTGACCATAATAATAGTGAACAAGAACAAAAGCTCGACTCAGGTCAGGAATATAGTCTAAAGTTACATCAAGCGTAGTAGAAGTTGCTCCAATCTCGGCATATCCTTGTTGGACTTTATATCCAGTTTCGGTGCCTCCAGTATCTGCCTCTGTTAGAGTGTCATAAATCGAGTTTGGACCATATTGTTCTGCGGTGAAGTTTGAATGAGTACCCTTGTCAACACTAGAATCCATATCCGAAGTATTATTGTCCACGAAGAAATTTGGGATGTTGCTGATTGTTTGAGCAATAGTATCAGATTGCTGGTTATACGTTAAAGCCTGGGCAATAGGTATCAATAAAACCAAAGTAGCAAACAGTAGACCAGCGGTATTCCTTTTGTTCTTCATTTTAGTTGGTATAATCAGAGCTTTGGATAAATAGCATATGAATTAAGAATAAATATTCAGCGTTCACAGTATTTTAATATCATTTTGTTCATATTCCGAGTCCGAAGTGGACAGTTTGAGAAGACGCGCATTTGGAACTTTTCTAATACTGACGAGCCTCCTAATTGTTTCTGTATCAGCATTTGTCTATGAGCAAGCATCTAACACGGTCAACCAAACCATTGTAGAAGTTGCCAACATTACTCTCAGTGAAGGCACTCTAGGTAACATAGAAGAAGGAGAAACAATTCTCTACACCCCAAGCAACACATCATCTCTAAATGATATAGTTAGCATAACAACCTCCAAAGCAAACGTTTACCTACATTTTGACACAGATTTGGATAGTCAAAGCGGAAATTACGCCACCTACCAGATCGTAATCAAAGTAGGCGACACTGTACCAGGCGGGTCAAGCAACAGCACCGGTGACACCACAGCAACATTAAATGTCGGCAGTCCAGACACCGCTTCTGGAGTTGCCTTAGATTCGGCGGGAGATTGGACATTCGATTTTGAGATCACCACCACCGCAAATTCGGTCAGCACGGACCAACCGACGACAGTAAGCATTTCGGTATTAGCTGAAAGCACATCCTAAGGGGATATGACAGATTTTCAAATTGAAAAAGAAACTGCAAAACCTTATCCTTTCCACTCTTTTTACAATTTGGATCATTATTTTGCTCCTAATTTATTTGCCAATAAGCGGATGGATAACACCAACTTTTCCCTTCACCGACGACTACCAACAAAAGATTGGGCTATTATTAACCACAACTCCAATGGTTTCGGGTTCATTCTTCATCAAGGGAATCCAGCTATTACTAAGACACCATTGAACATTAACTGCTAATTCGTGCACAAAAACAACGAGTTTCACCGAGATATCTCCAGCGCAGGCGAAAAAGTTCCGTCAAATGCTCAGTTAAGGGCGATTCGGGAATATCTTTTGCACTCAAGCTTATTATTTTGTTTAGCGTAACATTTTGTCTTGAATGTTTACTGACTGGAGAATGGACGATGAAGAAGATAGGATTGGTGACAAGCGGGGGAGACGCTCCGGGCATGAATGCTGCTATCCGAGCAGTTGTCAGGGTCGCTTGCTCAAGCGGTCTGCAAGTGTTAGGTTTCGAGAGGGGATGGGACGGCCTGTTAACTAACACATATAGAAAGTTGACTCCCCGAGGCGTTGGCGGAATACTTCATTTGGGCGGCACGATTCTCCGCACATCAAGAAGCCCAGAGTTCAGAAAGAAAAAGGGCGTGCAGAAAGCTGCGGAAACTCTTGCTTTGAACAAAGTTGATGGACTTGTCGTTGTGGGTGGTGACGGCTCTTTAAGAGGAGCCTTAGAATTAAGCAGAGAAACCGATGCGCGGATAGTGGGGATTCCTGCGACAATTGACAATGATGTTTTTGGAACTGAGGAGACTATAGGTTTTGATACAGCAGTTAACACTGCAGTCAATGAGATTGACAAAATTCGGGACACAGCGAACTCCCACGAAAGGGTCTTCATAGTTGAGGTTATGGGACGAAAAAGAGGGTTTCTAGCTTTGACAATTGGACTTACGGTTGGAGCTGAGATAATTTTGGTTCCAGAAATGGAATATTCGTTGGAGGAGATCGTTAGGACTCTAGAGCAAAACAGTGCTAAAGGAAAGAAGTCAGGCATAATCGTGGCAGCAGAGGGAATCGGTGACACCCATAAACTGTTGAAAGAAATTGAGGAACAAACGGGGATAGATGTGAGGTTAAGCGTTTCAGGTTACGCCCAGAGAGGCGGCAACCCCACAGCAAGAAGCAGGCTCTTAGCTAATTTATTCGGAAACAAAGCGGTTGAACTGCTGCTGAACAAACAGGGAAACAGGATGGTTGGATTACAGGAAGGAAGAATAACGAGCATCGAACTTGAGCAAGTGTGCAAAACAGAAAAACCATTGGACTTGAGTTTGCTACAACTTGCACAGACACTGGCAACATAAAAACTGAAAAGGCGAACTAATATCAAAACAAACGAAGCATACATGATGGCTTAAAACGAGGAGGCGTTTGAGAAAAACTTAATCCTCACTTGCTTATTTCCCGCTTTTGCAGTTTTTGGTGCCTTTTGAAAGCAGCTAACCAACTTTTTTCGACCCATACAACAGAAAGGTGTACTATTGGTGCGGGGGGTGGAATTCGAACCCCCAATCAACTGGAGATGTCTCCCGCAAACTCCCCCTTTTTTAGAATAATAGGAGGAAATTTTAACCCCCCAAACCTGATGGCTAAATAATTATTCCTTCTGATTTAACGCATTTGGAACCATTTAAATAACTTCCAGATTAATGATGATCAAGGTGGATTCGGATGCCCAGAGTTGAAGCTTCTATCAGAATCGAAAATGTCGTAGCAACTGGTACATTAAATCAGAGGATTGACTTGAACGCTGTTGTTAAGGGAAATCCAACCGTTGAATATCGTCCGAAACAGTTTCCTGGTTTGGTTTTCAGGTTAAAGAGACCTAAAACTGCTACCTTAATCTTCAATTCTGGGAAGATGGTTTGCACCGGAGCCAAGTCGGAAAAAGAGGCAAAAAGAGCAATTAAGAAGGTTATAAGGGAACTAAAGAATAGTGGAATAATAATCCCTGGCAAACCTGAAATCAAAGTAGTGAACATGGTTGCCTCAGCGAATCTTTCAGGGAGAATAGAACTTGAAGAAGCGGCTTACAGTCTCGGCAAAACCATGTATGAACCCGAACAGTTTCCTGGTCTAATTTATCGAGTAGATGATCCAAAAGTTGTATTTCTTATCTTCGCCAGTGGAAAACTGGTTTGTACGGGAGCTACCAAGGAAGAAGATGTTTACGAATCGGTTGGCAACCTCCATAAGAGACTCGAGGAAAAAAAACTTATTTTCTACGAGTAAACGACATTGGTGTTTAAGGCAGAGGAGAACTACGTGTTCGTGGAGGACAAGTGAAAGCTTGGGGTAAGGTGAAAATCGAGTTGGAGAAAAGAATAGCTCGAGAATTGGTGGAACGGTTTCCAGACAAATTCACAACAGACTTTGAAAACAACAAAAAACTCGTGGACACCTTCACCAACATTTCTTCGAAAAAACTAAGAAACAGAGTAGCTGGCTACATAACTCAGCTTCAGAATCAGAAAAAACTTGCCACTGAACAAAGAGATTAACTCTTGAACAAACAACCAATCGTATTTGCAAGAAATATTCCAAGTTGATCTTTGATGCATGCGCATGAGGGCTTAGGGCACAACTTTAAAAAGGTATATCCGAGTTTCTACACCTAATTATAACATATCACCTAAATGCGAAGTGAATGTTGTGTCTAAAACCGGTGAAGGCGTCATCGTGAGTTGTCGGAGAGGACTGAAAACCCAGAAGCCAAAAGAATACATCCTCCGTTTCCCCGGCATTAAATCAGTTGGCAGGGCGGCGCGACTTATAGGTCGAAAGGTCGCGTGGCCTGTCGGAAAACATAAGGCTCGAGGAAAAATCGTGGCGTTGCATGGAAAGAACGGCCTCGTTAGGGCTCGTTTCCGAAAGGGTATTCCGGGCCAAGCTCTGGCAAGTCCAGTAGAAATTATCGGCTGAATCAAATCTGCATATCTTCTGTGTCAGTAACACCGAGTGCACGCACAATCAATCAAAACCAGTGAACACATGTGGAATTGGTACGCGAGCATTTCACAACTCGTCCTTTTTTAAATTTCAAGATAAGAAAATAGAAATTGTTCTGGGTTAATCTGTAATCGTGGAGATTGCGTTTAATTGAACTAAAACGAAGTTAGGGTAGGAAGTTGGATTCGAATTAATATTCACTAGTAAATCGTGTTTTCTGCTCAACTTATGATGATATCTACCGCATAACTCCTTTTTTGGTTTTTCTATGTTTTTATGTCTTTGGTCTTGCACCCACAACTTACGAAGCTGTTAACCCATACATTAATAACCCACGAGCAACTAGCCAATCGTGTTCTATATACACTAAATTTGGATTATATAGACGGAAAAAAATGAAATCAGAAAACGCATCACCATCTCCGCCAACTCGAGGGTGCCCAGAATGTGGAAGCAGTCGCTTAATGAAAGACAATGAATCTGCTGAAATCGTGTGCATGAGTTGTGGTTATGTAGTTGTCACAAAACTGGCAAATCAAGGACCTGAATGGAGAGCTTTTGATGCCGAGCAGCGTGCAAAACGTGCACGAGCTGGTGCTCCTGCCACGTTTACAATTCACGATAAAGGACTTTCCACTACAATAGATTGGCATGATCGAGATGTTCATGGTCAAAGATTTCCTCAAGGTCAGAAGGCTCAAATTTACCGGTTGCGGAAGTGGCAAAGACGAATTAGGGTCTCTGACGCCACTGAACGGAATCTTGCTTTTGCCCTTTCTGAAATGTCTAAGATAGCAAATAATCTCAATTTACCTAGAAACATTCTTGAAACCGCTTCAGTTATTTATCGAAAAGCAGTCAAGCAACGTCTCATACGTGGAAGATCTATTCAAGGCGTAACAGCAGCCGCTATTTACGTGGCTTGCCGACAGTGTGGAGTAGCAAGAACTTTAGAAGACATCTCGCAGGCTTCACAAATAAGCAAAAAAGAGGTTGGACGCAGCTATCGTTTCTTGATAAAGAAACTCCACTATTTCATTAAACCAGTAAAACCTAGCCAATATATTACTAAATTTTGTAATCAGCTGACAATACAAGGTAAGGTTGAAGAGATTGCACATAAAATTCTTTTTGCAGCCAAAGAATTGAAACTAACTTCAGGAAGAGGACCAACTGGAATTGCAGCAGCATCGAGTTACATTGCCTCTGTATTAACGGGAGAAAGAAAAACACAAAGAGAGATAGCGGAGATTGCTCAAGTAACAGAAGTAACCATAAGAAACCGCTACAAAGAATTAGTTGAACGTCTCCATTTTACAATCTACCTTTAAAACCTATTTTTTTAGTAAAAAACCATTTTTAAAGATTGAACCAAAATGTTAGAACAAAACCGAGAAGGTGTAATTCAAAAGTTTAAGATATAATAGGTAACTTGCACAGCCCAAAACTGTGGGTAAGGGTTAATGTGATTTTATATTAAGAGAGTTTGCAGTTTTCACTTTTGCTGGATATATCTCCCGCAACCTTCTTTTTCCAATACTTGCCATTAAATTTTGATGTTGGCATCTTAAGTGATGAGCAATAAGTGTGGGGGCTGATGTCTTGATAGAGATTAATTGGAATCATTGCGTTTTATTAACCTAAAACGAAGTAAGGGTGCAGGGGGGTGGGATTCGAACTCCCTACAGGGTGGAGATACCTACCACAACTCCCCTTTTTTCAAAAAATTGCATCCGTTTCACATTTTGATGATATAAAATTCACAAAGGTTATATATCGCAAGTGATATTACTAGCGATATTACGGTGATTAAATGGGTGTCAGTGGGAAAGGCAGAACAGTAGGTGTTCCAAGAGGTCTTCTCAGATTCTTAGTTCTAAAGATGATCAGCGAAAAACCCATGTCTGGAGCAGAAATCGTAGAAGAAATTGAACAACAAACTGGAAGCTGGAAACCCAGTCCAGGATCAATTTATCCACTCTTAGCTCGGTTACACAAAAAAGGTTTCACCGAAGAGTTGCCCAAGGACGAACTCGGAATTAAACGCTACAGTTTTACAGAAGAAGGAAAAAAGTTCTTTGAAAAACAAAAAGCGTTTGGGAAGGAATTCTTAAAAAAAATGGAATTCCTTGCACCTATGTTAGTAGGTGGTTTTGACCTTGCAGGGGATAATGGAAGATTTTGTGGGTCAAAAGAATATGTTAAGAAATTAATGAAGTCCTTCATTTTTTTGCGCCAAAATTCTGATAGACTTTCGGACAAGGACGTTGAAGAATTAGCTGAGGCTTTAAAGGACTATTCTACAAAACTTGAAAAAATCATTAAGAGAGTTGAAAAGGAGAATTAACCTGCCATTCTGGATTTTTAGTGAAATTACATGTGGTGAAAATTTTGGGATTGAAATCTAGTTTTATGATTGCTTGGCGGGCGTTGTCAAGAAGAAAAACTAAGAATCTTAGTGCAGTCTTGGCTGTAACTTTAGGTGTCACTTTGCTTGTTGGAATTACGATAACAACGGATACTCTAGAGAATACTTTTTTAACAAGCCTTCTTCAAGGCGAAGGAGAAGTCGATCTTAGAGTTTTAAATAGTACTCAGGGTGGATACCTAAGCATTGCCGATCAAGATTCAATAAAAAACCTAGTTCCTGATGCAGTAGGAGTCATGCCCGAGCTCACTACACAAATCCCAGCATTGATATCCAGTCAATTTGACCCTAAAATGACCACTGCTGGAATTCCATTAGATTATCCAGATGCGTTTGGAACGTTTTATGATTGGAAAACCGGAGAACAAATGGACATAAGCCTTCTCCTAAACGATAATAAAAGTATCTTATTATCTAGCGATCAAGCTGAACAACTAGGACTAAACCAAGAGACGCAACTACCAGTCACTTTAACCACGGAATTTACCAACCTCACAACAACTATCATCCCACCAATTGTTCCTTTGTCTGAATGGATAATAAACACAAACCTCACAAATGCTGAATATGTTCTCAACAGCAGCGTGTCTAATCTATATCTTGAACTTCAACCAGCTGATTTCATGAGCAGTGTAACAATTTATACGCTCAACTGCCCACAACTGAATTTATCAAACTATTCTTACATTAACGTAACAGCCACAGGCACCAGCAATGCAGGAGTTATATTAGGTTTCTTCTTGGATAATGGAAGCAAAATTGATGTAGCAAACGGGACGGACATTGCTACGCTTAACGCTTTACCTTTTGATTTGACTCCCTATGCCGGAAGAACACTTAGAGGAGACGCCTACATAGCAATCATAAGTTTCAATGGAACACGGGCGAGCATTAACATAAGCGAAATTGCCTTCGAGACTCCAACTCTAAACGGTTCCTCCCGATTACCTATCATCTCATTTACTCCAGAAATCTCAAGAGTGGAACTGCAGGTAGTTGGTATTTTCGATTCTAATCGTCCAGGAATTGGCTCCCAATATTCTGGAGCTGTATTCAAGTTGGAGCATCTGCAGGATTGGATTAGCTTGCAAGACCCTAAACGGGAAACAGACATTATAAGCGCTTTTTTGGTGACCTACAAAGCAGACCATTTTATCCTAGAAATAGACGAAGATTATTTGAGAACTAAAGTAGAATCATTAGAGGATGCAATTCCCGAAGAAGTTGACCCTCAAACAGGTGAAGCACAAAAAATTTATCAGGTCACTTCGGCTCGTTTAGATTTCTTTGGTTTCGCAGAATTCTTCATCACACTACTTAGCACAATCTTGACCTCTTTGGGTTTCCTTATCACTTTAACTGGTGTTTTACTCATCACTAACATTCAGCTTATGAGTGTAGAAGACCGAGAATTTCAAACAGGGGTTCTACGAGCCGTAGGTGCCAATCGCAGGGGAATTTTCCAATCAATAATGATTGAAAACTTATTCCAAGGAATAATCGGAGGAATTCTAGGATTTGTCGGAGGATTAGCTTTTGGTCAAGCTGTAGCCATGTATCTTGTAGGATTATTTGGAACTGGCGAACTAAGTGTTCAACCAGTTGTTTCTCAAGAAGCAGTTATTTTATCCGTCATTGTAGGTGTGGTCCTAAGCATAATAACTGGAATTCTTCCAGCTCTAAGGGCTTCTCGAGTTAACGTTGTAGAGGCTCTTCGTGGAATAAAAGTGAAATTCAAAGCAAAATCCAGTCGGAACCTAGCAGCCCTTGGTGTTCTATTGATTGTTGCGGGCATCATTCTTCTTCTGACCAACGGAGTGTTTGATGAAACACATCAAGTCTTTTGGGTTAGTGAAGGATGGGACACCCTAGAAGAATGGAGAACCCTCATGATGGGATTCGGATTATTCACGGGAGGTCTAGGTCTTGTTCTCTCGCGGTTCATGGACAGGGTTAAAGCTTTCAATATAACCGCTGTCACCCTCTGGGCTATTCCCTCAATCCTGTTTGTTGTAGCTATGGGTAACTGGGTAACAGACATTACCGGATTATCCATTGAAATCCTGATTCTGGGAATTATTGAGATAATAATTGGTTCTATAATGTTCGTTGCCCTCAATCTACCCATTGTGATGCGTGGTTTAAGGGGCATCCTGATAAACATTCGGGGTGTAAAGGGTGTTGGTCAGATATCACCATCATTAATATCCTCGCATATCACTCGTTCCACTCTAACCTTTGCCATTTTTGCGGTCATATTAACTCTTAATGTTGTTGTGGCTGCGTTAATCCCTACAAGCTTAGGAACTGCAACTCAGATTGAAGAAGACTCTAGAGGCGTAGATTTTGCAGTCTTCTTGAGTAAGCCTGAGGCAATCATTCCCGGCACATCTTATTCAGATGAGCTTTACAAGATTGATGACCGCATAATAGATGTAATTGGTTTCAAAACTTTTCAACCCGGTCAAGATTTTTCAAAGTTCATAGCCTTGGAAAACCCCCTTTCGTCTGAGTTTGACTCTAGAACGGATTTGCTTCCAATCGGAACAGGAGAATTCAAGTCAGAGCAGATCCGAGGCAATGCTTCAGACTATTCAGATCCCAACTGGCGTTACGCCTTTTATCTAAATGGTTTTCCTGATGGTATACGTGAATCTGTTACTTCAGACCTCTCCGATACTGAAATGCTAGACCTATCGAAAAAAGCTTGGGATCAAATTTTCGATCCCCAATACAATATGGCTGCATACAATGTTACATCTGATCTACTTGCCATATTTACCGGAGAAATTGACCTTTCCGAATTTCAGTCAGGAGCTATAGGAGGTTCAGGTGAGGACCCTCTTGAAGGAGTTGCGCCTCTGAAGGATGAAGATGGTGACATTATCAAAAACCCAATAGTTTTCACAGATTCATTTCTTCTACCTGTTGGACTTCAAATCTGGATACCAATGAATACTTCATCAGTTGGATTGCCTAATTATCAAGCTTTCACAATTGGGGGCACTCTTGACAGTCAACGTGGTGGGGGTTTCCCTTTGGGGGCTGGATTAGATTTTGGATCAGGCGAATCTGATTTTAGCTCAATTCTAGGAACACTATACCTACCCGAAAATTGGGCAAACCAAACAAATTATCTAGGTGAAGCAAACGGCAAAACCTTAACCTCAAGGGAGAAAGACCAATACGACTCTTATCTGATTAAAACCAATCTCCCAATTGACGATCCTCAACTTGAGGATATAGCTCAGGCAATTGAAGAATTCACAAATACAAACGACGAGGGATATCGCCTTCTGGCAACTGACAACTTCTTTGTTGCAAGTTCCACTCTAACCTATTCAAGAATCGAGTCCACCTTGGAGATGTTGGATCGAATATCATCTTTTCTACAAATCTACGTAACATTTGGTTTAGCAATAGGAGCAGTAGGCATGGGCGTCATTGCGGTTCGAAATGTTTCCGAAAGAAAACGGGAGATTGGGATGATGCGTGCCATAGGATTTCCCAGAAGACAAGTTATTCTTTCAGTTCTCCTTGAACTGGTGGTACTTGGAATAATCGGATTAATCATCGGAGTAATCAACGGATTGCTTGTGAGTACGGGTTTTGCAAACATGCAAAACACAGCACTTGTGATTCCTTGGGAAGAAATTGGATTGTATCTTTCCATTATTGTTCTAATAGCATTAGGGTCAGGTTCACTCCCTGCGATTGCAGCTTCAAGAATTCCTCCCGCAGAGGCATTGAGGTATGTAGGATGAAAAAGACAAACAAGAGCGATCAAAACTCCAAAAAGGTAATCCTCGAAATCTCAAACCTGCATAAACGTTACAACGAGGGCAAATCAAACGAGGTTCATGCACTCCAAGGTGTAGATCTAACTGTTAAAAAAGGAGACATGATGGCAATTATGGGATCTTCAGGATGTGGAAAAACTACCCTACTCAACATGATAGGTCACTTGGATCGCCGTTCGGCTGGAGAAATCATAATCGATGGAATAGACACCTCAACCCTGTCTGATGGACAAATGACAGCCTTTCGCAGGGACAAAATAGGTTTCATTTTTCAGTTATTCAACCTCTTTCCATTCTTAACTGCTGTAGAAAATGTAGAAACTCCATTATTACTAAGAGGAATAAACTCTGGACTAGCTAGAGAACAAGCCAAGATGATGCTACGCGAATTGGGAATGGGAGATCGCCTGTATCACTTACCCACAGAACTTTCTGGGGGTCAACAACAAAGAGTTGCTGTAGCTCGAGCTCTAATCAATCAGCCCGCAATCATCTTAGGAGATGAACCCACTGGCGACCTGGACTCTGCAACAAGTTCTGACGTTATGGACCTCTTTCGGCACATAAACAAGATCAATCAACAAACTCTAGTTCTTGTAACTCACAATCGATGGATTGCAGAAAAATGTGATTATATAGTTCATATGACTGACGGCAAAATCTCAGGGATAGAAGACAATCATTCAACAAGGAAGGAGAAAAAAAGATGAAAGCCTATTTTTCTGCTCTAATAGACAAGTCCGTTCCTTCAGAAAATTCCAAATTGGCTAGAAATCTAATCAAAGACTTAAGGAAACCCCTGAAGATACCCAAATCAAATATGAATTTTAAAGAACACAACGCCTTTATCTTTTTGGCTGCAGACAAGCCCTTAGAAAAACCGTTTGACCCCAAGAAACTAGAGGCAATCCAGAACAAAATTCATCTTCGTCTCAAAAGGTACTACATCAAAAACAAATCCAAACTCCAAAAACACCTGAAAGGTAAACGGGAACTGAAGGAAACATCGCAAATCGTTAAAAACTTCCTGAAGGAGATCGATCCCAAGCTTGAAAAAGCATTCGATCTTCGATTGAAAAAATTGATTTCAGAGTTGCCAACCAAATTCTGTGAATTCCAGACCAATAGTATGACGGCCATTTGGAACTTAAACGAAGAGGAAAAAGTGCAGTTCTACCTTTCAGGATGGCAATCTCCAGTTTTCAAAGTGTCAGATGTTAAGCAAGATGCTAATTTGGAAGCGATGGTTGACAAGCTAGCGTTTCTCAATTTCTTTTGCCTATTTTTAGACCCTACATTACGTCAACTGCGGGAAATGAACAGAGTCTTAGAATGTTTGAAGTTAGGTCTTCACGGAACACACTACAGAAGCAGCAACCCCGAGATACAAACCAAACTTGAAATGTTCCTACGAATCCTCTCAGCAAAAATTAGTTCACTCCAAAACATGGACAAAACAATTGCCAGCATCTTCAAATTATTCAATGAACCTAAAACCTTCTTCAAGAACCATCCTTTCATAGAACTTTCTGAAGACTTGAGGACAGCAGTTAGACAGATGTCTTGGAAAATAAATCAAGGCAGAAGTCTTTTGACTGAGGTTCAAGACAAACTCGAAGGATGCCAAATAAAACTGAAGGATTATCTGGATGAAACAAAGAATGGAGTAAAAACCACAAAATCCGTAGACGAATTTAAACTCGCTCTCCTAACTATGGCTGAATTGAGTTCTGACTTGTTTGTTGAAGCAGAACTTTTGAAGTTGTGGTTGGACTTTTTTGGCTCAGATCTTCCCTTTTTCACATATCAATCCAGCCTCTTCAGTCCCCGAACTCCGCAAGCGTTTGAAACTTCTGTTGAACACATTATCTCCGTTAGGGGTTTAGTGAAGAACTATCGTCTTGGACAGACTACAGTTTATGCCCTTAGAGGGGTAGACCTTGACATTAAAGATGGCGAGTTTGTGGCAATAGTTGGCAACTCTGGAGCTGGGAAAACCACGCTGTTAAATTGTATGGCTGGATTAGATGAACCCGATTATGGGGTTGTCTTTTTCAAAGGAAAAGATCTGCATCGTTCAGGCGATTCAGAAAAATCGAGGGCTAGGTTGTTGGAGATGGGTTTCATCTTCCAAAGTTATGCGTTAATACCGCACTTCGATGCTCGTGAGAACGTAGCTCTGCCTGCTGATCTCGCAGGGTTTAGTAAAGACTTGAAAAACAGAATAGAGGAACTTCTTGAAGGCGTTGGAATTAACAAACAAGCCAAACAATATCCGGCTCAGCTGAGTGGTGGACAATTGCAGCGTGTAGCCATAGCGCGGGCATTAACTAATCGGCCTAAGGTCTTGTTTGCGGATGAACCCACTGGCGATTTGGATTCGAAAACGGGTAAGCAAGTTATGGATTTAATCAAAAAATTTCATGAAGAAACTAAAACCACGATAATAATTATCACCCACGAACAAGACATCGCTGATTATGCCCAAAAACAGATCAAAATAGAAGACGGACTAATCGAAAGCTAAACCTAAACAGCCAAAAAACTCTCAATTTTACTTATAATGGTGCGGTGGGATTTGAACGCCCTTCAGCGTCATGTCTCCCAAACTTTCCCTTTTGTTTTTGTTGCGTGTGTTTTTCAGGGCAATTTGCATGTTAATTGGGTGTCGTAATCTGGGTCTGGACCTATTTCTCTGTTAACTTTCTCAACTGCTGCTTCAGGTGTCAATCCTTCTAGACACATGGCTTTTACTAATCGTAGTGTTGCTTCATCCGAACGAGTCAGATCAACGTATCCGTCCCAAGAAATGTATGCTTGAACCCCTTCCTCGAAAAACCGCTGAATTACGTAGTTGCTTGTTGTGCCATTACATCCCATCATCATTAACGTGGTGCCATTGAGGCCGTTGGGTTTGAGTTTTCCTATGAAGACCGAGTTCAAGGCAAAGTATGGAGGTTCGTTTTCGTCGAATGTGTACGCTTTTCTGACTGCTCCTGCCAACTGTTCATCAACGTATTTGGATTCTGTGTATTTTTCACCGCTGAAAACGTACAAAAAATTGTCCGTGTGTATCGAACTGTGAACCCTCATAATAACAATCTTGTATCCTCCGATGTTTCTCAGCAGATTAATCGTAACATTGGTTCCTTTATAGACGTCTACTGAATACCCCGCGTTTGAGAGATGTTGCACCATGTCTTCAATCAGCGTCAAGTTTGGCTCCTTATCATACAAGCCATCCAGTATAGCCGCTTTAAGCGTGTTATCGGTTGTATTGCCTTCAGTTTGTTGTTGGGGGGAATTCTGGTTGATCGATAAAACGTAAGCTGAGAATATGATAATAGCCAAAAAGATGAGGAGCAACAAATTTCTTGACCGGTGAGAAGGCGGATTCTTTGCATCTGCAGCGTTGCTTTTTCGTTTTGATTGCTTGAGCTTCTTGTTTTGCTTTTTTGTTTTTCTTGTGTTGGTTCTTTTTCGTGTCAATTGAACCCCACAAGTCAGACTGATTAAAGCCATGGGTCTTAAATAATTTTTTAATCGAAACCGAAGCGCGTGACAATTAAATCGTGACTGGCATACTTGCAACTATTTAATGTGCCTCACGACAATGACAAAAGAACATGTTGTAACTGATTGTAACAAGTTTTATAAACTGAACGA
This sequence comes from uncultured Candidatus Bathyarchaeia archaeon, assembly GCA_964618695.1. Classification (GTDB taxonomy): domain Archaea; phylum Thermoproteota; class Bathyarchaeia; order Bathyarchaeales; family Bathyarchaeaceae; genus Bathyarchaeum. The sequence goes on along the minus strand of CAZUDX010000006.1, from coordinate 3,545 downwards.
ACTTCTAGATAGAAGCTATGCAGGGGCGGTTCACTATGGTTATACGGGAGGTTTTTTTTGGTGTCCAAAAGAAGGGTTCTTTACGTTTTGATGTTAACCTTTCTATTGTGTTTTACACTACTACTTGGATTTAGGATTCAGCCAGTCAAGGCGGCGACAATCACTGTTCCAGACTATTATGCAACTGTTCAAGCAGCCATAAACGTGGCTGCTTCAGGAGATACTGTTTTTGTTAAAGCTGGAACTTATTATGGGCAGGTGATTGTTAACAAAAGTATCTCCTTGGTGGGTGAGAATGCTGCTACCACAATTTTGGATGAGCAAGATGAGGTTGGGGATGTTGTTATTATTAATGCAAGTGGTGTTCTGATAAGCAACTTCACTATAAATGGCTATAAGAGACCTGAACCAAATCCTCCTCCAAGCTATTGGGTTAGCGGAAACGGCATCACAGTCGAAGGACACAATGACACTTTCATTAGGAATGTTCGGTTAACTAATGGAGGTAATGCTTATGCCATGGTAATTGAAGATGTCCATAATCTCACGCTTGTTGATGTTTCTGTGACTGGCAACATTTACGGCGTGATTATCAGATCCTGTTCTAACATCACCCTCACTGATAATACAATTACGTACAACTGGGGATATTCGGGACTTGGGGTAAGGAGTGGATATGGGCTATTCCTTGATGAATGCTATAACGCTACGCTTAGAGGCAATAGTTTGCAGGAGAATGCAGATGACTTCTGTATTGATGGCCAAGAACTTGGGCATTTTCTCCACGACATTGACACTTCAAATCAGCTATTAAACGGTGCAGTTAGAAAAATTTACTATCTCATTAATCAACACGATGCAACTATCAACTTCACTGGCTATCCGGATTTAGGTTTCCTTGCTCTGGTGAACTCAACAAATATGGAAGTTCAAGGCTTTGATTTTGTAGATAACAATCCTGGACTATTGCTTGCCTACACAAATAATTCTCTTATACACAACAACACTGCAAGATATTGCAGCAGGGGTATGTGGCTCTTTCACTCATCCCACAACGTCATTTCCGAAAACACTTTTGCCCCGAACAACACAGACTGTATCATACTTGAATATTTTTCCACAAATAACACCATTTCCGGGAATGGAATGCGAGACAGCACAGCCTCAGCCATGAAACTCTACAATTCATCCAGAAACATAATTGCTGACAACAATGTTACACGCAATCCTCGTGGTGGAATTTACCTCCAATACTCTGACGACACCATTCTCAACAACAATAATGTAACAAATAACAGTGCGGAGGGCGGGACGGGTGGTGTTCGGATTCAATACTCCAGTAACACCACGATGAACAACAACACTATGAACAACAATAATGTGAACTTTCGTGTAGTCGCCTATTACAACACGCAACTTGGCCATTTCGTACATGACATAGACCCAACAAACTTGGTCGATGGCAAGCACATTTACTATCTTATCAATTATACGGGCGCGACCGTGAATCCTACAACTTACCCAGACGCTGGTTTTGTTGCCCTTGTGAATTCAAACAGCAGCGCAATTCAAGATTTGCAGCTTCAGGGCATGTTGCTCGGCTACACAAACAACACGCTGGTACAAAACAATACCCTCGCGAATGGTGGAGACACCATCACAATGGTCAAATCTTCCGATAACTACGTTACAGAAAACAATGCGACAAACAGCTCGGATGGGATCAGCCTCTATGATTACTCCAAAAATAACACAATTCTTCAGAATAACGTCACCGAAGTCGGTAACGGTATTAGGTTAAGCGGGTACTGCCAAAACAATTCAATCGCGGATAACTTCCTGACAGAAAATTCGCAAGGCATCTATGTTAGCAGTTACTGCAATAACACTGTGGTAACCGGAAATGTTCTATGGAACAACTCTGGGGACGGCATCGACATTAGTACAAGTAACTTTAGCACAATAACGGGAAATAACATAACTGGAACTTATTCTGATGGAATTCGTCTCTCAGGTTCGAATTGCACGGTAAATGGCAACAACATAACAGGCTCTGGTTATGATGGTATCCGCCTGACCAGTGGGGCGAACAACAACACGGTCTCTGGAAACAGGATATTAGACAGCGCTAATGCTGGCATAGATTTCAGAAATTATTTCGGCAACAACAACAGAATAATTGGAAACGATATCATAAACAGCACTAGCTACGGTATCCAATTCTACATATTATCATCCAACAACACCGTCATCGGCAATAACATCACCGACAGCGGAATTGACGGAATCTACATTTACTGGTCCTCAGCCCATCTCATAACTGGGAACAACATCACCAACAGCACTCGCGACGGCATCCACATTGTAGGATTTTTCTACAGCGAAGAATACCTAGAATTCACCTCATCACACAACAATATTACCTGGAACAACGTGACGCTGAGCGGCCGCTACGGCATATATCTGGACGCAGCAAATAACACCATCCACCATAATAGGTTCATAAACAACGCCGACCAAACATGGGTTGACCCCCAAGACATCAACACATGGGATGACGGCTACCCCTCAGGCGGAAACTACTGGAGCAGCTACTCTGGAACAGACATGTACAGCGGACCCTTACAAAACATTCCAGGAGGAGACGGAATAGGCGACACCCCATACATCATGAACACAAACAACACGGACCGCTATCCCCTATTGCTGACGCTACCTTACACAGCCACAATAAATGCATACTGCATCACAGAAGGATCAGCCACAAACGTAGCCATCACCAAAGACGGCACACCGTCAGGTCAAAACACACCCTACAGCTTCACAGATTTGGTGGGAACCCACACTTTCACAGTTCCCAACACCGATTCCAGCGGTCACCCGTTCCAGCAGTGGAGCACAGGTCAAACATCCACCACCATAACGGTTTCATCAGGCGGCACATACACTGCCTATTATCAGGAAACAGCTCCCGAAACTTACAGCGTCACAATCAACGCTTATTGCAACACAGAAGGAACAGCCACAAACGTGGAAATAACTATGGACGGCTCACCTACTGGTTACAGAACACCCCACACGTTCACGGACCTTACAGGCACCCACACCTTCACAGTACCTAACACTGACCCAATGAGTCACCCGTTTAAACAATGGAACACTGGCGAAACCACCACAACCATCACAGTCACTGGCCCAACAACGTACACAGCATACTACGAAGCCCCACCACCTCAACCTAACCCATCACGCCTAGTTGGCGGAAGGATCGTTTCTGTCGACCCTCTGGAGTTACTGGTACCCCGTTTAGTGTCTTCAGCTCCAATAGTGATCGGAATTGTCGCGATAACAATCGTAATCACCATCGTTGGGACACTTGCACTCAGGAAAAAGAAGCTTCGGCATACAAAAGACTAGAAAACATCGCCACGAGAACCCCCGTCACTTCACTTTGGTGCGGGGGGTGGGATTCGAACCCACGAACGCCTACGCGACAGGGTCCTAAGCCCTGCTCCTTTGACCTGACTTGGAGACCCCCGCCTTAC
>CAZUDX010000005.1:0-230668 GCA_964618695.1 uncultured Candidatus Bathyarchaeia archaeon | reverse complement strand
GCCCGAAAACAAGCATGTTCTCGAAGACATCCAGAAAGAAGTTGACCGCCGCTGGAACAAACTGCTGAAAGCATGCGAGATAGACTAAACCTCAAAATGCACAGATTGAGAAAGGCGACAGCAGGGTTGCCTTTGCTCTTTCAGTCAAAACAGTTTTAGTTTTTTATCCACCTGGGGCTCCGTGGAACGGAACATTTTCCCAGAGGACATCCCACCATTCTTTGTCTGTTATGGTTTCCCCTTTAACGAGAATTTCCAAGACTTTCTTCAAGAGGGCATGATGTCTCTTCTCATCGGACAATATTGCCTTCAAAAGGAGCTTAACCTTCTCGTTTTGGATGGAAGGGATAACCTCGTTAAGCTTCTCTATGATCTTTGCCTCTATGCGAATGTGCTTCTCCACAAGTTCTCTCTGCTTGTCAAGATTTCCTTCTGTAAGAGCTTGGGGAACACTGGTTAACAGGTTAATCGCAGAAGAATACATTTCTGCGTGCTTCAAGGAATCTAAAGAGATCCCCTTCAGAACCCCAGTGACAGCAGGATTCTTAATTTCAACTAACCCCTCTTTCACCGAAGCCACAATACTTTTCTCAATTTTTATCTGATTCTTAAACATATTCACAAGCTCGTCCTTTGAACTCAAGGCATTGCCTCCTACCTTGAGAAAAGGCAAAGTCAAAGAATAAGGGTTTCGGAATTTTTCAAAAACGAATGATCAAAAATCTTGTTTGCTGAATTCAACAGGTCTAAAGGAGAAACAGTAGAAGCAGAATTAGGAAGATAGCAGCCGTTGGAAAGAGGGATACGGCGAGTCTTCGCGCTCGTTGCGTGGTCTTGTCAGCCAGTATAGTTATCTCTGATATACGCTGCTCCCCAATCACTTTGACGCGAGGAATAGTTTCTGTGCGCCACGACGCTTCTACAGGTTCCATGTTGTCTAAAGCCTTCTTAGTCACCTGTTTGATGTAACTGGTGAGTTTCGAGTGATCAATTGCTTCACCCACTAGGTTGTAGCCTCTTCGGCTGCGTATCATGCCACATACTGAGTGGGTGTCAGTGGTGAGAACCTCTCCGTCGATTATGCCCAGTTCTTTTAGTTCCGAGAGGATTTTTTCTCTCAATCCAGAAACCATGTTGTTTCCGTCAATGGTTACATATGCTGCTTTCTGGTTGCCGACTTGAGTTACAATTACGCTTATACCACCAGGACCCATGCCATCTTGCAATGTGAACTCTTGGGGGGTGACAGTTGCTGCACCCACCTTGAAGGATGAACTGTTGTGTTCTAGTGCTTTTTCTAGACTAGCTACAGCAGCTTCGCTTAGGGGTGTGACAGAATTATCCAAATCGAATGGACCATCCATGCTGTTGTGTGCATCGATTGCTAGGGCGGAAATCCCCCGTTTTTCAGCTTCCCCTACAATGAAGGAATTCAATTCTTGGGGAAGGTCTTCCATGGTTTTCGGTGCGGTTGTTAACGTTAGAAGAGCGCAGTCTCCGAAAATTTGGCAACTAGCTTTCGCATCGTCTCTTTGAGTTCGCACGAGGGGGGTAGCTTTAGAATGGCTAGATGGGAAGTCAACGAAATCAACTATGCTCTTTACAACTCTTTGATTTTGATATTGGGAAGAAAGATCCAGTTCATGCCCTACTAGTCCGTGGGGAACCGAAACCACACAATCAAACTTGTCTTCCAGAGTCTTTTGAATCAAAGAGGGGAGGAGGCTGCTTCCAAGGTTCTTGAATGGACCAGGATGCAATTCTGGAACAACAATAACCGCCTTTATTCTTTTGCCAGCTCTAAAAGTTAACAAGGAGACCTTGATGTCTTGTTCGTGGCCGAGCTTCTCAAAGAAAGTTTCCAAGGGGGCAATCAGGTCTTCTGTCCAATTGGCTAAGAAGGCTTTGAAGAGGATGGAAGAAGCTATTCCAAGAACTCCTTTGCCTACCCGATCCATGAAGTATTTGAAAGCAATCACAGTCAAGAGAGCCACAGAAACAGAAGTTACCGCAAATATTGGAATTTGCGTGTCTAAGGTATAACCAATTGCTGAACTCATGAAGAAGATTGGTAACGCAACTAAGGTGGGTTGTAAGAGAGAAGAGAAGAGGGTTTTTCCAAAGCTCGCGAAGGAGGTAACGGAAAGAACTAGTAAACGAAGTATCAGGGCTCCACTAAAACCTAAGAAGAAGAATCTGATCCAAAGGTCTGGAGCTCCGAGAAGGGCACTTGTTAAGCCGCCGATAATAATTACTCCAAACCAGACGAGGGAAGAGAAAAAAGAGAGGGCTGAACAACGTCTCAAATTGAAAACGAGGTCGCTTTTCATGGAAGTGCGCCTGATTATGGAGTCTGAGAGTATGGTTAGGAAGAAAAAAATTACTCCGAAACCTAGACCCAGAACAAAATTTTCGTAGGAGAGGTTTAAGGGCAGGATTGACAGGATTCCGCCGTGCAGGGATAGAACTGCAATATAAACGGTGAGTTTACTCTTGGATGGAAGTCCAAAGAGTTTGGAATACCGTTTCACAACTTTGTCAATGTATTGATCCGTTGAATATCCAGTCAACCTGCTGCCTCTTCTATACCCTTCTAGGGAAACGCTCAAAAATATTAATGTTATACCATCCCCCCGACTTTAATTTCACGTGCACATGCCGTTTTGAGGAGGTAGAAGAACCACTTTTACATAAAATGCACTATATCAATAAGATTCTACCACCACTTTTACGAAAAAATATTGAAAAAACGGATGCTAACAAGGGGAGCAGCAACAAAAATGATGGTTAAATTAGCTGAATTCGAGTGTAAAAGCTTTTATCGGGAGTTTAAGTTAAGTTAAAAGGTTATGTCAAAAGCCGGTATTCCTCCGTCCGTATTCCAGATTCTCGAGCAACATGTTGGTCGAAGAATGGTAGCTATTTTGGACCCTTCTTACGGATTTGAGGGAACTTTAGCTGCTGTAACTCGTGAACCTCCAGGCATCTGGCTTTCTGACGCTGACATAGTCACTTTGCGGTCAACGATAGCCCAACCTGTGCCGCAAATCGTAAGCAGAGAAGATAGAAGCGAAGTCTTTGTCAACCTAAGCTCTGTTCAACGTATCGAAGTTCTGCACGAAAAATAGAGTTTGTTAGAATCGGATCAGTGCTAAAACGCTGATTACCATGAGAGCTATCGCCAAAACAACAGCTAATTCAGGTTTAACCTTAATACCCCTAGTTTCCTCTTCAAAAAACCTTAAAAGCCCAGCGCTTTGAGCGGGCATAGCCGCGCTTCTCTCTCGCCTTCTTTTCTTCCGGCTGCTCATGGTATTTCGTTCATACAATTCCGTGAGGTGTTAATTAAAGTTATTCATCTAATTTCAGAATTGAATCTGTTTTTCTGACGTAAAAAATCGTGCATCAGCAGAATTGGTTTAATTATCTTAGCAAGGACACTGTTATATTTCTCTGCGTTCGAAATATTCAAGGATTAAAGTACATTTTTATACTCAAAAGGTTTAAATATGGCTTTATAGTCTAACAGTGCTCCTTAGGAGAGATACAATATGAGGGATAGTTTTTGGCGGTCACGGACCAGAAACATTAAAGGCGTCTACGGTTACTCGTCAACTGAAAATTAGAAAACTCTCCTTCAAAAAACCGCCTCTCGAAATCTTCTCGAAACTGCATAGCCACTATGAAAATGCATACATGCTTGAGTCAATTGAAGGCCCAAAGAAGCTGTCACAGTATTCTTTCATAGGTTTTGACCCAATTTTAACAATCAAAATTAAGAACGGCGAAGCGGTTACCCGTAACGAAAGAACGGTAGAAGAAGAGAAAGAGAAAGTCACCGAACCTTTGGAAATAATAGCGAAGACCGTCAGAAACCGACCGGGTTTTATGGAGCAGAGATTCGTAGGCGGAGCTGTGGGATATATCTCTTATGACGCAGTTCGATGCTGGGAAAGCCTGCCTGAAACTGCGATTGACGACCAAAAATTTCCTGATGTTGAGGCTGGGGTTTTTGATGACGGCATCGTTTATGACCACAGAAACAAGCAGGCATTCTACTATTATCTAGACGAAAATCGACTAGCAGAAATCAACAAATTGCTGCAGGGACCAGATGATCACGAAATTTTGTCACATAAACAACTGAAAGTTAACATAAGTAAGGAGCGTTTTGAGAGAGCCGTAGAGAAAGCGAAAGAATACGTAACCGCGGGTGATATTTTTCAGGTTGTTCTTTCCAAACGTTTTGATTTTCACATTAAAGGCGACCTAATTGATTTTTATCGCAACCTTAGAAAGATAAATCCATCACCGTACATGTACTTTCTAAAATCTGGTGAACGCCAGATAGTTGGATCAAGCCCTGAAATGCTTGTAAGAGTTGAAAACAGGGTTGTTGAAACTTTTCCAATAGCAGGCACAAGACCCCATGTCAAAAATCCCATCGAAAACAAACGATTAACCGAAGAATTGCTGGCAGATCCAAAAGAACGCGCAGAACACGTTATGCTGGTAGATTTGGGCCGGAACGATATTGGAAAAGTCTCAAAGTTTGGAAGCGTTCACCTTCCAGAATTCATGAAGGTGCACCAATACAGCCACGTACAACACATCGTTTCACGAGTTGTTGGCGACCTCAGAGATAAATGTGACTGCTACGACGCGTTAAGAGCCGTTTTTCCAGCCGGCACAGTCTCAGGAGCCCCTAAAGTTAGAGCCATGGAGATAATAGAAGAGCTTGAGCCGACAAAAAGGGGACCGTATGCTGGAGCTGTAGGCTACTTCTCCTACAACGGAAATGCAGATTTCGCTATCACAATCAGAACCCTCGTCGCCAATGGAGAGAAGGCCCACATTCAGGTGGGAGCTGGTATAGTAGCAGATTCTGAACCGGAAAGAGAATGGTTCGAAACAGAACACAAAGCAAGGGCACTAATCAAAGCGTTAGAATCTTCAGGAAGTGGAAAAGAATGAAAGTGTTGGTTATCGACAATTATGACTCCTTCGTCTACAACCTTGTCCAATACCTTGGAGAACTTGGAGGAGAACCGATTGTTTATAGGAACGACCAAATAACTCTCCAACAAGCTATGGCACTCAACCCAGAGAGAATAGTCATTTCTCCAGGACCCGGCACACCCGAAGAACCACATTATTTCGGAGTTTGCTCTGCAATTCTGCAAAAGATGAGTTGCAAGATTCCCACATTGGGAGTTTGCCTTGGAAATCAGGGAATAATTTACGCTTTCGGCGGAAAAATCGTGCAGGCAAGACGATTGATGCATGGGAAAACTAGTCGAATAAGGCATAATGGAATGGGTGTTTTTGAGGGCGTGAAGAATCCATTCACGGCAACACGTTATCATTCTCTTGTTGGAGATAGGAGTTCTATTCCTTCATGTCTTGAGATAACTGCCGAGTCTATGGATGATAGTGAAGTCATGGGAGTTCGCCACACAACCTACCCAATTACGGGACTGCAATTTCACCCCGAATCCATATTATGTGAGGATGGAAAAAAGATAATCAAAAATTTTCTTGACGGAAGGTGACGAATCGTGATCAAAGAAACCATAGATAAACTTGTTAATGGAGCCGACTTGACTTACGAAGAGTCTACGGCAAGTATGAAAGAAGTCATGTCTGGCGCAGCAACAAACGCTCAGATAGGCGCTTTTTTGACAGCCTTGAGGATGAAGGGTGAAACTGCTGATGAGATTACAGCATTCACTACGGTTATGAAAGAATGTTGCCACCGAATTCACCCCAACGTAAACGGACGGCTTGTTGACACCTGCGGAACGGGAGGCGACAAAATTAAAACATTCAACATCAGCACCACCGCGGCTTTCGTCGTCGCTGGAGCGGACGTAGCAGTGGCAAAGCATGGAAACAGATCAGTCACCAGTAAAAGTGGTAGCGCTGATGTTTTGGAGAGACTTGGGCTTAACCTCAACATGGACCCGGAGGCTGTTGAGAGAGCCATGGAAAAAGGTGGGATAGGTTTCATGTTTGCTCCTGCGTTTCATCCAGCTATGAAATATGCTATTGGTCCAAGAAGAGAGGTGGGCATTAGAACCGTTTTTAATGTTCTTGGTCCCCTGACGAACCCAGCGGATGCCAATGCCCAACTGTTAGGAGTTTACGAAGGGGGATTGACAGAGCCTCTATCTTATTCTTTGAAGAACCTTGGTTGCGAAGAAGCTATGGTCGTCCATGGTTTAGACGGATTAGATGAGATATCCACAATCGGGAAGACGCGTATTTCATGGTTAAGAAATACTGAGGTTACAACAAGGGAAATGGCGCCACAAGATTTCGGTGTCAAACGGGCTAAGATAGAAGATATCAAGGGAACCACTCCAGAAGAAAGCGCTGAAATTACTTTCAAAATCTTGTATGGAAGCTGTGATTCAGGTGATCCGAAAAGAGAAATTGTCCAAGTCAACGGGGCTGCTGCCATTATTGTGGCGGGCAAGGCAGAGGATTTTGGTTATGGAATAGAATTGGCTCACGAATCAATTGAAAGCGGTGCTGCTTACAAGAAACTCAAAGAATTGGTCAAATTTTCGGATGGAGACCTTTCGAAGCTTGAACAGTTGGAGACCGAACATGGCTGATTATCTTGATGTCTTAGCACGGGATGCTAAACAAACTACCAAAGAGGGTTACTACGAGGTTTCAACTCAATTCGCAGAATCTGCCGTTAGCCTCAGAAAGGCGATTATTGAAAGCAACAAAAATGCAGTAATCACAGAGGTTAAAGCTGCATCGCCCTCCAGAGGAACAATCAAAAACAACTTTAATCCAGCAGAAATTGCAAGAGCCATGGAGAAAGGCGGGGCAACAGGAATATCAGTTCTGACAGAACCAAAACATTTCAGCGGCTCTCTTACTTACCTAGCAAAGATTCGAAAAGCAGTAGAGCTTCCAATCTTAATGAAAGACATAATAATCAATCCACTACAGTTTGACACCGCATCAAAAATCGGTGCCAACACTGTTCTGTTGATAGAAGCCCTTTTCGAACGGAAATATTGCGAAAGTAGTCTCGACGAGATGATTTCACAGGCACATGAGAAAAATCTTGAAGTTCTGTTGGAAACTCACAGCGAAAAAGAGTTCCAATCAGCCATAGAAACCGATGCTGATTTGATCGGAATTAACAATCGAGACCTGAGAACGCTTAAAGTTGATCTTGGAATAACAGAAACAATAATGAACAATTGTGACAGCCACGGAAAAATTGTTGTCAGCGAAAGCGGAGTAATGACCGCTACAGACCTGCTTTTTCTCCGCAAATGTGGCGCTCAAGCTTTTTTAATTGGATCAGCGATCATGATGGCTGACAACATTGAAAACAAAGTTAAGGAGTTCGTTACTGCCCATTGAGAAGCGTAAGAGTAAAAATCTGCGGAATAACCAGAGAAGAAGACTTAGCCGTCGCCGTGACTGCCGGCGCGGACGCAGTTGGCTTTCTCGTAGGCGTCCCCTCTTCGCCAAGAAATCTAACCTTAGAAAGGGCTGAAATATTGCTGAGGCAAGTGCCAATCTTTGTTGACAGCGTGGTAGTTACAGCTCCCAAAAACATCAATGAACTGGTTGAAATCTGTGCGAGATTGAAGCCGTCAGCCATCCAGATCCACGGAAAGAAACATCTTGATGCTTCAGAAATTCGTGAGAGGATACGAGATATTCGTCTGATAAAGACTGTTTACGTGAAAAAAGAGAGCTTGAGTGAGGCAACAATAGAAGATTCAAAAATTTTTGACGCTATTCTTTTGGACTCCTTTACAAGAGATCAGTACGGTGGAACAGGCAGGGTTCATGACTGGGCGTTAAGCAGACAAATCAAGGAAGCTGTTAAACCTGTTCCAGTAATTTTGGCAGGAGGACTGAAACCTGAAAACGTTAAAGAAGCTGTTCTCACGGTCCAACCTTACGCCGTTGATGTTGCTAGTGGCGTTGAACTCAAACCGGGAGTCAAAGATCCTGAAAAGATTCGAGCTTTTGTCGAAAATGCGAAGGAGATTAAGATACTCAACGATTGAACAGGTGTGTTAAAGTGAAAAAAGGAAAGTTCGGAAAGTATGGTGGGCAATTTGTAAACGAAATCTTGATGCCCATTCTAATCGAGTTGGAAGCAGCTTTTGAAAAACATTACCCAACCACCGAATTCCAAACCAAACTTAACGGATTACTGAGAGATTATGCTGGAAGACCAACTCCCCTATATTACGCAAAGAACTTCAGCAAACTAGTCGGATGCAAAGTCTACCTCAAACGAGAAGACCTAGTATGTGGAGGCTCACATAAACTCAACAACACTTTAGGTCAGGCGCTTCTAACAAAAGAAATGGGAAAAACACGCTTAATCACAGAAACCGCGGCAGGACAGCATGGGCTCGCAACAGCCATGGCAGGCAACGTATGCGAGCTAGAGACAGAAGTCTTCATGGGCGTGAAAGACATTAAGAGACAAGCAAGCAACGTGAAACGGATGAAGCTGCTGGGGGCAAAGGTGACTCCAGTCGACATCGGCATGGGAGTTCTGAAGGACGCTGTTTCCGACACTTTAAGAAAATGGACAGCCTGCTCACAGACCACCCACTATCTTATGGGATCAACTGTGGGTCCCCATCCGTTCCCCGAGATTGTTGCAACATTTCAGAGCGTAATCGGAAAGGAAATCAAAAAGCAGATACTCGAAAAGGAGGGCAGACTGCCAGACACGATAGTGGCTTGTGGCAGTGGAGGAAGCAACGCTCTGGGGGCATTCAGACCATTCATCAAAGAAAAAGATGTCAAGCTGGTCTTCGTTGAGGGTGGAGGCGAAAGCCTAAAATCCGACAACAACGCCGCTGCCTTCCAGATAGGCAAACCAGGTATCTTGCATGGTGCCCTAATGCAGGTTCTGCAGGATGAAAATGGGCAAATAAAGCCTTCAAAGACAAGGGCGGCAGGTCTCAACTATCCTGGAAGAGGACCGGAAATATCTTTTCTATGTGAAAGCGGAAGGGTGAAGCCAAACTATGCTTTTGACAGAGAGGTGTTTGAAGCAGTAAAAGTCATGTGTAAAACTGAAGGCTTGATACCTGCTCTTGAAACAGCCCACGCTATCACCTATATGGTAAAACACAAAGAAGAATTTGACAAAGAGGAACTGGTTGTCTTGAACTATTCTGGAAGAGGGGACAAGGACCTAGAAACCATTATGAGGTATTTCCATGGAGCTTGAAGAGAAATTCCGAGAGTTGAAAGAGAGAAGAGAAGGCGCTCACATGCCCCACGTTTACTATGGGGACCCAAACGAAGAATTCTCCCTTAAACTAATAAGAACGTTGTCTGAGAACGGCGCAGACATTATAGAATTCGGAATCCCATTCTCTGATCCAACTGCGGATGGACCAACCTTTCAAGCAGTATGCGAAAGAGCTTTGGAAAACGGTGTGACCCCAACAAAATGCATCCTAGGCATAAAGAAGCTGAGAGAGATGGGACTAGAAAATCCTATTGTAGTAACGACCTATTACAACATCCCTTATGTTGTGGGAGTAGGGACATTCTTGAACAAAATAAAGGAAGCAGGCGCCCAAGCGATAATAGTACCGAACGTTCCAGTTGAAGAAGCGGGCGTTCTATTAGATGAAGGCAAAAAAAGCGGGGTGCGTACCATATTTCAAGTAGCTCCAACAACGACCGAAGACAGGTTGAAGAAGATCACAGATATCGCATCAGGTTTTCTCTACGTCATAAGTGTTGAAGGAGTTACAGGAGCAAGAGAAAGCTTAGCTGACTCCACCCTAAAACTAGTAAAAAGAGTTAGAAAACACACAGACATGCCTCTGTTAGCAGGTTTCGGCATCTCAAACAAACAACAAGCATCATCTGTAGTTGAAGCCGGAGCAGACGGAGCAATAGCCGGAAGTGCTTACGCTAAAGTCTACGAGAAGAACCTAGAAAAACCTGAAAAGATATTGCCAGAGATCGCTCGATTGGTATCACAAATAAAACAAGGATGCATAGAAGGCTACAGACGGCGACAATGAAACTTGCTGATACTTAACTTAAATAAACGATTCTTTAGGCATAAAATTTGTCGGTTAATACCATAACTGAAAAAAATGAGCAAGAGATTAGTGGATAATATTGGAGATGGATAAATGCGGCGGAGAGTAGATGCAGTAATAAGCATGGGTGAAGTTGGTTCAAACATCTTTCAGCTACTAGCTGAAGGCACAGACATAGGATTAATTGGGCTAGACATTAACGAAGAAAAAAACAAGCTCCTCAGATTTCCCAGCAACAAACCCCAACCTGTTGACGTATTGCATATCTGTTTTCCATGCGCCAACGAAAAAGAATTCATAAACAATGTGTTGTCCTGGACAAAAAAATATCCATGCAAAGAGTTAGTCATCCACAGCACAGTTAAACCCGGTACGACTATGAAAATTCAGCAAAAAATGCAGACCCCCGTTGTTTTCAGCCCAGTTAGAGGCGTTCACTCAAGAATGCTTGTTGACCTTAAGAGATATACAAAATGTTGGGCTACACATCCTTCAGCAAGCATCCGAGAGCAAGTAAAGTTGTTTCCTCAAGAGATGAAAGAGTGTGGCGTAAAAACAAAAATGTGGAATACCGCTCCCGATGCTTTGGAGCTGGCGAAAATTCTTATGGGCACCACCTATTACGGTTGGCTAATAATATTTGCTCAGCACGTTAAACATGTCTGTGATAGATACGGGGTAGACGAAGATGTGGTTTGGGAGTTCACAGAGGAGATACATAAAAATCTCGGGAATCGCCCGAAAATGTATTCTGGGGAAGGAATTGGTGGACATTGCATTCTCCCTAATCTAGAGCTCTTAGACGATGAGTTTTTGGACATGGTTTTTGCTCACGACAGAAATTACAAAAGAAGTTTAAAGCGGGATAAGTAAAACAATTAAAACTGATTTACCGCTGGAAAACGGCTCATAAATTTGTGAGGAAGATTAGAATTTGCATATCCATGAATTTCAGAATATGATGAGGCAAATCTATTTTCAGAGAGACTCTGAACGAGGAATTGTGGGAACATTCAACTGGCTTATGGAGGAAGTTGAGGAACTGAGAGAAGCAATAAAAGAAGGCGATAAAGAGGCTATAGAGAACGAATTCGCTGATGTTTTAGCTTGGTTGGCTTCTCTAGCAAACGTTGTATCCATCGACTTGGAGAAAGCAACAATGTCAAAATATGACAATAGATGTCCTAAGTGTGGACTAAAACCATGTGAATGTCCCTTTTAGCTTTCTTTCCCTGCCATTAGTCTCTGTTGCCCTGCACCAGTTAGTTCCCAAACATAGGTTCTTCTGCCTCTGTGGCTCAGAATTTTTTCTGCCTCAAGAAGATGAAGGTGATAGAGAACAGACTTGTAGCTTAGCCCAGTTTCTTTAGAAATTATTTTAGTGCTATATTTCTTCTTTTCAAGAAGAGAAATTATTTGCGTCCTAGCCGATAATCCTGGCTGCACGTTTCTTTTTAGAGTCAAGAAAGCTTTGGGATGATGGGCTACCTTGAACATAGCTTCTCAAAATATGTTTCGTCTTTGAGACAAAAAAGCTTTGCAATGGTGCCGCTAAGCTACAAAAGCCGTGAGACTAATTTGTTTGGGTTTCTTGCCTTCAAACAAGGTTCTGATTTCATCTTCCACAATTGAAAGCCGTTGAGCATAATATTCCAACAATCCATACTTTCTAATGAGTTGAAGCGCTGCTGGCAAATATTTTTCGATCCCTCCACGATAGACAGTGAGAGTTAATTCGCCTTTGCAAGCTGGGCACTTGCCGAGCAGAGGCATTCTTCTAAATTTTTTGTTACAGGCTTTGCAACGAAACTTTTGAGTTGTGAAAGCCCTGAGGTTGCCCGCTATGTCGCGAATAAAATGTGTGGTCAAAACCTTCTTCGCCACTATATCAGCGTCAACAGCCTCGATCTTTTCTGCCAACATAAGCTGACTGTGCAACTTGTCGATCATCTTACCCAACTTCTTGTATGCGCTAGTGGGATTACCCAAGTTAATATCCGAAACAGGAATAGTATACTTGAAGCCCTCAAACTGCGCTGCAGTATTCAATCGATGCTCAACAATATCTACGAGTTCACTCAACTCTCTGGGACCTGCTTGCTGCAAAGTTTTTTCATAAAATAAGGCAGGATATTTTTCTGCGACATCCACTTCGTGAGCTTGCCGCTGTACTTCCACCGGATTCACCAAGGGGATAATCAGAATGGGGGCATCCATTATTCCCCCTATCTGAGATGGCAAATAGACTTTTGAGAAATTCAAGATTGTATCCAGAGCCAACATCACCGTGTCTTCGTCACCGTCGCAGTCTCTACGCTTAGCCGAATGCCACAAAGGATGAGCGTAACAAACATTCAGGGGAGTGAAACCGATAATCCTCCCGATAATACCAACGGACGTGTGAGGTGCTAAACCTACGACTAGACGCCCAACTAGGTCATCAGTCTTTTTAACGTTATAGTACGGAGGAAGCTCGTACACCTTTCCAAGCAGCTCATCCAGAAAGTTGGCAACACGAACAAAATAGTCGCCGCATTTTTTCGGTATAACAATATCCTGCAACTTAAGCTCACAAATCTGGTTAGATTCGGTTACACTGTTTCCTTCATGATCCTTACTGTAACCAAGCATTCTGAGTTTCTTAAGGGTAACACCAACTTCTTTCGGCTTAAAATGTGTCAGGGGAGCGTTCGTAACGTCGAAGCGGATTGTTCCATCTTTGAAGACTGACAGGTCGTATTTCGCCCGCAATAACCCCTTTTCCAAAATCTCTGCTGTTTTTGTTTCATTTGTTAAGCCTTTTATGCCCTTCACAAGGTTAAGGTGTGGAAGGCGAAGTTTTCTGGAAGCCTCATTCATCAAATCCCTTATGTTTATTTGTTGTTTTTCGTAGCTTCTCGTTGAAACCTTGCAGACCGGACAAACAGCTTCTTTTAAACTTCTCCCACATTGGGGACAAAACGTCTCCAAAACAGTCTCAGAACCACATCGAGCACATCTAGTTCTGAAAGTTAACTCGTTACAGTTTAAACAGCGGCGCTTAACAATGTTAACTTCGATGGCACCTTTGTTTGCAGCGTCTGCCAAGTTTCGGCGGGAACCTCCAGCAAGTCCAACAGGAAAGAGTGCGTGAACAAGTGGCCTCATTTCTCGCCTTTTAGCCTTTTCTGGGCGACCCATTCTGGCACCCACAAAGCTGGGAGCCTTTGATTTAATCTGAATCCCTGAGATTTTCTGCAGAGACTCGAAGACATTTTTTGATGAGTCTATCTGTATTTTAGGAATATGTAGTCCAAGGCAGACCCCAAAGATGTGAGCCTCTTCGTCTCCTATTTTTATCTTGTTTGCAACGACTTCATGGGGAATGCAGAGTTTCTCAAGGAGAACCTTTATTGCTTTATCTTTCAAACCAATAATCTCTTTAACAATAATATTTTCAACTTTCGTCTCAGAGGACAACATCCAGTTTCTTAAAGCCACGAACTCTTCAGGAGTAATATTTTCCCAAAAAAAGGTAAAGAAGGGATGCAGAGGAATTCCTAAAGTTGAGGAGATTGCGATTGCTTCCTTGGCGTTCGGTTTATTTTTGAAGGGGCCAGCCAACATAGCTTCAAGAAATGAAGTGGAAAAATTTACGGCTCCGGCGGCTTCTTTTAAGTTGCCTCCGAACTTTTTGTCAATAGCAGCCAGAAGTTCTTCACGCCACCACTCTTCAGTGAATCCGGATGGACGAAGAGGCTTGTTTGTATATAAAAAGTCGCCAAATCCTATGAGCATGTCTCCAAGAAACAGAATCTTGTCAATCATCTTTTTAATCTGCTTATAGTTTTGAAGAGTAACCCGGACAACGGAACCATTTTTTAATCTCACAACAGGAGGTTCAATAGTGTCTACGGGAACGACCACACCGCCTTTTCCAGGGCCCTCTAAACGAAGCTGTGTTCCAGCAGCCAGAAAATTTTCAACAACACACATGGTTGCAGGATGGATACCGACTGCTGTGAGACCTGTGTTCCTAGCTCTTCCGTAGCGAAGCCTAAAGCCTCCAGCTCTTGAGGGAAAAGAGAAAATTGGGCGACCTGCGATTACATCCGCCATGAATCCAGCTTTCTTTTTCTTAGAGAATTCTTTCAGTCCTCCAAGCCACTCCCATCCCTCGATTTGGAGTTTCTCGATGATTGTCAATACTTTCGCGGAACGTCCCACAATTCCATCGTTTACTACTCGGAGGGCCCCCCCTCTAACACGATTTGTCTCAACTCGAGAAAGATTGCGAAAGGAGGAAACCTCAACAGGATCGGATTCGGTGCCGGTCACCTCAACCGGAATGTTTTGAATAGCTCTTCTCAACTCTTCGTCTGAGATGTGATATTGAAACCTAGATACAGCCCGTTCAAATAGCCGAACTTCTTCTATGAAACGCGCAATCTCCTCTTCTGTTGGCTTGTAACGGTCCAACCCAAGCAGACGACGAATAAAATCTCCTATAACCAAGGTTAAGGCTTGCTCTGTGCCGCCTGCTGAACGTATTGGACCAGCATAATATATCGCTAAATATTTTGTTCGGTCAGGATTTGATTTTATTTCTATCTTAGCTACACCTTGTACTGGAGCTGCTGTTATTCCTTCAGTTAGTATGGCGAGCGCTGTTCTTATGGCCTGTTCAGCTGCTTCACGAGCATTCATGTGCCCAAATTGTCCCTTGACAATCTGCTCAGCAATTTTGAAAGCAAGCGCCTCTCGCGGCATCTGCTTACTCAAATCTCGTATGTTTATAGCGACACCTGAAGGACCAACGAGCCCCTCTACTAATTCAGCTAAATCCTTTGCAACTTCAGGTTCGGGAAAGAGTGCAGGGTCTAGTCCTTTCTCTCTGGCTTTTTGTGCTACAGCATATATGCTCTTAAGGCTTTTTTCCAAAACTGCAGCATATTGCTTATACTCTTTGCTCATCTGAATCGTCTAAATCGTCCTCCTTCCCTAGATTTCACGAAGCGGGGTATTGAGTCTTTCTAACAGAAAACCGATAAAACAGAACTTGTTTGGAAGTTAAAGTCTACAAGAGTCAACTTAAAGCTTGGTCTAGCGTGCTTTTTTGTTGCCTTTCATGTTATCTACCAGTTCTTTTATTTTGTTTCTATCGTTGTTCTCTTCCAAAACATTACCAGTTACAACGATGTCGGCTCCAGCTTTCACTATTTCCCTGATTTGTTCACCTGTTCTTATACCACCGCCCACAATTAAGGGAAGAGAAGTCATATTCTTTACTGCTCTCGCCATTTCAGCAGGCACTGGTTTTCCAACTCCGGATCCTGCTTCCAAGTAAACGAAGCGCATGCCAAAATATTCAGCGGCTAGGGCATGGGCGGCTACAATTTCAGGTTTGTTATATGGAATTGGAACAGCTTTTCCTATGACACTAACCGCACCTCCCTCTCCCACCACGATGTAGCCCAGAGGGATGGGCTCTAAACCGAATTTCTTGATGCTTGGGGCACCTAAGACTTGAGCGCCCATTAGAAAATATGGATCTGAAGAATTAAGAAGAGACATAAACCAGATAGCATCAGCAAATTTGCTTATTCCAGTTATGTTGCTAGGGAAAAGAATAACAGGTATTTCCACAGATTCTTTCATAGCTTTTACGACTTCGTCCAAATGAGTTGTTGAAACACAAGTTGACCCCCCCACCATTATAGCAGCTGTTTCACAACCTTCAACTTCTTTGACCAAACGAGAGGCAGAAGATGGAGTAACCTTTTCGGGATCAACAAGAGTCATATGGATAGTTCCATCTTTCTCGATCTTCTTTAAGAGATATTTCTCTACTGGACCAACCATACCTGATCCCCTTTACTTCACCGCTAACCTTGAATAAAAAATGTCTGTGAATTGGCAATATATGTCGATTTCCCCAAAAGCGGGTCTAGTATCCAATTCTTCAGTTAATGCACAGTTGCCGCACCGCACTCTAGCGCGTTCACCACCAGGGAATATCTCAACATTGATTGCTTGCTTGCCACACTTTGGGCAAAGGTAAACAGTAGGTAATCTCTTTTTAGGTATACGAACTACCTTTCTTCTCCTTCTGCCCATACCAAAACCTCTAATGCAAGTCTATTTAATCCCGTGATTTCAGTATTCGCCTTCAATTTATTACTTGGCAATGGCTTAAATATTTGCCCTAAAAAGGATAATTGAAGCACCAAAAGAAGAGGAAACACGAAATACCGCCGACATTAGACATGCAGAACTTGTGGCGAAAAAGTTTGTATTTGATTTCCAGATAGTTGATATCTCTTCTATCTTGAGGGCATGGTACCAATCTGTTCCAATCTACGATGCGGTGGATAAAGTAAGCAAAGGTAACGTAAAGGCGAGAATCAGGATGATTATTCTATACTATTACGCTAACAGACTTAACAAGCTTATTTGTGGAATTTCGGACAAATCGGAAACCATAATGGGATACTTCACAAAGTGGGGAGGATGGAGCAACAGACTTCGCACCTATTATGGACCTTTACAAGACCCAAGTGAAAAAGTTCGCCTTACACGTAAGCGTTCCGTCGGAAATCATATAAAAACCTCCATCCCCCAGACTTTGGCTGAATCAACTAGCAGAAAAAGAGTTATGCATCACATACGAGATCCTAGATATGATACTGTTCGGTTTGGGAAAATCTATGAACCCCGAAAAGATCGCTGAACAACTAAAAATAATCTCAAAACTCGTGGAGACAATTAACAAACGTTGGCAAGCTACGGAACATAAACGGCGTATGCCCTCAACCTTTCTGCTGCATCTGTGAAAAGAAACAAATTCTGGCGCAAACTGGCAAAAAAGGCTGAAAATTTATCTTAATTCAGAAAGCGTGTAAGTGAGGTCACATGTGATCTTGTGATAATCACACGTGATTTTTTTGTGATCAGAAATCACAGTTACCACAAATCACAAGGTCACAAATCAAAATAGAATATGAATCAGAACATAGGCACACAAATTATCGTGTTGACTTGTAGAGAAAGATATTAATCATTCCAAAGGAGATAACCCGAATTTTCTTCAAATTTAGATTTGCAAACAATAGAAGATACGAGAGTATATTTTCTTTTAGAGAAAATTTGGCGAGGGGTAATTAAGGGTGGATACATGTTTTATAAATGGTTGAAAAATTCCTTTTTTTGCCTGAGTTTTTATTTTAGGTATATTTTTTTCTGGATTTTTTATTATTCAGTTGAATATATGTAGTGAAAAAGTATATGTGTTTTTTCTTTCGAAGATTCACGAAGCTTTTTTATTTGAGGGCGTCGTATACAAAAATGTATCCTTTAGGCTAAGCTTTTGAATGGAGAGATTATAATTGAGGGAAAAAGCCCAAAATTGGCTAAAATACTCATTAAACGACCCTATGGTAAAAATACTTTCAAAAAACAGCAATTTAACCAAAATACAGTTAGAAACCCTGTTAATAGATGTTTTAGCTGAAAATATATCCTATAAATCACTAAAATACGATGAAAAAGCCAAATTGCGAATTTTAGCCGTAAGTCGCGGCGCTTTTAACAGAAGTCTCAGGCAAGCTCGGCGGAACGTTATCCAATCAATCTACACAATCCTTCTGCTTGGATACCTCGGAATCCTCGAAGAAATAAGCTTAGAACCGTATATAGAGGCTGCAAACAAGCTGAAAACATACATAGAAACCCAAAGAAAACTTGCAAAAAAGACACCAAAAGAAGAACATGTAAAGATCGTCACACGCCTCCACGAAGAGCTTAAAAGGAGTCTGGAAGAACTGTCCAGACCAAGAAACATAGTGGGAAGAGTGTGACATCACAAATCACAATTAAAATTTAACAAAAAAAACAATCACAAGGCAAACAATAGATTAATGTGAAGAGGCCACGAACATAACGCTAACCAACAAAATTCTCGCCTAGATTTAAAGCGATTTTAAAGCCTAATTTCTTCTTATAACTGTTTTTCTGGCTTTTTAACGAATAGATTATAAGAACCCGAGGAAGAAAAACAACAAAGGGCAAGGCTTTTTGCATCAAGTTTCCCCAGCCTTTGCCGACGGCAATTTGTGACATGTGATGTCACGATATCAAATTTAACAAAAGACTTAAGTTTGCTTATATACTATTGTGATATGTGATCACACATGCATATCACACATGATCACACTGAAATCACAATCGTTTCGGAGGCATTTTAGTGCTCTCAGACATTCTGGTTCTGGTTACAGCGGTTTTGCTATTTGGTACAATCTCGGCGCTATTTCTTTATTATCGCCGAATAAGGACACTCCGCGAAGAATATGAGCAGGCAAGGGGAGTTGTGGACAATATCGTTGTAAGTGTTGGCAGCCAATTTCGGAGGCAAGAGAACCTTGTTAATGTTGTGGCTCAAAAAATTGAGGGCACCACAATGGAGAACAAACAAGTTGTCAAGAGAGTAGAAGATTATGAAAGGCGATTAACGGACCTTGCTAATGTGATAGGGGATGTTCCCCAGATTGAAGAGAGATTTTCTGGGCAGCTTGAAGAAATGAGAAACGAGGTTGAGAGCATAAAATCAGCCCAAGACAAAGTGATGCAAAAAATCGTTGAGATCGAAAAACTCAAGCAAGAAAGTTTTGTTCCTGAAGCGAAGATAGAGGCCGCTATTCCAATAAAAAAGGAAAAAGCGTTGGCTCCACTGACTGAAACCGAATTGATGGTTCTTGAGACAATTGGTAGAGAAGGAGAAAGAACGGCGCCTGAGATCAGAGAAAAAATTAACCTAACACGAGAGCACACTGCCCGCTTAATGAAAAAGTTGTATAAAGATGGTTATCTAGAGAGAGACACCCACAAGATGCCTTACATCTATCGACTAAAGGAAGAAATGCAAAAGATATTGAAGAGAAGGGAAGCTAAGGTTTCTTAGGTCTTTCTCCAGCCGAAAGGGACTCTCCTGCTTCCTTTAAGCGTCTCATTTTTTCATCCATTTCAGAAAGAGATGTTGACGGCGGCAAATCATACTCAGCTTTTCCCCGTTCTTTCAGATAATCAGGGTAGTGAATAACCTTGAGTGGAACTGCAAACCGAATCTGCGGCTCTGAAATAAGCAAAGCTTCTCCGACATCAAGCATCTTTATCTCGGTATCACTATATTCCATGTAAGGCGTATTCTGTGTAAGATAGTCCCTGTCTCGCTTCAGTTCAGTTTTCATGATAACTTTGGTCCAAAGCTCCGCAAAGACATCACGATTTATCTTAGAAGGCCTAGGTGTGACAGCGTTTAATCCGACGCGATACTTCCGGTATGTGAGGGCGATGTCAGAAAAGATTGTTTTATGTATTTCTGGGTCAAGAAACTCATGAGCCTCTTCGAGAGTGATCAACAGGGTTGGGAGTTTTTTCCATTCTTCAGAATTGCGTTCCCACAGTTGTTTATAGTGATATGCAACATTGCTTGCGGTGAGACACGTGACGTTTTGCTGCTCTTCAGAGGTCAAACCGGAAATATCAACGAGGCATGTGATCCCTTTACTCACATTTTGAACCACATCATCTATGAAGTTGTAGTTGGAGGGGGGATAGAGATGTGGTGGAAGGTCAGAAAGCCGGCTCATCAAGGCGCTAATCACAGTCTTTTGCTGATAACTGATAATCCGCCCAATCCCAGCATGCCCTTCATTACGGTATATTTCTAGCGATTGCTCGATCCAACAATTGCCCAACTGTTCATATAGTCGTCGAGCAACCCTGACTTGAGGCTTTCCAATGCCAGGAAAAATTGTCCATAACCGTCCAGGAGTAAGCGTATGCAAGCCTATGCACAGTTTGCCGTCTCGCGCTGAGTAGTAACGAACCTTTGTGTGAAAAAGAGGATGGTCCCGTAGACCACTGTCAGATCCAATATCTTTACCTAAGAGCAGTTGACCGGCAAAATCGAAGATAAGCCCAACCGTTTCAGGGTTGTCGATAATGCGAGCGTTCAGAATAAGTTCTGTGTTGGTTTTTCCTGACCCGGTCATTCCGAACATGCCCATCATCTTTGGGATAGCCTTAACAGTTAGCCCTACGTCAATTAGAACTTCTTCTCCTGATCGTAGGCGACCAATTTCCAAATCCCCTGCAAGCCTTAAAATTGAGTAATCTTCTTTGCGTGTTGTGTATACTTTATCCATGTAGTTTGGATTAAAGGTTGGAGAACGAACCCGTCCAGCGTTCCGTTCTAGGAAAAGAATCGCCTTAACATATCTAAAGCTGGAGTAGGGTCCAAAAGATTCCTTTCCTTCAGCTTCACGAAGTTGTTCATCAGTTTTTAGCGTAGATGAACTCCCAGCATCCACGACACGCGCATAGAAGCTTCGAACATCAGAATCTATTCTAACAATCTGACCAAAGGAAAGACTCATTCCTTGATTAAGGAAAAAGGAAACTGTATCCCCCCTTACTTCTCGAACAAAACCAACAGGCTCAAAATCGCTCAAAAAGTTCACCTTCATAGGGCCGCGATATTCCATGGATTTTGTCAGCAAAACTGCAGGAAAGTTCTTCCCTGCGAAGAGGCTCTAATATTCTATCAGCTGCCAGTGTTTTCTCAATTAAATCATAATAATGAAGGATTTTTGAATTTGAGGCCCCAGAAAAATCGTGAGCTAACCACAAAATAACAGGATATCCTAAACACCTTGGATCTTCGGAAAGAGATGTGAGGGGGGAAAGGAACTCGGATATTTCGCGAGAAGTTAAAGATTCCATTATATCACACCTAAAGACGTGGGGACTATCTTCACATAATTTTACAAGAGATACATCTCCATATAGATGCTCAGCCATATTTGCTTCTTTAACCGGATGATAGACCCACAAGGAATAGGGTGCAAGTATGCTTGTTGCTGCCATAAAATCTCGTCCCATTTCATCACATAACATTGGAGACTGTTTACTCACGGCGAGAAGATTGACCTTTTTACGAAGAGCCTCTTCGTATAGTGCAGTATGGAACCCTCTCTTTCCTCCAAAAAAACTAGCACCATCCAATAGGACATAATCGCCTTCATCTACCTTACGAAGAGGCTCATTAGATAGTTCTACATTGCCGGTAGGCTCTTCGTGAAGAAGTTTCAAAGCCATTTCGCTTTCCAGTTGCAGCCTTCGATCTATCAAAAAATTAGATCGGTAACGGCGATCACCCACTGCAACTACAACGCTTTCGTCATAACCCCAATTCACATCACGCCCCTCCACGGAAGCGCATGCAACCCGCATGAGATATATTCCCCAGTTGTTGGCTCTCTTCAGGGTTCTAGTAGAGCAATCTACGGCCAAAAACTGTGAGTCACAGGTTTCAACTTTCTTTAGAGGCTTTATTTTTGTTCTGTCGGGTTTCGTAGCGATTAATGGTTGTTGCTTAATATCGCGGTAACCTAATTTGCGACCCTCATCGATGTATTTTTTTAGTTTCGTTTTTATCTCCAACAAATCTTGATGAATATTACTCATTCTAGTTTCTCCTAAATGACGAAGAGTCTTCAGGTTAATATCTATTTTAAACGATAGCCTATTTATCACCTTTCATGAACTTGGTAACCTGAAAGTGCACTCATAATTCTGTAACGCCGTTGGTTTGAAGCACCTTTTTTAATCAAGATACCGCGGTCTGCTAGACGAGACAGATAAGTCGAGGCTGTGCTCAAGACGATCGGTTCATTAAACTGTTTTTCATATGCTGATTGGATATCTCTGGAAGAAAACCAGCATACAGGGAAATTCTTCTCCGCGATTAGGCGTACTTTGTCGATTTTAGGCATATCAGCTGAAGATTGATTCAACCCAGAAGTTACAGTCGACATACCCCCCAAAAGTTCAGCCAACTCTAGTAGACGAAGAGCCTTTTCTCTAGTAACTCGTCCCTCAAACGTTATAGTATAACGGTCTCCATTGTTGAAGATCTCTACACGAATCTTTTTAGCAGGCATTCTGCAGACCAGTTGAATCAATATTCTTCACTAATTAACACTTCACAAGTTATAGAGGTTGTGGTAGATGCGACTTAGGTAAAAGGCGCAAAAAATGACTTAATATCGTAAAAAGGCAAAATTTACAAGTTATTAGGTTCACAGACTTCACTAGACTCTACATTTTCAAAACGGAAAAAGAGGAGCCCCCAAATCTTTTTTTCCAGTAGAAGTCAAGGGGTCAGCTTTACACCCTTAAAAACAGGAAATTGAGCGTGTTTCTTTATTTGAACACTGAAAACTTGCGTAATAATCATTTCATTTCACAGGACTTCACAGCGTGTTAATAACTGAATGTTGATTTGTAAAAGAAGATTCTTCGTAATTAAATATTCTTCTTTTTACATGTTGCCGCAAGTTATTCTTGTAAAAATTTCGAACGAGGCGCGGACCCCTTCATTTCCATTGGATTAAAGAAACTTTCCCCCAGCCTTCATGAGGTCTTTGTGGTAAAAAAATGTAGTTATATATATAGAATTCTGGACAATAATAACTAAATACTAATCAACATATTAACTATCACGGAATTCTTTTCGACAAAAAAATTAACTACCAAAAAATAATTCTTTTCTCAGAAAAAAGACGAAATAGGCTCCTTTCTCCATGAGAAATAAAGGGGTGAGGGAGCTCCTCAACTCTATTCATTGCCAGCAAATAGCCTCAAAACCTTTTAATCAAGAAAGGCTTGTCTCCCTTTAGTTTTTTTTGTAAAATGTTTATTTTTTTTTACGAATGCTTTTATCTACTGGAAATGAAATCGAGGCAATACCCACCTAACTCACAGGAACGAACGCCTGAAATGAACAAACTTAATACCCTCGACGATGTCTTCAACCGTTTCCTTAGTAGCACTCACATTTTCAAAGATAGAGAAGTACTCAGACACGACTACATCCCCGAAAAACTCCCCCACCGTGATGAACAGATTCATTGCTTGGGCGGAATAGTTGCACCAGTCCTAAGGGGTTCACCCTGTTCTAACGTTTTTATATATGGAAAAACTGGAACAGGAAAAACAGCTGCCACCAAATATGTCTTAAACAAACTTGCCCTTAAGGCAAAAGAACTCGGGGCATCCATTGAGGTTTGCTATGTAAACTGCCGCTTGGCCGGTACTGAATACCGAGTTCTCTCAAGCTTGTGCGATGCTTTGAATGTGAAGGTGCCTTTCACAGGTTTAGCTCTCGGTGAGGTCTTCGACAGATTTAAAGAAGGTTTAGACCTGCAAAGGAAGATTTTCATAGTTGTCCTTGACGAGATTGATGCGTTGATAAAGATTCGTGGTGACACTCTCCTCTACGAGTTGACTAGAATTAATGAGACTCTTCGTCACGGTCGGACCTCTATAGTGGGCATATCAAACGACCTCAGATTCAAAGAATTTTTGGATCCACGGGTTCTAAGTTCCTTAAGCGAAGAGGAGATAGTTTTTAGACCTTACGACGCAGCTGAACTTCAAGACATCCTCTGGGAACGTGCTCAAATGGCCTTTTCCGAAGGGGCTCTTTTGGACAGTGCTGTGGCTTTGTGCGCTGCTTTAGCTGCCGCGGAGCATGGCGACGCCAGACGAGCTTTAGACCTACTTCGCGTTGCAGGCGAATTGGCAGAACGGGAAGGTGCAACTTTTGTGACTGAAGATAATGTGCGTCAGGCTGAGAAGAGGGTGGAACACGATCGAATAGTTGAAGTTTTAGAAAATCTTCCAGTGCACTCGAAAGTAGTTTTGTGCAGTGTTTACCTTTTGGGTAAGACCAAAGTTAGCTATACCATCACAGGTGACATTTACGGAATATACTGTGAGCTCTGTGAACAGTCAGGTCTCTCTCCA
This sequence comes from uncultured Candidatus Bathyarchaeia archaeon, assembly GCA_964618695.1. Classification (GTDB taxonomy): domain Archaea; phylum Thermoproteota; class Bathyarchaeia; order Bathyarchaeales; family Bathyarchaeaceae; genus Bathyarchaeum. The sequence continues at coordinate 206,753 of CAZUDX010000005.1, read as the reverse complement.
CTGACCCAGAGACGGGTAAGTGGTCTAATCAGCGAGTTAGATATGGTGGGGTTATTGAATGCAAGGGTTGTGAGCATGGGACGGTATGGCCGTACAAAAAAGATTCGCTTAGGAATAGGTCGAAGTCTCGTTAGGAAAATGTTCGCTGATAATGACAGGCTAAAGGACCTAGTAGGTTATGTCCCTAACTGTTTAACAGGAGTTCTGGGAAGGAACTGAAAACGGAATTTCTTTGAGGCAATTGTTCTGTTGCATTTCCAAACATAATATCTCAGCACTTTACTATTCTGATTAAACAAAACCATTTTGCGCCGTTGGTTTGTCATAGCCCTTTGAATTATATCAGTGATTGGATATTCTGCCGTAGGTTCACCAAGTCTCTGTAAAATCTATTGTAGCAACCTTCAACGTTTGGAGGTTTACTATAGGTACGATTCCCGGGGTAGGGATAAGCCCCATCATCTTTTGAAATTCAGTCTGTCTTTGCCATGCTCCCGAGTTGACTAATAGCGTTCCTCTGTAATTATTGCACTTTAGCACATGAACGTGCCCAGCGTGAAAGATATCCGGTATTCTTTCTATAATCATGAAATCGCGTCTTTCAGGAGCTATGGGGGTTCTCTCCCCATAAATTGGTGCAAGATGTCTGCTCTGTAACAAGATTTTCATGGATTTGTCGGGGGTATCGAAACTGACGTTCGGAGCAGCAGCCGCTATATCGTCTAAACTCCGTCCGTGAAATAGAAGCAACTCAACTCCGTGGAGGCTAACTGTAGAAGGACTACCGAGGGAATAGATTTTTCGTGCTTCATATAATGGTTCTGCGTAGTCTTTGGGCAGAGCTGGTTGTGGTAATGCCTTCCTAGATGCATCATGGTTGCCAGGTATAACTATTAATTCGATGTAATCTGGAATCTGTTCGATGAGTTTTGCCACTTCCCTGTATTGTTCATAAATGTCCTTTGTCGCCAGCCCCTCGATTTGCCCCGGATAGATTCCTACTCCGTCTACAAGGTCGCCTGCTATGACCAAATATTTAATGTGGCCAGCAATGTCTCTCAGTTTTTCGTTACCACGTTTTCCTTTTAGCCAGAGCAGAAAACTATTGAATTCTTTTTCCATGAATTCTTTGCTTCCTACATGAAGATCTGATATAAGGGCTGCGTAGATTGGTATTGAAGCTTTTTTGGGCGTCTTCCGAGGTATCTCTGGTAAGATAAAGTCTTTTGCGATAAGTAAGTCGTTATTTCCTTTTATAGCGCTTACACAAACGACTTGGTCTAGAAGTAGAGAACGGGCTTTTGTTACAATCTCTCGGCTTCCGCTTTGAGGCACAAGTACGGTGGCGCTTGCTTCCAAATCCTCAATTTTCACGAAGAGTCTTTCTTTAGATTCGATCTTTTCTGTAACCATTCCTATGATGTTAACTTTCGATTTGACCGGTGTCTTCAATGCAACTGATATTGGCATAGCGTTTTTAGCATCTATCCTTTTTCGAAGAAGTTTTTTTAACCTTTCAAATCGATCTTGGAAATATTCCAAGTATTCCTTAATAGAACCTGTTGTGCAGATTTTATCCGTGGGGTCTGTAACTACTTTAACATTATCTTCAACTTCTTTGGCATAAGGTCTAACCCTTCTTCTTGATTCAGATGTTGGAGGTGGAAGCGGAAGATGTGGTTTCTCTTCAACACAAGGTTCTTGTTTCATAGCCTCCAGAAAGCTTCGGTCTATAAACAGAGGTTTTTGGGGCAAATCCCTGATTTTCTTGACGGCTTCTTGCATTAAATCGAGGGGGTCATCTTTTTCGGATATTGTGTTCAAGAATTCGAAGGCTTCTTTATCCAATTGGTATCCAGATGCTATCGTGAAGGAAACGGCTTTCTGTAGCCTATTGCCTTCACTCATAACTTTAGCCTCCTTTGATAACCTCTGTTGAAACGGTAATATAGCCGTCGTACCCTATTAATTCTGTTATCTCCATCCAAAAAGCGATCATTTTTTGGAGCTTTATTCTTCTAATGGGCGCGTCTATACCTGTTAAGATATTTTCCTATGTTTCAGATGTTTTTTGCTTAACTCTTAATAATGCGTTTTTGATTTAGATAATTTAATATTTGTTGGAGGAATCAGAGATGGATTTCCGCAAAATTCAAAGAACGAGTAGCGGAAGCTTTTTCGTGTGTCTTCCTAAAGATTGGGCTGAGCGAAACATGCTTGAACGCGGAAAGCCTGTTTCCATCACCGAGACCGTTGATGGTTCCCTTGTTATTAATCCAAAATATGATAAAGAACGAGCCCCACAAGCAGCGATGGTTAGGCCTTCTCTCTTCCTTGATCGTGTTATCATTGAGAAATATCTTTTGGGCTATGACATTATTCAGGTTCAAGCGAAGGATAGAATAAGTCCATTGGATCGTGAGCGCGTAAAACAGGCGTCGAGTCATTTGGTTGGTTTAGAGATTGTTGAGGAGGATCATTCTAAAATCGTTATGCAATGTCTCTTGGAGCCGTCCACTTTCCCGCCTCAGAAGATTCTTCGCAGAGAATATTCAATAGCTTCAGGGATGCATCGCGACGCCGTGACTGCTCTTCTTGAAGGAGATTTACATCTGGCTAAAAATGTTGTTGCAAGGGACAATGAAGTTAACCGTTTATACTTTCTCTTGGTACGGATTCTTCGAACAGTTATTCAAAATCCGGGGCTCAGCGAAAAACTTGCGATTTTACCAATTGACTGTTTGGATTATCGTTTGGAAGCTAGTTTGGTTGAATCTATAGGCGATCACTCTGCTTCTATTGCTGCGACTGCGATCAATTTAGATGGTGCAAAAATAGCAGACAACTTTTCGAAACTTATCCTACAACTCCACAAGATTGCCTATGAGTCTCACGAAAATGCCATAAATGCCGTCTTTTCTCATGATGTTTCTGTGGCAGAATCTGTACGATCTGAAAGAGAGAATGTTACGGCTTTATTTCATGAGATTGAATCAGCTATTCGCGATCTGCCAGCGGAGATGGGGCGTCATCTTCTCGCCGTTGCTTCTTCGATAAGTCGAATTTACGACAATAGTTTGGATATAGCTGATCTTGTTATGCCCAAGATTTCGTAGTACGTTTAAATTGTTATGGTGACTCTAGATTTTTAGGGCAAGTAGTGTGGCAGAATTGGGAAATAAAGAGTTAATTAAAAGAATAAAGAAACTGAAAAAAGAGAAAAACGCTGTAATCCTAGCCCACACCTATCAGAGACCAGAAATCTATGAGGTAGCGGATTTCATTGGCGATTCCTACGGGTTAAGCAAAAAGGCAACAGAAACTGATGCTGAGATCATAGTCTTTTGTGGTGTTGACTTTATGGCTGAATCCGCTTACATTTTGAATCCCGACAAAACGGTTTTGATTCCAACCCGGCTAGCGAACTGTCCGATGGCGGCGATGGTTGATGTTAATGGTTTGCGAGAGTTGAAAGCAAAGCATCCGAATGCTGCAGTTGTGAGTTATGTTAACACAAGCGCTGATGTGAAGGCTGAATCGGATATTTGTTGCACTAGCGCAAACGCCGTAAAAGTGGTTAATTCTTTAGAGGAAGACAAAGTCGTATTCGTGCCTGATTCCAATTTAGCGCATTATGTTATGAGGCATACTGACAAGAAGATTATTCCTTGGAACGGATGGTGTTATGTTCACAAAAAATTTTCTCCAGAAGGACTTAGCCGCGCAAAAGTCATGCATCTGAATGCAAAAGTGTTGGTTCACCCTGAATGTATTCCAGAAGTTGTTGATTTAGCTGACGAAGTTTGTAGCACAACGGGAATGATCAATTACGTGAGACAAAGTTCAGATGAAACGTTCATCATAGCCACAGAGATAGGTCTGATAGAGCGACTTAGACTTGAGTTTCCAGAGAAAGTTTTTTTCCAAGCACCACCCGGAGGAACTTGTCTCCAAATGAAAAAGATCAACTTGGGACTTGTTTTGGAGGCTCTAGAGAAGGAGCAATTTAAAATTAAGGTTCCAGAAGATATAAGGGTCAGGGCGAAAAAGGCTCTAGACAGAATGTTAGATGTGGACTGACGCCTTGGACAGGCAAAAACTTGTTGAAAATGCCTACCAGAAAGGGAAAGAACTCAATTTAAACAATAAGAAATATCAGAGTTGGCTGGAAACTTTTTTTGACAAAGAATATCTTGATGATGTTGGAGCTGGAGATATAACTACTGAAGCGATTCTAGCAAATAACAAACCCAGCAGAGCAGTCTTAAAAGCCGAAGGATCTGGAGTCATCGGGGGAATCGAGGAGATAACCTGGTTTCTCAGGAAGCATAATCTCGAAGTAAAGGTTTTCACCGAAGACGGCAAAGGGGTCCTTAAGGGAGAACCGATTCTGGAAGTTTATGGCGGACAAAAAGATATTCTGTCAACAGAGCGAATCGGCTTAAATGTTCTGCAGAGAATGTCGGGAATAGCCACAGAAACTAGGCGTTTAATTGATTTACTGAAGGGGTATAACACTAGAATAGCCGCAACGAGGAAGACACCTTTAAGATATCTTGACAAGAAAGCAGTTTTCTTGGGCGGAGGTTTAACTCACCGTTTTGGACTCTGGGATTCCATTCTAATCAAAGACAACCACCTAGAAGCCTTGAAGAGTGAAGGAGTAAACGATTACATCGAAGAGGCAATAGCTAAAGCTTCCAAATTTGCATCCAAAGTTGGTTTCTTAGAAATTGAAACAACCACACGAGAAGAAGCGATAACGGCGGCGAAAAAATTCAAGAGTTTAAGGCTAAAAAAACCGTGCGTTGTAATGCTTGACAATATGTGCCCCGTGGAAATAGGGGAAGTCATTGAGACTCTTCGTGAATGTGACCTTTATGATTCTGTACTTTTGGAAGCCTCGGGTGCTATAAACCCTGAAAATATAACGGAATATGCAAAAACTGGAATTGACGTTGTTTCTTTGGGTTATCTAACGCACTCTGCAAAGGTCTTAGACATGAGTTTGGGGATGGCGCGTTGAAAACGGATTATTTGGTTGTTGGAAGCGGTATAGCAGGATTAAATTTCGCCCTAAAAGTAGCCAAACATGGACGAGTAACGGTTGTAACAAAAAAAGAAATTATGGAGTCCAATACAAATCTAGCCCAAGGCGGAATAGCCGCTGCAACCAAGAAAGAAGACTCCGTTCAATTACACATCGAAGACACGTTGAAAGTCGGATGTGGCTTATCCAACAAACAAATGGTAGAAATCCTTGCTGAAAAAGGTCCAGAAGCGATCCGGAACCTAACCTCTTTCGGTGTAACCTTCGACAAAGAGGACAACAAGATTCATTTGACTACAGAAGGCGGACACAGCATAGCCCGAGTGCTACATTCCGGAGATTCCACTGGAAGAGAAATAGAACAAACAATGACAGAAAATATTCGAGAAAACAGTAACGTCAAAGTTTTCGAGAACTTTTTCGCCGTAGATATCATCGTAAAAAACAAAAAGTGTTGTGGCGCAAGGATACTAGACATTAAAAACAAAGAAGAATTCAACATTTTTGCGCGGGCTACCATATTAGCCACAGGCGGTATCGGTTATGTTTACAAGAATACCACAAACCCAGAAATTGCTACAGGCGATGGAATTGCTATGGCTTTCAGAGCCGGAGCTAAAATTGAAGATATGGAGTTTGTCCAATTTCATCCTACAACCCTGAACAAGGCTGGTGCCCCTCACTTTTTAATCTCGGAGGCTCTTCGTGGCGAAGGAGCAATTCTGGTGAATGAGAATGGGGAAAGATTTAAGGTTAAAGATGACCGAATGGGCGAGCTTGCTCCCCGAGATATCATCTCTCGAGCAATATTCAACGAGCTCAAACATGGTTCAGTCTATTTAGACATCCGCCACAAAAACAGAAGTTTCATTTTGGATCGTTTTCCAATGATTCATCAAGAATGTTTGAAGTATGGCATAGATATTACGAAGGATCTGATTCCAGTGTCTCCAGCTGCACATTATATTTGCGGAGGCATTAAAACAAACGAATATGGAGAGACTAACTTGGCTAATCTCCTAGCCTTTGGTGAATGCACTTGCACCGAAGTACATGGTGCTAACAGGTTGGCGAGTAACTCGCTTTTAGAGTCGGTTGTTTTTTCCTCTCTTGGGGCACAAAAGGCAAAAAAATATATGAAAAACGAAATTGAAGCACCGCCACAACAGAGGGAAGCAGTAATCGATAACATCGTTCATGATGGAATTGGGGAAATTGGAGTAGATTTGCGAAAAGCAATGTGGGAATGTGTTGGGATAATACGAACTGGGGAGAACTTGAACTTCATGCTTAGAAAGTTGAAGAATATGCAAGGAAAACTGGATTCTCTTGAGGGGGGTGGAATAAACGCTCGGTTTTTTGAATTGAAAAACATGGTGACCGTAGCTAAGCTCATAGCAAACGCAGCCCATACCAGACAAGAAAGTCGAGGAACGCACTACAGACAAGATTATCCAACAGTTGACAACAAAAATTGGCTAAAACACATATGCCTTGAAAAAAGAGGAAAAAAAATTCATACGTCCTTCACATAGTTGCGGGCAAAAGCGCTTTTAAGTGGCAACAAACTCTACAATTTTGGGCGCCGGGGTGACAGAGCGGTAATGTGCCGGTCTCGAAATGACTCAACCACAAGTCAGAAGACAACCGGTGGTGCCATGCGCCACAAGGGTTCAAATCCCTTCCCCGGCGCCAAACTAAATGCTTAAATTTTTATTAGCAAGAATCTCACTATTGGAGGGGGTAACAAGTGCCGATAGAAACAATTCTGTCAAAGGAACAAATCATTAACTATCTTTCTGAACGTAAAATTGTGGTTGAACCAATACTAGAGCACGAACAAATAGATTGTGCATCGATTGATTTGAGGATAGATAACTATTTTGCGGAGTTTAGAACCTCAAAAAAATCACATATTGACCCAGCGAACATTGCAGAGGAGGCCCGAGAATATCTTAATTTTGTCCGGTTAGAATGTTTTAAGGATGCATATTATCTGCAACCGAAACGTTTTGTCCTAGCCCAGACGTTTGAATATCTTGCTCTTCCAAATAATATTGTTGGACGCCTTGAGGGAAGGAGTTCAGTTGCACGGCAAGGACTTACTGTTCATGCAGCAGCTGGTTTTGTGGACCCTGGATTTAAAGGACACTTAGTTTTTGAGCTTCTTAATGCTGGCGAAATGCCAATCAAACTATATCCCTTAATGAGGGTTGCTAAAATAGCATTCTACCGAAGTATGAAAACTAACAAATATGAAGGGCAATATAATATTCAAGTCCGAATAAAGTCTCCTAAAAACGACCCAGATCTAGAAAAAATTAGCCAGTATATCAAGAAGGAAAAACGTATTACTTAACCTCTGTTGCATATCTATGTTTAATTGCATATAATCTAATAGTATCTGCAATAAGTTCCCTTATATTTTCTGCTTTGCTGTCATCCAATTTTGAAAGTTTTCCAGAATTTGAAAAATCTAGGGTTGCAAGAAAGTAAAGGGTAGGAGGGTCTACAACAATTGGTATGCCTTGCAAGAGTTCATCTTGGAGTTGCTTAAGAAATTCGTTGAATTGGTTGTTGCCAAGTTTCTCTCGAATCTTTTTCTTTTGCTTTAGAATTTGGTACCAATTGCTTGATTGTATACTTTTCTTAACTTCCTCATATGTAATAATATATTTGCTGTAATTGCGAACTTCATCTAGCACACTTGAGAGGACAGAATCAACATCAATCTCTGGAACCCTATTTTCGGGGTGCGTTATCCCTTTTTCTGTGAAGCTTTTTAGTTCTTGACTCAAGAATTGGGCACAATCAGACATTTGGAGTTCGTCTTTAACTTCAGATATTATCTTTTGTAATCTTTTCTCTGGGGACGGGTGACTTCTACCAGGTTCAAAAATATCCTTTAAAGAAACATATTCTTTAAGTAATCGCCATCCATACAAAGCGCCAAAACAACGAGTGACCATCAAGTCAGCCAAATGCTCGGTGATATAGAGTTTCTTTTGAGCCAATATGAATAGAAACCGTGGAATTCTTTGGCTTTCCGGAGAATAAGACTGAGCAATCTCAAGTGCACTACGAAGTGGTAACTCAGGGAAATACATTTGAATGGTACCCATATGGTAGCAAATTAGATGTGCTATTTCATGAAGAATAATAGGCCAGTCTAAAGACGCCCCCTCCTTTTTGAATTCAGGAACAACTTGCACAAAATAGAATTTTTTGTTGTGCATTCTATTCCAAAATTCAGGATATCCTTCGCGGAAACCTATTGATTCGAGTGCATCAATAAATGAAAACATAGCTATTTCATCTGAGACGAAGATAATGTAGTCAGTTGCTACTTCATGGTATTTTAAAAAGATGTCTGAGAGAAAGTATAGTTCTCTGGGGATTTCAAAAGAATTTGATAAAGCTACATACAATATATCGAATAGCCTTTTTATTTGAAAGCGCAACTCTGCGAGTCTACGGCTTGCAATTTCAGGTGAAACATGACTAGTGATTTCCCGAAGGCGTTTAGATAGCTGACGCTTCTCTTTCAAAGCAACATAACAGTCTTCTATAAGCTCTTCGAATTTTTCAAGATGTGGTGCTTTGTATATCTTTGCCCTAACAGTCTCCAATAGCGATTCATACTTGGAGATTTCTGTGACTATTCTGTTGCGTTCTCTTTCACTAAGTCGTGGCATGCCTAAATAGAAGGTGTTCTTCCACTTATTATTTTTTCAGATGTTTTCTTCTCGATTTCAATCTTCTTGGCGAGAGTTTCTCGAAGAGTCTCAAGCTTTTGCAACGAAACGTCAATATTGCTGCGATTTATGTTTCCCTGCAAGGCATCTTTAACTGTTTGAGCTACGCCTTTGAAATCATTTAATTGTTCCGCCCTTTCTTCCTCACTTGAAAATGATGAATAAATACCTAATAGTGTGTCGATTCGTGATGTAATATCTTTCTTAGACTTTTCAGTGAGCCATCTTTCCATGGAGTCAAAGTCTTTTTCTTGTTCAAAAGTTACAATCATTTTAAATCGATCATAAAATTCTTCAAACCGTTGTAGATAATATCTTATTTTGTGTTTTTCACTTTCCTTGACGCTGGGGTACTCCTTTGCCTTATGCAGTCCAATTAAACCAAATGTAATTGGATCCTCAATTTTGCGAATTTTCTCCAAATTTAGCAATGCCTGAGAGAATGTTTGGGGAGGAGTCTTAACACTCATTTTGTACACCTCAAAGGATTTCCAGTTATTTTTAGTTTAGTGATTTTTGTACCAGTGTTCACTCTATTAGTTTCTTGGTTTTTCAGCAAGATATTGTTTTTGCTAAAAGTGCTCTGTCCAGTAAGCAAGGCACCAACCTGTAATGATTCATCTCTGGTTAGCTCAATCGTTCGAATGGGTTTGTCAAAGAACACAATCTTTGAAGAGCCTTCAGAACCAATTGTTACGCATATTCCTGATCGCGTTTTAACCTTCATTTTTCCTCAAAAGAAATTAACATATATATGTCTACCTCATTTCCTTTCCCTTCGAGAAAACTTGAATGCTTCGAAATACTGACCCTCGAAGTACAAACGTTTGGAGAGCTACCCCCTCACCAATTCTAGAAAACATATATAGACACTCTTCTAAATTTATAGACGAGCTTATAGACCAGTCTATAACAGGAACTCCGGGAGATAATAGCTTGAAATTTAAGTGGAGAGGAAAGTGGAAAAAAGGGGAAGTCATTATTGAAACAGAAACCTTAGAAGAACTTGACCACGTTTTGGGCAAATTATTCTCTCTAGGTGAAGTCCACGAACCTTCGCGGATTACTGATAAAAATTCACCTCTTCCTGATTTGCCATCAGGATTAGGTTGTTCTGATGCTATCAAAACACTTTTACAAACCGAATGGGGAAAACAGCCTAGGTCTATGGCTGAACTTAAGAAAGCATTAGAAGTCAACGCATTATATTTTTCAAAAGGAACTCTATCCGGAACATTAACAATGCTAACCAAAAAGGGACACCTTAAAAGATTTAAAAAAGCTGGTATTTGGTCATATATACTAAAACAGAGCTAAATCTTAGGATTTTCCGTTCATCCCCAGCGCCATTTCATCTAGTTTATAGCCGCGTTTTTTTCTTGGGCTTCCTTTTAAGTTCGGTTCCGCAGACTTCGCAAATTTTGAATTTGTAGTCTGAAGGGTATTTGCGGTAGCATGCGGGACAGTATAGTATCCATTTGAATCGAAACTTTATTCCGAAAGTCAGTAGTGACGTGAACTCTACATCAATTTTGTTGGCAACGTTCTGTATCGAATAATCATCCGTTACAATCAACGGACTTAAACCCTTGTCTTTCAACTCTAAAGCTAAAGCCAAGACTTGAAGGTCCGCCTCGGAGAGGTAACGCATGTCTCCAACCTTTTTGGAAGCCTCTCGAATCTCCTGAAGAAAAAAATCTTTAGGTTTCCTAACAATCAACTTCCTGTTCTCCACCGCAGCTTTGAGTCGCATCCAAGGCATGGAACCAACAGCAAGTTCCCTCCTAACCTCAGGAACTGTGTATTGTCTCTCTGTGACTGCAAGGGGATCAAAGCCAGCGATGAAAGCTGAGGTATCTAAAACGATTGCTCTTTTATTCATAGATTAATATCTCCAACAATGTTGTTCCCAAATCCAAAAATGATTCTGCCCAAAACTCTGATCTGGTTTTGGAGGACCCAACCCCTGCGTCGTTAAACATCCTCGTTACCCAACAAGAAAATAGCATCTTTACGATCCGTGCCCAATACAAAAGATGCAAAGCTGCCTATTTTAGGTTACTAACCCACCTGTTGTCTTAGGCCTATTTTTAGGCGATAGATTATTAACCAAGAAATACGTGAAAGTCTTCTATCAGGAGAATCAGACAAAATGAGCAAACCTATGGATTTGGGAGCCCTAAGGGTCGGCAGCTACATAATCCTCGACGGTGAACCATGCAAAATAGTAAACTACACAAAATCAAAACCAGGAAAACACGGCTCCGCCAAGGCTCGTATCGTTGCCATAGGCGTTTTTGACGATGCTAAAAGAACCATCGTGAAGCCTGTGAGTGCACAGGTTGACGTTCCCCTCATAGAGAAAAAGACAGGACAAGTTCTCGCCCTGTTACCCTCGGCTGTTCAATTGATGGATTTAGAAACCTACGAAACAACCGAAGCACCTTTGCCAGAGGATGAGGAATTAAAATCTAAAATGGCTACCGGCGTCGAAGTCGAATACTGGCAAATTCTTGGTAGAACAAGAATAATGCGAACAAAGTGATAACTTTCTTTTCTCCAAAATCTCAGGTCTCTACAACCACCTTTTTAAAACGCTAACCAACAATCTTAGATTAGTAGCGTATTTGTAATTGTGGCGAAAAGAATTGAAACGCGCAAAACCGATCCAACTTAAAGAGGGCTTAACCGTCGGAGCCCTAGTCTCAGAGATGAACACGTGTGGGGTACTTGGCGCAGGAAAAGTGGGTAAGGCAGCCGAACTGGCCAAGGAGATGTTCAGTGACAGAGACTATACTGTGTTCCTGACCCTAGCAGGTCCCCTTGTTCCGGGTGGAATGAGACAAATCATTAGAGACCTGATAGATCAAGAATACGTGAAAGTAGTTGTGACTACAGGAGCTAACATGGTACATGACATGGTAGAAGCCTTAGGTCACCGTCACTGGATAGGCACTTTTCTTGCCGAAGACGAAGAACTGAAAACAAAAGACATCGGAAGAATCGGAGACATCTACGTCGAACAGAAAGCCTTCAAGGGCTTAGAAAAATGGATATACAAAACCCTAGAAAGCATACCTGAAGAGAAGAGAGAACACATATCCACCTCTGAGCTTCTCTTCGAGATAGGCAAAAGACTTCAAGACCCCAAGTCCATCCTCTATACTGCAGCAAAGAAAGGAGTTCCCATAATAAGTCCAGGCTTCATCGATTCCATCGCAGGCTTCCACCTCTGGATATTCGGGCAAGACAAAAAATTGGTGATAGACCCGCTCCTTGACGTGAGTAAAATCGTGGATAAAGTTTATGAAGCCAAGAAAGTGGGAATGATCATCTTGGGGGGAGGCTGGCCCAAACACTTTGCACTCTTCGCCAACACTTTTAGAGAAGGCGTTGACCGAGCAATCCAGATCACCATGGATAGACCAGAACCTGGCGGATTGAGCGGAGCTACTTTGAAAGAAGCAATCAGCTGGGGAAAAGTAAAGCCGGAGGGAAAAGAAGTAACAGTCATCTGCGATGTTACCATAGCCTTCCCTTTGATTGTGGCTTCAGCCTTAGAAGGTCTCGGAAAGACTCATTAGGAGAATTAATGAGAGTTTAGGCGAGGCCGATGATGCATTAAGAGCCGTCGGATTCGTGAAGACTTGAACTGGCTGAGGCTTCAGCTAACTATTGGTCACTCTTTTTTTAGGGAAACGTACCTCTAGGATTCCTCCTTGGAAGGAGAGTTCCATTTGTATAGTGTCAACAGGTATTGGTATGTGAACTTGGCAACGTAAGGAAGAGAATTCCCCATGCCTATGATAGATGCCCAAATCGGAAAATCGAACTTTTTTCTTCATTTCCGCGGTAATCTCGACGAGGTTTTCATTTAATACGTCAACCTTTACGGTTTCAGGTTCGATGTTTGGAAGATCGGCTGTGATAATAACTTCTTGGGCTGTTATGAAAACATTGCAGAGCGCATGGAGACAACAGGTGTCACAATTCCAGCTTGGGCCTTCAGGAAAAGCGGATTCGATAATTTCGTCTGCTAAGGTCTCAAATTCGTCAATGTGTTCGCCCATGACATCGAAGATTGAGCGTCTTCTCTGTTTCTCAGACATTTGCACTTGCTCCTAAACGTAAAGTGGGAGGTCATATTCTTGGGATTTTTTCATGCGATTCATTTCCTGCTGCGTTCGCTTCATTATGTCTCTAGCTTTTAATCGGATTTCCTCACCTTTCTCGAGAAGTTTTGAGATGTCGATTTTGATTTCGGAGATTTTTGAGAGTTGCTTCAGCACCATGGCTGCCGCCTCTGGGTCTGGATAATTGTAGAAAGATTGGGCTAGGAGTGCTATGGCTGAAATCTTCTTAGCTGAACTATAGCGCATGCTGAGGGCTTGGGGACCAACGATGTAGCCTTCTTTCATTATGTTCAATCCTTTTTTGCTCAGCATATCAATTAGTTCTTGGTTAGAAGCGGCGCCAAAAACTTCAGGCTCGGTTATTGCTTGCCTGCTCTGTACGGGGATGCCTCCCATGGACACTATTCTTTCAACTTTTTTTGCTTCTGCCCATTCTACAATTTCCCGCATTATAGTGTATATGGCTGGCGCTGGAACCGCTAGCTCTGAAATCACAGCAATTAGGTTTTGGTTTCCGTAGATTCGGAGTGGTGCATGAGGTAGCCCCTTATGCAAGACAACGACTGGAGGAAGCAAGTCTGAATCCATATAGGCTATCTCTTCCAAGTTGAGTTCAGATATCAAGTAAGAGGTTGCTATGAGACCTACAAGACCCACGTCGGGGAGTCCAACAATCATTGTCGCCCCAGAAGGTATAGCCCTCTTCTCCACGATTTTAACTGATTCTGACAAATATAATTCCTCAATTAAAATTGGGCTAACTAAGGGAAAAAAGTTATGCTACAAGCTAAATACCTATAAAAGGCGATTATATTTTTAGGTAGGAGAAAACCATGGTTCTGGATCGTCTCGGCTCTTCACTAAACAATGCTCTGAAGAAGATTTTCAGAGCGCCAGTTATGGACGAGAAAACAGTTAAGGAACTAGTCCGCGACATCCAGCGAGCACTACTTCAGGCTGACGTAAATGTTAAGCTAGTTCTTGAAATTTCAAAGAGAATCGAAGAGCGAGCACTGAAGGAGAAGGTTCCTCCGGGAGTTTCTAGGAGAGAACATGTAGTAAAGGTGGTTTACGAAGAGTTAACCCGTTTTCTAGGTGAAAAACAAGCTTCGCTAAAGATAGAACCCGGAAAGAGAAAGGTTCTGATGCTTGTTGGAATCCAAGGTTCTGGAAAAACCACAGCCTCAGGAAAATTGGCAAAATACTTCCAAAAAAGAGGTTTAAAAACCGCTCTGGTTTGCACAGACACCTACAGGCCTGGGGCTTACGCCCAACTGAAGCAGTTGGCAGACAGAGCAAATATTCCTGTGTATGGGGAACCTAAAGAAAAGAAATCTGTTAAGATCGCTGTGAGGGGTTTAAACCAGTTCAAAGATTATGACGTCGTCATTATTGACACTGCTGGTCGCCACAAGGAAGAGAAAGGTTTGATTGCGGAGATGAAGAAACTGGAGAAAGCAATTAAACCTGACGAAGCAATTTTGGTCATCGATGGAACCATCGGTCAACAAGCAGCTGTGCAGGCTAGAGCGCTTCATGAAGCAACGCCAATCGGTTCCATTTTGGTGGCGAAACTTGACGGTTCTGCTAGGGGTGGAGGCGCCCTCTCAGCGGTGGCTGCCATCGGAGCACCAATAAAATTCATCAGCACGGGAGAGAAACTAGGCGACATCGAACCCTTTATACCATCCAGATTTGTAGGCAGGCTATTGGGCATGGGGGACCTTCAAAGCCTCGTTGACAAAGTGCGCGAGGCAGAGGTGAAGGTGCCTGAGAAAAAAGCTCGCGCCTTTCTAAGTGGAAAATTCACTCTCACAGACATGTATGAACAGTTCGAATCCATGAAAAAAGTTGGACCGTTACGGCACCTCTTGAAGATGATTCCGGGAATGAGCTATAACATCCCTGAAGACCAGATGAACATGGCTGAAGACGCCCTCAAGAGATGGCGCGTGATCATCCAATCTATGACGCCCAAGGAAAGGGAGAAACCCAAGATTCTCTCATCATCCAGAATCCGAAGAGTTGCCCGAGGATCAGGCACAACAGAAAAAGAAGTGAAAGAACTGCTAACGCAGTATAACAACATGAAAAAAATGATGAAAACCTTTAGAAGAAAGAGGCTTCCCTTTTTCGGAAAAGGTCTGCCCGGAACCTGAGAAAAAAATTTGAAATCAGACACGGAGAATTTACTGCCAGAAAAAGAGGTAACTTCATGGAGATACTCAAAAAGGCGCAAGAAATGCTTGAAATGCATCCACTCTGTGACCACTGTTTAGGGAGACAGTTTGCTCTCCTTGGCTATGGATTGGATGACCAAAACCGAGGGGAAACACTGAAACTCCTCCTAACAATGGAGAACCATCAGCTAGCGCTTTCCGGCAACAAAATCGGATTCTCAAATCTCAGAATTCTGGCAACAAACGGAAATTTCGAAATGGCAGCTGAGATACTTCGGAAAATGAGAAAGAGATCTAGAAAAAAGAGAGAATGTTATCTCTGCCAAGGGCTGTTCAAAAGCGTGGATACGCTAGTGCAAAATGCCTTAGAGAAACTTGAAGCCTACGAATACAATACTTTCCTCGTTGGAATAGAATTGCCGACCACAGTTGAGGAGAGGGAAGACGAGTTCAAAGCCAGCTTCGAGGTAGGATACGGAGAGAGCATGCGGAACGAATTCAGTCGCGAAATCGGAAAAAAAATCGCCGCAGTCACAAAAAAACCCGCTGAATATAAAAAACCTGATGTTGTGGTTCTCATCAGCCCCTTCACTGGAGAGGTTATTCTCCAAGCCAATCCCCTCTACATTAGGGGGGCATATAAGAAACTCGTCCGCGACATTCCTCAATCAAGGTGGTTCTGCAGAAGTTGCAGAGGAAAAGGATGCCCAAAATGTGACGGAACAGGCAAGATGTACCCCGAATCTGTCGAAGAAATTATCGCTGGACCAATTTTGGAAAAGACTGGTGGAGAAGATGTGGCGTTCCATGCGTCTGGACGCGAAGATGTGGACGCTCGGATGCTGGGAACTGGGAGGCCCTTCATTATGGAAGTCAAAAAACCTCGAAGGCGGTTTATAGACCTGAAAAACCTCGCTGAACTTATTAACAAACAAGGTCAAGACAAAGTTCAGGTTTTAAATCTTCGGTCCGCCAGCAAAGATGATATTAGAAAATTGAAGAAGGCGGAGGCTTCTGAGAAAGTTTACAAGGTTATCATCGAATTTGCCAGAAATGTTTCGGATGAAGAATTGGAGACTGTAACGAATATTCTGGAAAAGGCTGTTATTCGTCAACAAACGCCCTTACGTGTTTTGCATAGAAGAGCGGACTTGGTTCGAGAAAAGTACATATATGAGACGCAGATTAAGAGGTTGGCGCCTAACCGCGCAGAGATGAAGATACATTGCCAAGGAGGGCTTTACATTAAAGAATTAGTAAGCGGCGATGAAGGCCGCACAGACCCAAGTGTAGCCCAGATTATCAACACTGAAGCAAAGCCTCTCGAGTTAGACGTTTTGAAGGTTATTATGGAGGAATTTTAGATATGGGAAGAAAAGCGAAAGGTTACCGGAGGAAAACCCGTTCCCTTCTAAGTAGAAAACCTAGAGAACGGGGAAAGACCGGACTTAGCAAGATTCTACAAGAGTATGAACCTGATGAGAAAGTTGTGGTTAAAATAGACCCCAGCGTTCACAAAGGCATGCCCCATCGCAGATACCACGGCAGAATCGGCGTTATCGTCGATAAAAGAGGAAGAAGTTATGTCGTTAATGTGTCCCAGGGTAAGGCGGTTAAGGAGATAATCGTTCGCCCAGAACACATTACACCCCACAAGGAGGCATAAAAAATGGCGCGAAAGGCTTTGAAAGAACGTACAATCACGGTTCCTCAGGTGAAAGAAGCCTTAGAAGCTATAGGTGAGGAACAACTGGACCAATTCCAGAGGAGGTCCCTCGATTACGCCACAAAATTCACCAAAGTTGACCCTAGTAAAGTTGACACTCTTGTGAAAGAACTAGTTGAAAAATTTGAATTGGAAGAAGAAGAGGCTGTGCAAATAATAAACGCTATGCCTGAAAGCATCCAGGAAATTAGGGTGTTTTTGGCTGGTGGCCGCAGGATAGTTGAAACATCCAAACTGGAAAAAATCTTAGTTTTTTTGAACAAGCATAGAAAAAAGGAATAAAGGACTTTTTCTAACTATATCCTATCTAAACTAATTGTCACCATTTCGGAGGCGGGGAAAGAGTGGAAAAGAGCGAGAAGAGATACGAAGAATATGCTTATGTTCTAGATTATCTTCCCCATGGAAGACCGGGGACTCGACCAGGGTATAGAGCGGGGGCTCTAATTCAGGTTGTGGGAGAAGAATACTTCACATTCCTTGAAGCAATAGCTAGAGAAGGAATTGTTCTCAAGACCGCTGACAGAGTCTACGTTGGAAAAGATTCCCGAAGAAAAATTACCTATATCATTGGGCGCATAAACTATGAAGATTTAACATCCAACGCCAGATTGGAACTTCCTGCAACAGTAGAAAAAATTGTGATTAACCGCGAACGGTGGTTCATTAACTTCTTCAACACAGCCCAAGCAATAACGCCTAGAATGCATGCGCTAGAATTGATCCCGGGCATCGGGAAGAAATACATGTGGCAGATTATTGACGAAAGAGACCGAAAACCTTTCCAGAGTTTAGATGATTTACAGAATCGCGCCAACATGCCTAACCCCTCCAAGCTCATTACGAGGAGAATTTTAGAGGAATTGGCTGGCGAGAGCAAATATAGACTGTTTACGAGAGCGCCCTAGTGGAAAGAAAAAATCTTCTTAAAAGGGCGAAGCATTTTCTTCGCCTTTACAGCTTTTTTCCAAAAAAACGTTTGGGACAAAACTTTACAGTAAACCCAGATCTATTACAAAGGTTAGTATTCTATTCTTCATTAAATAAGGATGACATTGTCTTAGAAGTTGGAGCGGGACTCGGTTTCCTAACACAACTTCTTTCTCAAAAATGCAAAAAAGTCATTGCGGTCGAAGTTGACCCAACACTTGTGGAAATCTTAAAGGAACAACTTCAGGGCTTAAAGAACGTAGATTTGATAGAAGGCGACATCCTCAAGCTTTCTCTTCCCGCCTTCAACAAGGTTGTTTCTGCTCCTCCCTATTCTATTTCATCTCCTCTTCTCTTTCATCTTCTGGAAAGAAAATTTGATTGGGCAGTTCTGATTCTCCAGAAGGAATTTGCCGAGAGGTTAGCAGCGTCGGTGGGAAACAAAGATTACGGGAGGCTAACAGTTACCATCTATTACAGGGCTGACGTGGAGCTTCTTGATTATGTTCCTAAAGAGATGTTTTATCCTGCTCCAGATGTAGATTCAATGATGGTTCGCCTGAAGCCTAGGAACCCTCCTTTTCACGTGGAAGATGAAGAAACGTTTTTTGAACTTGTTCGAACCCTCTTCACTCAGAGAAACAAGAAGGTAAGAAACGCCTTGATTCCCTTCTTACGCAAGCGAGAACTACCCAAAAAAGAAGCGGTGGAATTGGCTGATTCCACAATTTATAGCGCGAAGAGGGTGCAGAAATTGGCACCAGAAGACTTCGGAATTTTAACAAATGAGCTTCTCCGAAAGCTTAAACCATGATTTACACCCTCAAGTATAAGCTGATGTATTCTTCAGACAAACATTCCTCAACAGAGGCGACATTTACTAATCAGAAAGGAAATCCAATAGAAATTACCGCTTTTTCTGGTTTTTAACAAATCAATATCGCACATACAGAATAGTTTTTATAATATCTGTTTAAATATGATGAGCAGAAGCAGGTGAGGAACATATAATGAAAGCTCGTAACTATCGAGAAGTTAAAGGACAGGCTTATACTCGGAAAGAGTATATTCGTGGGTCTCCCTCGCCAAAAATAGTAAAATTCACTATGGGCGATCCCACAGCCAAATTCGAATTTCAGGCTCGCCTAATCGCTGAGAAAGAAGTTCAGATTCGCCACAATGCTTTGGAAGCTGCCCGCGTAGCAGCAAATAGGGTTCTTTCAGAAAAATTGGGAAATAACTACCTTTTACGGATTTTACCCTACCCTCACGTTGTGCTCCGAGAAAACAAAATGATTTTTGGGGCTCATGCGGATCGACTTCAGGACGGAATGAGAAATGCTTTTGGCAAAGCCGTGGGAGTTGCAGCCCGAGTGAAATCGAACCAATCACTACTAATGGTTAATGTGAACAAGGACGACATTGAAGTTGCAAAGACGGCGTTAAAACGGGGAGGAGCCAAACTTCCTACACCTTGCCGAATTGTTGTTGAGAAACTTGGCGATTAGTTGAGAGGGAAGCAGAGTTGCACAGCTCTAGCCAGAAAGGCGGTACTTCCAAGAAAGAGAAACTTACTGGTTATTTGGGCTGATTACTCGATAAGAACTATGGGGTATGAAAACTTGATTTCTGAGAATTTAATCGTTAATATTGAGGAAGATATTGCTGCTGATGGAAGATTTACGGGCGGAAAAGGGTCTAGCTTAGCTAAACTATTCCATATCTTGGGAAAGGACAACGTTCCATATGCAGTAATGGCTACTACAGAATTCGCTAAGGTGCTACTCAAAGATCCAGCCATTGTAAAACTAGTTAAAGAATTAGATAATGCACTGGAAAAAGACAACGAAAAAGAAGCTAGAAAGGTTGCAAAGAAAGTAAGAGACTTCATTGAAAACATAGAGACTCAACCAAATCTCCTCATGGAATTAGAGAAAAAAATCGATATGCTGAAAAAGAGGGTTGGTAGGAATAGAGTCGCTGTCAGGAGTTCAGGAATTACTGAGGATATGGCTACTGCGGCTTTTGCTGGGCAATTTGAGACGTATCTTAATGTTCACTTGGATCCTTCTAGTGTGATTAAGTATGTTTTGAAGTGTATTGCGTCTGCTTTTGGTTGGAGAGTTGTAGATTACAGACAAGATTTACGAAAGAAAAAGATTCTAGACTTGTCAGAGGCTCAACTGCTTAAACAAGGATTAATATCTGTTGTTATTCAAACAATGGTTGATTCTGAAAAGGCTGGTGTGGCTTTCTCCATAGATCCTGATACTGGCAACCGTAATGTGGGGGTAATTCAAGCGGTCTATGGGTTGGGAGAAATGATAGTTCAAGGGAAAGAGACTGCTTCTTGGACAGCTTTTGTTAAAGAACCTGAAGTCAAAGTTCTTGGAACCATTCCGCCTAGGGACCCTCAAAAGGAAATGATGGTTTATGATGAGAAAACTAAACAAAACCTTGAAGTGGCTACTGGTTTGCGTGACCCTCGAGTTCTAACGTTTGACGAAGCAAAACAAGTCGCTAACCACGTTACAACAATAGAAAAGAATTACAAAAAACCCATGGACATAGAATACGCCATTGAAAATGGTAAAGTTTTCATAACGCAAGCGCGACCAGAAACTGTTCACGCCACTCGAACAGTTCTCACTCTTTTCAAGCTTAAGAAAAAGCCAAAGGCAGATCTAATTTACGTTGGTATTCCTGTTGGAACCAAGATTGCGTCAGGATCTGTGGTTAAAGCAATGGATCCTGAAGAAGCTAGGAGAGATGTTAAAAAATACAACGAGAAAGGCGTAAAGCCAATGCTTGTTACTTCCATGACAACACCCGATTGGGAAGTTGTTATGAGTCTTGAAAAAGTTTCTGCGATAATTTGTGAAAGAGGAAACCGAACATCTCATGCTGCTATAGTGTCTAGAGAAAGAGGAATACCCTGTGCAGTTGGTGTAGTTGGCGTCCTTGGCTTAGAAGACGGCGACAAAATCACCCTAGACTGCTCAGCTGGAGAAGCGAGGATATTCAAAGGTGAGATACCTTTTGAGGTGCAAGAGATCGAGTTGGAGGAAATTCCGGAGACAGTCACAAAGATTATGGTGAACATCGGCAGTCCAGATGAGGCTTTACACATTAGTCAACTACCCTCTCAGGGCAGTTCTCTTGTTCGAATCGAATTCGTCGTATCAAGTGCAGAATTGCATCCAGTTTTTGCTTTGAAGGCTGACCAGCTTGGTCCTGAAAGATGGGCAAATGATGTTAAAAAGAAATACCCATTCATTACCTCTTTAGCAGACGAGTATATCAAAAGGTTAAAGACTGGTGTAGCAATAATAGCTGGCGCATTCAAACCACGCAAGATCATCGTGAGGTTCTCCGATTTCAAAACAAACGAATATGCTTCTCTTCCGGGAGCAGTCTATTATGACATAAAATGCAAATGTGGCAAGAGCATATCTCTAAAGCAACAGAAAAAATGTCCCATCTGCGATTCACAGGATATTGAAGTTAATAAAGTTGAGTTAGAATTCAAAGAAAGTAATCCGATGATTGGGTTTAGAGGAGCTTCAAGGTACGTTGACGACTTTTTCCGCGAAGCCTATGAATTAGAACTTAAAGCGTTTACGGAAGTGCACAAACTAGGGCTGACGAACGCGATTCCTATGGTTCCATTCGTCAGGACAACTATTGAAGCAGAAAAAGTAACTGAACAGATCAAGAATGCTTTCCAAAAAGAGGGATTAAAGGTACCTGACATCATCTTTATGGCTGAAGTTCCCAGCATCTGTATTATTCCAAAAGAATTCTCCAAATATTGTGATGGTTTCAGCATAGGAAGTAACGACCTCACTCAGCTAACCCTAGGAATTGACCGTGACAGCGAAAAAATCGCTTGGGAATTCGATGAATCTAACCCTGCCGTGACCAAATCCATCCAGTTGCTGTGTGAAGGAGCTCATTCAATGAATCCAACCAGAAGTGTGGGAATATGTGGTCAAGCGCCAAGTGATCTGGGAAGAGATTTCTTGAAGTTCTTAACTATGCATCTTGACTCGATTGGCGTCAATCCCGACAAAGTTGTCGAAACTTTGCTCTCGGTAAAAGAGATAGAAGGCGAACTAAAAGAAGTTATTAACAGAAATAACAAAGATTACGCGAAAATAGCCGAGGAGTTAGGAATAACAGCGGGTAATTCCAAGTACTTGATCAAGAAATTTGCATCTGAGGCTTAAAGACTAGAATAAGTCAGAAATGATCTGAATCTCTAATACCAACGCTGTAGTTTGCTGGCGCCATCCTATTTATAGTCCAGTAATAAAATGTAGATGAAAACTATGTCCTTCGATCTTGAAGAGAAGAAACTGCAGAGAGAAATAAAGAAACTAAAGCCTAAAATCGTGGTTTTGCAGCTTCCCGAAGGATTAAAACCCGAGGCACCTCGCCTAGCCAACATCATTGAAGAGACCGGAGCTCTAACAATAGTCTCAACCGATCCCTGTTACGGCGCATGCGACCTAGCCCTTTCTGAAGCCAAAATTTTGGGCGCAGACCTGATAATTCATTACGGACACACCCCCATGACTACGCAAACTGATGTGCCAACGATTTATTTTGAGGCGAGGGCAAAAATAGACATTAAGGAAGCCGTGAAAAATGCCTTGCCCCATCTTGAGTCTTGGAGCAAAATCGGCTTGGTCACAACAATTCAACATGTGCACCAGCTCGGCGAAGCAAAAAACCTGCTTTTAAAAGCCGGAAAAACCGTTGCGGTCGGGGATGTTGGGCAGGTTCCATATCCGGGACAGGTGGTTGGATGTGATTTCAGTAATGCCTTATCTGTTTCGGAAAAGGTTGAGGCTTATGTTTTTGTTGGCGGTGGCAAATTTCACGCTGTAGGTGTGGCTTTAGCCACGGGAAAACCAACAATAATTGCTGATCCGTACGAAAAGAGAGCTTATTCTATTCAGGATGAAGTTAGAAAAATCATAAAACAAAGATGGGCAAGCATCTCTGAAGCCGCGGAAGCAAAGAGTTTTGGCGTCTTGATAAGCTTGAAAAGTGGACAGATGAAGTTGAAAGACGCGATGAAGATTAAAGAGAAACTTGAGAAAAAGGGATTAAACGCTACTTTATTTGCCCTCAGAGAGGTTACACCCAGTGTTCTCATGCAGTTACTCGGTATTGACGCTTTCATAAATACTGCTTGTCCTCGCCTAACTGTAGATGACGCACCCAATTTTCGTAAACCCCTTTTGTCTCTTAACGAAGCGTTTGTTATGCTGGGAGAAATGAAATGGGAAGAACTGCTCAGAAGAGGCTGGTTCGGAAACGCGACCTAGAAAGAGCGCTGTCAGAGGTCGAAGCCAATCCGATGCCCAAGGCTCATCTCGAACAATACACTACACCCTCAAAAGTAGCCGCGGAAGCACTGTATCTGATAGCATACACTTACAATGACATCATCGATAAGACAGTTGTGGACTTAGGATGCGGCACGGGGCGACTAGCCATAGGCGCAGCCCTGTTAGGTGCGAGAGAGGTTTTCGGCGTTGATGTGGATACTGGAGCAGTGAAATTAGCGCAAAAAAACGCTAAAAAAATGGGTGTGGAAAACAAGACCAGCTGGATCGTAGGAGACATCGATGTGGTTAAAGGAAGTTTTGATACAATCCTGCAAAATCCTCCCTTCGGTGTCCAGCAAAGAAGAGCAGATAGAAGGTTCATCAAGAAGTCACTAGAGCTTGGGAACACAATCTACTCGTTTCATAAAAGCGGAGAAAGTAACCGAGAGTTTATCAAAAGGTTTATTGAGGGGCAAGGCGGAAGAATTACTGCCATATTTGCCATGAAAATGGAAATTCCGAAGATGTTTGAGTTTCACACAAAGACGAAACGAAGTATTCAAGTTGATTTGTATCGGATAGAAGGTAGAAATTCATGAAAGAATCTGAAAGAAAGAGTGGAGTCTTCGTTGTTCCCGGAGACCGTTTAGGAGTCATAGAAGAGTTCACGCCTGGATCCGGAACCTACGTGGAAGAAGGAACTATCCACTCGGAAGTAACAGGATGCACTCTGCTAGACAGCTTGAACAAACAGGTCTCAGTGTATCCCCTTGTTCAAACCGCAAGCGTCCCACAGGTTGGAAGCATAATCACTGGACAGGTTCTAGAGGTGAGAAACAAGCAGGCAATTTTACGCATTTTCCAGATTGGAGAAAAAAAACTCTCCGGCTTTTTCACCGGTATGTTGCACATCTCTGGTGTTAGCCACGGATATGTAGACAACATGTTTAATGTCTGCAAAGCAGGTGACATTATGAGGGCGAAGGTGATTAGCACCAAAAACAGGTCTTTCTTTTTGTCGACAGCTGAGAAAGATTTGGGAGTAATCTATTCCCTCTGTTCAAGATGTGGTCAAGCTTTACAACCAGCAAATCGTGGATTGGCATGTTCCAAATGCGGAAACTTTGAAAGAAGAAAAATCTCTCCAGATTATGGAAAAGAACAACCTCCGAGGGATGTAAATGAAAATTAAAGTTGTGAAAAAAACAGCCAATGAAATGAAGATTGAAGTGGAGGGCGAGGGGCACTCGCTTCTAAACTTGCTGCAGAAGACCATTCTTGCGGATGACACAATCGAGATGGCGGGTTATGACGTGCCGCACCCTCTCATTGACCGCGCGATACTATACGTTCAAACGAAGAAAAAGCAAAATCCTGAAGATGCGATAAACGAGGCAACCAAAAAAGTTCTAGCCATCAGTAAAGAATTCCAAAAATCATTCAAGAAAGCATCTAAGGCTTATAAACCGAAATAAGCTAATATCACCCAGCTTCCTGCTTGTTTTATAAATTAAGCTTGTTTTTTGCAGTGAGAAGCAGCAAGCTGAAGGCTTCCACTACATCTTCGTTCTGTTCCAATATTTTCAGTCCTTCTTCCATCGTCATTGAATCCTGTATCCAAGCATACAAAATCAAAGCTTCAGCGGCATCCGCCTGCTTGTGGCGGTCAATCCTTGAAGGCAAAACTTTTCTTAGCCCCGATTTTTTGAAGGCATCCGCAAGCAAGCGACCTTTAACTTTAATCCCAACTGGCTCTCCCTTCTTGTTAGACAATGCCAAAGAATAGAGAAAATTCACGTAGGCGTCTCCCAAAGAGGCTAATTTCTGATCCATCAAAACTTCGCTGAGGCTTCCGTATTGTGGTATGAAGGCAAACATGATGCTCCCTTACATTCTGTCTAGTTCGTGCTTTAGTATGGGCTAAACAAAATTTAAAGGGTAAGTAAGATGAATTGGAAGATGGATGATTTTGATTCCTAAGAGATTTCGTTCAATAAAACCTGAGATTCGAGTGTTGGGCATAGATGATGGAGGATTTGTTCCCCGCACCAAGGGAATGGTAGATATTGTGGGGGTTGTCTATCGGGGAGGTTATTGGTTTGAAGGAGTTATGGGAACTGAGATAGCTATTGACGGGCTGGATGCTACGGAAAAAATAGCTGCCATGATCGAAAGTTCTCCTTACTACAGGGAACTTCGGGTTGTTGTTTTAGATGGAGTAACCTTCGCTGGCTTCAATGTAGTCGACATAAGTGAACTCTTCCACACGGTAGATTTGCCGGTTATAGCTGTGGCACGAGAGAAACCTGATTTAGATGATATAAAAAAGGCTCTTGAAAATCTACCAGACTTTGAGATTAGATGGCGGGCTATGGAGAATGCTGGAAAATTAATTGAGGTTGAAACTCGAAACGGGGAGAACCCTATTTACATTCATACAGCAGGTATTTTGCCGGAGGATGCCGAAAAGATTATAAAAAAGACATCCACACGAAGTAACATTCCTGAGGCTTTGCGGGTAGCGCATATCATAGCCTCTGGATTAACTCGTTCAAAAGAAAAGATTTAAAAGAGTAAATTGCAACGGAAATTGCGCAGAAAACGCGGTGAGCGATATGGAATTTTGTCCAAACTGTGGAACACGATTGGTCACTAGACGTGATAAAAAGAAGAAAAAAGTCGTTTTTCATCTTGTATGCCCAAAATGCAGTTTCAAGAAGAAACTGGAGGACAATAAGCCCTCTGTTGTTCCGAAAGCCATAGAGCGTTCTCCTCAAGAATCAATAGCTATTATCGGAAAAGAGGAGCAAAAACTGCGTACTTTACCCACAGTCAGGATAGAATGCCCCAAATGCGGAAACAACGTAGCCTATGCATGGCAGGTGCAAACAAGAGGAACTGATGAGTCATCAACACAGTTTTTCAGATGCACAAAATGCAACTACACCTTCCGCGAATACAGCTGAAACCGCAGTTTTCATACAATATCGACCAAAATTAGGCTCTTCTCAATTGGCTAACTGGTAGAATCAAACAGCTTAAATTAGAGGTACCTTAAACAATAAATGCTAACGGAGGTTTGCAGATGTTCAAGGCTAAAATGGCTGATGCCAAGATTTTGAAAGATATGATGGGCGCAATTTCAATACTCGTGGACGAAGCCACCTTTGATTTGACGCCCGAAGGAATCAAACTGCGTGCCATGGATCCCTCACGAGTTGCCATGGTCGATTTCGAGTGGCCTAAAGCAGTGTTCGATGAGTATTCTTGCAGTGAACCCATGAAAATGTGCATTAACATAAACGAAATGTTGAAGTTGTTGAGGAGAACGGGAAAAGACGAATCTGTTGAGCTTTCTTTGGATGAAAAAACTGGGAAACTAAAAATTGCGATCAGAGGCAAGTACGCTCGTACGTTTATTATGCCTACTTTGGAGGCTATGGAGGAAGAGGTTCCTACTCCCAAAGTTAACTTCAACGTGAAAGCGAAGACTACGACAGAGGGATTGCGGGAGGCTATAGAAGATGCTAATCTGGTAAGCGATCACGTTCGAATCGAGGCTGATAAAGAAAAAATTGTTATGAACGCCACGGGCGATATTATGGGAGCAACGATCGAATTCAAGACCGGGGGCGATGTTCTTCTGGAGATGTCGGCGAAGGAACCTTCTAAGGCCACTTTTAGCTTAAGTTACCTCTCGGAGATCGTTAAGGCATCTGTGCCGACATCAGAAATCGTTGTCATCGAGTTTTCAACTGATATGCCGATTAAATTGGATTTCAAGCAGGAAAAAGAGGGAAACTTGAAATTTTTCTTGGCTCCTCGAATAGAAGTAGAGTAATCAGAGTAAAGGGAGGGTATAGCAGGTACTTACTGCTTACGACAGGGTAAAATATCCTTTCATGAAAGAGGCTGCTATGCACGTAAGAGGAATAGGAATAGACTTTGAAGAGTTAGAGCGAGAGAGCGACTTTTATCTACCATTCCTCGATCGAGCTGAGAAACGCGTTGAAGCTGCATTACGAGACGTGTCTGCTTATGCTAAAATTAAACCAATAAATGAAATGAGTGATAGAGAGAAAGAAATTGAGATTTTCTCTTTTCCAATAGCCGTTATGCTAGTTGCTGCCACTGAAGATTCCCTCATCAAAAGTAGATATTCATTGGCTGAAGCAAAACGCGCTTCTGAACTACTTAACGAAGAGGAAAAAGAGAAATTATTGGAAGTTGCCAAAAACTTCAACTGGGACATAAGACCAGTCGAAGACGTCAGCCTACAGCCGTATGTTTTTGCGTTGCGCTTTCCAGTTTTCTTGAAGAATGCAACAGTTTTTCACGACAAGAACTGGAAACTTGTTAATCACCTTATGATTAACGGGGAAGTTTACCTCACGAAACGGGAGGTAAGTCGCCTCCTAGAAGAGGAAGTGCGTAAGTACATTGAGGGGAAACTGGACACGAAAGTGAAGTTTCTTCCTTCAGGCATTATGGCTCGCGTAAATCAGTTGAGGCAACTGGCTGCAAAGAGACGAGAACAAATCCAGCTTGAAGAGATGCCAAAGCGCGTAGTGATGGAAGCTTTTCCTCCGTGCATCAAGGGAGTGTATGATCGAGTTGCGGCTGGTCGCCCCGCTTCTCACATGGGACGCTTCGCCCTAACCTCTTTTTTGTTAGGTATAGGGATGAGTGTGGAGGATGTCTTCAAGTTTTTCCGATCCGTTTCTGACTTTAACGAACGTATGACCCGTTATCAGGTCGAACATATAGCTGGAACCAGAGGCTCGAGCACAAAGTATACTCCTCCAAACTGCAGTACGTTGCGTACTCATGGAATCTGCACCTCACCAGACCCCGAATGTAACAAGGCGGTTAATCCGTTGGTTTGTTATAAGAGAAAATTGCGAAATTTTCCTGAAGAAGAGCAGTGAGTCTTTTTTGTAAAGAAACTTTGATCGAAGAGCCTTTTGGACTGTTTCCATTCATTCTTCTGGCTTTACCACTATAGAGAGCACAACAGATATGGCTATTAATAATAGAAAAAGTCCTCCGAATATTGAAAGGGGTGTTCTGAAGATAGGTTCTCCATGGAGAACCTCATTTGAAGGAAGGGCAAGCGCGTATGAAGCTAAAAAAACAGCGATAAATATTGCTCCTATTCCTTGAGACATGAAGACAAACCGAGCCAATTGGTTTCTTTTCATCTGAAGCAACCTCTCGTTGTTATAGCCGTTTAATATCTTTATAAGACTGGTGTTCACAAGAAGCCGGAGACTTTCTGTTTACCACAATTGTAATAGCTTCAAAAACCCAATTCTATGGCAAACGTGAGAATATTGGTAAATACTAAGATAGATTGGCCGCTTAGGATTGGATTATTTCTAGTTTCCCTCACTTGGTTTTCTTACATGCTTTACGAATTTGCCAATGGCGTAATCAATCGTGGTCCTCTCGATTATTTCTGGATTCTAGTAACAGACGTACCTGGCTGCATTGGAATTGGCTTCAGAGCAGCAGCAGGTCTCATCGCCGTAGTAACCATTCTATTCTACATATTCAGAAAAGACCTTTCGAAACCTGAAGCCTTAATGGCACTAAGACTTATCATACTTTTTGAAGCTGGATATTGGTTCTTCAGCTTCTTCATGTCTGGTATTTGGGGGATTGCTTGGCTTTCAGACCCATCTGCTGGTGCTTTTGGGGGGTCGATTTCTATGATGCTTGAGAATACTTTGCCCTGTTTCGTGCAGTCGATAGGTCTTGCCGGCGTTTTAATCAAGTTATTTTTAGAATTGAGTCCCAACAAACCTGCAAAGAACGCGATAAAATGGGGATTGATTGCTGGCACTTTTTATGTTTTTGTTTTCTGGCTTAACAACACTGTTAACTGGATAGCTGCAGTAATCGCTAAAGGAATGGATTACATTCTTCTTTATCCGGCGAACATGTTCAGTTTCGTATTAACCACTGTCGGATTGCTTCTGCTTGCTCTATACACGGCATTCTTCGCAAGAAAATCTATTGGAAAAGAATCTTTGGAAAAGCTAAACATAGACACTATAGGCTTGATTGTAACGCTTGTTGGCCTGTATTTTGGTGTCCATTATGTTATGTGGATTTTTCTTGGAAGTGTCGGCGGTTGGGGTACATGGTACGCATGGATTCTAGGTCATAACTTGGATTTGTGGGCTATGTCACTTCCCCTAGTTGGGTTGCCCTTGCTGTTCTATAGACGGTCCTAAAATTCTTGTGCACAGAAATGAGCAATTTTTGGCGCGGTTCAGTCATCTTCGTATTCGTTTTTTGCTAGTTCGTCTGCGTAAGTGTCTTGATGTTCTTGTCTTTCCAGCCCTAGACTCTTCTTCTTTCCAACTTTTTCTCTTCCCAGCATGAAACTGTATTCAGCTTCTGTTATCTCGTCGTTCTCCAGCATTTTCTCCAGCTCTTTTTCGTCATAGATATCCGTGGTCTCGGTTTCTTCTGGCTTTTCTTCTCGAATATTTTTCCTTTTTTCTTTTCTCATTGCTTCATCAAAAGTACTAGATTTTACGTTTAATATAAGGAATTCCAATAGCAACGATCACGTTTGTCACATAAAAACAAAAAAGAATATGCTGAGAGCCCTATTTTGTAAGCGTTCACGGTGGCGTTAATTCTGCTTAAATATTGTTTTTGATCTATATACCTAAACGTCACAAGAAATAGTGGGCGGAACAGAATGTCCTCTTTGTCGCAGCGTTTTATCCAAGACAAATTCGCTGATTATTACAAACAACATTCTGCATCTGTTCTGCCTCCTTCCTCTTTCCAAAGGCGCGAGTTTGGTTTTCTCCTCTTTGAAAAGAAAATGATGCTCAGACACAGGGGCTTCAGAGAAATTGACGACCTCAGGTCATCTCTAAGCACTATCGTGCCTTCAGACGTTTACTATTCAAGCGCTTATTATGAACGCCCCGAAGAAGAAATGAAAGCAAAAGGATGGTTGGGCGCTGACCTGATTTTTGACATCGACGCAGATCACATCCCAACCCCATGTGCCACAGTTCACGACATTTGGACCTGCACAAACTGTGGCCGTTCTGGTAAGGGCGGACACCCCCCGAAATGTCCCGATTGTGGCGGAACAAAATTCAAAGAAAAAACTTGGCCTTGCGAAGTTTGTTTAGAAGCTGCCAAAGTTGAAGCGATTAAACTTGTAGATGTCTTGACAGAGGATTTCGGTTTCTCATCAGAAATGTTAACTGTGGCTTTTTCTGGGCACAGAGGATACCACGTTCATGTTGAGAGTGAAGAGGTTCGCGAGTTGGATTCGTTGGCTCGCAAAGAAATCGTTGACTACATCATGGGAATAGGTTTGGAAGCTGAATTTCACGGTTTGGGTAAAAGCGCTATGCCTGATAGAAGGGTTTCTGGTCCAGACCTGAATGATCAAGGATGGAGAGGACGAGTAGCTAAGGGAACATACGACTTCCTCCTGACCGCTTCCAAAGAAGAGTTGATACAGGCAGGCTTGAAGACTTTGCATGTGAATTCTTTGCTAAATTATAGAGAAGCGCTTTTGAAGAGTTGGAAAGAAAAAGGTCCTTGGGGAGTCGTGAAAGGTATAAGCCCAGAAACTTGGAGAAAAATTGCTCAACACGGAGTGGAAAAACAGTCTGTGAAAATTGACACTGTTGTCACCCCTGACATCAACCGTCTAATACGGCTTCCTAATACGTTGCATGGAAAAACGGGTTTAAAAAAGGTTGAATTCTCCCTCACAGACATCGAAGATTTTGATCCTCTTAAGCGTGCAGTAGCCTTTAAGGAGGGAACGGTAACGGTTAATGTTTCAGAGGCTCCTGAATTCAGGGTGGAGGACAGAATTTACGGTCCATTTGAAAATCGGAAAGTTGAACTTCCCACTGCGGCAGCGTTGATGTTGCTGTGTAAGGGTGTGGCAAAGGTGGTGCAGTAAGCTTGTATAATGAACTCTATGAAGTGTGGAAAAAGGAAAAGGGCAGTGCGAAGATTCAGAGGCTCCCAAAGGATTTCTACGCCAAAATCGCTGATTATGTCAAAAGAATGAATGAGGAAAATCGTATGCTGGACAAAAAAACACCAAAAGCCAAGCTACTGGATCGCGAGTTTAGAAATGTCAGGATTATGGTCGGTGAACTTTTTCAGATTCGTTACAAGAAACTCCGAGAAAAAACTTTTGCCAGAGAAACTGTTGCTAGAGATGCCTTGACTGAAGAAGAAGAAAAGTTATGTGGAGAAGTCTTGCTTTTAGCCGAAGCTTACCAATCCTTTTCAAAGGATATTCTCCGAGGGCGTTTGTCAAATATCGAAAAGGGGCCGAAACATGCAATGATAGTTCTACGTTTCGTTCAGGAAATTCCAGCCTTAGTCGGGTCTGACATGAAGACTTACGGTCCCTTTGGGCCAGAGGATATAGCAACCCTGCCTCCAGAAAATGCTCGCATCCTCATTAAACAGGGGATAGCCATAGAAGTAGATGCAAAATAGCCCCTTCTCTTTGTGTGAAGAAGTCGCTAAATGTATCAAAGCTAACAATAAAACCCCCTCTCCTTATAAAGGAAGCCCCCTAAGATGCATCAAACTTTTAAAGGGTAACTGCAAATAGGTGTTATTATGAAACAACAAAAACTCCTTAGACTAGTAAGTGAGATGTTAAAAAATTCCAAGAAAAGCGACAGAGAATTAGCTGGCATCTTGGGAGTCTCACAACCCACTGTCTCCAGAACTCGAGCCCGAATAGAAAAAGATTACATAAAGACATACACCATAATTCCAGACTTCGAGAAACTTGGATACCAAATAATGGCGTTCACTTTCGCTAAAACAAAGGCTTACGCAGAAAACAAATCAGCTGCAGAAATGACGAAGAAGACTAAAGAATGGGTAGACAAGCGCCCTAATGTTATCTTCGGGGCTTACGGCGAGGGACTTGGAAAAGACGTAGTTCTGATATCATTCCACAAAAACTATTCAGCATATGCCGCGTTCACACGAACCTTCGCCAAGGATTGGGGAACTTACCTAGATAGCTTCGAGTCGTTCCTAGTCAGTATAGGAGCAGGATACCAGCTAAGAGATTTCGACCTGAAATATCTGGCAGACGACATATAGGAACTTGAGAGCTAGCCTATCTTTGCACGACTTTCAAGAAGACCGCTTTTCATAGCAGAGCATCTAAAACTGCGAAGGCGTCCTCCACAGTTTTCCCATGGTCGAAGGCAATTTCTAAATTTTTTGTTTCTGTCTCAGAGAAGGCTTTGACCGCATCCACCTTATCTCCCGGCTTGATTTCTCCATCCACAATTTTACACAGAAACGCGATACTTACGACATGTTCCCTCGGATCCCTGTCTGGGTTATCATAAATTCCAACAATGCTTTCCTTTAATGACGGATAGAACAGCTCGACTTTTAGGTTAGTTTTGACAAAAGACACTCTCTTCAGGGCAGTCTCAAAAGTCTCTTTAAATTGTACCCTTCCGCCGGGCAGGTGCCATTTTCCTCCCCCCACAATTCCTTTTATTCTTTTGGCAAGAACTATTTTGCCTTCTGAAGTTACTATAACTGGATTAACGTCTACGTACGCGTTCTTCTGAGCGGTCACCTTGATCAGAAATAAAATATTGTGTCAACAGTTAAAAGATATTGTATAGCTAAGAAAGCCGCGTTACTTTTTTTATGGTTGAATCCAGTTTCTTTCCAGAAACAGATATATAGTAATTAAGGGGGCTGTCTTATACCTAAATAGTCAGTGATCGTGATG
The DNA here is from genome assembly GCA_964618695.1 of uncultured Candidatus Bathyarchaeia archaeon. Classification (GTDB taxonomy): domain Archaea; phylum Thermoproteota; class Bathyarchaeia; order Bathyarchaeales; family Bathyarchaeaceae; genus Bathyarchaeum. The sequence continues at coordinate 173,859 of CAZUDX010000005.1, read as the reverse complement.
AACGCACCAAAAGAAATTACAACATATTGTCCTAAGTGTCAATCTCATCAAGTTCATGCCGTTTCCTTGTATAAGCCGGGGAAGAGAAGAGCCTTAGCTAAGGGTGAGAGAGCCCATGAGTTGCGAGAAAAGAAGGGATACGGCGGACAGAAGTTTCCCCGTCAAAGAAAATTTGCAAAAACGACCAAAAAACAGACGCTTAGGCTAAGGTGTAAGAGCTGCGGCTATATGCGACATAAGAAAGGGCTTCGTCTTAAGAAGTTGATTATAGCATAGAATGGGGTGAAGAATTTGAGTGAATGGGATAAAGTTTTACCGAAACCTAGAAGCAGGTTCTTGCGGATAAAATGTCCTGACTGTGGAAACGAACAGTTTGTCTTCAGCAATGCTACGACGCCTGTCCACTGCAACGTTTGTGGAGCGGTCTTAGCAGAGCCTTCCGGAGGAAAGGCAAAAGTCAAGGGAGAAATAACCGCTGTCCTAGAATAGCGGGTGGAGAAGAAAAGAAAATGGGGTTTAGGAGACCTGAGTGGCCTGAAGTAGGCGATCTTGTAATAGCTACGGTTGAGAGAATAACCGATTATGGAGCTTACGTTAGGCTAGATGAATATAACAAGGAGGGTCTCCTACATGTTTCTGAGGTTGCTTCTCGGTGGGTAAGAAATATTCGAGATTATGTTCGTGAAGGACAGAAGGTTGTTCTTAAGGTTTTGCGGGTCCACGCTGAAAAGGGGCATGTGGATCTTTCACGCAGAAGAGTTACAAAAAGAGAGAAGAAAGAGAAGCTTCTTTTATGGAAGAAAGATCGGAAAGCGGAGAGTCTGTTGCGGACTGCCTCTGAAAAATTGAATATTCCCTTTGAAGGGGCCTATGAGAAGGCTGGGTTGCCAATAGAAAATGCTTTTGGGGGGTTATATGAGGGGCTGGAGAAGACTGCTAAAGATGGAGTAGATGTTCTGCTGAATCTGGGGATTGAAAAGGACCTTGCGGTTACTCTAGAGGAGATTGCGAAGGAAAAGATAACGATATCTTTGGTGAATGTGAAGGGAATTCTGGAGCTTCAGAACCCGAAGCCGAAAGGGGTGCTCATTATTAAAGATACGTTGCAGGGTGCTAAAGAGGTCGGTGAATCAGAGGGAGCAGATGTGACAGTCTATCTGGTTTCGCCTCCAAAATATCGCATTGTGGTTTCGGCTGATGACTACAAGAGTGCTGAGAATGCTTTGGAGAAAGCCACAAAATCTGCACTGCAGGCTATTGAAAAGAGTGGCGGAACAGGCTCCTTCAAAAAAGAAAAATAAGTTCCATTCAAAACCTCATTTTTTAGCTGAAGCGCAGTGGATTTCAGGAAAAAAACTGTTTTCAACAATACGCTGTTATTAGTCCTCAAATATGATTGTTGATTGTGTGTAAAAAAAGGGGAGAATGAGGTTTTCACTCTTTTTGAACTGCTGCCCCTAGCACTGTAGCGGAGGATAGTATTGCTGCTGCGAGTACTGCCCAGCTGGCGTCAAGACCGGACAATCCAAGAAGGTCAGCTCCAGTTTTTACTATCCACAGAAATACCATGAAGAATACTAGCCCCAGTAGGATGAACACTAGCGCCGACAGGACTGCAAACATGGTTGCCCTAGCAATGCCTTTCACTTGCTTAGACATGTTTTCACATTCCTTTTTGGCTTTCTGTTCCATTTTCTATATAACAATTACCATAGGCAAGCGAAAAGAATGAGTGCTTTTAGAAGAATTGCGTGCCCTTTGTGTCTAGGAGTTAAGTTTTGGAGCTTTTAAGTAGATGTGAAGTTGTCCTTTTTTCACCTTCAGATTTATCTTTTTGCCTAAGGTGCCTATCGCAGATACGGCAAGTAGATTTCTGATTCCGCCTTTTTTTGCGCCTAAGACTAGTTCTGCAGCATCCTTGGAGAGTTCGACTTCAAGATGGGTAACCTTCCATTTTTCGGGGTTTAGTATGACCCCTTTCACTTCACCTACTGTTAGATCTTCACATACGACTTTTTTGTAAAGAAGTTCCCTGCTCTTAAACGACATCTAAACCACCAAAGTTACTTATTATCCTGCAAAATGTATAAAACTTGTGACTGCAACGCCGATAAAAGGCAAAAAGCTGAAATTTTCACTTCTTAATTTGAACTATGGATTGTAGTTTCACAAGGATTTTCAAAAACATTGGCTGAAGTGTTTCGGAAGTTAGGGTTGGCAAAGATGGTTTCTCTCAATGGAAAGGCTGTTGAAAAATATAGATTAATCAGCAAGAAGCTTGCAAGCCCAGAATTACATGTTAAGCTGATGAGTTTCTTCGAAAGGAATTATTCGCTTGAGGAGTTGTTGGAGTGGCTTCACCTGAAATTGAAGTGGACAAAAGAGGATATTGTTCGCCACAACGACCCTTTGGAGATACTTAGTTTCGGAAAGGGAAGGTGCGGAGAATTCAGTATTCTCTTTACTGCTCTCTGTTTGGCCCATAAGTATCGTGCTAGGTTAATTCTTGACATGACTGATCATGTTTGGACTGAAGTTTGGGATAACAAGCAAGAGAGGTGGATTCACGTTGATCCTTCTGAGAAGAAGATTGATGATCCCTTGATGTATGTAAGAGATTGGAAGAAGAGTTTGACAGAAATTTATGCGTTTGAGAATGGAATCGTAGAGAACGTGACGAAGAGGTACAAGCTGTCACAATCCTGATTCCAGCTTAAATTTGCTTGATGGAAACCACAGTTTTGGTTGTTATTCAGTTTTGGCTATAACTAGGAAGATGCCTATGCCTACAAGTATGATACCGCCGAAAATGAAGTAGCTTGCAAACTGTTTGATGTCGCCTGATGGGGGAGTTGTTGCAGTGATGTATGTGACTACTGCTCCTATGATGATTAGTATTAACCCGACTACTTTTTCGAAGATGAATAATCCTGCGGGCATCTCCTCGCTCATTCCAACATCCTCAAGGCTAACTCTACACGTTCAAGACTTATTTTAATATAATGGTAGACTAAGAAAACCCAGACTGCTATTAGGCCTTGAAAAATCCTTTATGCTTTGTGTGTTGCTGTTTTTTGTAGGCTTGTAGGTAGTTTTCTGCAAATCTTTGGGCGTATTTCTCTATGCCTCCGTGCGCGTCTGTGAGGTTTCTGAGATGGTGATAAAACTCGTGAAGAATCACCTGAGGATTCCACAGAATCTCCCGACGGGAAACATGAATTGTCCGCTTCTTAGCCACATAACACGCAGGGTTCTTCGAGTACCGTTTTGGCATGCCAACCTTAAGTTTCGGCTTCTCAACCCCGTAATGCTGGCTCAGCAATTCAAGAGCCTCCTCAGTTTCTCTGGAAAGAATTAAGGCGACAACCTTTGCTTCAAAGACTGAATTAACGTTTGACATGTTCGACAAGATACATTACTGATAATATGTGCCTTTTTGTTTTTCACCAAAATTTGCAGTCATCTATTAGGTGCACAAGCAATATGGGTGCTTGCAAGAACAGAGTGAAAGAGAAGCAGTACCCCAACCAAAATAAAACATAGCCATCAGGGGGAGATAAAGCTAGTTTTAAGTTGGGGTACTACTTTTCTCCAAAAGAACAGAGGATGGTAATAAATGTTACGAATCGTCAAACAGGAAAAACTGAGAAATATTTTCAATAAAGAATGGAAATTTATCAAAAAATATGTCTAAATCGACACAAACAAACTCAATGATTAACACAAACTTTCGGTTCTATTCTTCCAGTTTAGCCGGCAGATACTCGTCAACGATATAAGTTAAACCGTACCTGCTGAAGGCTTCCTGTTCCGCCTTCTTCTTCACCCTCAGAAATGTTTTGATCTCTCTCTTCCATAATTCTCCCTTGTATCTGGGGTCCTTCTCTAACTCGTGCAACCGCTTAACATCCACATCTGTCAAAGGGTCACTGGGCAGTTTATAATCAACAATGTCCGTAGCGTAGACGCCGCTCCACTTAGCATCAGGAGTAGTTAACCCCCTGAGATGAGCCGCATTTGCCGAACCCGAAATAATAACCATGGCAATATGCATCCCCCATGGATCGCCGTCGGTGAAGATATACACAGGAAGATCCAGCTCCTTATTCAACCTGTGAATAAAGTGCCTAGTTGCCCGAGGCGCCTGACCCGCAGTCAAAACCAAAAGAGCATTATACTTTTTGTGAACGCGTTCCTCAACAAACCTCGTGAACAAACCGCCCTTCTCGATCGCAATAACCTTGTCAGCGCCAGTTTTGGCGAACTCGGAGGAAACGAGGGATGGTCCAATCATCACTCCGTCAGGATGAGACATCAGGTTCAGTTGTTTTCCCTCGTAGCCAGGAACCGTATATTCGATGGTGAGGTCACCGAAAATGGCTGAACGTTCCTCAGGGAAAACATTAAAGTCTTCTCTGGCGAAACCTGTGGCAGTTTCCAAGTCAGTGATTATGTTGTTTGACTCGGGCTGATCCTTAAAAGACATTTCATAAGCTTGAGCTGAGTAGTAGACATCACGAAGAGTCGAAGTTTTTCTATTTTTCACCAGTTCACTGGCGAAGAAACCCGCCCAAACCATCTGGGTGAACGGTCTAATGTGTCGAATATTTCGAGCACTTCTCTTTACGGTCTTCTCCCCCAAAATATACTGCCGCGCTTCAGGACTGTAGAAGATGTTTTCTGTGGATCGACTAGGCATCTCCACCCAAGGAAACTTGCCCCCTTCCATTTGACCGTAAAGTTTTCTACCAAAACCTTTCAGGTCCTTCAAAATCTCCTTTTTTTTCTGCTTAGCTGAACTTTCAGTCGCCTTCTTCATATTTCCTCACACTCTTCATAAGCAATTCAATGTCTGGTTCTTCCTTCTTTCCCGCCAAGTCCGTAGAAAACCTAGCTATTTTAGGCAGATACTTGGAGAAAACTGTCAGTCTTCTCTTTTCCTTCGCCCGATGTTCGCGCTTCGCCAAAAACATCTGTAATCGACGAGCAACCTCACGGATGCCATTCAAAATTTCACTCCTCACCTCTGGTCTATCTGCGATGAATTCCTTGCCAACCGTTTTGTACGGAACTTTTGTGCTGCAAACATGAACCAGAATGGCTATAGGCATGCCAGATGAAACCTTGTATCTTCTCCAGTTGATAGCTCGGATTACTTTTACCGTAACATCACTGGCTTCGTCGTACAACAGCGGAATCCTGTTGGCAAAACGATAAATGACGAAATCGTCTTTCTTCGGGATGTCTCCTCCATATGCAATAGCCGCCTCTACGATGAAAGGGTGACCAGAATATGTAGAGGGACTCCGCTGAGAAACCGCTATGAAATCGGGCTTCAGTTCCTTAAGAATCCCAGCCCTCAGCAACTCTTCTCCTAGAGGAGACAGACAACTCGCATCCGGAGGAAGGAAGCCCTTAAACCTCTTCATCATCCGAACAAGCCTCACAACCTCGCTGGGCCGAAGTTTCTTCGGGTTTTTGGTCCTCAAGAATCCAGCAGATGAAAGCAGAGCAAGGACAACATTCCTGTCTACGTTTGGGAAGTGTCCATTCATGAAATCCAACATGTTTTGAGACTTGGTCTTCTTCAATAAACCTGTAATTTCTTTTTCAGTCACGTTACCAAAAAGCTTCTTAAACTTCTTATACTTCTTGATTGTCGCCACAAGTCTAGCGACGTCTTCGTTTTTCAGCTTCTGGGGATTAGCTGTTTTGATGAATCCCGCAAAGTCCAAAAAACTGAGGGAAGTGCCTTGGCCAACTCGGTGAAAGTGTTTCCGCATGAAGTCCAGCATATTTCGGCAATGAGTCATTCGTATGAGACGTTGAATAGTTTCAACATCCACTCCGTAAGGGTGAGCCAAAGTTTCTGTCGGTGGAGGCGGCATCTTCTTTGTGGCTCGATTAAACATGTACAATCGGCCTCTGGGATCAACGAATCTGATGTCAGCATAAGGCGTCACTAGGGCCGTCTGTTTTAAATATTCCAAAATCTTGGACATAGCCCTGAAATAGTCCCCTTCCAAGGAAAATTCAACGATGGTGCCTCTCCACTGTTCTTTGTTTCTCCGGGTCTTACGGTCCAAGATGAGGGGGCGGTTCCTCTGGATGTCTATCATCATTTTGTACTCGTAGATCTTGGATGAGCCGGTGCTTGATTTGATGAGGACGGGTTTGTGGGTGGTGATCTGCCCGTAGAGAATAGACATTGTTCCTCCAAGACCGAAGGTTCCCCGAGCCTGTTTGAGCGTATATTTTGAGCCGAACAAAACTTGACCAAAGGCGGAGGGTATGTGGCGGGCTGAGATTCCGGAGCCATTGTCCATAATCTTTAGCCTGTAGACTCCAGTTTCTGGTTCCGATGTGGTGTCTGAGTTTTCTTGCGATAATCGAACGTATACTTCTGGAGGGATATTCATATGGTCGGCGGAATCAAGGGAGTTTTCTACAAGCTCCCTTATGGATGAGAAGATTGCTCTGGAAGGGTTGGTGAAGCCAGCTATGTCTCGATTACGGTAGAAAAAGTCTGCGGGGCTTATCTCTTGAAACGTCACCAAGGCAAGTTCCCCCCAGTTCTCGGTATTCCGCGATTTGAAAGGCGTGTTTTCATAGTTTTTCCATAGGCTCCGCGAGGTTCTGGCGTGGGAACCACGTTAGAAAGGCATTGTATGATATGTGGCAACATGGGAGATTCATTCGTACTTCTGTATGATTACTATTTCAATCTTTTTGTAAAATTTAAACATTATCTAACTGTTCAAGTGAAATCGCCGTTTTCGGGTTGCCGTTCGTATGCTGGTTCCCAGAGTTCCAGCCTCTTTTTCTTGAGTTCTCTTCGTTTTTTGTGCAGAAACCGATACACTGTGCCGTGGACGCTTCCCCTGATTAACATCCGAACTGCTTCTCGGGCAATTGCAGCCTGATCGGGTTGTCCAATTATCGAAATTGTGTGACCATAAACTGAAATGTTTGCTTCGCTCAACTCCTCAATTATTCTTCTGGTTTTTCCTTCTTTTCCGATCACTCTTCCTTTCAACCTCTTCAGGTCAGACTGAGACCTTCCCACGTTTTCTCGAAGGTCTATAACCTCTAACACCGTCATGTCATCGTTTAAAAGTCTGAATGCGTGGTTTGGTGAAAAGCCTCTGCCTATAGCTGTAACCACTTCTCTGGCTCTGAAGAGAACCGTTGGATCCTCAACTGTGGGTGAAAGAGTTATCTGAACATTTCCAGTTTGGCTCTCTACCTTAAGATGAACAGAGAGTTTCTTTTCGATCGTTGTCTTAATCTTGCCGTCGGGACCAACTAGGGCGCCGATTCTGTCTCCCGGAATTTTGATGTATAGTTTAGTGCCTTCCACCTGTTACCCTCTCGTACATATCATCTACCGATAACACGTCTAATTCTAACTTTTTGAAGTATTTATGCAGATTTTCTAGGTCTCTACGCAAGAACCTGTCAGCCATGGGATGCTCGATCAAAACAGCTTGTGCAACATCGAAGATTACGGGTTTCCTCCTCCAGACCATGATATTATATTCGCTCAGGTCTGCGTGCACCAGTCCTCCTTTACGATATAGTCGCCTTAAGTAGGTTAGTAAGAGTCTGAAAACGCGTTTGGGGTCTTTGAGAGTGGTTTCTTTCAGGAGGGGCGCTCGGACACCATTCTTTCCCACAAACTCCATAACTAAAACATTCTTTTGTACAGCTAATGGTTCTGGGACATTTACTCCTGCTTCTCGGGCTCGCCGCAGGTTCTTGAATTCTTTTTGAGCCCAAGCGTATATGAGAGATCGGGTGTCTTTGCGTACGTGAGCGAATCTGGGGTCGCCTTCAATGTAGGGAAGCATACCTTTCTTGAATTCAGCTGAGGTGGTGAGGTATATTTTGATGGCTAATTCTTTTCCTTCTCTGTCTTTTCCCCAGTAGATTCGAGCTTCTTTTCCAGATTGTACAACTCCGTGAATCTCGTCGATGGTGCCTTTGTTCATGAGATCATAGATTGTCATGAGGGTGGAGCGGTCGAAAACTTCTTCGATAACTTGGTAGTCTTCGCTTCTTTTCTCCTTCATCAGCCGTTCGGTCTCGTATGCTTTTTCCTTCCGGAGAAGCTTCTTCTCCGCCTTCTTTCTAAAAGACACAATAAAACTTCCTACAAAACAGTGAGTTTTGTGGTTTCTTAGGTTCACTAGAAAAACAAGCGTAAGTTAGCTGACGTTCTTCCCGTTTTTCCAAAGGGACACCTTTTGGAATATGAGGAATGTCTTCATATTTAGGTTTCTCTGCTACAGTGTGAATAGATGGTTTTGAATAAGCTCTATTAAGAACGCCACCAACCATTCTGAGCGTATTACAGTTCAATTAAATGAGGGAACGAAACCGTGAAGTTTGTTAAAATCGGTGAAAAGGAATGGTTGATTAGGCAAGGTTATTCCAAGAAGATTTTGCTTACCGAGGACGACTTGAAATCGAAAGGAAATTTAGTTCAGATTGTGAAGAATGAGGCGCACACAGAGATTAAGCCTCATTATCATAAGGAAATGACCGAAGTGTATCATGTGTTGAAGGGGAATGCTGTTGTTTTCTGCGGAGACACAAGGGTCAGGTCCCAACCAGGAGACACGCTATTGTGTGAACCCGGAGAAGTTCACGGCGTAGTTAACGATACAGACGAAGATTTCCAGTTTGCAGTTTTCAAGATCAAAGCAAACGATGAAGACACGGTTTGGCTGTAAACGCTGAAAAAAGATTCTATATTTTGACTATTTGGGCGTGGGGAACCCCACAAATTTCTAGAACTGCTTCCGGATGAACCAACCCTTTTTCTATGGCTTTGTTTACGATGTTAGTTCCAACCATGTTCACGATGGTGGATTCCTTCATGAGTTCCACAGCCTCTTCGACGGGCATCTTTGGACCTTTGTAGAATTCTTCTCCCACTTTGAAGACTATTTTTCCTTCCCTCAGAATCTTTCCTAACAGTTCTACGTCACAGGTTGCGAGAAGCACGCATTTTCCCCATTTGCGTAACTTGGTGTAGACTTCCAAGGTTAAGCACTCTACAAACTTGATAAAGACGACTTAGCCCCACAGGCTTCACATACCAAAAACAGGAAACGCCTTTCCTTAACGATTTTCGTGTCCGGACGAGTGCAGACAGGACAAACAACAAACTCTTTGACGTACCTCTTGATGAGCCTCTCAAAAGTATCAGGCTTGAATTTTCCCTGAAAGATCGCTCTGTTTCTCTGCATAGTCGCAGCTGTCGCCATCTCTCCTGAAAAGAACTTTAGCACGTGACGTGGGTCCCTGTTGAGGGCGTCACATATTTCTTTGAAGTTCGACAGGATGGTACGCATGCCTATGACGAAACTGCGAGGTCTTGGAACCTCAAACCGTTTATGCTCCCGCACGTCTGAAGGAAGCTGTGACCGAGCACGTTCCAGCAATTCTTTGTAGTTCATCTCTAATTCCTATACTACACCTCTTTTGCCTTCAATAAAAGCACTTCCCTTTTCTCAAATTTTACACATCAACTGTTTTGTCTTTGCGAATGGACAACAAAACATCTGCTTTCTCTGGTCAGTATTGTTGAAAAAGGCATTGACAACGTTCTTGTAGCTCGTTATTATGCTGGCGGGGGTGAAACAGAAAATCCTTAAATTCTTACCTGACAATCGGGTAATGTGAAAAATTTCCGAAGGGCCCGTAGCTCAGTTTGGTTAGAGCGCCAGGCTCATAACCTGGTGGTCGCCGGTTCAAATCCGGCCGGGCCCACCAGAATTTTTGTATCGTTACGCTTCTGAGAAGCTGGTTATTGGCATTAATCATATATATTGAATTAGAGGTTAAATCAGTTCATGTCATTAATTGTTGCTGAAGGGCTTTCAAAAAGTTATGGCAGCGTGAATGCTGTTGAAGGTTTGTCTTTGTCGCTTGATGAGGGTTCCGTGACTGGTTTGATAGGACCAAACGGTGCTGGCAAAACCACCACCATCAAAATGATTCTCGGTTTGCTCAAGCCGGATAAGGGCTGGGTGAAAGTTTTTGGTCAAGACCCGTGGGACAACACTAAAATTCGTTCGATGATCGGGGTGGTTTATGAGAAAGCTTTCTTTCCTGCTCACCAGAAAACTTTAGATTATCTGAAAAGAGTCTGCAGAATCTTTGGCGTGCCTGAATCCCGAGCCATGGAAGTTTTAGAATTGGTGAATTTGCAGGAAGCCAGTGATCGGGAAATCCGGGCTCTTTCAGCTGGGATGTTGCAGAAGTTTGCTATTGCGCATGCTCTAGTTAATAAGCCTAAGCTGGTTGTGGCGGATGAGATGACGGCTAATCTTGATCCTCAGGCTAGGAGTGAGCTTTTAGAGTTGGTTTTGCAGCTTCATAAGGACGAGAAAGTGACGTTTCTTCTCTCTTCTCATATTCTTCCAGAGTTGAGTATGGTGTGTGATTCTGTGGCGATTATGAATCGGGGCAAGGTTTGGGCGTTTGGGAAATTGACTGAGCTTTACGAGAAGTATGCTGTTGGGATTATCAGAGTCTCCACTGACAAGCCTTACGAGTTAGAGGCTGAACTCAAAAAGCTGAAGTACGTAAAAGAATTGGATAGTGACATCAGGGGGGTCTCAGTTAGGGTTGTTGAAGACAAGGAAGATAAATTGTATGAGGATGTTCCCAAATTGGCAAAGAAAATTAAAGCCAAAATTTTGGGGATAGAAACTGGAAGCGCTTCTCTGCAGGAATTATATAGACTATCGATTAGCGCAAAGGGGAGGAAGTGACAGATTTGGGAAAAGGTAAACCATTCTTAGAAGTTTTATCCTCTGCATTGCACGAAGATTATCGGTTCCCAATTCTTGAAATCTTTGCATTCTTGTATGCTTTAGCTACATTTGTGTTATCGAGTTTCACACCATTCATTTATATCACATCTACCCAGCCTGGAGCCGCAACTTATAATGCAATTACCCCGCTTCTTGCCTTACCTCTGTTCATCTTTCTCATACTCGTCTTCAAAAACATCGCTTATGGTTTGGGAAACGAGTTGGAAAAAGGAATAATTCAAACGTTTTTTTCATATCCTCTCAAAAGACGGGGAATTCTAACTGCGAAACTCGTCTCAGCCCTAGGCGTGTCTCTGCTTCTGTTTTTAACTATTCAGATTTCAGCTCTTTCCATTTTGGCGCCTGATTTGGTATTGCCTCATTTGGACACGGTTCTATTGACGTATGCTGCAAATTTGAGCACTATCTTTTTTATTGCGGGCATCATGCTCTTGCTAACATTGAAGCTTAGAAGAGGCGGAATAACACTCGTTGTTGGCGTAGTCCTCTATTTCGCGATTTCTATCGTCACCAACATTGCAGTTTTTTATTCATTCGCAACTAAATCTACTATAGCACTTCAAATCCTATCTGTATTCTCCCCTAACCTTGCCTTGCAACAATACTATGGGCTTTTGCCCGAGATTTTGGGCGATTTTTGGGCGCCAACTCTGTTTGAAGTGCAACTTTATGTCGTAGCTAGCTACGTAGCTGTGGCTTTCATATTCTTTCTGGGATACTACTACTTCAGTAGGAGACTTAACCTATGAACCGAGTTTTAACTTTGGTAGGGCGAGGAGGCACAGTTCTTGTAGCCATAGGTTTAGCTCTGCTCCTTGTTTCTCTTATTCCGTCAAGTAACCAAGGTCTCACCGAAGGTCGTATGATTGTTACTTCTGATAACGTGCACATTGTCCCCATACAGGCTTTGACTCCTCAATTAGGCTTGCAGCTTTCAGTATCTGCTGAAGGCACTCTTGATATCCACTTGCTAGAGACAAGCTATCAGGAACTAGTGCTGGAGACAGGGAATGTAACCCCGTTAAACACTTCCGACTTTGAAGAATTTTTAGACGCAAATCCTAACTTCATCCTATGGAATAAACAGATAACTGATGAAAGTTATGAGCGTGAATATTTTCCTCCAAGAATCTTGAACACCACGTTGGTTTTATCAACCCAAAGTTCCGACATCGTCACTGTGGATTATAGAGTCGACTTGACAACTACCATAGCTCCCGGAAACAAGCTTCGAAACATAGCACTTTGGATAACCCCAATAGGATTAGTATTGGCTATTCCTTGGCTTGTGAACCTGTGGAAACAGAGAAAACACAAATAGTTAGGTCGTTTAGGTACAAGTTCTGTAAAGGAAGTATTGTAACTTGAGGGGAGACCTTGACGGCATCCTGACTGAAAAAGGAGCAGAGGCTTTGCTTCTTTATTCGGACAGTTACAAGGACGCTAACATGTTTTTCCTCACAAAGTTTCTGGCTCCAGACCCCTTCATCTATCTCAAAAGAGTTGACGCCGACCCCATAATTGTAGTTAACCAGATGGAGTATTCGCGAGCCCAAAAACAATCCATAGTCAAAACTGTGAAGTCCTTCTTCGACTACAACTACCTCAAAGTAGTCAAAGCTGCAAAAGAGCCGCAGCTGGGCGCCTTAAAATTCATTGCAAAAGTCGCAGTAAAAGAACTTGGTAAGGGAACGAAGATTTGTGTGCCAACAAACTTTCCACTATTTGTTGCTGATGTGCTGAGGGAAGAAGGCTTAGCTATCAATCCGATGTTTGGCGTCGTTGAAAAAGCGAGAGAAACCAAAGACAGGCAAGAAATTGAAGACATCCGAGCGGTTCAAGCTGGCACAGAAGAAGCCACTACAGAAGCAATAGAAATGATAGCTAATGCTGATGTCGGAGCCAACGACACCTTGCTAATCAACAAAGAACCCTTAACAGTCGGCAAGCTAAAGTCGTTTTTTGGACATAAACTCTTAGATAATGGGCTTATGCCCGAAGAAGACATCATAATCGCGTGTGGCACCAAAGGTTCAGACCCACATTACACTGGCGAACCAGCAGACAAGCTCAAAGCACATCAACCCATAATCCTAGACATCTATCCCCGCAGCATCCGGAAACGATACTGGACAGACATGACCCGAACCATAGTTAAAGGAAGAGCCTCAGACAAACTCCAAAAAATGTTCAACGCAGTCTTTGAAGCCCAAAACGCTTCTCTTGACGCCATCCAAGCTGGAGCACAAGGAAGCCATGTCTACAATGTGTGTTGTGATGTGTTGGAGAAGGCGGGCTACCAAACCTCTAGAGGAGGGAAAAAGGTGACAAAGGGAATGACTCATGGTCTCGGGCATGGAGTAGGCTTGCAGATACATGAAAGTCCAAGAATGAGTGACCTTTCCACGTCTAGTCTGAAAGAACACAATGTTGTGACGGTTGAACCTGGACTCTACGACCCAGACATAGGCGGAGTAAGACTAGAAGACATTGTAGAAGTTACTAAGACGGGATGCAGAAACCTGACGAGAATAGAGAGGCAACTGGAAATCTAGCTGATTGTTAGCCTCCGCTCATAAGAGACATCAAGATAACGTTGTCGCCATCGCCTAGTTTGGTGTCCATCCCGCCAAGCTGACCTATCAAAACCCCGTTCACTGTAACAGAAAAGCCAGTTTTAACATTCTTCAAGCCCGGTTCGTAAACCTCTTTTCTGAAGGCTTTGCCGTGAACTCCAGCCAGTTTATTAAGCAAGTCAGATAAGGAAGCGCCGTCCCCCAACTCGAACTTCTCCTCTTTCTTATTAACCATGTTTTTGATGTAACCGAAGTATTGGACCCTAACCTTCAAACCTCTTCACCAACTCAGCCAACTAAACTTGGACGGTCAGGATTGCTGTCATATTAAGTTATGGAAGAATCTTATTTATCGGTTATGCGTTTCCGTCTATCCCTCGCACTTTGAAGGAGAAAACGTGATTTTCTATTTTGTTGTGGTATATGTTCGGAGGGCTGTCCAAAATTAGATAGAATTGGCACGAAAAACGATGAAGAACCGCTTGTTTTGACGTTGAAAGATAAAGCTTAATATTTATCTATATATATCTCATAGTCTCTCCAAAAGTAATCAATGGAGGAGTAAGATTGAGTTACGCCAAACGAATTCTTTACGTAGACTTAACAACTGGAAAAACCGAAACAAAACCCTTGAAAGATGACCTCGCTAAAAAATACATAGGAGGCATAGGGCTTGGAATGCGCATGTTCCTCGACAACTCCAAAGCAGGAGTTGACCCATTTAGCCCCGAAAACCCCCTACTATTCATCACAGGGCCTCTCACCGGCACCATGGCACCCTCAGCGGGAAACAGCTACGCCGTGGTTTCAAAGTCACCGCTAACCGAGGGAATCAATGAAGCCAAAGCCCACGGTTTCTTCGGAGCTGAACTGAAACGATCAGGATATGACGCAGTTGTCTTCACAGGCAAATCTGAAAAACTAGTGTACGCTTGGATAGACGACGACTCTGTTCAGTTGATTGATGCTCAGCACCTGACGGGTAAGTCACCCCAAGAAACAGAGGAAACTATCAGAGAGGAACTGGGCGACTATTACATCCGCGTTTCAGCCATTGGCGAAGCTGGAGAAAAACTGAACCGAATTGGCTGTGTCATAAACGACGAGTTTAGAGCCATCGGAAGGGGCGGCATGGGCGCTGTCATGGGATCCAAAAACCTGAAAGCAGTTGCTGTTCGCGGAACAAACGACGTAAACGTTGCTAACCTTGAAGAGTTCACGGAATTTGTGAGAACAATTCACGAACGCATGAAAGGACCTGCAACACGGAAATACCGAACCCTAGGCACCCCAGAAAACGTTCTTGTACTAAACGCCTTAGCGGCTTTGCCAACGCGAAACTTTTCTCAAGCTACTTTTGAAGGAGCAGAAAAAGTCAGCGGAGAATACTTGAACGAACGTTACATCAAGAAGATTATCGGATGCGCAACCTGTGGTATGCGTTGTGACCACATTGCTCTGGTTCCAGAAGGAGAATACAAAGGGTCCACTTCGCGGGTGGAGTTTGAGTGCCTGTGGTCTCTTGGGCCGCTCTGCGGTGTTGACAGGTTAGATGCAATCGTTGAGGCTATCCGTTTATGTGACTATTATGGTATGGACGGAATATCTGCTGGTGTCATAGTGGCTTTTGCTATGGATCTTTACGAGAATGGAATTATAACCAAGAAAGACACTGACGGTTTAGAACTCAACTTTGGCAGCCACGAAGCCTTGATAGAGACGATAAAACGGATGGGTACCCGCAAGGGATGGCTAGGAGATGTGCTTGCAGAAGGAAGCATGAGAGCTGCAGAAAAGATCGGTAAAGGAGCCGAGAAATACGCTAACCACATAAAAGGAATGGAGTTGCCTGGTTACGATTTGAGGACACTGAAGACAGCTGCTTTGGGCTTCTCTGTCTCGTATCGTGGAGCCTGCCACCTAAGGTCTGGAGCTTATTCGCCTGACGTGAAGGGCAAGGTTGACCGTTTCAAGATTGAGAAGGGTCGCGGAAAGCTGGTTATGGACGGTGAAGACCTCTACAACGTTGTTGACTCTCTGATATTGTGCAAGTTCTCTAGAGGCGTGATGTATGAGGGTCTCAAAGACATGGCTAACTACTATACTTTAGCCACTGGATTCGAGATGACTCCAGAGGAGCTGCTGAAAGCCGGCGAAAGAATCAACAATCTCGCTAGGGTCATTAACATTCGAGAGGGTAAAGGAACAAGGGAATATGATACTCTGCCGTGGAAAATAATGAATGTGCCAGTGCCTGATGAGGGAGTAGCAAAGGGAGCTGTTGTCAATCAGAAAGAATTTGACATCGGATTAGACGATTACTACAGCGTGCGCGGGTGGACAAAGGAAGGAATTCCAACTCCGCAGAAACTTAAAGAACTGGGGTTGAATGACCTCGTTGGAATTGTGGAGAAAAAAATCGGTGCTAAAAACTGAAAAAATAATGGAGGAATAATAGTTGCCAAAAATTCATGAGAAAAAGTTTGTTTCCGGAGACCCTTCAAAGTGTGTCGGCTGCTGTGTCTGTGAATATGCATGTTCGATGCAACATGAAAAAACCTTTAACCCAACGAAATCTCGAATTCGTGCTGTCCGCTTGAATCCCTTTGTGAACTTGGCGGTTTCGTGTAGGCTCTGTGAAGATTCGCCGTGTGTGGCTGCGTGTCCTCGGGATGCGTTGTCGCAGTCAGAGGAGACTGGAGTTATCTTGGTTGACGAAGACAAGTGCAATGGTTGTGGCTGGTGTATCGAAGCTTGTGACTACGGTGCCATTCAGTTGCATCCTGAAAGTAAGGTAGTTTTCACCTGTGACCTCTGTGACGGTGAACCTAAATGTGTGGAATGGTGTCCCGAAGAGGCATTGGACTTCACGTCAAAGGATATTCTCTCGCAGAAAGCTAGGATAACGGCTGTCAAGAAGCTGTTCCAAGAAGCTTTGAAGTCTGAAAAATAGGGTAGAACGTTTCGCTTCAACGGTTGGCGGGTATAGGATAGTCTGTACCCGATAATACGTTGGAGTTTGCTGATCATCATCTCACCTGTTGGCGGCTCTTTAACAGGAGCCTGTATGAGGTGGATTGGTGAGTTAAGAGAGGTTAAAAATGGATTCGAAAGTTGCTACGTGGACTCGTCCCTTTCTTCACGAGTTACTTGAAGAGATACCTAAGAATGTAGGTTCGTTGGTTGATGTAGGTTGTGGCAGAGGTATTGTTGGTGCCATGACTCGTATTTACCGGAACCCTACAAGATTGGTTGGAATTGACATCTTTTCAGATTACATTGATTTCTGCAAAAAATACATGTTCTATGACGAATTGTATTGTCTGGACCTGAGGGAGACGCCGTTGCCGTTTGAAGACCATGAGTTTAATGTTGCTACGTGTATAGAGACGATTGAGCATTTGCCTAAGGTTCATGGTGAGAAGCTTTTGGATGAGCTTCATCGTGTTGCGGATACGGTGATAGTGTCGACGCCTTCTTCTTTTTTTAAACAGCCTAAAGACCATGTTAAGCGGAACTCGTTTCAGGAGCATGTTAGTCTTTGGACGGTTGAAGATTTCAAGAAGAGAGGTTACACGGTGAGAGGTGTTGGAAGTCTTGCTGTGCGCAAACTTGCTTTTCAAACTCGGAAATTGACTTGCAGGTTTCCGCGGTTTTACCAATTTTTGCTGGCGAAAAGAAAGGGTTAACGGCAATACGAACAAGACTGGTTCTTTATGGAAGCAACTTCAGTAAGATGTCTGTTAGTTTCTTTGCTGTTTCTTTGAGTTTGGGTGTTAGTCCTTCTCCGAAAGTGGTGTCTTCGGGTTGAACTATGAGGAGGGAGAGTTTGGCGTCTGTTGTTTTTTTGAGGTAGTCGCAGAAGATTCTGAGTGGTAGCATATGGGTTGATATGGCTGTGTGTTTTGCGAGTTGATTGGGGTCGATGAGTTTTGAGGAGCCGGGTTTTTGGTTCAGTAAGCCAGCGTCGATGAGTAGTATGTGGGTGGGGTTGAATTTGGTTATTGGTTCTATGAAGCTTTCGGGAACGGTTTCGCCTTCTATCAAGTAGACGGACTGGGAGACCTTGTTCTGTAGGTTCCTCACCACTTCGACGCCTACAAAATCGTCTCTTCGAAACGAGTTCCCAATGCCAGCAACAACCACTCTCTTTGCGTTTGAAAACCATTTTTTTAGGGAGGATTCGATGTCAACTTTTTGTTCCTCGGAATCAGTCATACCCACTCAACCATTCACATTACTGGAAAGGATGTGGGAAGCACTTAAAATTTGCAGTTGCTGGTTTTTCAGAAAAAAGGCTGTTTTCAACAATACGCTGTTATTAGTCTCCTAATATGCCTGAAAAGAAGTAAGATTAGCTGTGGTGTGCTGGCTTCGTGAGAATTCTTCGCTTGTAAGCCACTAGAATGACTGCCAGACTGGTTAGTATGATAAGCATTAGTGTCCATGTGGGAAACTCTGGAATTGTGGTGGAGTTGTTAACTGGATTCATAAGTGGGTAGTGGTCAGCGAAATTGATGTTTGCCCAGTATTGTGTGTCGCCTATGCCGTCCCCGTTGGCGTCTTCGCCTGTGTAGTCGCTCCAGTAGTTGCCTTCACTGCCATTGTCCAAGTTTAAGCTGTCAACAACTGAGGTTAGGATGTGTTGTTCGTTGTTTAGGAAGTTGTTGCGGTAGACGAGATTGTTATTATCTTTGTTCAATTGTATGCCTGTTTTGCTTGCATCGAACTGGTTTTCTGAGATGATGTTGTAGCCGCCGCTAAGTAATTTGATGCATGGTCCGAAATGAGTGAAGTTGTTTCCAGTAATGGTGTTGTTGGATGAAGCAAAGCTGTAAATGCCGTAACCCGAGTCTGTGCTTCCCATGCTGTTGCCAACGATTTGATTACCGTAAGTAAGTATCTCTTGTGAGCTTTCTGGGTCTATCAAGTTGCCGTTTTCGTCTGTAAGGTTTTGGTTGGTGCTGAATGAAGTAAGCTCTACACATCTGCTGGTGCCGTAAATTTTGTTTCCTGCAACAGTGATATAGGAAGAATTCATGATTGCAATGCCTATTCCAAAATCTCTAACCTCCAAATTCCTTATTGTCACTTCAGTCCTGTTTGACAACGCTATGCCTTGATACCAGTGGCTGCCATATCCCGATAACGTGAAATTTGCCCCGTCAATTACGATGTTATCGCATTGAACTATGATTGAAGAATTGGGAAGATTATCTGTGAAGGTGTAGACGTTTCCAACTTTTTGAATGGACACTGTTGAAGGTTCAACGTTTCCACTATTTCTAATGTAGATTTCCAAGATGGGCGGTGCAGGCATTACATTCGCTCCTGCCAGATTAACCAAGTGTACTCCAAGCATCATTGCGAGCAAGAGTACCAATATGAAAGCTACTGCAGAAGACGTTTTCCTTACGTCTGCACGAGTACCCATGAACTCTTTTCCCCAAACTTGTACGCATCACGTAAGCCTAAAAGCGTTTTTGTAAAGGTTTCTTGACCAAAATAATGAATCACATTAAATTTTCAGTCAAGAATTCTTGACAAAACGTTTTTTCGCCCTCAACAGCTTACAGAATCAACATTTTAAACATGTAAACACTAACCCTCTCAAGACAGAAAATAATAGGAACCAAAAATGCATGTTCAATTTTTGGCTTGTGTTGTTAGGTTAGTGTCTAGGATTTTGGTGGCGTCTACTCGGAGTTCTTCTAGTGCCATTTCTTTGGGGGTGAAGCCCATGGCAAGTCCTAGTAGTTGGGGGTAGTGTAGCACTGGGATTCCGAATTGTTCGCTTAGAAGTCGTTCTATTCTTGGTTGGTTGATATCAAACATCATGTGACAGAAAGGACAAACGGTAATCAATGCTTGGGCGTTCACAGCTTTTAGGTTGGTAAGTTTGTCTCCAGCAAGATAAAGCGGAATCTTATCATTCACGCCGATAATCGGTGCCCCACAGCAATCTGTCTCATACATGTAATCCAAACATTCTGCCCCAGTAGCCTCAATCAACTTCTTCAACAACACTGGGTTCTCAGGATCGTCAAAACCAATGTATTTGGCGGGACGCAAAACGTGACAGCCGTTATGTTCAGCCACCTGCAAACCCGTGAGGGGTTTCACAACAGTTTCTTTGATTTTCTCTAAGCCAACATCTTCAACAAGTGCTTGGATGAGGTGTCTGACCTTAATTTTGCCTCCTTGAAATTCCATGCCAATCTCTTTGAGGTAATTATTAACCAACTTTTTGAGTTTCTTTTCCTCTTGGAGAGACTTGTTTACCTTCCGGAGGTTTCCAGCACAGCCCGGACACAGAGTTATTATGTTCACGTTCTGCTGTTCCGCTAAGCAGAGATTCCGCGCCGCCAAAGTTAACATCGCATCGTGGTTCACGGAGTCTATGGGCAATCCGCAGCAGTTGAATTCAGGCATCTCAACTAACTCTACGCCCAACTTTTCCATTACTTTTCGGCTGGAAATCTCGTAACTGGCAATCCTGTAGGGAATGGCGCAACCCAGAAAGAGCAGATATTTCAATTCAGCCATTCTGTTTCTTTTCCCCTTTAGAAACTTTAGAAACAGCTACAACATCAAACAACTTAGAAATGTCCTCAACATTGGCTTTAGGCAAAGGCGGCAACCCCTTTTCCACCCGCTTCTTGAGGCGCAGTTCAGGGATTCTGTAGGCATAACCCGTTTTCAAAATATTGGAAGTTAACTCTTTAAAGACCTCGGGAATGATGCCTTCTTTAACAGCCATGTTTCGGAGAGCCCTCAAAACACTGGCAATCTCGACACCTTGGGGACAATGATCGACACACGTGAAACAGGCGGCGCAGAGCCACAATGCTTCGCTTGAAAGAACCCTGTCTTTCATTCCCAGTTGAGTCATTCTCATCAGTTTTCTGGGGCGATAAACGTCGCTGAACCTTGCTATGGGGCAGTCAGCGGTGCAGGTGCCGCATTGAAAACATAATTTTAAATTTTCGACGCCTGGAACCTTGCTGATTTCGTTTTTGAATTTGGGATCAATGTCCCTCATTTTGATTGTTCTTGAAGGTTTTGTTGTGGTAGCAAGTTTCTTTTCAGACATCGAATCAACCTTGTCCGCTGGAGTCTAGGTTTTATTGGTTCTCCAGAGAGTAAACCAATGGAGAAACGTCTTTAATAATCGTTACTAATCTAAAATAAGCTAATACAAGATACATAGTAGTTGTCTCTTATCAGTCTCTTCATAACCAACCGTTCTAGGCAACCTCTGGTTCAGCAAAAACTTTTGTAAGTATTGTTGGGGAATCATTTTGTCAAGAATTCTTGACTGAAAATTTAATGTGATTCATTATTTTGGTCAAGAAACCTTTACAAAAACGCTTTTATCACTTAATAAGTCTAATTTTGAAGGGGGAGACATGTTAACGTCGGCAAGAAAGTGCCAAGGTTTAATCGTTTTGTTTTTCTTAGTTGTAATGTTAGTTCAGACTTCAGGGGCGGATACAGTCGATTCCACTGTGAAAGATATGGTGCTTGTGTTCTTGAGTGATGTTGTAGGGCTTGACCTAACCAAGTACAACATAACCAATGAAGGGTACTACTCCGATTATCCCCCATATTACGGCGGTGAAGTCAAAGAAGAAGTTCTGTCCTTTGACCTTATATCGAGCGAGGGCAGTCTCAGCGTAATGGGCATATTCTACAACGGCTTCATATACGGACTCGTTGTCTACCACGTTAGCGGTTCAATGATGTACTCACGGCAACCAGCAGCTAACGCCGTTGACGAATCAAGAAACATACTGCAAAGATACAAGTCCTTTGCTGAAGATTACGGCTTTGGCACTTCACACGTAGATTCAGCATTAACCATGCTGAACAATGATACTACAGCACCTTCATTAAATGCCGATTTACACTTATTCAACAACATAACTGGGTTTGTTCCCTCCGTCACATACGGGAGCAATGTGAAGCTAGAGACCACCGAAAAACGTGTTAGATGGATTTACACCGATAGCGGCGTCGATATGCCTAACAAATGCCTATCAATAAGTTTTGGAAAAGATGAAATGGCTTTCACCGACAAGTGGAATCTTTTCAAAGTCGGAAGCTTAAGTGTTATTTCCGAGGAAGAAGCCAAAAGCATAGGCTGGGAGGCAGCACAAAACTACAATCTGACTTTAGTTGACGAAAAGGGTGATCTGTTTTCTGTGACTCCTAAATGGTCGAACGTGTCAACCATAGCCTTGAACATGATACCTGGACAAATATACAACAGGGACCCCGAAGACAACTTTATAACTGGAGGTAACGCAACCCGAGACCCCCTAGCGCTCTATCCGCAGTGGCAAATGTTATTTCACTTCGAAAGCATCGGCGGCACCTGTGCCATTCAAGTCGGCGTGTGGGGAGACACAAAAGAAATCGCCTACATCAGCGCAACCGGTTATCTCGGAGCTCCAGAAGTTCCTGACACAGCAACCGAGCCTTCAGCCACACAATCTGAGAACCCACCCCAAACAGAAAACAGCAATCCACCCACAAACATGTACTTAATCGCTGGAATAGTTGCTGTAATCACAATAACAATTGCCGTAGCTGCAGTAGTTCTCATGAAAAGAAGGAAATAGCACACCCTTCTTCCCCCCTCTTTTTTCTCTACACGAAGGCAGATGCAAAAAGCATCAAAAGAAACCTGCAGGTTGCTCCTCTGAAGCCTAGAGAGAAATTATGAAGCTTACTCTTTCTCGCCTTACTTGGCACCCTTCTTGTTCGTTATGTACTCGTGGATGGCTCTTGCTGCTTTCTTTCCGGCTCCCATGGCGCTGATGACCGTGGCTGCGCCGCTGACAACGTCGCCTCCAGCGTAAACTCCTTCTTTGGTGGTCTGCCCAGTCTCGTCTTTCGCAACTATGGTGCCCCACCTAGTGGTTTCAAGCCCTTCAGTGGTTCGCTGAATAATGGGGTTCGGAGTCTGCCCGATGGCAATAACCACAGTATCCACATCCATAATGAACTCGGAGCCCTCAATGGGAAGAGGTCTTCTTCGACCCGAATCATCCGGTTCTCCGAGGCGCATCTTAATGCATTCAATTCCCTTAACCCAGCCGCTCTCGTCACCCAAAAACCTAGCCGGATTCGTGAGAAACATGAATTTGATGCCTTCCTCCATAGCGTTCTCCACCTCTTCGTGCCGAGCAGGCAACTCCTCTTCAGACCTGCGGTAAACTATCCAAACTTCCTCTGCCCCCAATCTCAAAGCTGATCTAGCAGAATCCATCGCTACGTTGCCTCCGCCAATAACCGCAACCTTCTTGCCAATCCTAATTGGCGTGTCATATTCTGGGAAGAGGTAAGCTTTCATCAGGTTCACGCGAATCAAGAACTCGTTGGCAGAATAGACTCCGCCCAAGTTTTCTCCCGGAATCCTCATGAAACGGGGAAGCCCTGCTCCACTTCCAACGAAAACTGCGTCAAAGCCGCGTTTAAACAGCTCGTCTATCGTGTAGATTCTTCCAATCATGTAATTTGTTTTAAGCTCAACCCCGAGCTTTTGGATGTAATCAACTTCCGCCTGCACAACCTTCTTAGGCATCCTGAACTCCGGAATTCCGTACATGAGGACGCCGCCAGCATAATGAAGCCCCTCAAACATAACAACCTCATAACCTAACTTAACCAAATCCGCTGCTGCAGTGAGACCCGCTGGTCCAGAACCAACAATAGCCACTTTCCCTTTAACAGTGGTTTCTTTTTTGGGAGGAACTGTTATTCCTTTCTTACGTTCGTAATCTGCAGCGAACCTTTCCAATCTGCCGATTGCAATTGGGTCACCCATCTTACCTAAGACGCAGAGCATTTGGCACTGGTTTTCCTGTGGACAAACTCTTCCACAGATGGCAGGTAAACTGTTCTTTTCTTTCAGTTTTAGACTGGCTGCCATGAAGTTCTTCTCTTTGATTTCTTTGATGAATGCTGGAATGTCAATTTCAACTGGGCACCCTTCTACACAACGTGGATTGGGGCACTGCAGGCATCTTTCAGCCTCTCGCAGGGCTTGTTCTTCGGTGTAGCCCAGAGCCACTTCGTAGAAGTTGTGGATTCTCTCTAAAACATCCTGTTTTTCCATAGGAGTTTCAATTTTTCTTTGTTCTCTATCCACGCTTCATCCCTCCCAGTTTTTCATAAAGCATAGACGCCATTCTTTCCTCAGGCAGGTAGACACGTTGCCTCCGTATCAACTCTTCAAAGTCAACCTGATGACCATCAAATTCTGGACCATCCATGCAAGCAAACTTTGTTTCGCCTGCAACGGTTACTCGGCAGGCACCACACATGCCCATGCCGTCCACCATAATCGAAGCCAAAGTAACCATGGTCTTCAAATTGTAGGGGCGAGTGATGTCGGTTACTGTTTGCAACAACACAACCTGTCCCATAGCAATCGCATGATCGAACTTTTGAGTTTTAAGCAAGTCCTTCAGGAAATCGAGTCCCTTGAAGCCTTTGGAACCGTCGTCTGTGGCTACATAGAATTCGTCGCTGAGCGCTTTCAGTTCATTCTCTAAAACTAACGTGTCTTCGGTTCTGCCAGCTGCAACTATAACAACTTTGTTGCCTTTTTCGCGCAAGGCTTGGACCACAAAACGGAGAGGGGCACACCAGACGCCTCCTGCGACACAGAGTACCCGTCCAAACTTTTCAATCTCCGTAGGATTACCGAGTGGACCCACTAAATCCGTTATAGCGTCGCCCACTTCCATTGCAGCCAATTTCTTTGTTGTTCTGCCAACCGCGTGAAAGGCTACAGCCACTGTTCCCTTCTCAAGATCACAGCCAGCTATTGTGAGAGGAACCCTTTCTCCCTTCTCGTTGAGGCGCAAAATCACGAATTGACCGGGTTTAGCCTTCTTTGCAACATCTTCTGCAGCAACCTCTATCATAAAGATTTTAGGCGCAAGTTGTTGTTTGGTAACTATTTCATACATCATATTCACTTCCTATTTTGGGGCGGTTTTGACCTCCGGTTTGATTGAAGAAATCTTTTTGATAAACGATTGGAGTTTCGCGTTGAATTCTCCCGGATATTTTGGAGTAATTCTGAAGGTGTCGAACCTGTTTTCTAAGTTGAATTGTTTGAGGACTCTTCTTAGGGCGGAGAAGTTGCGTTCAGCCAGTTCAGTTCCTTCTTCCAGTTTACAATCCTCTTCGGGGCAGGTGACCGCTAAGACTCCGTCAAAGCCCGCGGATAATGCTTGCAGGACGTGAACGGGGTCAAAGCCTTTGGAGCATGGAAGTTCTATGATCATAACGTTGTCTCCGAGGCAGCCTTTTTGCACATCGTCTAAAGCTGAAAATTCGGACCATTGACAAACGAAGAGCAGAATGGCAGGTTTGTCGCCCTTGGCTTTGATGTTTTTGGTTCGGGTGCTGTAACGTTCAATCATGCTGGATACGGGCTCATATTCGTAGCCTCTAAGCTCTATTGCTTGATGTGGACAAACTAGGGCACAAGCTCCACAGCCTACACAGTCTTCAGTCTTTATTTCTGGTGTGCTGAAGGGTTGCCATACTATAGCGTCGTAGGGGCAAACGAAGACACATTTTCCGCAGCCAACACATTTTTCTGTGTCGTACACGGCTTTCATGGCGTTCTTTTTAACAATCATGTTGTTAGGTTCATAACCCAGATGCTTTATCACATCTTTCAGCAAGACGAGTCTGTTTAGGCTGGTCTCGCTTCCCTTTTTGAATCTACAAAAGTCCTCTTCGCATTGTATAACCAACACTTTTTCGACGCCCGAAACCAAGCTTTTTAGAAAGAATTCTGGTGGAACTCGTCCAACACAGGGTAAACGAAGGGAAACGTAGTTTTCCACATTTTCTTCTTTAAGCTGTTCAGTTATATCGTAGTTTTCAGGGTTGCTGCCTCTACAAGTTAGAACAAGAGTTTTTGCTCCTGTCTCAACCATCTGTTTCTGGACTTGACCAATTAGTGAGCTAACGTCATAATACACCAAATCTATGGCTGCCAAGGGGCAAGCGCTCACGCATAAGCCACAGACTCGGCACTTTTCAACGTCCAAGATGATTTTGTTTTCTTTTTCGTCTTTTGATATGGCTTCGTAGGGGCAAACAGCAACACATATTCCGCAGCGGCTACAATGCTCGTCTGCGATTTCTATTCCCGCGGTTCGTGGTGTCTCTACAGCCATCTTCCTTTCAACTCAGAAGCTACTTTCTTTAAGTATAGAGAATACTTCACTTCTTGACACTAAACTTAAAGTTTTCTCTTAAAGCGGTTATAAATCAACAAAATTGATTACAACCCTGCTAGAATCCACTAACACTCAAAAACTACCTCTTTATTAGTGGGGTTTGGAAAGATATTTTTCCAGTTTAGAGGGAGTTCTGCTAAAGTTTGCGTGCCGAAATCAAGGTCAGCGGCATAGTTCAGGGCGTAGGTTTCCGCCCCTTCATCTATCGAACAGCAGTGACGAACGGCTTGGTTGGCTACGTGAGAAACAGGGGAGACGCCTTCGTCGAAATAGTCATAGAAGGCAAGAAAGGCAATGTTGCCCAATTCCTCACTGACCTAAAGCAGAAAAAGCCTCCTTTGGCGCAAATCTACAACATCACAACCAACTATGGAGAAGACAAAGGCGAATTTCAAGAATTCTCAATCTTTGAGAGTTCTGGGGAAGCTGAACTCTCAGGCTCTGTCATTCCACCCGACGTTTCAATCTGCGACGATTGCCTAAAGGAACTGCGGAGCCCAAAAAACAAACGTTTCAACTATTTTTTCATTACTTGCACCAACTGCGGTCCCAGATACACCATAATCAGAGAACTTCCCTACGACAGACCAAACACCACAATGCAAGAGTTTCCGATGTGCAATTTCTGCTCTGGAGAATACAGAGACCCTGTAAACCGCAGATTTCACGCTCAGACAGTGGCATGTCCCAACTGCGGTCCAAAAGCCTACCTCACATCCAACAAGGGAGAGCTGATGGAATGTGAAGACCCCATCAGAGAGACAGGCAAGCTTCTGGAGGAGGGCTACGTTGTTGCAATTAAGGGGAACGGGGGCTTCCACGTTGCCACAGCCACCACGAAGGAAGAACCCATTGCCAGACTGCGAAGAGTTAAGCATAGACGACAGAAACCCTTCGCGATAATGGCTCCCAACCTAGAGACCGTGAAATCTTTCGCTGAAGTTAATCCTTGGGAAGCTGAACTTCTAACCTCCTACCGAAAACCCATCATCCTCTTACAAAAGAGCAGTGACTATCATCTTTCAGATCTCGTTTCCCCAGAATTGCACACTATTGGCGTGATGCTTCCTTACACTGGATTGCACGCCATGCTCTTCGACAGGGTAGAGGAGCCCGCTTTTGTTATGACCAGTGCAAACCCGCCCAGCGAACCCATTGTCACAAAAAATGCTGAGGCAGTAAAAAAGCTGGGTTCTGATGTAGACTATTTTCTGCTCCACAATCGAACCATAGCCCAGAGGTGTGACGACTCGGTTGTACGCTTCCACGGCGAAGACCCATGCCTGATTCGTCGCTCAAGAGGATACGCTCCCGAACCCATTCAAATCAAATATACTTCTGACCAGTGCGTCTTGGCGGTTGGCGGAGAACTCAACATCACCTCCTGCCTGCTCCTGCAGAACAAAGCCTTCATTTCCCAGCACATAGGGGACGTGGAGAACTTGGAGACTCTTCGCTTCCTAAGGGACTCCATAGACCATTTAACAAAGTTGACTAACAGCAAAATAGAATTGGTCGCTTGCGATCTTCATCCAAAATTCACTACCACGAAATTGGCTCAGGACTTGGGAAACAGGTTTAACTGCCCAGTTGTTCATGTTCAGCACCACCACGCCCACACAGCAGCGTTGTTAGCTGAGTGGGATGTTGAAGAAATTGTGGGGATAGCCTGTGACGGCTATGGATACGGCTCTGACCGCACCGCTTGGGGCGGAGAAGTGCTTTACTGCAACCGAGAAGCCTTCAAGAGATTAGGTCACCTCGAAAGTCAGCCCATGGTAGGAGGAGACTTGGCGACAATTTACCCGTTGAGAATGGCTACAGGAATACTTCACGGTGAGACTGATATTGCAGAATGGCTATTGGAGAAGAGCTCCTATTTGCCTCATGGCAAAGGAGAAGCTGAAGTAATCATTAAGCAACTGGAGAAGGGGTTGACGCCAGAGACTACGAGTTGCGGAAGAGTGCTAGACGCGGTCTCATCAATACTAGGAATATGCCTTGAGCGCACTTACGAGGGGGAACCAGCCATGAAACTGGAGTCATCCGCGTTGAAAGGCAAAGATGTGCTAAACTTGGCTCCCAGATTCGATGGAAATATTTTGGATACAACCTTTCTGGTTCACGAAATCTTCACCAAAAAGGACAGATTTTCGGCAGCAGATTTAGCATATTCAGCCCAATCCTATCTCGCTAGGGGGTTAGCTCAGCTTGCAGTGAAAGAGGCAGAACGCCTGAACGTTAAATATGTCGGTTTTTCTGGGGGCGTCGCCTACAACCAACACATAACATCAACAATCAGAAAAGTTGTTGAAAGTGAGGGTTTCAAGTTTCTCGTTCACAAGAAAATTCCGCCCGGAGACGGAGGAACATCCTTTGGTCAAGCAATCGTTGCAAGTTTTCAGAAACATTAAACCAGAATCATTTTATCTTGCCATCAAAGTTTATAGGTGATGACCAAAAATGTGTCTCGCAATCCCAGCAAAGATTCTAGAAGTTAAGGGAGACGTTGCCAAAGTGGATTTTGGGCAGGGGGTTGCCCGAGAAGTAAACGTCATGCTTGTGGAAGCTCATGTGGGAGAATATGTTCTGGTTCACGCGGGATACGCAATCCAAATCCTAGACCAAAAAGCGGCTGAAGAGAGCCTCAAGTTATGGCGCGAACTCCTCAAACAAAATGAGGATTAAGGAGTGACGAATTTTGGCGAACCTAAAGAAAGTAGTAAAAGCAGAAGAAGTAACAATCGAATTAGAGCCCGGAACAGACCTTCTAGAAGCAAACAAAAAACTTGCTGAAAAAAACCTGAAACTTCTAAGAAAACACAATGTGAAAGCCATAGATGTTATGGGGTCTATCGGCGCAGGAAAAACCACTCTAATCGAAAAACTTGTTCAAGCATTGAAAAAGAAATATAAAATTGCAGTCTTCAAAGGCGACTTAACCACAACCATAGATGCCGAACGCATAGGCAGCCACGGAGTTCAAGTTGTTCCAATCAACACTGGAAGAGAATGCCACTTGGACGCTAACTTGGTTGCGAAAGCTGCAGAAAGAATCAACCTGAAAGAAATAGACCTCCTCTTCATAGAAAACGTTGGAAACCTCATCTGCCCCGCCGAATTTCCTTTAGGCACAGAGAAACGGGTTGTTGTCGTAAGCGTCACTGAAGGTCCCTACATGGTTGTTAAACATCCCTTCAGCTTCATGGACGCGGATGTGGCAGTTATAAACAAGAAAGACTTGTCCAACATAATGAAGGTGGATAGCGAGAAACTTGGAGAGGAAGTTAAAGAGATAAAACCCAACATTAAGGTTGTAGTGACCAACGCCCTAAACGGAGAAGGCGTTGAAGAACTGGTCACCGCATTGGAGCTATAATTAAAGCTAAACTTTGGGGGAACAGACCAGAAAGTGCATGAGTTTTCGATGACCACACAGATTGTGGAGAGTGTTCTCAGAGAGGCTGAAAAACAGGGAGCAAAGAAGGTTACGGAAGTCCATCTGGTTATAGGGAAACTGACGTTTCTGGGAGTCGAACAGGTTCGCTTCTCCTACAACATACTGGTGGAAGACACTATAATGAAGGGTTCAAAGCTGATTATCAAAGAGAAAGACGGTGTCATAGAATGCCCCAGTTGCGGCTACAAAGGAGCGCTCGAATATGAAGACAGTGAATTGTATCATGTTCCAATGCCGACTCTTCGATGCCCCAAATGCGGGGAAGTCGCAAAAATCGTTGAAGGAAAAGAATGTACAATAGAGAGCATAAGGATGCTCAAGTAGGGAACGGAGCATGAAAACAGTGAATGAAGCTGGGAAGTTCAGGGATCCAGCGTTGGCAAAGAAAGTTGCAAAACACATCCAGAAACTAGCCCCGCTCCACGATTTGAAATTCTGTCATGTCTGCGGAACCCACGAGTGGACAATCACCCACTATGGACTGAGGTCGCTTCTTCCCGAAACTGTGGATGTGATTGCTGGACCCGGATGTCCAGTCTGCATTCTCCCAGCAGCAGAAATCGACGAAGCCATAGCTTTAGCCTCACGTGGGGTAACGGTTACAACATTCGGTGACCTTCTTCGGGTTCCCGGGTCAGAAACTTCTCTTCAAGAAGCTAAGGCTTCGGGAGGAGACGTCAGAATAGTTTATGGTTTGAGAGACGCCATACAGATGGCTGAGAAAAATCCAAGTAAAGAATTCGTGTTTTTCGCTGTAGGATTTGAAACCACGGCACCAACTACAGCCATCGAAGTTTTGAATAAGCCTCCTGAAAACTTCAGCTTTCTTGTTTCTCACAGGCTGATTCCTCCTGCAATGGAATTGTTGTTGGGCATTGGAGACTTGCGTATTGACGGTTTTGTTGCGGCTGGTCACGTCTCCACTATTATAGGGATGAAGGCTTACGAGGTTTTTCCGAAGGCTTATGGGATGCCTACTGTGGCTGCTGGTTTTGAGCCTTTGGATGTTCTTTTCGCAATTTCGATGTTGCTTCAGCAGGTGAAGGATGGAGAAGCTAGGTTGGAGAATGAGTATAAGCGTGTGGTTACGTGGGAAGGCAACGTCAAGGCTCAGAAACTGATGGAAGACGTGTTTGATGTGGTGGATGGAAGGTGGAGAGGATTGGGGAAACTTCCTAATTCAGCGCTGGCTTTGAAGAAAGAGTTTGTAGGGTATGATGCTCGGAAAAAGTATGACCTGAAGATCGAAGACGCCAAGGACATTTTGCATGGTTGCCTCTGTCATCTGGTTATGATTGGGAAGATTAAGCCTCCTGAATGCCCCCTATACATGAAAAAGTGCGTTCCAGAGGCTCCGAAAGGTGCATGCATGGTTTCTGTTGAGGGCACCTGCAGGATTTGGGCTAAACACAAACTCACCAAGCTAAAGTAAGTTTGTGATTCCTCGCCTTCTGTGACCTTGTTGCTTAATCTGTTCTATAGGCGTTTACGGATTTGGCGAGTTCTTCAACTTCTTTGGGATGAGCAAACAACGAGCATGGGGTGCCTTCGTTTTCAAGAAGGTTTTCGCTTTCTCGAATCTTCCTGAAGAGTGGGCTGGCAAACCCTTCCCGTAATGTTGTTGTTGTAAGATTGTGAGTGGCTACATTCGAGACGGGACAGGGTGTTAGGTCGCCTGAAGGTGTAACGTGAGCGAAGCCTCTGCCTGCGGATACGCATCCCCCAAAATATTCTTCATCTCCTGGAGAATGAATAATGTAAATTGGTTTTGTCTCTCGGTACTTGAGTATTTGTGCCCGAAATTTTGCTCGTTCCTCTTCCGTAAGCATTAGTGCTTGATCGTTTTTTACGCTCCATTCGTTGCCATTATTCTTTTGGTTGGTTTCGAGTGTTGACATTACGGGGATGTATTCGATGAAGACTGCTGTTCGTATGCCTTGTGTGATCAAGTTGTCGATGCGTTCTGGTTTCATCCAGTATTTGTAGTTGAGGCGTGTGATTGTTGCTGAGACTCCGTTGGGTGTTCCCAGTTCGGTCAGCCGTTTTAGTGTGTTTGTAGCTTTCTGGTAGACGCCTTGCCCTCTCCTCTGGTTTGTGTCTTCTTTTCCTCCTTCTATGCTTACGATTACTGCAGTGTTGGACAGTTGTTTTAGTTGTTCAAAATCATTTTCTGTGAGAGCTGTGCCGTTGGTGAAGATTATGAAGAATCGGTTTTTGAATTCGCTACAAAGGTCAAGTATTTTTGGGAAAAGAAACGGTTCGCCGCCTGCTAGGAAGAAACCGAATACGCCTAGTTCGCTAGCTTCTGAAATGATGGATTTCCATCCTTTCAAATCTAGTTGAGGTCTTTTGTTTCTCTTGTGTTCTGGGGTTTTGTGGCAGGTGATGCCTGAAGCGACTGCGAAACATCCTGAACAACTAAGATTACATTGTTGGGTGAGGCTCAAAATTAGTGTAGGCGGCACCTTTAATCCATCAAGCTCTAATTTTTTGCGTCTTTGTTTGGTTTCGGTGAAGGCACGGTATAAACGTCTTGCTGATAGGAGATATCTTGGGTGTCGTATTGCCCAAGGCAGAGACAGACGGAAAAATGCTGGTCCAAAGAAGTTTCTGCGCAATACTTGGGTTACGAAATTCAATGAACATCACATAGCTCTACCCGTAATAGACAGCGTATATAACGCTTATCGATATGTGATCGAGTGTAACCCCCAAAATGCCTAGTGGCCATGTTACCCTTACTCACTCATTGAGTGCGCGTATACGTTTGATATTTTTGCGGATTATGCTATAGGTGGCTATGATGAATAAACTCCATACCACACTAGACGCTAATGCGAGATAGAAGAGATTCCAGAGCAGAAACATCAACATAACAGACATTCCAAACAAGCTGAGGCCAAGGAACATCAGCAAACTAAAAGTGGCTACTTCCCTTCTAAAGACACGTCCGTAAGCTGCGTACACAATACGCGCGGGAGCACAGCTAATAATTATTGACATTTGCCATGCTGACAGGAATAGGAAAAACTCGAATAGGAGTGTCAAAAGGAAGAGTGTAATCTGGGACATGCTGCTGGTTGGGTCTGGAAGTTGATTTAGAAATATGCTAAGGACTGTGAATGTAAATCCAGCA
Source organism: uncultured Candidatus Bathyarchaeia archaeon (assembly GCA_964618695.1). GTDB lineage: Archaea > Thermoproteota > Bathyarchaeia > Bathyarchaeales > Bathyarchaeaceae > Bathyarchaeum. The sequence continues at coordinate 141,568 of CAZUDX010000005.1, read as the reverse complement.
AGGAAAGTCAAGACACTCGCGCGTACTCCTGACAGTTTAAAAAGGTAATTGTACAATTCCTCTTCAGGCTCAGGCTCAGACATCTACCAATCACTACTCTTAAATTTCACACAGATATTTTTATGTCAAGTTCCCAATTCCATTGACTATTTATCTCAACGGAGAATTCATTGTTATTTATTCGCCACAAATTTCTTAATTTCTCTTCCAGCAACCCACTTAGCAAACCACTTCTTATAGAACGGAATCTCGACATCATAATAATAACCTGATTTATCCTTATAATATTCGTAATCTGCAACACCTTCCTTCTTATTTAACTCTGAGATTGCTTTCATAATGTGGAACTGAACTAAATAACCAAATTCTGGTTTGAATCTCTCACCCTTCTGGATTGCCGAAATTAATTTCCTAAATGCTTGAACGGTCTGTTCTTTATTATATTTCATTTCAGCTTCTGATTTCGTAGAAATATATAGTTCAAGTGATGACACCACATTGAACCCATATTGCCCTATATTACTACTCATGTATTCATTAGCCAAATCTGCCCCAAATCCCTTGCATGTCGAGACAAACATAGCATATTTATCAAAAAAATATGGTCTATGCGCAATATAGCCGAGCTTATCAATGAACTTTTTCATTAATACCGTAATATGTCTTGTATTTGTTGGAGTCGCAAAAACTACTCCATCAGCCTCTTCCATTTTCTTAACAATCACATCTCGATCATCTTTTAGCGGACAGTATTCTGAACCGCGATTGATACAGGCATAACAGCCATAACAATCCTTCATATTCATGTCCTTAAGCATGAGAATCTCATAGTCAACATCAGGGAATTCTTCTTTAATTGAATTTAGTACTTTGAAGGTTCCACCTTTACGTTGACTTCCACAAATTGCAAGTATCTTCACTTTATCTTCTCCCTCTGACAACGTTATTCAACGGAATTCCATTAACTTTTTGTCTCAATTAAGGATTCGTTAGTTTTGGCTCTTGAACGAATTCGCTTTAGTTAGCCCGTTCAGCTTTTAGTTTTGCTAGTTCTCTTTCAGTCATTCGGTCTTCCATATTGTCAAGAGAGCTCCCACGAAAAGCAACTACTCCATGAATGACCAGAGCTATTCCCCATCCAACCAATGGAAAAACGAACCACGGAATTCCATTTAAATCAGAGGTAAAATACCAAATCGAAACAAGCAGAACATTAACAATAACATATACTATTAAATGAATGTAAAAGCCAGTTTTGGCTCTGGCTCTCTTTCGAGCTATTTTTCTTAACTCTTCTTCTGTCATAACAAACCCTCGTTTTCAGATCGTATGCCATATGGGTATATATAACATTTACACTTGGAAATAGAGAATCATAATAAATTAAGGTTTCAAAATTCTTAATTTGTGCAAAAAGAGAGAACATGACATAGAAGTCAATGTTATAACACATCAACCACTTTTAGGGCAATCTATACTTCAACAATTAGCTAACTATTTCTTGCTAAAAAACCCGTTTTATTGTATTTATATAGGGTTACTGTCAGGTCAGGACAGATCTGGGCATGTTACTGCTATTGTGGTAGTGGTAGTAGATGTTATCGTAATAGTCAAGATAGTCGTGGAAGAAGTAGAAGAGGGAAAAAGGTTAAATTTTAACCCCCAACACTAAGGCATTCATCCAATTACGTTTTTGTAATCACATTCCTGAACAATCTTAAATATTCCGTGTTTCACCTTGTGAGTCAACAATTGTAGAATGGAAACGAGGTTGAGGTCGATGAAGAGAGAGTTGATTGGTCTTGACAAGAAATTGTCTTGGGTTCTTTTCGCAGTTACGTTGGTTACAATGTTCTTTGGATATACGCTCACCAGATTCGGAAGCCAACTGGTTACGCCAGAAGTTCACATCGGTTTGAATGTCGTTTTTGCTGTGCTACTAGTTTTCCATACGATAGTTGTCACTTTGGTAATCAGGGATAACTGGATAACGTTAGTAACCAAAATTATCCAGAAAAAAGCTTCAAACGAAGTTGTCATCAAGTTCATACAAAACATCACCGGAAAGATGTCCCTGTTTTTCGCTATTTTGCAAATCATCAATGGTCTTGACTATTTCTACAATTTCAGAACTCTGTTTTCGTTGATGCGACATGTGCAATTCGATATCCTGTTTTACCTTTCATTTCTGGCTCACATGACCGCTGGGTCCATAGTAATGCTGAAACGACGAAGAGTTGACCTAAAAAAAGCAAACATCATTATTGTATTGCTCGTAATTGGATTACTCTTATTTGTTGGGGTGTTTGAATCCGGTTTTATCTAAAAATTAACCTCAAACCCAAACTCTGCATTGGTTATCTGCCATACAAGAACCAACCAATAAGAATCCCTATCATTGTTAGACTGCCTATCAGATTGGTTACCCAGATGGGAAAACTCTGTATGTTTAGACCGTACAGAACCCAGATTACACCTGCCGCAAGCATATACAAATAGGTCCAGACTGAAATGTCCTTAGCACTTTTTCTTTTGAAAATCCTGTATATTTGAGGAAGCATCGCGAAAGAACTAACGACTCCAGTGATTGTTGCTAATATCTCTAAAACAACATCTAAGACCATGTAGATTCCCCAACTCCCCTTCACCGGTTTCAATATTTAAATGAGTCACCCATCAACTGTGGAATCCTCAATTGTAGCATATACACTCAAGTGTACCAAATTGCAGGTCAAATCTGAAGCCTAAAGTAGCGAACACAACATCATTTTTCTCCCCTGACAAGACCAATCGTCCCCAGAATAAACGGCACCTTCAATGCTCGTGGGATGAAATCTGCGTCTCGGCTTGGAACAAACTCCACTTCGCTTATCCCCCAACTCTTAATCGCCTCAACAAAGTCATCCATGTCGCCATAAAGTTGCTTGACCAAGAACTCATCGTGAAAAGAAAATTTTCCTCCCTTCTTGACAACCCGCAATGCTTCACGAACAACCCCCCGCTTATCTTTAGCCGTACCAACCATGTGGAACACAAAATTGCTCACAACCGCATCGAAATAGCCATCATCAAACGGCAAAGATTCAGCATTGGCTTTCTGGAACACCACCCGATCACCAACCCCCTCAATAACAGCATTCCTTTCACAAACTTTCTTTGAATAATCCCAACTTTTCCCCCAATAATCAATCCCAATAACCTGTGCCTTTGGATACTTCTGCGCAAGCTTAATCGTTAGCGCCCCGTTTCCGCATCCGATATCCAGTGCCCTTCCCTCCCCATTCCAATCCAAATTTGCTAACACCAAAGTCCAAATTTTGTCCTGCAATTTTCCGCCTTGAGGAGAAAATTGGTACCTAACATACAGAAAATACACGGAAACTAGAAGGAACAGCACAGAAGGAATTATAAAAACCCAGAACACAAGAGTCAAAGCCAAAAACACGAAACCAAAAAAACCAGACAGAACGATAATCCTCTTTGAAACCCAATTGGCATATTCTGCTTTTTCTCCCATTCTACTGTCCCCTCTTTTTCGTCTTCTCTAGAAGCTCAAATTTGTATATATAACTTTGAATCGGTTCCCATTTCAAATTTGGGTTGGGGGTTAAAATTTAATCCCCAAACCCCAAAAGTAAACACCCGTGTGAAAGCAAGAATTGAGACTTTGATTAACGAAGAGTCTCTTTTGTTGGCTAAGTTTCTGAGGAATGAAAAGAAAGAATGAGTTTTAAGAATTGTCAATATTTGCTATCAAACTTTTCTTCTCAGTCTATTTCTGTAGAGTATAACTAACAGAGTCACTATCAAAAATAATGGCAGAATAATCCATGATGGAAACTCTGGGATTGCGGCTGTTCCGATTATTTCTATGGTTTTGGTGCTTTGATTGTAGGTGAAGTATAGGTATGTGTTTGCTGCGTCTTCGTTGATTTTTGGAGTAACAGGATTATCCTCTATGAGAACAGTCCAGTTATCCTCTGTGGTTAATAGATCTTTGGGAACAGTTACTCTACAGAATCCTGTTGTTCCATGTTCGCCCTCCACGTTAAACCTCACTAGAGCACTTTCATGGTTGAAACTGAAATCTGAAACTGTGGAGTTGCTTAACACAAACACGGTGTAAGGGGTCCATTCCCAGATTCCAGCATCAAAAATATTGACAGGAGACATAAGCGGGTAGTTGTCCTGATTTTCTTCATCTATAACGTATGGTGTTTCTCCTATTCCGTTACCGTTACTATCTGTACCATTATAATTACTCCAGTAGTTTCCTTCAATTCCATTATCCCAAATGTTCACTGCGGGAGTCGCTTGAATCCACCAAGAACCAGCAACGTCAGCAATGTTGTTTTGGTTATCAATAAAATTGTTGTAGTAAATAGTGTTGTGTGGAGAGGGATAATGGGCAATATCCAAGAAAGTAGCTCCACTGAAGAATACACCATTTCCGTTTTCTCTTATGTTGTTTCCAATGATATGGTTGTTTGAAGAACTCCAGAACTTGATGCCGTTATTATTGTTTGTAATGGTGTTTCCAGAAATCGTCGACTGGGTTGTGAAGGCTAGAAATATGCCATCACCGTTGTTTGCGAGGTGCAGATTCTGAACAGTTATGTTTTCACACTCAACTAATGCAACATATCCAGCGTCGTGGGGCACAATCTTGTCTTGCTGGTTAACCCAGTAGATTATTGGTTTTCCGTTAACAAGGTTTGATTTGTCAACATCATTTTCAAAGCTGGTTCCCCGAACATCAAAATTATAGCGGTTGTTGCTCATCCTATTGTTTCTGAGCGTGTTGCCAGAAGAAATGTAGATTCCATAATTATTGTTATCAGTCACATTATTACCTGTAAGGGTATTTGAACCAGCATCTAGGATTATGCCCATCTCATTGTTTCCGAATATTCTGTTATCAGAAATCATGTTGTGGGATGAATGTACTGAGATGCCAAAATTATTTGCTCTTATTTTGTTTTTAGAAATGATGTTGCTTCCTCCACTTTCGCTGATGCCATAATCGTTCGAGGCAATTTCATTTTCCAAAATAGTGTTCTCTTTCGAGTTTGATTCAATCATAATACCTCGATCATTGTAAATTATTGAATTTTTCTTGATGAGATTATTGGAAGACTCTTGAAGATGAATACCGCTTGAAAAGTTTTGAACAGTATTTTCTAGGAGATTAATGTTTGAAGAGTGAACAAGCTCTATTCCTCTACCACCTGCACCTGTTATTGTGTTTTGATTTAATGTCGAGTTGGTTGTAGAAAACAGCAGTATGCCTTGCCCATTCTTTGCGAGGTGCAGATTTTGAACAGTTATACGTGTACAATTTACTAACACCACACATCCAGCATTAGACGGTATAGTTCTGTTTTCTTCGTCAACCCAGTAATAAATTGGCGCCCCATCAATCGTGTTTGAAGTGTCAACATCATTGACGACCCTATACGTTGGGTAAGAACGGACTTCAAAATTGGCTCGGTTGTTTCTCATTTGGTTGTTTCTGAATACGTTATTTTCACAATCATGGAGTTCAATGCCTACTACGCCATCTTTTACGATGTTTCCTGTAATAATGTTGTTGTGAGAGTCGTAGATTAGGATGCCCCGAAAAGCATTCGTTACTGTGTTTTCTTCAATTGTATTGTTAACTGACCTCCACAACTTGATATTGTAGGCGTCACCAGTTACGGTGTTACTAGAGATTATGCAGTTTGAGGTGTCAACAAGGTAAATTCCATATCCGCCTTCCATCTCTATTTTCACGTTCTTTACGGTGACATTGTTTCTTTCTGAGAGAACGATACCTCTACCTTCTGTTCCTAATAGAGTGTAACCTGCTCCATCAATCACAATATTGTCTTTTTCAACCAAAATTTTTCTATTAGAAATTTCGCCTGTAAAAATATAGACATCACCATCACGAAGAAGCTTATCCGTTCCCTCCACACTTCCATCAGCTCTTATGAAGACAGAGCTGTCTTGGCTTTTCACTATCCCGACATTCTGAATATCTACCCAAACAGAACAAAGTAACAGAATCAAAATGACTGTTGAAACCTTTTTCATTCTAAACCTTTCTTTCTAATTTTATTTCTGCTAATGACACCAACCAAAGTTACTACAATAAGTAAGGGTAGAATAATCCATGATGGAAACTCTGGAATTACTGTAATATCGACTGATTGCATAAGTGGATAGTTGTCTTGAGCATTGGCACCGTTGGTTATCGTAATGTTAGTTGTTGGTTCAATCCATGTCCATGGTATTTCAACAATGTAAGGCGTATCTCCTATGCCGTCGCCATCTTGGTCTGTGCCGTTGTAATCGCTCCAATAGTTGCCTTCTCTTCCGTCATCCCATGGACCCCAACATGAATTGCTATCCACGTTTTCATGGTTATCTACAAAGTTGTTGTGGTGAACTGTACAGTTGGTAAAGGAAACGTCAAAGCCAACGCCGTTATTTTCTATCCTATTTCCAACCAAGCTGGTTTTGGATCCTCCGGAAACGCGCACGCCTGTGTCGGTGTTGCCGGATATGTTGTTTTGGGTTATGGTAAGGTAATGGCTAGGGTAACCGCTACCAGGTATATTTATGCCAATGCTGTTTCTTTTTATGTTGTTCTCGGATATGTGGATATTTGTAGAATTGATAACTAGTATTCCAGTTCCAACGTAATTGTTTGCTATTTCATTCTTGGATATTGTACAATTGCTAGAAGAGCCGGCGAAGATAGTGAATTCGCTTATGCCCGTGATTGTATTGTTAGTTACGGTAATGTTTGTGGCACTCTGAAAAGTGATGCCTGAAATACAATCGTGTATCTTTATGTTTTGCACGGTCACATTCATTCTGTTGTTCAATTGAATTGCCGGATAGAAGCCCGCTGGAATCATAAATCCGCTCGTGTTAATTGGAGCTTGAGTGATGCTGAAGCCATTCCCGTCAATTACGATATGGTCTCGCTGAACCTCAATGTAATTTTCGATATCGTTTGTAAGAATGTACGTATCTCCGATTTTCTGGATGCCTGATGACGGTTCAATGCTTCCGTCACTCCGGATGTAAATGGGTGAAGGAAGTTCAGGGGTAGACCAGAAAGTAGCCTTTCCAACATCAACAATTGGAAGAGCGACCCATAGACTACAAAACAGAAGTAGAATTAGAGTTAGTGTTTTCCCACTAAGAAGTCTCAACATTAGCATCATCAATATATTATTTAGTGAATCCAAAAAGGGTTTTTGTCAAGGAAAATTGACTAAAACACACAGTTCTTAGTCAAGAAACTTTGACTAATAACAAATCGTTTGGGGGTGTTTGGGTTTGGGTTAAATTTTAATGCACACATAAAAATTTCAGCTGACAACTTACCTGTTCTGAAAAAGGTTGAAGGTGGCGTTAGCGCTTAGATGGGAAGTGACTTGATGTAGTAACAATTGGATTACTCTTGTTTGTTAGCTTATTTGAGTCCGGATTCATCTTCTAAGCGACAACAAGATTATTGTTTGGCGGAAAATCTTTAATTCTTAAGAGCCAACTACTTGTGTCATTGTTTTTTAAAACGGAAGAATAAAAGATGAAGATCAAATCCAAGACACGTGCAACTGCAATCTTGATAATAACATCGTTACTTTTGATCATGTTTGCCTGCATCCACGTATATTGCATTGGCTGGACGACATCAGTTGAAGTTGTTTCAACGGAGAGCACAGACGACTCCGTTTCCACTTCCCTACGTGTTGGTCCCGATGGAACAGTCCACATAGCATGGCGCGACGAAACAAACTATGACGGTTCAGGCACAGACAGAGACATTTTTTATAAGAGGTTTGTTCCGGGAACTGGGTGGACCACCACAGAAGTTGTTTCAACGGAGAGCACAGACGACTCTTATGGTCCCTCTTTGGGTGTTAGTTCAGATGGAACCGTTCACGTTGCATGGTTAGACGAAACTGATTATGGCGGTTCAGGCACTGACCGTGACATCTTTTATAAGAGATTTGAGCCGGGGGCTGGTTGGACATTAACTGAGGTTGTTTCAACAGAAAGCCCAAACAGCTCCAATTCTCCTTCTTTAGATGTTGATTCAGATGGAGCAGTCCATATAGCATGGGAAGACGGTACTGACTATGGTAGTTCCGGCGCTGACTATGACATTTTTTATAGGAAGTTTGTGCCAGATACTGGCTGGACGACATCAGTTGAAGTTGTTTCAACGGAGAGCACAGACGACTCTCGCTCTCCTTCCTTGGATGTTGGTCCCGATGGAACAGTCCACATAGCATGGCACGACGATAAGGGTTATGGTGAACCCGGTGCTGATTATGACATTTTTTATAGGAAGTTTGTGCCAGATACTGGATGGACGACAGCAGAGGTTGTTTCAACGGAGAGCACAGAAACCTGTCGGTATCCTTCTCTGGGTGTTGGCGTAGATGGGACAGTTCACATAGCATGGTACGACTACATCTACCATGGGGTTTCCGGCGTTCCTCAAGACATTTTGTATAAAAGATTCGTGCCAGAAACTGGTTGGACCTCCACAGAGGTTGTTTCAACAGAGAGTACAGCCAGCCTTTATTCTCCTTCATTAGGTGTTGGCGTAGATGGGACCGTTCACATTGCCTGGCAAGACGATACTGATTATGCTGGTTTCGGCGCTGATTATGACATTTTTTATAGGAGGTTTGTTCAGGGGGCTGGTTGGACCACAATAGAGGTTGTTTCAACAGAGAGCACAATGGGGGCGTATAATCCTTCGTTGGATGTTGGTTCAGACGGGGCCGTTCACATAGCGTGGAGCGACGACACAGATTATGGTGGCGCTGGCACTGATTTTGACATTTTGTATAAGAGCATTAATGTGAACGCTTTGGGAACAGTTGATGATTATGATGGTCAATGGCGAACTGCAGACTTCACGATTACTCTAACGGACACCAACGACGTCAGTGGAACATCAGAAATTTATTACAAGATTAATGACGGAGCCACCATGAGTGTCGACGCTGATGGGCAACCATATATTACTACAGAAGGCGCCAACAACAAGCTGGAGTATTGGAGCGTAGACAACGCTGACAACGAAGAGCTTCCCCACAAAGTTCTAGTCGGAATCAAATTGGATAAGACTGTTCCCACAGGCTCCGTGGAGATTGTGCAGGTAAAAGGAGGAGATGAAGAAACGACTTATTCCGAGTTAGTAACCCTAACTCTCTCCGCCGAGGACCCAGAGTCTGGTGTTGCTGAAATGCGCATTAGCAATGATGGGTCTTCATGGTCAAGCTGGGAAGAATATTTTACTTCAAAGTATTGGGAGTTAACTTCAGGTGACGGAACAAAAACTGTTTATGTACAATTCAGGAACGGCGCAGGACTGGATTCCGCCAGCATATCAGACACCATAACCTTAGAGAAAAGACAAACAGACAGTAGTTTTATTTCATGTTCATTATCACCAACCACCATAACTGTTGGAGAAACAACCACCATAAGCGGTTCACTTTCTCACTCATTGGCAGAAGCCAGCATACTAATTCAGGGAAGACCTAATGGCGGAGATTGGACCACAATTGCAACAGTTTCAACGGACTCGGAAGGTGGCTACTCATATGTTTGGTCACCGACAACAGCGGGAACATGGGAAGTCAAGGCTAGTTGGAACGGTGACGAAACGCGTTTGCCCAGCGAAAGCCAAACTCAATCCATCATTATAGAAGCTGCATCAGGCGGGGATGGTACAGGTTTTCCGTGGTTGTATCTAATTGCAGGGATTATTGTGATAGCCATTATCTTGATTGCTGTTTTTCTGTTTCTGAGGAGAAATAACCCTTAAGCACACATTGCTTGTTAGCAGATTCTTGGAACCGGGTCTCCGATGGGAGGCGCCACGACTCTTTTTCCGCCAACCACCGTTTCGAGAACAACCTCGCTGAAGTCGTCGGTGGCTTCGCCTATTATTTGAGCGCCTTTGCCTATCTTGGTCTCTCTTAAGGTAGACAAGACTTCTTCAGCCTTCTGCGGCACAACTCCTATGAGCACCTTGCCTTCATTCCCAATCTCCATCGGGTCTAAACCAAGCATTTCGCAGGCAGCCTTCACGTCTCCCCTAATCGGCACCTTAGCTTCCTGCAGCATTACGCCGACCCCAGACTTTTGGCTCCACTCATTCAGCGAATTAGACAAGCCTCCTCTAGTAGGATCCTTCATGGAGACGATTCCGCCAACATCCAACAACTTCATCACCACTTTATTCAGGGGAGCCACGTCAGACTTGATTTGGCTTCCAAAATTGTAGCCTTCCTGAGCTGAAAGGATGGTCACTCCGTGGTCTCCGATTGTGCCTGAAATCAATATTTTGTCGCCCTTTCTCAAGTTAGAGTCTAGGACCCAACGCGAATTAAAGGCACGATGCTTCTGGACCTCAGCAATGTTATTGTCTAGCGCCTCGTTTCTCTTACCTATTCCAGAAGTGTTGATTACGCATCCTCCCAAACCGCATTTCTCAACAACTTTTGTATCTCCAGTAACTATGTACACCCCAGCTTCTCTGCAGGTTTTCTCCATGCTCTCCAAGATTTTCTCCAAATCTGCTAGGGGCAGTCCTTCCTCCAACACTAAACCGCATGTTAGAGCCAAGGGCTCAGCGCCAACCATCGCTATGTCGTTGACTGTGCCCGCCACAGCCAGTCTCCCTATGTCCCCGCCTAGAAAGAAGAGCGGTTTTACAGCATGAGAATCAGACTTTAAAACTATGTTATCTATTACTGCAGAATCGTCTAGGGCTTCCAGCGGAACCTCAGCACTGCTTCCGCCAAGACGTTTTAACACGTAATTTTTAATCAGATCGCTCATAATGGTTCCGCCGGCTCCATGAGCCATAGTTATCCGTTCCATACAAGATTCGCCTCAGAAAAGATTTGAGAATCGCCATTCTTAAACACTACCGAATAAAAGGAAGTTGGTTTTTCTGGAGGGCCTTGCCCGTTTATTTTGTGTCCAAGAAGCAGTGGGCAATAAGGCTTATAACCGTAAAAAGTGAAATGATAAAAAACTGCTGCCCACGGTTTTGAGTCCGCTGTTTATTCCAAATGCTAAGTTAGGTGACCATAACGTCTGTTTTTATGTCTCTCCCCAAGAGAAACAAAGCCTGTTGTTCTCTAATTTGAAGGTTGGACTGGATAATGGTTGTTCAGCCGTATATGTAGCAAGCGAAGAAGACGCTGAACAAGTTCGGTTTGAAATGAAAAAATTCGGGTTAGAAGTTGACGACCCAAAAAAACTGAGAATTATGACCTCAACCAACTTTATACCCCAGATGGAGAATTTCGCGTCGATAGAATTTTGGAACAAGCCAGAAGCATCCTTGACGAAAGTCTAGATAGTGGTTTTGAAGGGCTTTACGCATCAGGGGATGCCACCAAAATCTTTGATCGTTTCACAAAAAATGGTATGGTTGAAGAGTGGCTTGAATATGAAAAATCCCTCGGAAGAATATTCAAGTTCCCATTTCAGCTACGTGTGCATATAGCATAGAGCAAGTTAGGTTAAACGACCACGCATTCTTGCATCTTATTCAAGCACACAAAAACACCTTAACTGGCAAAGACTTCCTAGATAATGACAAAATTTGCTTTGGTGCTATTACTGGAGAACTTCATCGCATATTAGGTGAAGAAGCAACTGAAACAATTTTCAGTTTCGTAGAAAGACGCCATAAAATTCCTCGAAACCAAAGCCTTGCAAAGATAGGTGACTTCAACCGAAGTTTAGAGCTGATTCTGGGTAAGGGAGCCGCAATCATAGAAAAGCAGATTCTCAAAGAATTACAGAGGAAAATAGAACTTTAGACTAGTCCTTATTGAAAAACATCTTCCGTGTTACTACATATTCATCTGCTTCCGCCCCGAAACATAATAGTTCCAATTTAACACTTTCACCCAATTTTTTGTTACATAAGAATGTTGAGTGTCATAAGTAGCAATCAATAAGGTTTATTACAGGTCATGCAGCCTAATTCACTTCAAAACGGAACCATCCCAAAGAGCCTAAGGTAACACTGTTTGGGTGTGATAGAAAACGCCCGTAAAACTGCTTAAAAAAGAAAACGGAAACGAACTTATCATAGAGATGATTTTGCACGCCAAACAATATTCGCTTACCTTAGACAAGAACAAATGCACTGGCTGCGGTATCTGCATGACAATCTGCCCCCGCGAAGCCATCGAAGTCAAAAAAACCCCAAAAACAGAAGGAGAAGCAGCAAAACCTCCCACAGTAACCCTCAGCGAAGAAAAATGTACATACTGCGGCGTTTGCGAAGCCCTTTGTCCCTTCGGAGCCTTAAGCTTGAAAATAAACGGAGAACACGTGATTCCTGTTGTTGACAGCGAAAGTTTTCCACAGCTCATACGCGAGATTACTGTTGACGAAAGCAAATGCGGTTTGGAATGTGCAGAAATTGAGGAGCCTTGTCCCCTAAACCTCATCAAAGTAAGTGTGCACACCGCAGACGGAAAAGAAGTTACAGACCCGACCTCCCGACCAGACAAAGCAAGCCTCAAAGTTACCTTGAAGGTAGACACCGACTCGTGTCCTTGCTGTCGGCTTTGCGAAATGAAATTTCCAGACGGCGCGATAAAAATAGAAAAAATATTTCATGGAAGCCTCAGAATTCACCGTGAAAAATGTCCTGAAGGGTGTCACGACTGCCTTGACGTCTGTCCAATCCCCGGTGTTCTGTATCTTTCGGATGATGGAAAAGTGCATGTTAACGAGTTGAATTGCGTCTACTGTGGCGTATGCGACGTTGCCTGCCCAATAGAAGGAACCCTAGAGCTTAATCGGACAAGCATACGTCATACTGTGGTTCGTTCTGGTGCGTGGAATAAAGCGCTTGAAAAACTTGGTTCCACCAAGGCTATGACAAAGGAACTAAAAACCAAAAGTGGAAAGAAACTGCATGAATCCATGAAAAGCAGATTTCCCCGAGAGGTGGAGGACTATGTCTGAGGAGCCTCGAGTAGGCGTCTTTGTTTGCCACTGCGGTCTTAACATCGCTGGTGTGATCGACGTGAAAGAGTTGACTGAGTATGCGCGGACGTTGCCTGATGTGGTGGTGGCTTTGGATAATCGTTATACGTGTGCTGATCCGGGGCAGGAGGAAATCAGGAAAGCTATCAAGGAGCATAATCTTAACCGGGTTGTTGTTGCTGCTTGTTCGCCTCGGATGCATGAGCCGACTTTTCGGAGAACTGTTGCTGATGCAGGGTTGAATCCGTATCTTTTTGAAATGGCGAATATAAGGGAGTTTGCTTCTTGGTGTCATCCTAGCACGCCTAAGGAGGCGACTGATAAGGCTAAAGAGATTGTGAAGATGGCTGTTGCGAAGGCGAAGTTGCTTCAGAGGCTTGAGACGATGGAGGTTCCTGTGACTAACAAGGCACTCGTAATCGGTGGGGGAATCGCAGGAATAAACTCGGCGCTAGACTTGGCTGATATGGGCTTCAAGGTTTACTTGCTTGAGAAAGGCGAAAGTATTGGCGGTCACATGGCTGCGTTGGACAAGACCTTCCCAACTTTGGATTGTTCTATTTGTATCGAAGGACCGAAGATGGTGGACGTTTCCCGTCATCCTAATATCGAAATATTATCGTATGCCGACCTTGTTAGTGTTGAAGGTTTTGTGGGTAACTTCAATGTTAAGATTCGAAAAAATCCCCGATACGTTATTGCCGAGAACTGCACTGGCTGTGGAGAGTGCAGGGATGCTTGTCCGATAGAGTTTCCTAACGAGTGGGACGAGAATTTGGGTGTTAGGAAGGCGATTTCGGTGCCCTTCGATCAGGCTGTTCCTTTGGTTTACACTATCAACAGGGATTACTGCATCGAATGTTTCAAGTGTGTTGACGCTTGTGGTGCACGTCAAGCCATCAATTTTGAGCAGGAACCGGAGGAGGTCGAACTTGAAGTGGGAACAATTCTTGTTTCAACTGGTTTTGACGTCTACAAGCCCTACGATGATAGCCGTTACGGTTACAGCAGATTCGACAACGTCATCACAGCCATGGAGTTTGAACGGCTAATTTTGGCGGCGGGTCCAACCGGCGGCAAGGTTATTCGTGCCTCTGATGGTGAGAAGCCTCATTCTGTGGCTTTCATCCAGTGTGTTGGTTCAAGGGACGTTAACAAGTATGAGTATTGTTCTGGTTTTTGTTGTATGTATGCTTTGAAGAATGCTGTGTTGCTGAAGGAGAAGTACCGCGATGATGTTGAGGTTTACATTTTCTATATGGATATGCGTACTCACTTCAAAGGCTACGAAGAGTTTTACAGACGAGCCCGCGAACTGGGAGTGAACTTCATTCGGGGACGAGTGTCACAGGTCAACGAGGATCCTGAGACGAAGAATCTTTTGATTCGTGCTGAGGATATGACGCTTGGTGACCCGTTGGAGTTGGAGGCTGAGCTTGTTGTTTTGAGCACTGCGGCGATTCCGAGCAAGGGGACGGATGAGGTTGCTAGGATTTTGAGTATTACGCGGGGGGCGGACGGGTTTTTCATGGAGAGTCACCCGAAGCTTAAGCCTTTGGATACGTCTGTTGATGGGATTTTTTTGGCTGGGGCTTGTCAGGGACCTAAGGATATTCCGTATAGTGTAAGTCAGGGTAGTGGGGCTGCGGCGCGTGCTGCTACTGTTTTGTCTCAGCCTACTTGGAAGATTGAGCCTATTATTGCTGATGTTGATCCGAGTAAATGCCGAAACGTGAGGGTGAAATGTGCCATTTGTGTGAGTAAGTGTCCTTACGGCGCGATTAAGGCTCCTGAAGGCAAGGCTGCTTCGGTGACGGCTGCTATGTGTCACGGGTGTGGCACTTGTGTTGCTGAGTGTCCGTCTGATGCGATTACTCAGAGGCATTTTACGGATGTTCAGATTTTGGCTCAGATTCGTGCTGCTTTAGAAGATAATCCTGAGAGCAAGATTTTGGGTTTCCTTTGTAATTGGTGTAGTTATGCGGGTGCTGATTTGGCTGGAACAAGCCGTTTCGAGTATCCCCCTACTATGAGGGCGATTCGTGTTATGTGTTCGGGCAGGGTGGATCGGGATTTTGTTGTGGAGGCTTTCAGGCAGGGCGCTGGAATGGTTTTGATAGGTGCATGTCACTTGCCGTATGATTGTCATTACATTTCTGGGAATTATAAGATGAGGGACCGGATGGATGCTTTGGCGGGGATGTTTGAGAAGCTGGGGTTAAGTCCAGAACGTTTCAGGGTGGAATACGTTTCAGCAGCAGAAGGCGTCAAATTCGCCGCCATCATGAGAGAAATGAGCGAACAACTGGAAGCTTTGGGACCAGAAAAAATCAAAGCAGAAAACCAAAAACTAAAACCCACATTAGACAAAATGCTCGCAAAAAAGAAAAAATAATTGTCCTCTGGTTTTTTGAAAAAAGGCTGTTTTCAACAATGAAGTATTATTGTCCAAAAATTTTTTAGCTAATAGTAACACCACTCAACAACCCTACCGCGGTGTTTAGCTGAACTTTTGTTGAAAATTAAATTTGTGAAAGGGGAGGGGGTAGATTATAACATCTTCAATACTTGTTGTTTAAACTCTCTAGAGATTTTAGAAACACCTCTACGAGGAAAGAGATATAGTTTAAGTTCTAGTTTATTGTGTTCATTAATTTCTTTGACATGATTCAATACTGATTGAGCAGTAAAAATCAAAACTGTTGATTTATCTCGATATTTTGAAATCATATCCAATATGTTATTGTCTTTAGAAAAGAATAACTTCTCACCGTTTGATTTTTCTAACGAAATGACAAAGAGTGAGTAAAGACCTCTATCTAATATCAATTTCAATTCATTTAGCAACTGGGTAAAAGTATGTTTTTCAATTTTTTGTTCATTAAAAATAAAGAATTTTTGAGAAAATACAAGTAAATCTATTTTCTTTTGCAGTTTGCTTTGAAGAACTTCTCTTAGATTTTCGATTTGGTGAAAACTTGGTCTTTCAGGATTATCTGAAATCATTAAGATTTTCATCTTTTCCTCTCTCAATTTGATTTTGGGAATTTCGCCAATAATTTTCGTAGGTCTGGAATGAATTTATCAAACATTTTTACTTTGTTACTTTCTTCAACTTGTGATTGACTCATAACATAAGCTCCATCAGTATCAATTTCAACAATAGCCCTTCCTTTTTTAGCTGGAATTTTTGTCAAAAGAGTGTCGTCTTCGTCAGGAGTTATGAAGAAGACCTTAATATGCTTCGTTAGGTCATCATCACATAATTTGATTTTCCAATATCCTGTCTGAGCTATTCTTTCCCTTAAAGTTATTTTTCCAGAAACAACCGCAATTACTCTGCAAGATACAGGTCGATAGATAATAAGGTCAACATCAGGAAGATGAGAACCAAATTCACCATAATCAATCATCAAGTTTCTCTTCACCTTGTTTAGTTCTAATGGGAGATTTTTAGTCAATGTTTTTTCAAGTCTATTTCCATTTACAATTTTTAGTCCTAAACCTTCAACCTCTTTCTTGATAATGTATAAAACGAGTTTTTCGTAATTTTTCCCTTTAAAAGCTCGCCATGATTGTTCATGGTCACCACTTGGAGTTGGTTTCTTTGACCAATCTTCATAATGAAAGCGTTTTGCTTCACTTAGCAATTCGGATACATGTTTGTAGGTGTTTTCTCCGTATTTTTTTCTCTTTTCTTCATACAATCTAATCAGGTCTTTAATATTCATTTTATCGCCCTCTTTTATATCGAGTCCATTGAACTTTGCGAGATTTTTTAGTTGAAGGCATTTTCTTTGGAGATTTTCTTACAATAATAAGATATTTGAATCCTCGCAAATAAAAATTGAATCGCCTTGCTCGATTGACCCACATTCCCGTATTTGAGGATTGACCTTTACGGGTAACACATATGATGTCAACAGGTTCAAAGTATTTACACAATCTTTCGTAAATCTTCAGCCCAACTGGAGTGAATTTCTTTTTTACCCATTGGTCGCCAATGAGCCATCCTAACACTTTTCCTTCTTTCAAAATTCTATGTGATTCGGACATTACTTTTTCAAGTTCGTCATAAAATTCTTCTTTTTCACTAGAGATTTTACCAATAGAATCGGAATGTGGATTGTATCGTATGTTATCGCCATAAGGAGAGTCAATGAACACCATATCTACTGAGTCATTTTCAAGCGGAATTTTTCTGGCATCATTTTGAATTATGTCATCCCGAACAGGGTGAATATCAAACCCAATCACTTTTCTTTTTTCTTCTTTACAGACATCTATTGTTGTTCCGCTTCCACACATGGGGTCAACAACTAAATCTCCAATCTCTGTATATCTCCATACTAAATTGAAAATTATCAGAGCAGGAGTAACTCCTTGATACTTATTGTCTCCCTTCGGAGTTAATCCATAACTTTGTCTTGGAAAGTCCCAGAGAGTTGTAGCCTCTACTAGTGGAATCTCCTCTTCGATGTCTCGCTCATTTATTCTCTTTTTAATTTTTTCTTTATATTCTCCTAGTAAGCTAGATAGTTGGTTTCCTTCTAAATCCGTTTCAGAATTTATTAAAAGAGGATTAGGTATGAAAAGGTCTAGAAGATTTGTTAATTTTTTACCAACGATTGGCATGTTTCTCTTTATACCAAGTTTTTTTAGATGTTTTCTTGCATTTTCCAGCGATGTTTTTTCTCCAACAATATCTGCTTTGACTTGATATGGATATTTTCCCTTCCATGCGTCAGGTTGAATGTTCGAATCACCATCTGAGACGGCTCTAAAAACACCATACAAAACATCTGTATCTAAATTGTTAAGAAATAACAGGTCTCCTTTCCTGACCCTAATAACTATTGGAGCATAAACCCTGTCTGTTCCGAACAACATCCTTTCGAAACAGTCGCTTTCAGTCTTCTTTGTGCAAGCAAAAAGAAAGCCACGAATTAACTGCTCTTGATTTTTTTTCTCCATTGAAACTCTACTAAAGTCTCATCAAAGGGATTTTAATAGTTTTGGTGTTGTAGCTGATTACGAGAAACACGGTCAAAAAAATTGAAATTAGTTGGACTTTTCAAAATCACAAAAAAATTTTACAAGTCCAAAACTTCGAAAACCTCTGGGAACCACTTCTTAAGTTTTGCGCGTGCTAATGTTCGTTCGATTCTGTCTTTAGCATGTGCTTTCCGAATGAGACTCTTGACCTTGTAACTTTCTACAGCAAACATCACTTCTTCCTTAGCAATGTATGCAATAGTTAACAATGCTTTCTTGCCTTGATTTATCAAAGTTGTCTTAAGCGTCACTATTCCTCACCTTGATGTTTTTTTCACCTAACGTTTGTTTCAGCTCCATCCTTTTTTGAAAATATTTCCTTACATCCACGGACAGGAACCCATTAAGCATTCTTGGAACAATTTATATTGTGTCTAATCCAGTAGAAAAGGCAGGGAGAACAGGTTGGCTGATCAACAAACGGATATTTGTGGTTGTGTTTTCGAGATTCAAGAGGGCATAATGGTTTGCGTCAAGCGTTGCCGAAAACATAGTAGACCCAAGCGAAAACGTCCCTTCAGACCCAAAGCAGAATGCGTCAGGCCCTAACAAGCACCTGTCTACCGTTCTATCACAGATTTTTTTAATGGGACAAACAAATATACCCATACGGAATCGAACAACTATGAGCAGCCAAAACCTGTTAGACTTCTGCGGCAACCCTCAACCCAAAACAAAAAAGAAGTTAACAGAAGCTGCCCCAACTCCAAAAAAGCCTCAACCAGAAAAGAAAAAAGCTGTTTATCCAGATTATCCGAAAGACCTGCCTCCCTCATACCTCGTATCCGCCACATACGAAGGAAAAAAAGGGCTTGCATCCCTCAAACTGTACGAACCTGAAACCCAAAAAATCTATTTCTGGGACGATACAACCGGACACAAACCCTACTGCCTCACAAACCTGCCCCCAGAAGAACTGAAAAAACTCAACCGCCTAACAAGCCACCCCGGCTTTGATCATCTCGAAGTTATAGAGAAATTTGATCCTCTTGAGGACAAGCAGGTGAAGGTAACAAAAGTCGTAGCCAAAGACCCATTGGCAATAGGCGGTCGACCAAGCGGCTGCATCCGAGACATAATCCCCGAAGACTACCGAGCACTAACCGGCTTGGAAGAAACCGCGAAAGTGTGGGAATCCTACATCAGATACTACCAATCCTACATCTACGACAACAACCTAGCACCCGGCATGCTATACAAAATAGAAAAAGGCAAACTCGTCCCAGTTAAACCCAGATCATCCGAAGACACAGTAAAAAAAATCCTCAGCCTATTCCACGGAGTATCCGAAGAATTCGCCAAAAGCGTAACAAAATGGGCAACCCTCCTAGAGTCCCCCGCTCCCCAATTCAGAAGAGCCGCGCTCGACATCGAAGTTAGCTCACCCGTCCCAACCCGCGTCCCCGACCCCCACGAAGCCGCCTACCCAATAATCTGCGTAACAATATATGGCTCAGACAACAAAAAAGAAACCCTAATCCTGAAACGGGAAGGCATCAAAAACGGCACAGAAAACCTGCCTTCAGACGTGATTGTTGAATTTTTTGATGATGAAAAAAAACTGCTCCAAAAACTCTTCGACGCCATCCAAGACTATCCCTTCGTTTTAACCTTTAACGGCGACGACTTCGATCTACGCTACTTATACAACCGGGCAACAAAACACTTCAACTTCAAAAGAAATCAGATTCCCATAGAAGTTGCTAGAAGAACATGCAGCCTCAAACATGGCATACACATCGACCTCTACAAACTCTTCTTCAACCGATCAATCCAAATCTACGCCTTCGGCAACAAATACCGAGACGTAAGCTTAGACGCAATCGGCACCGCAATACTAGAACTCCCAAAAATCGAACTAGACAAACCCTTCTCCCAACTAACCTACACAGAACTCGCCCTATACAACCTAAGAGACGCAAAAATCACACTAAACCTAACAACCTTCAACGACAACCTCCTCATGAAACTAATCCTAGCCCTCTCACGAATAGCCAGAATGCCCATGGAAGACGTCAGCCGCCAAGGCGTCTCCCGCTGGATACGCAACTTCCTCTACCACGAACACCGCCAAAGAAACATGCTCATCCCAAACAGCGAAGACATACTCACCCTAAAAGGAGGAACAACAACCCAAGCCATCATAAAAGGAAAAAAATACAAAGGCGCCATCGTGGTTGAACCCGTACCCGGCGTCCACTTCAACGTCGCAGTGATGGACTTCGCCAGCCTATACCCATCCATCATAAAAGTCTACAACCTAGGCTACCAAACCCTGCTCTGCTCCCACGAAGAATGCAAAACAAACAAAGTTCCCGAAACCCCACACTGGATATGCACAAAGAAAAAAGCCCTCGAAAGCCTGCTGATAGGCTCCCTCAGAGACCTCAGAGTCAAATGGTACAAACTAAAAGCCAAAGACAAAACTTTACCAGACGACCTGCGAAGCTGGTACAACGTAATCCAAAGCGCCCTCAAAGTAATTTTGAACGCAAGTTACGGAGTTTTCGGCGCCCCAGCCTTCAGCCTATATTGCCCACCAGTCGCCGAAGCCACAGCAGCCATCGGCAGACACGTCATAACCCAAACCATAGAAAAAGCCAGAACATTGAACATAGAAGTGCTTTACGGAGACACAGACAGCATCTTCCTCAAGAACCCCTCCCTAGAGCAGATAAAAATTCTGGAAGACTGGTCAGAAAAGACATTGGGAATGGAACTGGACGTAGAAAAATTCTATCGCTACGCTGTCTTCAGCTCCCGCAAAAAGAACTACCTTGGAATCTTAGAGGATGGCAGCGTAGACGTCAAAGGAATGACAGGAAAAAAGAGACACATACCAGTTTACATCAAAAAGGCTTTTGACCAAATGGAAGAACGCCTAGGTGAAGTGCAATCACCCGCAGAATTCGAAGAAGCCAAAAAGGAGATTCGGAAGATCGTTCGGGACCGTTACTTGCGGTTGAAGCAGCGGCGCTGGGGCGAAAATCCACAAGAACTGGCGTTCCACGTTGTTTTAGGCAAGGTTCCGAAAGCTTACACCAAAACCACTCCGCAGCATGTGAAAGCAGCACTTGAGCTTGAGAAGATGGGTTACGAGTTAAAGGCTGGAGACCTGATAAGCTTTGTCAAAGTTATGAAGGAACCCCGAGTTAAACCCGTCCAAATAGCCACCAACAGCGAAATAGACGTAGACAAATATGTAGCATACCTGCAATCAACCTTCGACCAAGTCCTAGATGCATTAGGATTAGACTTCGACGAAATAATTGGATTAACGAAGCTTGAACGCTTCATGTAGAATAAAATCTTTTTTGTAAAAAATGTGGAGAGATTTCAGCGATTCTTGTCGTTGATGAACTTGGATTTGGTTTTAATGTGCTTAATCTCTACCCCTTCGTCGGTAGGTCTACATGGCACTTTGTATTTCTTGAATAACCACGTTAATTCCTTGAAGGCTTTATCATTGACTTCGAATTCCACAACCTCTGTCATCTCCGCTATCACAGCCGGATGCTTAGGGTTCGCTTTGTAGAGCATCTTAAACTCGATGTCCTTCTCAGAATCAGGTGGAACAGCCACGATTTCCCATAAAGACTTTGCTGGAAAGCATCGAGGAGGATACCTCTTTATCCGAATCTTCTTCAATCTCTCCCGTCCCTCTCCTTGGCGCACTCAATATAGTGAAACACTATCATATAAACAGTCATGGTACTTTTCTCTATACTTTCTTTCCACCTAATCAATACCAACAATTTCAATCAATCATCCTTCCAAACGTTCAACAGAATTGAAACAAACATAGCAAAATTTGCTTTCAAACACCACATCTCCATGAAAACCTTAATCTTCCAACCACCCACAATAAACATTCAAGGACGACAACAACTTTGACCCTGTTCGTAGCTTCAACAAAAGATGTAGCTGGCATGAACATCGCCAAAAAACTCATAGACCACTACAACTTCGAAAAACTCTCAGAAACATTCCACAAAAACCCCGTGTACTCAAGAACCCTTCAGAACAAAAAAATCAAACTGCTTTTCGTCAACACAGAAATAGTGGACACCCAGTTTTTGGGCGACCTCTTCAACCCGCAACTGCTTATCTTCCTCTCTAGACACAGCAGCGCCAAAGGCATCCCCACCCTATCTGTGCACACACCCGGCAACCTCTCAGAAGCTAAATTCGGCGGAAAACCTAGAACAGTCTCCACCTCGCCCGCAGGAGCCATGAAGAAAGCCCTCTTAGAAATGGCAAAACTGAGGGATAAGCAGGGAATCAACTACGAAGTTTCCTACGAGTGCACCCATCACGGTCCTTCTTTGGATGTGCCAACAATGTTCGTAGAACTGGGAAGTTCGCCGAAACAGTGGAAGGACACTGAAGCTGCCGAGGTTGTGGCGCACGCGGCAATAGCTACCCTTTCTGAACAGCCCAGTTATTCTGTGGCGTTAGGAATCGGTGGACCACATTATAACAAAAAATTTACGAAAATAGCGTTGACCACTAAGAAGGCGTTTGGTCACATAATTCCGAAGTATGCGCTTTCTGAAGTTGACGCTGAGATGATAAAGCAATGTGTTGAAAGAACCGTGGAAACCGTGGATTCTGCGGTTCTTGATTGGAAGGGAATCAAAGGAGCAGACAAACCCAAAGTAGTTGCGGCAGTGGAAGAGCTTGGCTTGCCTTCAGAAAGAGTTTAGGGCTTGAAAAAAGGTGGAAGTGGGAAAAGATTACATTATTCCCCAGCGCTTGGTGACTTTCACTAGTATGAAGACTACAAGGGCTACAATGATGAATGTAATCAGAGCCACCAAGAAGTTACCGATACCAAACACTTGTTCTCCGACATTAAATGTGAGGCTAGCTAAATTGTCAAGTCCAGGTATTGCGAGGCCTACTGCTGGCATAAGCAAATTTGCAACGAGTGATTGAACTAGGATGCCCAAATAAACACCTATAATGAACGCAACAGCCAAGCCCATGACCTTATATTTTGATATGAAATCTTTGAATTCGTTCCACAGTCCTTTTGGAGGTGGCGGAGCCGATGCGGGAGTCAACAACTCGCGTATCTTTGTCAGTTCCTTAAGCATTTCGTCCTCTTTCGTCATTCACTCACCGTTGAATATTACCTCTTTTTTGCCTTTTAACATCTTTTGTGCCATGTGAACCACTTTAACCTACGTCAAAACTAGAAAAAACGCTCCAAAACATGTTAGAAACAGGTTAAACTCGGGGATAACTTTACATATTAGAACATAATTTTGAAAGGAGCGAGGAACCTTGGGACTAAGATCGTTCTTTACGTCAGTATCTCGATTGCTGAAACTTGCCAAAAAACCTGGCAGAACTGAGCTGTGGCTCTCGATAAAAATCTGCTTTTTAGGCGTACTCGTCATTGGAGGAATAGGCTTCATAATTCAACTCGTATCTAATGCGTTTTAGGGCTGATTAATTATGGGCGAGGAAGAAAATTTTTCAACAGCAGTCTTCGTTGTACGAACCACTGCAGGTCAAGAGAAAAATGTGGCAAACCTCATCGAAGCCAGAGTGAAAATGGATGAGCTGCAGATAAAAGCAGTACTTGTGCCCGAGATGTTGAAAGGCTACGTTTTCATCGAAGCCAACGGACCTCACTCCGTAGAAAAAGCCATAGCCGGAGTCAAACATGTAAGATCCCGAGTCCCCGGAGTTGTACCTTTTCCGGAAGTAGAACGCTACATCGTTATAAAACCAGTAATCGAAGAACTGGATGAAAACGACCTCGTCGAAGTTGTTGGCGGGCCCTTCAAAGGAATGAGGGCGAAAATAACGCGAGTCGATAAGACAAAGGAAGAAGTAACCCTTGAGCTGCTGGAGGCCACCTTCACTTTACCAATCACAGTTCACGCCGATTACGTGAAACTTGTCGAAAAAGCCAAAAAGGAAGAATGAAAAATTGGGTGAAAAGAAAACAGTTGAAGCCTTGGTTAACGGCGGACAAGCCACTGCTGGCCCTCCCCTTGGACCCGCGCTTGGACCTTTGGGAGTAAACGTTCTAGCAATTGTAAACAAAATCAACGAAATCACCAAGGACTATTCAGGAATGAAGGTGCCGGTGAAGATTATCGTTGACACCGATAATAAAGAATTTGAAGTTAGCGTAGGCACACCTACAACCTCAGCGTTGCTTGTCAGCGAGTTGGGAGTAACCAAGGGATCAGGGACACCTAACACTGATAAAATTGGGAACTTGTCCTTAGAGCAAATTGTGAAAATTGCCAAAGTTAAGGGTGACGATGTTTTAGCCAGAGACCTGAAGGCAGCGGTTAAGGAGGTTTTAGGGACTGGTGTTAGCATGGGCGTAACAGTGGAAGGCAAAGATCCGCGGGAAGTTCAAAAGGAGATTAATGAAGGAAAACATGACTCCTTACTAAAAGGAAAAGCGTGATAGGAACAAGATTTTTATAACCGACTCTTGTACGTCATTGGCGCGAGGCTCTAAGGATGCCATTGAACATGAAGAACATACTTGCTGCAGTGAAAGAGGTTAAAAGCAAGTCTACCGAACGAAAGTTTTCTCAGTCCATAGAACTCGTCATAAACCTGCAAAATATTGACATGAAAAAGCCTGAGGGCAGAATTCAGGAACGCATCGAGTTACCTAATTCTATTGGAAAAGAAAGAAAGGTTTGTGTGATAGCCTCAGGCGAGATGGCGTTGAAAGCCAAAAAAGCTGGAGCTACCTTGGTTGTTGAAAGAAGCGACCTTGAAGCTTTAATAGGTGACAAGAAAAAACAGAAAAATCTTGCTAAAAACTGCGACCTCTTTATTGCCGAAGCCCCCCTCATGCCCCTCGTGGGTAGGAGCCTTGGTGCTTCCCTTGGGCCCCGAGGGAAAATGCCTACACCAGTGCCTCCCAATGCTAACATAAAAGAACAGATTGAAAAACATCAGAAAATTGTTTTGGTGAGGATGCGGGGGCAACCAGTTCTTCAGTGCCGTGTAGGCAGCGAAGAGATGACAGATAAAGAGATAGCTGAAAACGTTCAAGCTGTTGTGAGGAGAATCGAAGGAAAACTCAAAAGAGGAATCAAAAACGTCAGGTCGGTTTACCTGAAAACCTCGATGGGTCCTCCAATTAAAGTAGCTATGTAGGGAAAGTCTATGGTGGTCCGTCAATCAACTCTGTTAAAGGCTGACAAAGTCAAAGAAATAACCAGCCTCCTATCGCAATACAAAGCGTTAGCAATCGCCAGCCTAGAAAAGGTGAGGGCCGCCCAACTTCAACAGCTGAAGAAAAAGCTGGAGAAAAACGCCAATTTTCGTGTTGTCAAAAACTCTCTCATTCGGAGAGCTGTTTCTGAAGCCAAAGACAAAGCGGGGATAGAGAAACTTGAAGAATATCTGACAGGCCCCAACATTTTTCTTTTCACTAACTTGAACCCTTTCAAACTTGCTCTTCTTCTTGAAAAGAGCAGGGTTAAGGCGAAAGCTAGGGCTGGAGACGTAGCTGCTTTTGATGTTACGGTCTCTGCTGGAAACACTGGGTTGCCTCCAGGTCCCATTATTAGTCAGTTTACTGCTGTGGGTTTGCGTACCCGAATAGAGGCTGGAAGCGTCTGGGTGGCTAAGGACACTTTGGTGGTTAAGAAGGGAGATGTTATATCAGCTCAGCTGGGGAGCTTGCTGGCGAAGCTTGGAATAAAACCTGTGGAGGTTGGTTTAAGCTTGCGAGTTGTCTACGACGAAGGGCTGATTCTAACCGGAGAGGAACTGAAGCTGGACCTTGATGAAATTCGGGGAAGCTTCGCAGAGGCTCATCGTTACGCTTTCAACTTGTCGTTGGAAGCGGCTTATCCTCTTCCCGAGAACATTGTTTATCTTCTTAAGAAGGGTCAACAGGAAGCCTACAGCTTAGCGCTGAACGCTGGGATAACCACCCCAGATACTGTGAAAGACCTTCTCAGAAAGGCTCATAAGGAAATGTTGAGTTTAAGTGCGAAGTTAGCTGAGGTAGATGAAAAGAGTGCGCCCCAGAGTTCGGTTCAGAAAGGTTGAAAAGTAAGTATGATGGAAAAGATGGAGGGAAGATGAATATGGAATACGTATATGCTGCGATGCTCCTGCACAAGGCTGGAAAAGAAATAAACGAGAAAAGCATTTCAGAGGTGCTCACGGCAGCCGGTGTTAGTGCCGATTCTGTTCGTGTTAAAGCGTTAGTTGCATCTCTTGCTGATGTTGACATCGAGGAAGCAATCAAAACTGCTCCTGCAATGATGGCGGCAGCACCAGCGGCTGCAGCTGCGGCACCAGCCAAGGAAGAGAAGCCAGCAGAGAAAGAAGAGAAGGACGAAGAAGAAGAGAGCAAGAAAGAAGAAGCTGCAATGGAAGGTCTAGGCGCCCTGTTCGGATAACGGCACATAAGGCGCCGTTTCCGGAGACTGTTGGGAACTCCCACTCTCTTTGCATCTTTTTGTAAATTCGTTTTCTTAGCTTTTGCAAGTATAGTTTAGCCAGATTTAGAGCTGAAGAGGGGAGACGTTAAGAATTGCCTCTTGGCTCTCGAACCTGTTTAGTGGGTTGACTGGTTACACTAGGAATTTCTGATCTGTTACTTCTTTGCAGGTTTTTATTCCGCTGTAGAAAAGGTTTCAAAGATTCTGGAGAATGAGTCATCAGCATTCCTTCTTACTATTCTTTGGTAATCTGCTTTAATTTTGCGTGTCATGTTTCTCACAAAATTAGCATTCTTGAAAACGTTTTTGTAATCAAAGTAATTATCGTTTTCTTCAGTGTATTCTTCAATATCGACATTTATATCTGGCGTTATTAATCTCCAGATTTGTCTAATACTGTTTGTTAGGGGAATAATTTGATCTACAACATATGGTCGTGGATTATTTAGTATTTCAGCACCAGTTTCATCCATATTTAAGATCTCTGAAAGGACGTGTGAAAAGAAAAAGAGTGCCAAACCATAATTTCTTATCCGTTCATTTTCTAATAAATCCGTATTTTCATTCACGATGTCATAGAATTTTTTGGCTAAGAAGATCTTTTCTGCAGTCATGTTTCTTGAAAAGATTTTGGAATAATATTCTCCAAACAGTTTTTGCTTTAAATGAGTCATGTGAGGTTCCCCTAAAAAGACAGCTGTAATAATTTGTGCAGCAAAATCTTTATTGATTACAATATCAGCATTCGGAGAAAGCTCTCCCCGCTTTCTGTTGTAAAAAATTCTTTCACCAAATATTTCTTGGAATTCTCTTTGCAAAGCAGTTTGAACTGAGTCGTTTGATCTGAGGTCACGTATACTTATTGAGTTTTGATTATTTGCATTATGGGTAATTTTTTTTATCAATGGGGATGTTAGGTTGATGTTAATTATCTTAACCAAAACATACAAGTTGTTGCTTAACTTATCCCGATTTTCATAGAATGTTAGCATAGATTGGCATCCATTGACTACAGCATACCCACGAAGTCTAATTCTATGATTAGGATGATCTTCAGTCAATTCCCTACATATAATTGAGACTCCGTTATGATACAAAAAGAAATTCTCATGTTCATTTCCTTCTTCAATAGTTTTCTTTATGTCTTTATTTACCCTTGTTTTTCCGACACTATATCGCACATTTTTGTAAAACAGGGTTCGATCTTGAATTCCTTGTAGTTTAAGGAGTTCTCTGGCTCTAATTGCGTAAACTCTTGCCCTTGTTCCCCCAGTCAAATCATAAGCAATGTTAGTTAGATTTGAAATTGTTAATTCAACTTCAGGTAAATCAATTTCTTCATCTGCAAAATAGGTGTATTTTTCAAAAAGATGTTGAAAATCGTATGCTTCAAGATTTTCAGTTACATTAATGTATTCTGTTGCATGGTCATTAAATGTCTTATTAGTGACAAAAATCAACTTCTTTTCATAATAGACTTTTTCTATGATCTTTTGATTATTGACTATAGATATCAAATCATTGCTGGTTGTTCCAGCCAAGAGTTCTCTTACTGATTCCTGATTATTGAACCATTGCAGTGTTCCCACAAAATTTCTTAGATCTCTATCTCCTTGATTTTGGTTATCTAAAGGACTGAATTTGGATTGAAAAATGTAAATTGTCTCATCATCGTCGTCTACATAAATTGCATCAATGCCTCTATCATTTGCTTGGTCA
Source organism: uncultured Candidatus Bathyarchaeia archaeon (assembly GCA_964618695.1). Taxonomy (GTDB): domain Archaea; phylum Thermoproteota; class Bathyarchaeia; order Bathyarchaeales; family Bathyarchaeaceae; genus Bathyarchaeum. The sequence goes on along the minus strand of CAZUDX010000005.1, from coordinate 113,306 downwards.
CAAACAGAACTTATTGCATCAACAGTTTCAAGTCTAAAATAGTTCTCTAAATACCATATCAAAAAGGCTGCAGAATCTTCTCTTCCAACTGAATTCTCAGCAATTTCTTCCCTCATTCTACGGCAGAACGTTCTGGCATTCATAACAAATCCCCCAGCAATAATTAAATTATTCAAAAAGTCAATAATAACATTATCGGAACAGAGGATGTTACATAATTATACAAATTGACTGTTTTTGTAACAACTTTTAACAAAAACTTCTTACATGACGACAACGAAGAAATGTTTTACCCTACTTAAACAGATATTAAGCACTCTTACCAAAACCCTAACTATGGTCATAGATTCGAAAAAGCTGAAGAAACTGTTCTTGGATTTCTTTAGCGAAAATCAGCATAAGTTGATTCCGAATTCTCCTCTTATTCCAGAGTATGACCCAACAGTTCTTTTCACTCCGGCTGGTATGCATCCGCTTATACCGTATTTTTTGGGGCAGCCTCATCCGCTTGGAAAGAAACTTGTGAATGTTCAAAAATGTTTCAGGACTGGAGACATCGAATGTGTTGGTGACAGTTCGCACTTGACTTTTTTTGAGATGTTGGGCAGTTGGTCTTTGGGTGATTATTTCAAAAAAGAAGCTATCCGTTTGAGTTGTGAGTTTTTGACAGACAAACGATGGCTTAATTTGGATAAGAAGCGGTTGTCTGTGACTGTTTTTGCGGGAGATCAGGATGCTCCAAGAGACGTTGAGAGTTATGATGCGTGGACTGATGTTGGTGTGCCTGATGATCGTATTTTCTTTTTGTCGAAGGAAGAAAATTGGTGGGGTCCAATTGGTGACACTGGACCTTGTGGGCCTTGCACTGAAATGTTCTATGATAGCGGAGCGCCCCCCTGCGGTCCATCCTGTAGGCCTGGTTGTTTGTGCGGTAAATATTTTGAACTGTGGAACGACGTTTTTATGGAGTATAACAAGACTGTTTCTGGTCGTTTTGAGCTTTTGAAGCAGAAGAATGTTGATACGGGGATGGGTGTTGAGCATACTGCGGCGATGTTGGAGGGGAAGAAGACTGTTTTTGAGATTGGGGCGATTCGACCTTTAGCAGAGAAAATTGAGGAAATTGCTTCGATTAGTGTTCCGACTTCTGTTGAAGAAAGGTCTGTTAGAATTATTGCTGATCATATTCGGGCTGCAACGTTTATTCTCGGTGATGAACGGGGGGTTAAGCCGAGTAATGTTGATCGAGGGTATGCTTTGCGTCGGCTAATTAGGCGTGCAATAAGGTTTGGGCGGTTAATTGGGATTGAACGTGATTTCTTGACTGATCTTGCTGGCATTGTCATAACGCTTAACGAGTCAGATTATCCGTTGCTTAAAGAGAAAGAACGCAGCATTTTTGACGAGATTAGCAAAGAAGAGGCTAAGTTTAAGAAAACTCTGGAGAAAGGTTTGAGGAAGTTCCAGCGGATAGTGAAGGATAGTCCGAAGATTGATGGAAAGAATGCGTTTTTGTTGTTTCAGAGCTTCGGGTTTCCGTTCGAGTTGACGAAAGAGCTTGCTGCGGAGATTGGTGTTGAAGTTGACGAGGTGGAGTTCAGGAATGAGTATGAGCGGCATCGAAAAGTTTCAGCTGAGAGCGCGAAGAGACTGTTCAAAGGCGGTTTAAGTGACGCGTCTAAGGAAACTGTAAGGCTTCACACTGCGACGCACCTGCTGAATCAAGCTTTGCGTGTGGTCTTAAAAAGGAAGGATATTGTTCAGAGAGGGTCAAATATTACTCCAGAGCGGTTGCGTTTTGACTTTAACTTCGATAGACCCCTGACACCTGAAGAAATAGAGGCTGTTGAAAGGTTGGTTAACAAGCAGATTAAGAAAGGTTTGCCTGTTAAACGAGAAGAAATGACTGTAGATGAGGCAAAGGCAAGTGGTGCTCAAGGAGTGTTTGATGACAAATACGGTGATACAGTATCGATTTATACCGTAGGTGATTTCTCTTCAGAAATATGCGGAGGACCACACGTCAGCAACACCAGCGAATTAGGGGTTTTCAAAATAACAAAACAAAAAGGCATCGCAGCCGGAGTCAGAAGAATACGAGCAATACTCAAGAAAGAATAACGCACAGATAATCATATTTGTAGTCTAATAACAGCAGATTGTTGAAAACAGCTTTTTTCTGTTTTTTCTTCCCATACCAGCTTGCTGTGACTGAAAAAACTTTTAACTCTCAGGGTACTCCTTTGGCTTTAATGACATCTCTTAGGCAGATCGAGGAAAAATGGAGAAAGAAGTGGGAAAAAGCCAGAATATTCGAGGCTGAACCCGACCCGAAACGAAAAAAATTCCTCATAACCTTCCCCTTCCCATACATGAACGGTCCCCTACATGTGGGGCACGGCTTCACAGCCACCCGCGTTGATGCTATCGCCCGTTTCAAAAGGATGCAAGGCTACAATGTTTTGTTTCCATGGGCTTGGCATTGGACAGGCGAAACCATAGCTGGAGCAAGCGAACGGGTGAAAACTGGAGACGAAACCCTGATCAGAGCCTTAAGAGATGTGGACGGCGTTCCAGAAGAAATCCTGAAAAAATTCGTTGACCCAGTCTACATGGCTTCCTACTACACAGACGACAGCAGAGAATCCGTAAAACGACTAGGCTTCTCAGTAGACTGGAGACGAGAATTCCACACAACATCCCTATACCCCACATTCAGCAAATTCGTCGAATGGCAATGCGAAAGACTACGCGAAAAAGGATACATCATAAAAGGAACCTATCCCGTGGTCTGGTGCCCCCACGACCAAAGCCCAACAGGAGACCATGACCGCCAAACCGGAGAAGGCGTCGTACCCGAAGAATACACCCTCATCAAATTCAAAATGGACGAATATTACCTGCCCTCAGCCACCTTCAGACCAGAAACCATCTACGGCGTAACCAACCTCTGGATAAACCCCGACGCAGACTACGTAAAAGCCCAAGTCAACGGCGAAAAATGGATAATCAGCCAAATCGCCGCAAACAAACTAACAGAACAACAAAAAAAAGTAAAAATAACAAGCCAACTCAAAGGCAAAGAAATCATCGGCAAACACTTCACTAGCCCCCTCAGCGACAGAAAGATGTTGATTTTACCCGGCTGGTTTGTGGACCCAAGCAACGCAACCGGAGTAGTCTACAGCGTCCCAGCCCACGCACCCTACGACTGGCTAGCCCTAAGAGACCTCCAGAAAAACCCCGAACTGCTGAAAGACTTCAACATAGACCCCGAAGAAGTCAAAAAGATAAAATCAATCTCCATGATCAAAGTCGAAGGCTATGGAGAACATCCCGCCATCGAACTCGTAGACCAATTGGGCGTGAAAGACCAGCATGACCCAAAAGCTGAAGAAGCAACAAAAGCCCTCTACAAAAAAGAGTTTCACGGCGGCGTGCTAAAAGAAATCTGCGGAGAATACGCAGGAAAACAAGTCAACGAAGTCAAAGACCTCCTCATACAAGACTTCAAAGAAAAAGGCATAGCAGACTCCATGTATGACCTGCCCGAACCAGTAGTCTGCCGATGCCTAACCCCATGCCTAGTCAAACTCCTAGAAGAACAATGGTTCATAAAATACTCAGACGAAGCATGGAAAACAAAAACCAAACAAGCATTAAACCAAGCATCTATCTATCCTGAAACAGCTAGGCAATGGTTCCTCAACATAATCGACTGGCTCAAAGAATGGCCATGCGCAAGAAAAACCGGTTTAGGAACACCCCTCCCATGGAGCCCCGGCTGGATCGTAGAAACCCTAACCGACTCAACAGTCTACATGGCATTCTACACAATAAACAAACAACTAAAACAATTCAACATAACCGCAGAACAACTAACACCCGAAGTCTTCGACTACATCTTCCACGGGCAAGGAAAACCAGAAAAAATCGCAGAACAAACACGCATCAGCCCCAAAAATTTGGAGGAGATGCGAAACGAATTCCTCTACTGGTACCCCGTAGACCTGAGGATTTCAGCAAAAGAATTGCTTCCAAACCACCTGACCTTCTTCCTTTTCCAGCATGTAGCCCTGTTTCCCGACAATCTACCAAAAGGCATCGGCGTAAACGGCATGTTAAGCATTGAGGGAAAGAAAATGTCGAAGTCAAAAGGCAACTTCGCAACCCTCAAAGACGCCCTCAACCAATACGGAGCTGACGCCACCCGCTGCGCACTGCTCTTAGGCGCAGAAGGAATGGACGACCCAGATTGGCGAAGAGAAAACGTCCGCGATGTCAGAAGCAAACTCCGCGGCTTCCTCAACCTAACAACCACCATAATCGAATCTGTCAAAGAAACAAAACCGGGCCATCCAGAAGAGTGGCTGGTCAGCATGCTACAACACAGAATCAAAACCGTAACCGAAAGCATGGAGTCGCTTAAAACCCGAACAGCCATAGAAAACTCACTCTTCGAAGTGTGGAACGACTTCCGATGGTACATGCGAAGAAAAGAAAAAACCGACACAAAAGTTCTGAAAGAAGCACTAGAAACATGGATACGACTACTAGCCCCCTTCGCACCTCACATATGCGAAGAAATCTGGAGCAAAATCGGAAAAACAGGCTTCATATCCCTTGCTGATTGGCCAGTTTACGACGAAAAGAAAGTCAATGTCCAAGCAGAAGAAACAGAAAAACTGATCAAAAACGTTCTGGAAGACACCGCAAACATACTTCGAGCAACAAAGATGATTCCTAAAACAATTTACTACTATTCTGCCGCACCTTGGAAATGGAAAGTCTACTTAGCAGCCCTTAAACAGTCAATTTCCGACAAACTTGTTTTAAGCAATCTAATGAAAGAATTGATGAAAGAGCCGAAACTAAAAACGGTGGCTGGAAAGGTCGCTAAATTCGTCCGCGAAATCACAGAAGAAATCAGTCACATGCCAAAAGACAGAAAACAGAGGCAACTGAAGATCGGAACCCTAGACGAAGCCGCTTTGCTGGAGAAAACTGAAGCCTTCTTTGGAAGAGATTTCAACGCAAAAATCCACACTTTCCGAGAGGACGATCAACAACTTGTCGACCCACAAAAGAAAGCTAAATATGCCAGACCCTACCGCCCAGCAATCTATATCGAATGATTGAAGAAAACAAAAACAGCAGTTGAATGAAAGATTATATTTATGCAGTTCTTAGACTATGGCAGTTCAAGGGTCCGTGGCCTAGCCAGGATAAGGCATTGGACTTCTAATCTACGGAAGAAGAAATCCAATGATCCGGGGTTCAAATCCCCGCGGACCCGCCACATCACTCGTAACAATTCGTGAAAACCTGTCTTTCAACAAAAATTCTGAACTTCACAGTTGTCTTTTCCCCGTTAGAATCCATAAAGGATATATTGGCGGAACATTCTGTGTTCGCACGACAAAATAAGATGGTTGATAGTATGAAATCAGATTCGCTTCCAGTTGAACTAAGATACTGGCCAATAAAACGATACATGGATGCATACAAAAAATCCTTGGATGATATTGAAGAATTTTGGGAGCAAGAAGCAAGAAAACTTGATTGGTTCAGCACATGGGACCGAGTGCTCGACTGGGACATACCATTCGCAAAATGGTTCCCCGGTGGCATGCTAAACGCCTCCTACCTTTGTGTTGACAAGCACCTGAAGAATTGGAGAAGAAACAAAGTAGCAGTGTACTGGGTGGGAGAAAACGACGAAAAAAGAACATTAAGCTACTCACAACTCTACACCGAAGTTAACAAGCTGGCAGCAGCCCTCAAGAGACTGGGCGTAAAAGATGGTGACCGCGTAGCCTTTTATCTACCAATGATTCCTGAACTAATCATAGCCATGCTTGCCTGCGCCAGAATAGGAGCAATACACACCGTAGTCTTCTCGGGATTCAGTTCGATGGCTCTTGCTGACCGAATAAACCACACCGAAGCTAAAGTTGTTATAACGGCTGACGGCGGCTTCCGAAGAGGAAAAATCATCAAACTAAAAGAGATAGTTGACGAAGCCATAGAAACCACTCCTTCAGTGACTAGCGTGCTAGTTGTAAAAAGGACAGGTCACGAAATCAAAATGAAAGAAGGAAGGGACCTGTGGTATCACGAAACCGTGACACACATCGAAGAAGCTGTTCCCCCACTACCTGTAGAGAGCACTCATCCCCTCTTCATTCTCTACACTTCTGGAACAACAGGCAAACCAAAAGGCATAGTTCACAGCACAGGAGGCTACTTAGTCTACATTAACTCCGTCTACAAAACAGTTTTCAACATACAGGAAGACAGCGTGTACTGGTGCAACGCGGACATAGGATGGGTCACCGGACACAGCTTCATAGTCTACGCACCCTTGCTAAATGGAGCCTCAATAGTCGTTTACGAGGGAGCCCCCGACTACCCACAACCCGACAGATGGTGGCAAATAATTGAAGAATACAAAATAACAACCCTCTACACGTCACCCACAGCAATACGAATGTTCATGCGACTTGGGGAAAAATGGCTCAAAATACACGACTTAAGCAGCCTAACAATACTGGGAAGCGTTGGAGAACCAATAAACCCAGAAGCTTGGATGTGGTACTTCAAAAACGTAGGCGGAGAAAGATGCCCCATAGTAGACACGTGGTGGCAAACAGAAACCGGAGGAATAATGATCTCACCAGCACCAGGCATAGGACTAGTTCCGCTGAAACCAGGCTCAGCAACATACCCCTTGCCCGGAATCGACGTTGAAGTAGTGGATGAGAACGGAAAACCAGTGCCGCCCGGAGTGAGAGGCTACATTATAATAAAGAAACCGTGGCCTGGCATGCTCATGACCGTATACAAAGACCCTAAACGGTATAAGCAAACCTACTGGTCCAGATTCCCCGGCGCCTATTACGCTGGAGACTACTGCATGAAAGACGAAGACGGATACCTGTGGCTGCTAGGCAGAGCAGACGAAGTTTTGAAAGTTGCAGGTCACAGACTCGGAACAGTGGAACTCGAAAGTTCAATGGTTTCACATCCGGCAATAGCAGAAGCAGCCGTAGTCAGCAAGCCTCACGAAATTAAGGGAGAAACAATTGTCATCTTTGCAGTCTTGAAGCAAGATTATAAGCCAAGCGAGGAACTCAAGGCAGAACTGAAGAAACACATGCGAAAAACTGTCGGTGCCGTTGCAACGCCAGAACAGGTATACTTTGTTGTTAAGCTTCCGAAGACTAGAAGTGGCAAAATCATGCGTAGGGTCCTAAAAGCACTCGTTGCTGGACAATCAATAGGAGACATCTCTACCTTAGAAGACAAAGCTTCCGTGGAAGAGGCAAAACAGGCATACGAAGAATTCAAAAGAATTACGAAGAAATAACCTTCTTCGTCTCTCCCCTAAAAACAACTAAAAAAGGCAGATCAAGTAAGCCTAACCCTGTTCAGGGTCTTGGTCTGCCACGAATATTTTCTTATTTTTGTTGACTCTCCATAACCGCACGCTGAGCACCGTTTTTCTGTCACATGGTATGATCTTCTGCCGCAACGTCTACAGCGGATGTGAAGAGTTTTGTGTGCACGTTTTCCGAACGATGATGTGCCTTTGCTTATTTTTCCCAACTAACTTTCACCTTGGGGGTGGAGAAATTATTACTACGTTGTCGCCACGGACAATGATGGCGCCAAGTCTTTTCGTGTTTTCTACGTCTGTGGTGTCTTCTGTGTCATCTAGTACCAAGTTGAGGTGCTGATCGAAACCTTTGAGTTTTCCCCGTAACTTCTTTCCGCCTCTCAATCTCACTAACACTATCTTTCCGAGGCTTTCTTCCAAGATTTGCGTGGCCATTTCGCTCATTTGAACCCTCTCGTCCATCTGTTGCTTCGTTTATAGGTTTAAACGTTCCGATTTAAAGGTATCTGCGACATATTTCACCTTTTCTATGGGCTTAACGAAAAAAGAAGAGGGGAAATGCGAGAAGAGTGGAGATTAAAAGCCGTTTGTTTATTCTATGTTTATGGCCTCGCTTTTTTGTTTCTCTTCCTTCTTTTTGGGAATGGTTATGTCTAAGACACCGTTCTTGTATTTCGATGTTGCCTTTTTCAAGTCTACTTTGGTTGGCAGTTCAACTTCTTTGAAGTATTTGCGCTTATCAGTATCAACAGAAATCGTTAACTTGTCTTCTGTTCCGGAGAGTTTGATGTCTTTTTTCTCGACACCGGGCAATTCAACAAACACTTTGACTTCATTGTCTGCTGTCATGACGTCGGCTAAAGGTTCTCTTTTTTCTTTGACGTCTATGTGTGGTTTTCCCATGCGAGTTTCTGCTTTGAAATTTCCAAACTCCCTTACTTTTGGCTTTCCGTCTGGACCCACAGTTACGCTGTAGCCGTAGACGAAAGGTCCCCAGCTTTTCACTTTAGTTCCGTCAGGCAGTGTTCGTTCCCGCAGGAGGTCTTTGGGTGCTCTCTTAGATAATTCTTCAAATTCCTTCGCCATCATCTCTTCCATTTCTCTGAAGGTTTCGTCTATGTCCCATAGATTGCCTCTAAAGAATGGCCACTTCTTTGACCAGCGGGACCACCTATCTTTTTCTGACATGGATCTTTCACCTCCTCAAATTCTCTATTTCTTCCAGAGATTCTACTAGTCGGCGTAGGGCGAGGCTTAATGTTAAGAAGGCTGATTGCCCAAATTCTGAGCAGCGATACGTTCCTCTTCCTGTCTTCTTCAGAAATCCGCCGTCCCTGAGTTTTTTCGAGTTTTCCCAGACGGTTTTCGGATTCAAATCTAGGTCGCGCATGAAATCTGCGAAGTTCATTGTGCGGTCCTCTTCCTCTACTAGTCGCCTCATCATTTTTAGTCGGGTTTGGTTTGATAGGGCTTCGAACATGTTGGAGAACTTTTGGAAGTCGTCTTCGAACGCTTTGAATTCGGTTTCTAGTTGGTTTTTTGAATAGTCTAGGGGGGATAGGGGTACTTCTAGGATTACTTTGTTGTCGCGTACAAGTTGTAGTTTCAGGCTCATGCGTCCTCGCCTCTTATTACCTTAAAGTAATAATCGTGGTCTCGGATATAAATGTTACTGTTTGGTAATAAACTACAACGTCGCCAAAAAGAAATAAAGGAAAACTCAAGAGAGATTCAACGATTTTGTAGAGTTAGAATTGTTTGGGGATGTCCTGTTTTTCCATGATGTAGCCGCAGTAATGGCACCGGAGTCGGAGGGGTTCTTCCTTGTCGACGTAGAAGGTGGGTTTTACGGGTTCTTTGCTGTTTGAGATGCATGCAGGGTTTGCGCATTTGATTGTTTCGCGTATTATTTTGGGTAGCTTGACCAGTTGTTTATCTACAACTTTGTAGTTTCTGATGATATTGATGCTGGCGTGGGGAGCCAAGAGGGCTATTTTGTCTACTTCTTTTGATTTCAGTTCTCTGCCTTCGATCTTAACCATGTCTTTTAAGCCCAATGTTTTGCTGGGCACGTTCATGGCAACGGTTACGATGCCGTTGACGCGACTCCTAATTCCCAAAATCTTTAACACGTCTAAAGCATGTCCAGCAGTGATGTGGTCTATCACTGTACCGTCTCTGATTTTGGATACGCGCAAAGTCGTTTCAGCCAAGTTAACCCGCCCCTCTCAGGAATAGCTATACCACATTTTAATGAGTAACGAATTTATTTATAACTGCTGCTCGATTTTCCGCGAGCTGGCTTCTGGTTTGGAGAACCTGTCAAGTCTTCAAAAAGTGACAGTGCCGTGAAAGGCATGGAATTGTTTCTGGTTAGAATGGTTAAAGTTATTTTAGAAGTGAGTGAAGTACCATGATTCACTCATCTTTTCCTTTTGCTTTTTTAGCTTCTTGTTTTTTGTTTCGCGCATGTCTGTCACTGGTTAAGACATGAATAAGGCATTATATGTACTGTATCCACATACTATATAGAAAACTATGTACTCTCTATAGGGTTAACTTAACAACCACAAAGCAACAACATATACAAGAAATAAAACCGCCTTCAACTAGAAATCATATGTGTGTGGTTAAATGAAGAAGAAAGTGCTTTTCATTTGTACACACAATTCTGCCCGTTCTCAGATGGCAGAAGGCTTCCTGACTGCTCTCTACGGAGACAAATACGAAGCCTACAGTGCTGGCGTAACTCCAACAAAAATCAATCCCTACGTGATTAAAGCAATGGCGGAAGTTGGAATCGACATTTCAGCAAATCGTTCAAAAAGCATCGAAGAATTCCGTGGAGCGAACTTCAGCTATGTTGTCACCGTATGCGACAATGCCAGAGAAACTTGTCCCTTCTTTCCTGGCGAAAAAATTATCCATAAAGCGTTTGAAGACCCTTCCCAATTCAAAGGCTCTGAAGAGAAAATATTGAAAAGAGTTAGACAGGTAAGAGACCAGATTAAAGAATGGGTAATGATCGCTTTCGCCTAAGAGGTTAGGGTGTTTCTCTGGAGACTGTCAAGATTCTGACGTAGTCTGCTGTGTCGTCGCAAGAATCAGCCACGTGTTCCATCTCTTCTATAAGGTCCTTAAGTAACATGATTGTGGCGGCATCTATTTCTTCAGAATATTTGAGAAGCATAGCTTTTGACTTCACATATTTCTCATCAACCTGACCTTCTATCGCGTCAATTTGCTTCGCAAGCTCCATCGCCTTTTCGGGTTCAGTCCCCAAATTTTCAATCGCTTTTCGCAAAGTGGTTGCGCAAACCACCAAGTCTTTAGCGGTTAGGACAAATTGTTTCCACATTTCCTTCGGAACTTCCGCTTCCAACAGTATAATAACTGCTCTTGATGCATCCTTGACGTGGTCCGCCATCTCGTCTAGCCTTTTCACTAAATGCATTATGTCTTCGCGGTCTTTGGATCGAAGACTTCCTCTGGTGAGTTCCTCAAAAACCGTTCTTCTAAGTTCGTCAATCTCATGTTCTACTTTAGATAATTTTTCGAAAGATGCCTTGGCTTTTTCCTTATCGCCTTTTAAGGCTGAATTAATCGATTTTTCCAACTCGATTACTGTGTCGATGGCCAGAGTCATCTGCCTGTCCGCCATTTCTAATACCTTAGATTTTCTTCTTTTAGCAAACCATCTTTCCATGAGTTTTCACCCTTAAACAATGAGACATTTGATGTTTGTTTCTAAATAATTTGCAAGTTTGCACACTTAAGAGTTTTTTCCATTTTTTCACTCTAGGGCCAACTCCGTTCTCAAACCTCGTTCAGGAAATGAAAAAACATAGCTTTTTTCAACCGGAAAAGAAACAGTAACTTTCTCCCCTACACTAAGCCAATCTGCCATTAACGCTGGACGCACAACAACTATTAGGTCATCATTTTTAAGCCTAATTTCATATCTGATGTTGGTTCCTTCAAATCTGAAGCCTTCGATTTTGCCGAAAATCGAGTTTACACCGCTTTTCTCGCCTTTCTTGATTGCAGGAACTTCCGGTCTAATGGCTATGACCACTTTTTCTCCTTTTTCGTGGTTCTTGTCTAATGATCGAACAGAAATCTTCCCACGAAGTTCAACTGTAATTTTCTGGTTGGTTCTTTGTGTTACGTAGCCTTCTAGGAAATTTGATTCTCCAACAAAATTGGCTACAAATATGTGTTGAGGATTGAGGTACAGTTCTTGCGGGGTCCCAACTTGTAAAATCTTTCCTTTCCTCATTACAGCTATTCTGTCGGAGATTGCCATAGCTTCTGCTTGGTCATGAGTAACATGGATTGCAGTTAACTGCAGGTCTTTCACAAGTCTCCTAATTTCATATCTCAAGTCTGTTCTGATTTTCGCGTCTAAAGCACCTAACGGCTCATCCAAGAGCAATAGTTTGGAGCCTGAAGATAATGCCCTGGCTAAGGCAACCCTCTGTCTCATTCCACCGCTCAACTCGCTTGGAAAAGCGTCAGTGCGCTCGAACAATCTGACTAATTCTAGCATTTCACGGCCAATTCTTTCGCTTTTCTTTTCTTCCCAGCCTTTAACGCTTGGTCCATAGGTAACATTGTCCCAAACGTCCATGTGAGGAAAAAGTGCGTATTCTTGGAAAACGTAGCCGATGTCTCTTTCTTCTGGGGGAAATCCGGATACACGTTTTTCGCCAATGTATATTTCTCCTTTTTCTGGTATCTCCAGACCCGCTATCATGCGCAAAGTAGTTGTTTTTCCACATCCGCTTGGTCCTAGCAAAGTCAAGTATTCCTTGTCTTTAACGTGCAAATCTATGTTGTCAACAGCGACTATTCGGCCTTTGTCAAAGGTTTTGGACACGTTCATCAACTTCACTTCGGGCATTTCACTTCACCTCTGGGAAGACTGCTTTTTCTATCATCTTGTGGTCACCTTTCTAAATAGCATTAAGAGAACAAACGATATCGCAATTAGATAGGTTGAAGCGAAGAGCGCTGCGGGAATCGCGAGGGCTTCAACCATATTCACAACTAATGGAGGAATTGTTGTGTGGCTGCCCATTACGAGAAAAGTTGCGCCTGTTTCCCCCAAAGAACGCGTAAAGGACAAGATTACTCCCGCCATGATTCCCCTCTTCAGCAACGGAAGAGAGATAGACTCAACAGTGTTGTATTGGGTAGCACCGAGGGTGCGAGCTGCTCCCTCATACAAGGGAATGTCGGATCCCTCAAAGGTGGCAAGCATAGGTTCAACTATAACGGGAACTGAGAAAACTATATGGGTTAAGATTATCAACCAAATTCCCGGACTTGCCAGATTAAATCCTCCTGGACCCCACAGAAGAAGGATAGATAGACCTAGAGCTGAGGTTGGGACTATTAAGGGGACTCTGAGTATGGCTCTGAGGAAACGGCCGAATCTGAAACGTTTTATCAAGAATACGGTTGGAATAGCTATACAAGTTGCTATGTAAGTTGCGATGGATGCGGAAGCAAACGAAACCAAAGTAGCGTCTAGTAATGCTGAGAAATAGTTTGACGGTCCAAACAGTTGATAATTTACGCTTTCTGTCGTCTTGCCTGTCACTGGGTCGCTGTTCCAAGATAGTATCACAGAATTTAAGACAACGATTATGGGAATTACCACCACTAGAATAATGAAAAGTAGGACAACAACATCTTTGAGTCGTGACAGTTTTTTGGAAGCAAATTGTTCAATCTTTAGAAGCTTCTTTTCAATATGTAGAGTTGAGAAAATTGAGAATGATGAAATTCCTTGTTTCTGCAAGACAAACTCGATTGGGAGAATTATTACTGAAGCCACAATTATTAGTAGACTGCCCAGAAAAGCAGCTGGTCCGAAATTGAACTGAGAGACCCATTGAATTACGGCAATTGGAGCCGTTGTAAATACACCTTGCACCGCGAGTGTGGCGCCTGTTTCTCCTAGAGACCTTGCAAAACCTAGGACTGCCCCCGAAAAAACTGCTGGCAGTGTTAACGGGAGAACGACTTTTCTGAATGTTGTCAGCGGTGAAGCTCCTAATGTTCCGGAGGCTTGTTCGAATAACGTCGACAAATCTTCAAGTTTGGCTTTCAGAGTTTTGACTATGTATGGAAATGTGAGCGCTACGTGTACGATAAGCATTATGAGGGGAACGTTGATGATGGGAATAACCGTGTTTATCTCCACTATTCCTCCTCCAAAAAGAGCGCCTAATCCCGAGGTTGATGTCCATGTTATCAGGGTTGCAAACCCGAAAGCCGATGTGGGGATAACCAACGTGAAGGTAATTAGGTCTTCAAGGAACCCTTTTCCCCAGAATTTCTTCCGAGCCAGTATGTAGGCGAGAGGAATTCCGAAGATTAGGTCTATTGCAACTGCGGTTATGGCAAGTCGTAGAGACAACCAAAGATATTTCTGGATTTCTAGCCAGTTTGTGTCTCCTATTAGAGGATTAGCAAAAACTTCTGTGTAAACTTCGGGCCATCTTGTGAAAGTGAAGGATATTAGAAAGAAACTTGGTAAAAAAACGAATATTAAAAGGCTGGCTACGGTTGCGGTCACTCCAATTCGGGACAGCAAACTTCTTTTTCCAGCGTGTCCGCTAAAAATGGTCACACTCCTGGATTTTTCACAGAGGACCACACAGTGAAAAGCGCGTCCGTAGCTTCTCCCGACATTGGTCTGTAAATTGGTACTTTGAGTTCAAATTCTACGCCGTTTTGTTCGTTGAAGATTTCTGCGTTAAGTGGGACGCTGGGGTTGGCTGGTCTGAATCCGTGGATTTGGGCTTTGTCTTGGTTTTGTTCTTGAAGCAAGTAAAATAGATACTGGGACGCAGCAAACTTTTGGTATTCATCAACCCATGGGGCGTTCAAGATGACAAAGGGGTGATCAGAAAGAAGTGTTCCCTCTTCGGGATAAACTGCGATTAACGCTTCTCCCCATTTTTTGTTGGCTTTGTCCGAGTTGCTGATGACTACGCTTTCGTAGACTGTGAAGCAGTCGATTGCAGAGGGTCCGTTTTCTGCTGCCCATCTTCCAAAGAAACCAGTGCTTTTTCCATAGTTCACTGCGTTAGATTCGATAGCTCTCACAAAATCCAAGGCAGCCTCGTTGGAGAAATCGTCAACTTCGAATTCTTCAGGTTTCTTGTTTAAGGCGTCAGCGAATTCTAAAACTTCAGCCATGACTCCGCCATTACTTAGCAGGGGGTCTGGGTGTCCGTACTTGTAATCGATACCGTTCACTGTCAATTGGTGCAGGTCTTTGAAATCGTTCACGTTATTCTCTTCTAGGAATGAAGCCCATCCCGCTATTACTACGGGAGACAATACAAGTGGGGTTGAGTCTGTTGCTATTTCGTGTTCTCCCCCAGTTTCTATCCATGCGTCGTTGAGGTAGGGTATCCAGAGACTTGACGCTGGGCTCCAAGCTGCTGGTTCTGCACCCCAAAGAATTTGGTTCACGCTGTCATGGCTTCCGGTTACTACGAGTTCAACACTAACTGTGATGCCGAATCGTTCAAAAAACCACTCTTCAAAGTCGGGAGTAACTTCTTCTATCCAACCTTGTTTTTCACTTGTGTAAAGAAATTTAAAATTGATGTTGGATGGCAATCCTTCTTGTCCAGCACCTCCGCTTCCTCCTGTGGACAAGAGTGAGGAGACCGCGAGGAAAACCATGAAGCCGACGAGTATTCCGATGAGCAGCATTATGTAGCCCTGCTTCGGAAACAGCTTCAAACGTCGTCCTCTCTTTCTCCGAGCCATACCTTTTTTCCAGCCTCGAAATAGTATTCCAGAGAACGGTATAAAAACTTCGCTTCCCTAGAAGCGGTGTTGCCGCTCTTTCCTCCTTAACTACTTCTTTGTGGGAAAAGAGCTATAATAATTAAATAATTTACCTAATTAATATACATACATCTACATATACTACATAGTGCAGGTGCAAAACTAATGAGAAAAAATCCATTAAAAGAGAGCGAAACAAGAAAGCTTCAGGTCACAGGCGGCTCCACATACGTAATTTCTTTGCCAAAAAGATGGGTCACCCAAAACGGGCTTGAAAAAGGCAGTCCGTTACTTATTCGCCAAGAAGAAGATGGTACTTTAGCCGTTTTGCCTCCTCAACTTGGAAAGATGGAAAAAGCAGAAGAGGCGATAATCAAAGTTTCTCCAGAAGACAACTCTGAAGCGCTAATAAGAAAAACCGTTTCCGTGTACTTGCAGGGATACAACATAATTCACATAAGAGCAAAAGACCAGAAAGAAATTTTGTCAACACAGAGAAACGCAATCAAAACTTTTGCCCGAAACATGCTTGTTGGAACAGAAATCGTGATCGACACCTCCAAAGACTTGAAGCTACAGGTTCTGTTAAATTACCCCGAATTGTCTGTTCCAAGCGCTTTGCGGAGAATGAGCATCATAACATCGTCTATGCACAAGGATGCCATAACCGCCCTCAAAACCATCGATCACCAATTAGCAAAAGACGTCAGAGCCACAGACTATGAAGTTAACCGATTTCATCTGTACATAATACGGCAGCTGAAAATGGCGATTCAGAACCCACGGATAATAACGGAAATAGGACTAAAAACTCCAAAAGACTGCCTCGGCTACAGGCTCATAACTAAAATGGTGGAGAGAACAGCGGACCACGCTACCAACATAGCAAAATATGTTCAGAATCTCAAAAAACAGTTAGACAAAGAGTTTCTTCAATCAATCCAAGAAATGAACACGGTAGCGATTTCCTGCTTCGAAACTGCTATAGAATCGTTGTTCAGGCGGGATTTTGATTTGGCGGATAGTGTTTTTGCTAAAGCCAGCAAGATAGTTTCTTTGGAGAAGAAGGCGTTGCTTTCGTCAAAAGAAACGGACGTAGAAGAAGCGGCTAACATTCGTTTGGTGATTGAGAGCGTTAGAAGAATAGCAGAATATTCGATGGACGTAGCAGAAATTGTTCTCAACATGACTGTCGAATCAGTAATCGGATAGATTAAGCATTTATTTACGAGTTGCCAAAGTGTGTCTGGTGTAAGCCTTGCAGTTTAAGGGACGCGACATAGCATCCATCAAAGATTTTACCCGAGAAGAAATCGATTACATCCTAAAAGTCGCCGCATCCATGGAGCCCTTAGCCAAAAGCGGTTCAGACATGCTCCGCGGCAAAATATTAGCAACCCTCTTCTTTGAACCTAGCACAAGAACTCGCCTAAGCTTCGAAGCCGCCATGAACAAACTTGGAGGAACCACAATCGGCTTTGCAGAGCCCAAAATTGCTGCAATCAAAAAAGGAGAAAACCTAGCCGACACCATCAGAGTTGTTGAAAAATACGCTGACGTGCTAGTGCTGAGGCATCCGCTGGAGGGAGCAGCAAGATTGGCTGCGGAATTTGCTGAGGCGCCGGTGATAAACGCTGGTTCCGGAGCCGAGGAACATCCAACCCAAGCCTTGTTAGATCTGTATACTATCCTGAAGGAGAAGGGACGAATTGACGGGCTTAACATCACGTTGATGGGAGACCTGCGGTATGGACGCACAGTTCACTCTCTAGCATATGCTCTATCTCTCTACAAGGTGAAGTTGTTTCTGGTTTCGCCTGAGCTTCTTCGTATGCGGAGGGAAGTTTCTGACTCCATAAAAAAGAGAATAGAAATCGTTGAGGGAACAGCGGTGGAGGAGTTTTTGCCTGAGACTGATGTGCTTTATGTGACGCGGATTCAGGAGGAGCGGTTTCCTGACCCAGCTGAATATGCTAAAGTGCGTGGAACCTACAAGATTGGGGTTGACACTTTGAAGGATGCGAGGAAGGACATGATTATTATGCATCCGTTGCCGAGGGTTGACGAGATAGATCACGAAGTGGACAATACGCCTCACGCCAGATATTTCCAGCAAGTTTGGAATGGTATAATCATCCGAATGGCTCTGCTAGCACTCATCCTAGGAGCAAAAAAATAACAAGCTTGCTTTTTACTTGCGAGACTGAAGCGGAGGTGAAACGTTGACCAGAAAAGGAGAATTATATGCCTGCAAAAACTGCGGAAACGTGGTAGAAGTTATCGCATCTGGCGCTGGAATTCTTGTCTGCTGCGGAAAACCAATGGAACTCGTACAAGACTAAACAAAAACTTGTGCACATTGGCAACTAGCCTTTTGAACATATATCAGTTTCTTTTTCAAGAGCGTTGTTTATGGCTTTAAGAGCAATACCTGCGCCACGGTCTGCTATTCGGGTAATGTTCCAAACTATCAAGTCCAAATGAGGTATTTCAGGAAGCATTTGTATCAATCTGTCTCTTTCCTGCTTAATGGATCTCAACAGCTCCAAAATCTTGTTGGCGGTCCTTATGTCGCACATGAAGAAACAATCTATAGACTGCATTACTAAGTTGCGGGCTAGGTCAGTCATATCACTAATCCTTTCAATTAGTTGTCTAGGTAATCGGTCTTTATATCGCTGTAACAGATCAATAACTCCTCGTGCTATTTCTTCAGCGTAATCAGCAATCAACTCAAGATATCTCAGCACTAGCCCAAAATACAGAACCTGTAAGGGATCCTTTAACCCCATTTCCTCAGCTATATCTCTTTTTCGTTGGGCAGAAATCAATAATCTCATAGCAAGCAGGTACACCATGTCTGCTTCATCTTCTCGGCCTATAGCTTCTTTTGCCATTGACTCGTCTAGGTCTACAAGTGCTTGCACCGCCTCGTTTACAATGGTCAAAGAGATTATGGAAAGCCTTCGCAACAACATGTCCAAGTGAAATTTTCGTGGATCAATAGAACATTGTAGTGTGATATGATCAGGTGTTTCTTCTATAATTCCTATCCCAATCAATCTGCGGATTATACCCCTGATTTCTTTGATAGTTTCAGAATGCATTCTTCCAGAAGATCTCACTGTGAGAAGATCACGACCGAGAATATAGTTGCCAACAACTATCCGTTCCAGCATTTTTGGGCTTTTACACAAATCCGAGTTACAGATGTACTCTTCGGCTACTCCTTTCACTTTGAATTTGTTGCTTGGAAAAAGCTTGAGTGAACCATCTTTCTCTGGCACAAGGAAGAGTGTGTCTCCACGTTTCAGGCCCACTTCCTTCACCCAGTTGCTAGGTAAAGAGATCGCCAGGGTTGAGTAGCCGACCTTTTGTACCTTTCTACTATCCATTTTTCTCCCCCTCGCTATATTATAGTATTTACTAGGGTTTACAATATAAGCGTGATATGTATCGGGTTCAATTGTTCCAGTAGCTGTGAGCCTCTTTGCTTTACACTTTACGTATGCACGTAAGAGGGGGTCAAGACATGTGGTATTTACAATATTTACAATAAGGACAGAGGGCTTTTATGAAACCTGCATTTGTTTAGAATTGTAGAAACAGGCGCATCAGCAATGCGCACGTAATAAAGGGGGAATACAATTTGCCCACCGCTTTCTTAATGGTAATCACAGAAATAGGTTCGGAGAGCAAAGTTCTGAAGGCATTGAAGACCCTTGATAATGTGGAAGAAGCCTATTTGATATATGGCGTCTACGATATTCTGGCCAAGATAACGACTGAAAGCATGGACGAACTTGAGGAAATTATTAGCAGTCATCTGCTAAGATCGAACGATGTCAAATCAAGTACCACAATGATAGTAGTTCCTCCGAAACAGAGTCTCAACACACGCACAGAGGAAGTTTTCACAAGTAATGTTTAGCGTGTGTATACTGGAAAAATGAAAATTAAGGAATTTGTGTTTATTTTTTGTCTTGTAGTCCTTTCAATGGGGACAATGGTTTGGGGAATTACCTTTTTCCACACGCTTCAGGAATATGAA
Organism: uncultured Candidatus Bathyarchaeia archaeon; assembly: GCA_964618695.1. Lineage (GTDB taxonomy): Archaea > Thermoproteota > Bathyarchaeia > Bathyarchaeales > Bathyarchaeaceae > Bathyarchaeum. The sequence continues at coordinate 94,041 of CAZUDX010000005.1, read as the reverse complement.
AAATACTGCGGATTGGTTAGAGATCAGGAATTGGCGACTCCAATTCCTTATTACAGTTGGGAGCGGGGAAGATTCGTCAACTTTGCGTTAATTGGTTTGTTGTTTCTATGGATCCCCTTTTTGGATTATTCTCTGCGAAAAAAGACTTATCCATTTTTGAGGCAGAAACTGACTTATCGAGGATTCAAAAGGTTCTGTCGTTCTGTCTCCAGATCACTATATGAAAAACTGTATGGATTAGTCTTGGGCTATTTCACAAGAGTAAATCGTAAGGTTAGGGCAAAAATTGCTTTTTGGTTTATGAAAGTTGAAACTTTTGAGCATGTGCACCTTTTGACCAAGGTTTTCAAAAGGATTGTTTTGCCATTGAGTATTCTCTATGTTTGTGCGATTTTCTGTTTCTTTGGACAGAATGCTTTGGACTCTATGTTTGTTGGTATTCTGCTTTTTTTCTACAGCAATTTTCTGCCAGATTTGCCCGCTATATTCAGAAGAAAAGTTTACCGGGATGTAAGAGATACATTCTACAAAGATTTACCGAGGTACAAGAAGTTTGCTCTTCTACTGTTTGCTCCATTCTTCATTGCATTAGTTTTTTGTGGAGTGAAAATTAAATGGAAGACAACCGAGACCTTCCACAATTTTAAATCCTTAGCAATCTATGGAGCTTTCCTTTTCGTGCCAAGCTTTCTTGTTTTTGCAGCTTTTCCGATTTCGTTTGGGGGCATAATCGAAGCCCTTTGTGTGCCATTCTATGCGGTGTTAGGATACCTGACTCATCTTAAGGTCGATCTGGTGTTTTAGCTCCCAGCTTTTGCTAGCAACGATTTTTCCATCGGGTTCTCCTTTTCCGTACTCGTCTAGGTTTTAAATTCAGGTTTTCTTTTGGATTCCTGTCTGATTTTCGTTAGATTTCAAGAGTATTATAGAGGTGGTTTCCAACAACAGCCTTAACTGCACTGCAATTTCTCTACAGAAAGTTCTTTATTGTTGTCGATTAACTTCACTATAGGGTCAACTGACTTTAAACTTCCGTAGCATACTTCTGATGCGGCTCTGCAGCCCCCAAGGCAAATGTTTTTCAACTCGTGTTCGCAATCAACGCACTCTTTGGGGAGAGTTTCTTTAAACTCGGTGACATATGGGTGTTTCATTAGATCGCAAAGCCTTTTTGTCTTATAGTCTCCGAGAATTACAGAAGAATGGTTACAAATCTTGAGATTGCCTGAAGAATCAACGGTGTAGTACGAGCCCTCGCCGCCACGGGGACACCAACTGAATTTAATTTTTCCATATTTCTGGACGTCTACTAAACAAGGTGGAATGGGAACTGACGAAGCAACTGGAATTTCATATTTGCTAGCAATTTCTTCCAGTTCCTCCAAATTTTTTCGAATCATCGGGAGGGTGGGCAAAAGCTGATCGGCATATTGGATATTATTTGCGCTCAAATTCATTCGGTTGTACATGATTCCAACTGCTCCTAAGGCTATTGCCAACTGCATAGTTTTGAATAAATCTGGGCTGTTCAATTTTGTAGCGACGAAGGCTGCAATGAAATTTCCTCCATTTTTTGTAACATTAGATATTCCTTCAATAACAGAATCAAACACATCTCTTTGTACTAGGTGGTTGTGAACAGCCTTCTTGTAACTCAGTAACGGGATTTCGTAGCTAGCAGCATCGTGTGTGGCATGAACGTTTTCTTCGGTTAGAAGTGTCCCGTTAGTGATGATGACCGGATTGATGTTCCTCTCTCGTATGAAAGAAACGATTTCGGGCAAGTCAGGTCTTAAGAAAGGCTCTCCCCCTGACAGCCCGATACTTTTCACCTCACTTTCTTCTTGGAGTTTAGTGATGATGTTCTTTGCTTCAGTTGTGGAGGTTTCTCCTGCTGGATAGTTGTGGTTTTTTGAGCGCCACGGATTATAGCAGTATAAGCACTGATTATTGCACCGTTGCGTCAGTTCCAGGATAAAGGTTTTCAAGCCCAAAGTTTCATTTCCTGACAAGTTTTTCGTAGACGTCTTTGGATATTACTTTGGCGGCAAGGAAATCTCGCAGCAAATCGGCTCGTATTTCGTCTCTGATTTTGTCTAGCAAAGCGATTTCTGGTGGATAGTAGCACATTATATAACATCTTATTTTCATTACTTCCTCCAAAGCTTCATATTTTCTCATAATATCCCCCCTGGCTAAGTTTGGAGTTATCTTGAATATTAATTCTTAATAAATCTTGCTATGGTCGAGAACAACGCCAATACACATAGAATAAAAACGCCAAAAAAGAAGCGCGATGAGATTTGCGCGATTCTATTCGGGCGCAAACATAAGAAGAGATTTAGAGGTTGGTTCTGTATCTGTCTATGAGTTCTTGTCTTTTGCCTGTGTTCCATCCGCTGACTGCTTGGTAGTAACCTGTTACTCTTGACCACCATTCCACTTGGGTGGAGCTACAGTGGGGACACTGTTCACGTATAGGCGAAGTAACTTTTCCACAATCTCCACAGACAGTCAAATCCTTAGTGTAAGCGTAGTAGCCAATGTTAGTTTTAGTCGTGATTCTCTTAGTCAACTTATACAAAGCTTCAAGGTCCGGATTGGCATCCCCCAACCAGACATGCAACATGTTTCCACCATTCAACAGCGGGAAGAACTTCTGCTCAAGGTTCATCCTGTCAAACAACCCCATCTTAGCACCCACATAAGCATGCGTTCCGTTGCTGTAGTAGACGGGAACATCCTTCTTCTTTCCATTAAGCAGAAACTTTGCTTGCTCCACATTTCCCTTAACAAGCTTCTCCGCCTTGTCGCGGTAACCGTCAGTTAGGAGATCAGCTATGGCGAACCTCTGGGCTGTGGACTCAGCCGGTGTTCTAGCCAACGCAATTTTGTACCCACTCCTCTCCTCCAGCACCTTCTTGTACTTCTGCATCTCAAGAATCAGCCTAATTAAAATCTTAACAGCTTCCGAGTTTTCGTGCAGCTGATAACCCGTGTGATATTGAGCCATCTCGTTTCCGCCCACAAGACCCATCGTGAAGGTTAGCTGATCAAAGTCCACAGCCTGGGTTCCCTTCTCGCCAGTTCGAGGATCCAACGGTCTTTGAGTAGCGAAGGGTATACGATCGTGCTTCAGAACAAGGTTCATCCATTTCTTCTTGGCTATGAAGACGTCAAGAGCCAAATCCATCAGCCTGCGGCTCTCCTCAAAGAGCTTCTCGTCGTTTCCGTTTGCTTTGTAAGCCATCCTTGGAAGATTCAGGCTAGAAACCTGCCAGCTTCCCATGGTGAAATGCTTTCCGTTGTTGAAGTAGAGCTTATCATCAAAGTCTTCACTGTCTTCAGGAGTCTCAACAAAACAGTACGCACAACACTGATAACAGGAAACCCCTTTACCGTAGCCCCTGTAAGCCGGCATCAAATTGTCGAAATAAGGCAAACCAAATTTGGCTACAACCTTGTGGACATCAAGCCACACATCGTCATATTCAGGCTTGAAAAACTCGGGACTCAAAGAATTCTCAAGCTTCGGAAAGTTGAAGGGCTTCCCCCAGTAATCACCCTGATAAGCCACGTCATAAAGCGCGCGAAACATGAGACGAACTTCATCCTCGTAATCTCCGTAAACGTCAGGTCCAACATGTCCGTGCATCACCACAGGAACATTTCTCCACAACTCAGGAACCCCAGGCTGCACCTGAATATTACTGAAAACCAGCTGTCCCCCTCTAGCCACGTAAGCCTGAGTATACTCGAAGAACATCATCTGCATAAGCTGCCTAACCCGATCGTAACCCACACCCTTAACGTAGGGCGCCAAGAAAACCAAGAAATTGTAGAAGCCCTCGCCACCAGCAAAGTTAGTCTGAGCAGAAGCCAAAATCTTGGCAGTGTGCAGAATCGCCACCTCCGGATGCTTAGCCGGACCGGCGATGCTGGTTCTCGTTCCTATTCCGTCCGGCATTAAGCCGTAATAGAAGAAGTAGCGGAGGTCCCAATCTTGGCAGAAAGGTCTTGTTCCGAAATACTCCAAGTCATGGATGTGAATGTCTCCTGACAGATGGGCATCAGCGATTTTTGGAGGCATAAGCAGCAGGTATTCTTCTCCTGAAACCCAGTCTGCTTTTCTTTTGTGTGCTGTTTCTGGATTGGGTTGAAGATTCGCGTTTTCTTTTGCTTTGAAACCCTTTCCAACATCCATCAGGTATGCATTGTAGACGGGTGCGCCTACCCTAGTCAAAATGTTTCTGTACAGAGCAAACTCGGGTTTCTCTCTGGATTTTGCGAGAAGAACATTGTTCACCAGTTCTCGTATGAGGGGTCCGCTGATGAACTTGAGATTCAAGTCAAAGACTTTCCGTTCCACCTCAAAGGCTATCTCTTCAGCTTCTTCTTTGTTTATGGATCTTGTTTCATAGAATTCTTCAGCTAATTTCGTTTCTGTCATGAGCTGTTCTACGATTTCGCTACGATCCCACGGTACCATGAAGCCGTCGGTTTTCCTAACCGTTGGTCGAAGCTTCTGAATCACTTCAGTCATTTACATACCCTCAAAAAGTTTTGAAAAATTGGGATTTATCAAGCCGTTGGTTTCGAAGATTTGGTTTTCTGTGTAAACGTTTCCTTTAATTTCTAGGGCTGGCGCTGACAAGACAACGAAGTTTCTCATAACTAGATTGGTCATGACTTCAGAATCGTCCAGATTTTTTTCTACAAAATCCGCGTCTTTGTTCTTCAACCATTTTTTCAGCATGGCACATCTTGTGCAGCCGCTGGTTGTGTAGACCACTATGCCTTTGGCTGAAGATTGCTCAGGGGAGCTACCGAAATCGTTTGAAAAGCCCATGAAAATTACCTCTTCAAATCCTTACTGGCGAGATAACAACTTAGGTATAGCTTTGTTTATATAATTATTTAGAACAAATAGTATAAAATATTGTATAAAATCCCAGCCAGAAATTAACACGTAGGTACCGCGTATCCGAGATAGTACGGCGGAATACAGGAAACTCTATTGCCTAAAATATGTGTTTTATTTAAATACGGCTGAACGACTGCAGCATGTTAACGGAACCACACGACGGGCACCTTGCCATTTTTCCAGCAAAAGTCTTCTGGCAGCTCGCACAATAGGCGATGTTCCGATTGAAAACGTAGAATCCAACCCCGAAGCTTCCAGCAACATCTTTAGTGAACGACACCAACTCGTCAGGATTTTGCTCAGAATTAGCGAGCGGCAAAACAGCTAAGTGACCTCCCGGAGTCAACCTGTGAAACTTCTCCTCAACCCTTAATCGTTCTTTCCAAGAAAGATTGACGCTTAAAGGCAGGGCAACGCGGTCGGTGTAGAACGGTTTTTCTCTTGTGCCTTGGGCGCGAACCTTTGCCCACCCATACTTTTCTGCGTCAAGTTCCGCCAGTCTTTTCGCGGCGTCGGCGGCGGGCACCATAGCTAAAGCTGCTCTGGTCTCAGGTTTCCTAGAATACTTCTCGATGTCACTGGAGAGATAAGTGACTGTTTTCTTGGCAAAATCGAGTGTCTCGCCGTCTTGCCGCAAGGGTTTCCCTCTGAAAGCTTGGATTGTTTCGTTCAATCCAACGAAGCTGACGAGGCGGGCGGCGTTTTCGATTCTGAAGTATTGGTCGCCGTCTGTCTTCTGCATCAGGAAGGGGAGAAGGCGTTCCCGCGCCCGTTGTTTGATGGTTCGATATTTTATCTCCAGAGCTCGCAAAGCCATTTCTAACTGTTCGTCTAAGAGGCGGAAAAAGCTGTTTTCTCTGCCCCCCGCTTCATACATGACTCTAGGCAAGTTCACTATCACGCTGTCCACGCTGCCCGTCTGCAGAGTGTCCAGTTCCCAGTCTCCTCTCCAGTCCGACGCTAGCCTGAAACCAGTTGAAGTGTAAGATGCCGTCTTCTGTTCCTTCTGAGCGAGGTTAGCGAAGTAGGGAAGCCCTGTTTCAGCCGCAAGTTTATGGGACTCAAAGAGAAGCGAAGCGCATTTCTTGTCTTTGAGGACTTCAGGACGGATTTTAATTATCAAACGTGGGTTAAAAACGGGTTTATGCTTGTCATCTTCAAAAATAACCTCTAAAATAAGGGATGCTAAACGCTGGCTTTCTTCAACAAAGTCTCCGTAACGTCCAACAGTTTTTCCTTCAGGTCCGATTGCTTCCTTCTCTTTCAAAAAGTCGGGGATGAACAATTCTAATCCCAAGGAAGCGCCCACTGAACCTCCATTTGAGAAAGATTGATTCAAATTAGAGACGAAGAGCCGCAGTCCTTCCCTGACTCTTTCCTCCGAAAGACCCTGAGTGAAGGGAGCCAAAAAAACGTTGAAAAAGTCCAGAGTCTGTTCTCCAGAGACTTCTGTCGCTGCAATTTTTAAAATGTTAGAAGCTGTCAGTAGCGCAGCTTCTAGACTTTTGGGCGGAAGATAAGAGGGCTCCTGAAAGTTCATCCCTCCGCGGCTCAATCCCCGTTTGAAGAAAAAGCGGAGGTCGTGCATGAATTGGTCGGTTTTCAAAACCCAAGTGCCAAGATTTTTGAGGTGAAGACCGCCGGATAGGTGGGCGTCGGCTATATCTCTTGGCAGAACGCTGAGGAGGATGTATTCTTCCATGACGGCGTCGGCAGCCGCTTTGTGAATCGCCTCGACTCCAAGGGATGTGGTTCCGCTTGATTTTATTAGTTGTGTTACGTCGAAGACTGGGAGTCCCAGACGGGTGAGTTTGTGGCGGTATTCTTCTAAGCCTTTTTCTACTAGGATTGCGTTGACCATTTCCCGTATTAGAGGCGCTGTTAGGTATTTGGTTTTGAATTCTAAGAGGCGTTTTTCGGTTTCTCGAGCGATTTTCTGTGCTTGGGATATGGGAACGTTTGCCTCTTTCACTAGGGCTTCAACAATTTTGTTTCTGTCAAATTCTTCCATAGCTAGACGGGAGGTTCGAACGAGAATCTTTTTTCTTTGCAGGAACTGTTGCTGGATGTCCTCTGTGAAACTGATTATGGTTTTGCCGAGGTCTGTGATGCGGTATTCTTTGTTGTCCACGTCAGGTTCTATGAGGTCAGCTTTGAGTAGATATTTCAGGTGATAAGCAAACCTTCCTGCGTCTCTGCTTGGATTGAGCTTCAAAATCTTCATGAGGTCAGTGTAGGATTGAGGTCCCTTTTCTACAAAAATTAGGAGAATCTGCATACGCAAAGAAGATGAAGCAGCCTTCAAAACCTTCAACCCCGACTTTCGTTTCCGCCTCGGCATACATAAACCACCACAACTTAATACAGCAGTTTAGTCTAATAAATTAAAGTATAACCCCAAAACCCACGATTCCAATGACCAATCATATTTGTAGTCTAATAACAGCAGATTGTTGAAAACAAAATTTTTCTCAAAAAACAAGGCACAACAACCAAGATTCAATGGACGAAATGGCATAATAGAATAGTTAATTAGATGTTACAGTGTTGTGTAGGTGTCAGCATGCGAAGAAAAGCTGACCACACACTAGATTCGATCCAAAAAAGGGGCAGTTAGAGGCGTGAAAAAAAGGTTCGCCCTTCCTATAGTCAGCCTTGTGATAGTATTAGGAGTAGCATTCTTCGCTTCAAACCATTTGCTAAACCAGAAAGAAGAAACTCCAGAAATCTACGTTGGCGTCGCCTTTTGCGGAAATACCACAGCCGAAGCACAACTTCTCGTCGACAGGGTCAAAAATTATACCAACCTGTTAGTTCTGCAATCTGGACCAGTAAGCGAGAACGAAACAGCCACAAACGAAATATGCGATTACGCAGTTGATGCTGGCTTAAACATCATAGTGTTCTATGGTGACCTCGATCCGAAAATCTTGGCTGAAAAAGATTTGCTTTGGCGGTCAAAATGGCTTGATTTCGCTAAACGAAGTTGGGGCAACAAATTTTTGGGGGTATATTACTACGATGAACCGGGCGGAATCTGGCTTGACTGTGACTGGTACAGTAGCGGAATACCGGGAATATCTAATGTAACGGCTCAAAACAGAACATACACTGAAATAGCACAGATATTCACTTGGGCTTTGCAGAATGAAGCGGGCGTCAGAGCACTTGAAGAAAAATCAATTACAGCTTTCACTTCTGATTATGTCCTATACTGGTTCGACTACCTAGCAGGTTACGATGTTTTGTTTGCTCATTCAGGTTGGAACCACACGTTAGAACAAGATATCGGTCTCGTCAGAGGAGCGGCGCATTTACAGAATAAAAGCTGGGGAACTATGATAACTTGGAAGTACAGAGAACCGCCCTACCTAGACAACGCAACAGAGATTTACAATCAAATGCGAAAATCCTATGAATGTGGCGCAGAATACATCGTCATCTTCAACTACCCAACGTACCCTGACGGCAACAATTATGGTGTCATGACCGATGAACACTTCGACGCCTTAGAGAGATTCTGGAATGACACAGTGAAAAACCCGGAGGTAATTCACGGCTCAATCAAAGCTGACGCCGCATTGGTATTGCCTAAAAACTACGGCTGGGGAATGCGAACTCCAGAAGACAAAATATGGGGATTCTGGGGACCAGATGAAAAATCACCCCAAATCTGGACGCTCTCACGCCAACTCCTAGAACAATACGACTATTCCTTAGATATCGTCTACGAAGACCCAGAGTTTCCAGTCAAAGACAAATACTCACAAATCTACTATTGGAACCACACAACAACCTTATCGAGTCCATGAGTTACAAGAACAATCTGACTTCATTCTTGCCCGCGCAGTTACAACAAGCAAAAAGAACACTCGACCAATAAAAAAATGTCAAAAAATAAAAAAGCGAGAAATAGCCCAAAAAAATGGTTGCAGACTCAAGTCATATCAGACTCTGAATCAGCTATTTTACTTAACCTTTATATGCACCTTATGAACCTCTCTCAACGTTAATCATAAACTTGTATGCAAACTTACGACTGGAGCAAATGAAGTCATGAATCAAAGCGAAAACAGCTCTGTAATGCGGGTTGTCAAAAAAATTGCTAAAACAAAATTCAGTGGTGTCGCAATTCAGAAACTGGAACAACTTGCATCCAAGGTTGGCGTAGAAGAGAAAGAGCTGTTTCGACTTTATGTTGAGAGCAAAAACGGTTCCTTAAGAGAAAAATACGCAGCCACACCTTACAACGAAAGAATCTTGCTTCTACCTCAATGTCTCCGCTCCAAGGATTGCCCCGCAGAACTAGGTGATTACGGCTACGAATGCCAAGAATGCGGAAGATGTAGCATCAAAGAAATTTTGCACCTGGCAAAAGATTTGGGCTATAAAGGAGTATTCATCCTGCCTGGCGGAAGCATAGCCAAAAAACTTCTCTTAGAAATGAAACCAAAAGCAACTCTAGGCGTTGCTTGTTTCAAGGAACTTGTCATCGGAAGCTTCCTCTGCGAAAAATTAGGAATAATTGGTCAAGGGGTTGTGCTAATCAAAGACGGCTGCATCAACACCCTCGTAGACCGGAAAGCCCTGAACGAAGCCCTGAACATGCGCTAAGTCTAAGTCACCACTCAAAAGATGATCTGCCGATAGCTTCAATAATTTTCTTCGGAGAAAAGGGAACAAGAACAGCGTCCCGAAGGAAACGACCCAACTTTGGGATGAGCCCTACAGCATCAGTTCCCAACTTGCAAAGAATGACCTGTTCAAGAGTGCCTAACGAAACTGTTTTGATGACGTCCCGTGAGTGCTTTGATATTTTCATGGCTCGTTCAACATCAGAGAAAAGAGAACCCAAAACAATCAAACGATCAAACCGAAGGCGAACCCATTTGCTGAACAGAGAAAGCTGTGCATCAGAAAGAACCGCTTCAACCTGTTCATTGTCGCCCTCAACGTTTTCGCCAAGCTTGACTTCAAGCGGCAAGTTATCATAAAGACAAAAAAGCTCAACCAGTTTTTGAAGTGGGATATCTTTGCCGTCAGCCAACTGGGAACGCAACCGCTGCCCCATAAGAACAGCGTCACATACTTTCGGAGAAGAAATTCCCAAGTCCACGTAAAGCTCATTTTCGTATTTGCTAGAAAAAATGACTTTGCCTCGTATAACAGAAAACTTTTTTATCTTATCCAAAGAAGTGGGTGCCAATTCAAGTTCTCTGTCAAGCAAATTCAAAGCTGCAATTTCATCTTCACCGGAGACTTCAATCTGCACCCATCCGCGATCTGCTGTGCCAGCAAATCTTAACTGGACTTTAAGACCTCTAACCAAATTAGAATAGGCATTCTCAAAATTTTCTGGAGAACCTGCACCGTAAAGCTTCTCAAGAACTGTAACTGTCGGCATCAAGATCGCCTATTACTGGAGACAGCTCTTCATGAAGGCTTTTAACACGGGCTAACGCAGGATGACTCTCTCCTAAATCCCTTGAGAGATTCAGAAGAGTTCTTTCTATAGGAACCACCCTTAATCCTTCAATCAACTTGTCAGCGTAGGTCACAATTTTTTCTTCCAAAGTTGTTGGAAGATAATCTTTCACGGGCCAACCAAGCCTCTCTGCTTCATCGGCGGTTATTCCTCCACCAGCGTGATGCCCAATGATGGAGATGATTGATTTTGGCAAGTTTAGGGATTTGGCGATTTCAATGCCTGTAATAACGTGGTTTATATCATGTGTTTTTGATCGTCCAATGTCGTGAAGAAGAGCTCCGACTTCAACAAGTTCAACATCAACATTTGACCCGTTGTCTGCAAAGGCTTTAGCAAATTTTACAGCCAGATCAGAGACCGCTTTACAATGATCAATAACACTGTCGGAACACCCGCTTTCAATAAGAATTCTAAGCGCCGCCTCTGGCGACGGCAGTTTCTCAGTCACCTAATTCCTTCCTCAGCTGTTCAACCCGTTGAGACAAGGTATTTTTGATATCACTATTGTCGAAGTGCATCAAGAGTTTGTGGCAGGTGGGACATCGAAAAACAAGTTCCATAGCATCTTCGAATGGAATCCGTTTACATCCTTCTGTGAAGCAGTAATAAAAATCATGAGCTTGTTCGTACCTGAGCCTCGCTTCCAGTTTTTCCAGAACACGACGTTTCTGGTTTAATATGAAGCCTTCAAGCTGGTCCAGTTGAAGTCTCCAGTGAAAGATAAACCATCCCGTGGTTTTGTCACGAGACCTTCTTAAGCCTACTAAAGAGTGGTCGTAGAGCTTGTAGAGAATCCTGCGGACAGTGTTGAGCCTAATTTCTGTTTGGGTGGCAATCTCATCGTCTGTGGTTTCTCCGATTTCTTTTAGGACACCAACAATCTGAACCGCCTCTTCGCCGCCGAAAGCTTCAGCAACCTTTTCTAAAGTTTTTTCATCTACGAAAGACAACATTGAAATCTTCTACTCCACTCACATAATATATACCCAAACAAAGCTTAAATCTCTTACCAAAAAGCCCATAGACTAAACTTCAACAACCTTTTTGCCTCTAGCCTTAGGAACTATCTTCATTTTCGCTTTATGGGCAAAATCTTTTGAAAGCTCTTGTCCTTCAAAAAATCGGTCTAGAAAAACAGCCAAGCTGGAACATTCTGAATGGGGCTGGTTGCCCACAGCAACGTTGAAATCTGAGATTTCTTCAGTGAAGAAAACAGACGGCACTTTTTGGCTGCCCAAAATAACTAACACGTCTTTTCCCGTCGTTTTGATTCTTTTTAGGACGTCGCTTGTTTGAATGTTTTCTCCGTATGCAGTTAGATGAACGGTGATGCCGTTTTTTGCTCTCCATTCTTTAACCACTCGTTTCCAAGGCTCTCCCATCTGAAAGTGGAAGACGCCTCCCCATGTTGTTTTAACTTTTTCAACGGTTTCTTTGACCTTAACATCTTTTATGTCTGCCAGAATGAAGCCTGAAGCGCCTAACGCTCGAGCAGTCAGAGCCACATGAGAGGTGAGCCGTTTATCTCTGTCCCTGTGTCCCCATCTCAAAACCACAACTTTCGGCAACTTTTCTTTCTCCTTAGCTTTCGGCTTGATGCTCAAAGATTCCATCTAGTTGTTCCACGCGTCCCCTCACCTTGTCAGCAAACCAAGGAATTGACCTGAAGACAATTTTTACGACGTCGCCTTCATATTTAACGTCTTGCACATCAGAGCGACCGAAAAGCCATGAAACGAAGGACATTGTTTCGTCATTTATTGGCAGAGAAAAAGACGATTCAACAAAATCTTCAAGATGACTGGTAATCTCTTTTTTCAGCGAGGATATGTTGATTCCATGTAACGCTGAGATTGGCACCGGATTTGGCGCTAGTTCTTCCAAGGATTCAGTTTTGCTCGTTATTTCGTCTTCTTGGAGCAAGTCAATTTTATTGAGGACTGTTACTATAGGTATCCCTGTTGCTCCGATTTTTTGGATTGTATCGCGAGAGCAAGAGAGTTTTCGTTTAATTTCTTCTTTGGATTCGCTTAGATCGACAACGAGGAGGATCAGGTCTGAAAGGATTGTTTCTTCTAGGGTGGAGTGAAAGGCTTGAACTAAAGTTAAGGGTAACCTGTCAATGAAACCAACCGTGTCCGTTAACAAGACGTTTCTTTTGGAAAGACTAACTGCACGGGTTGTTGTGGAAAGAGTGGTAAAAAGACTTTTGTCAACTGTAACGGTTTCTTCTGTGAGCAAATTAAAGAGTGAACTTTTACCTGCATTTGTGTAACCAGCTAAGGAAATCAAAAAATATCCCAAATCAACTCTTCGGTGACGGTGAAGTTGCCGTTTTTCTCGTTTCTTCTGAAGTTTATCTTGGATGGAAGCGATTCGCCGTCTCACAGTTTCGTAGTAAAGGTCTACTTCATACTTTCCCAGTCCCATGAAGCCTGGTTGCTCTTCCATTCTGGCTAGTCTCACTCTTTCTTTTGCTCTTGACAGCTCGTATCGAAGGCTAGCCAGCTGAATTTGAAGTTCCGCTTCGTAAGTTGAGGCTCTTCTGGAAAAGATTTCGAGGATAAGTTGAAAGCGGTCAATAGCAGCCAAGCCTGTGACTTTAGCTAGGTTGTAGGCTTGAACAGGCGTCAATTCATTGTCGAATATAATTTTTTCAGCACCAGTTTCTTTCACCAACTCTGCCAGTTCTCTTGTTTTTCCCCGCCCAATCTGATAGCGAGAGTCCCGCCTCCGGACCTGTTCAATGGAACCTGAAACAGTGTAGCCTGCTGCTACGGCAAGGCTCCTGAGTTCGTCTAAGCTGGAACGTTCTGAGGAAAGCCGCCGCTGAACTATGATTGCTTTCGTCCCTTCTTTTCCTCCTTCCCCTGATCTTTCAGCAGAACAAGGTCTCCCAAGGTTGTCACACGGGGTTTAGATAATGAAACATACTGAGCTTTAGGTTCTGAGGGAGGAACACGAAGCTTAATCTTTAGTGCGTGCTCCAGCCTTTCAGCGAGACCGAGGTCAGGAACCATTTTGCCACTTTCAATCTTACGCAAAACCGAAACTTTCTCTCTGATTTTTCTACCTAAATCCTCATGGCTCATTTCCAGTCTTCTTCTTGCCTGCCTCACTTGTTTCCCAAAATTGTCTACAAGCTCTAAAGTTTCGGTTACAGATGGAGTCGGCTTTCTTCTCGAGACAGGAATTATTGTTTGACGCCTTGGGGTCCTTTTGGTACGAGGTTGAGGCTTAGGTTCCCAGTAACCAGAGCTTAGTTTGGCGCATTCACTGCAGACAGTCATCTTGGCGCCTTCAATTATTGCTCGTATGGGTTTACCGAATATTTGACGACCACACACTTCGCACTGCACGAGAAACAATCCACCTGAACTATTTCATCACTGTCGATTCTTTATACTTGTCGATTTTATATAACTTGAGCGTCAAACCCCAAAGAAACGTCTGCAGAAGCACAAATTTTTTAGGGAGACTATAATAATCTTAGATTGTGGAGATGAATATAATGCCCATGGCTTTCGTGTTAATAAATACTGAGATAGGGTCTGAAAACGAGGTTTTGGAAGACCTGAAGAAGATCGATGCAGTGAAAGAGGCTTACATGGTTTACGGCGTTTACGATGTCGTAGCTAAAGTGGCTGCCAATACAATGGATAAACTTAAAGAGATTGTTACTTGGCACGTGAGAAGATTGGACAAGGTACGATCAACCTTGACCATGATAGTGATCGAAGGACAAAAGTAGCCTCCACCTCCCCCCTTTTATATCCGCCTTTTCTTCAACCCTAGAGCAAAAACTTTCATCTGAATATTCTTATTCGCCCGTCAACCTAATTACAGAAAGAGCGGAAGCTAATGGTTAAGCTGAACATCGGATTCGACGACACCGATTCGCCAAAAGGAGGATGCACCACATACATAGCTGCCCTCCTCGTCGAAAAACTGAATCATATGCACGTATCCTTCATGGACTATCCTAACTTGATCAGGCTTAATCCTAACGTTCCGTGGAAGACCCGAGGCAATGGAGCTCTCTGCTTGAGAATCAATTGCCGCGAAGACCTTGTAGACAAAATCAAGGAGACTGTTTTAGAAGCAATCGAAACAAACTCTGAGCTAAGTTACAGCGGAACCGACCCCGGAGTTGTCTTCCTTCTTGATGATGTTCCAAAAGAAATCAAGGACTTCGCAAAAGAAGCGGAACAAGGTATAGTGAAAACTGAGCAAGCCTTAAAGCTCGTTAACCAATTTGGCGCCGAAGCTGTCAGATTTAAGAAGGGAAGGGGAATAATCGGAGGCTTAGCCGCCATCGGAGAAGACTTGAGCGGAGACCACACCTTTGAACTCATAACGTATAGAACCGCAGAAAACCGTGGCAAGCCTCGCAGGGTACAAGCTTCATCTGTGAAAAAGATGGATGCAGCCTCGTCTCTTACCTTCAGCAACGTAGACGCTGAAACGGGCAGAATCCTAATCACGCCTAGGGGACCCGACCCTATCCTTTACGGAGTCAGAGGCGAAAATGCTGAGGTTGTTAAGCAGTCTCATGAGCTGATTTGCATTGATGAGCCAGTTGAGAGGTGGGTGATTTTTCGCACAAACCAAGGAACCGACGCCCACCTGCGAAAGGTCAGCACAGTAAAAGAGATACAATCATACAATCCGGTGGTTGTTCAGGGCGTGGTATCCAAGGAACCTCAGGTGATCCAAGGCGGTCACGTAATCTTTTCCATCAAGGATGCAAGCGGAGAAGTGGATTGTGCTGCATATGAACCTACAGGAAATCTCTGTAGAATCTCAAGAAAACTGAAAGCTGGAGACCTCGTGAAAGCCTTTGGAGGTGTCCGTCCCTCCTCTTCAAAGCATCAGCTGACCGTCAATCTGGAAAAATTGAGGGTTTTGGAATTGGTTCCCAGCGTATCTTTTGTTAATCCTAGCTGTCCCGAATGTGGAAAAAGAATGAAGTCTATGGGAAAGAATCAGGGATTCAGGTGTGAGAAGTGTGGTTTCCGTTCATCACAACTGAAGAAAGTGAAAGTTGAAGAAAAAAGGGAACTTAACAAGGGACTCTACATTACCACCCCAAGGTCTCAGAGGCACCTAACGAAGCCACATTGCCGATACGGAAGAGAAAAAAACGGATTACCAAAAGAAATGATCGAAAACTGGCATTTTCCATGAAAACTGAAGAACGACGCTTTTTCAGGGGTTAAGCTCTTGGGTTTCTTATTTTGCTTATCTGTTTTTTTGACAGTAAACTTAAATGCTGCTGCAGAAAAGAAGAGTTACGGCTTGGAAAAAAGGGGACATCATGAAGTTCTCGTTTGTAAACCCGGGTCCAAATCCTGAGCTTCCCATCGAAGATGTTAGGAAGATGGTTGGAGCGGCCCCTCCTTTGGGTATGCTTTACATAGCAACCTACCTTAGGGAAGAGGGAATAGATGTCTCCATTTTAGACGAGGCTACACAGGGGTTTTCTTTGAAGGGCACAGTTGATTGGGTGAAGAAAGAGGATCCTGACATCTTAGGTTTTTCCACTTGTAGCAGTTCAGGTCGCAAAGCTGCAATTATTGCGGAGAGGGTTAAAGAGGAGAACCCTAATATTGTCACTGTTTTCGGCAATTTTTACGCTACTTTCAATGCTGAGAGAATTTTGAAAAAATATCCTTTTGTGGATGTTATTGTTCGGGGAGAAGGGGAATACACCAGCCTCGAATTGGCAAAGTGTTTGGAGAAAAAGAATTCTCTGAAAAAAGTGTTGGGAATCAACTTTAGAAATAACGGTCAGATAATTTCGACTCCTGATAGACCATTAATCAAAAATGTTGATTCCTTGCCTTTTCCTGACCGTGAACTGCTGGACTTTGAATACCACAACACCACTGCTGGAATAGTTGTTGCACCAAAAAGGTTCAGTAGCTTCGTCTCTTCCAGAGGTTGCGTTTTTCAATGTCGTTTCTGTGGATGTCGAAGATTGGCGCGAGACTTGTGGCGGTCCAGATCTGTGAATAACATACTTGAGGAGTTGCATCTTCTTTCCAGTCAAGGTTACAGACAGTTTCTTTTTGTGGATGACAACTTCACGCTGAATCCTAAAAGAGTGATTAAGATTTGTCAGCGGTTGAGGAAAGAGAAAGTTGATATAGAATTTTTTGCTGAAGGCAGGGTTGACAATTGCCCGCAGAATATGTTGGAAGAGATGGTGCGGGCGAATTGTAAAATGATGTATTTTGGAATTGAAAATGCCAGCCAGAAGGTTTTGGATTACTATGATAAACGGACAACGCCTCAGCAGGCTTTAGATGCGGTTAAAAAGGCTAGGAGGGTGGGGATGGATGTGATTGTTACGTCGTTTATTTTGGGGGCTCCTCACGAAACAAGAGAAGATATTCAGAACACCCTAAAGTTTGCCCAGAAACTGCAAGTAGACATTCCCCAGTTCAACATTTTAGCCACTTTTCCCGGAACGGACATTTGGGAGGAACTGAAAATGCAGGGTCTCTTGGATGAAGAAAAGCATTGGGAGACTGGAGTTTTGGTGCCTGAAGTCTCTCCTGATGCTGTGTCCTGCGAAGAGATTGAGAAGATGATTCATGAAGGTTACCAAAATTTCTTTATTCGTCCAGATTATGTTGTGAAGGAATTGGTTAGAATCGGCACAAGTTCTTACCGATTCAATGTTCTCCTCAACAACCTGAAAAGAGCTTACACCGTAGCCAAAAGCGTGAAACTAGTAACCTAAATAGCTTTGATATGGTTGGTTGGATTTTCAGAAAAAAGCTGTTTTCAACATACTGCTGTTATTAGGCTCCTAATATGCTCGTGGGCACGATTAGAGAACAAATAATTATCTTGCTTGAGAAAACAGGAAAAAGCTAATTTCCCTTGCTTAAAAAATAATTGATGTTAAGAGTTAATTTTTACTAGGTAGTTAAAAATGGGAAGAAAGGAGAACCACCATATTAGCGATATAACATAAAATTATGGTTATTCTATTTTTTGGCATAGCCTACATATGCCGAAATTTAAACAAATTTTTTCAATTGTTTTTGGAGTTGAGACCCAAAATTGAACAAATTAGAGGTAGGAACAGAGAGTCTTTGTAATACTGCAAAGATTTCATCTTCAACCATTCTTTCCTTTTCTTGGTCATCTTTCAACTCATATGATGTAACTAAGTCATCCACTATTCCAGATGTTACTTCTACGATATGGCTAGTATATTGATGGACCGAAATAAGAGGGAAATATAATCTTTTATGATGGACCTTTAATGTTGTTATTAGTCCTTTCTTTTCCATTTCCATATATACTGATTCGAATTGTTTACTCTCTCTTACGACCTCAACTAACGAGTTGTAACTTAGCAGAAACATCATATATGGACCAAATGCAGGGCTTCTCAAAAAAGGAAGTTTGGCGTTATCCTTGCCCACCAATTTTTTATAAGCAGATTCACGCATTTTCTCTTCAATTTGTGCGTTGAACAATCTTTCATAGCGGCTATTGAGTTTGTCAGCATCAGTTTTTTCCATTATTCTAGATATGCTTCCATAAAGTTGGCGTAGATAGGGCAAGAGTCCCTCTCTCTTTGACCGTCTTACAGAAAGTGAATGACGAATAAACTCTAAGAAAATTCCTATAATCAAACCAGAAATAAAAGTTAATATTAATTCTGGGTAATTGGGTGTCATTTACGCTTCCTTTTTTAAGGTAATCTCTTTTTGACTCTTATGATTTTCCTTCCGTATCTCTTACACTTGAAAATTAAATGAGCATTAAGACAAACCGAGTTTAAAGAATATTATTAAAATCCATGCAAATGCAAATATTGAACTTATCACGTAGACTACCCATTTCTTTACGCTCAAAAAATCCCCATTTTTATCTATTTTAAACAAGATTTTATGAAAAGGTCCCATAGTCCCCCATAATCCTTTTCTCATGTTCTGTGGCAGTTGCTTTTCCAAAATCCTCTCGCTTTCCAGTAATCGTATATATCTGTCGAAACTAAATAGTGTGGCACCCACTAGAACAAATGCAATAAAGACCAATAAGAAAGTTAAGCCCAGTCCAGTAGCCGAAAGACCATAGTATCTTATTTCGGGCAATAATTCAACCAAACCTATGAAGCAAGCTGCAACGATAGCTACCCATGTGAGTTCTCTTCCAAAAAGCCAATCAAGCAATCTTTTTGTGTCAGGTTTTCCAATTTCTTTCCCCTCTTTTTCTTTGACTTCTGTTTTTTCTGCTTTTGCTTCTTTGTTTGCTTTTTTTGGTCGTAGTTTGTCTATTTTGTTTAACAATAAATGATTTAGGATAACCCATATGAAACAAATTATTCCTATCAAAACTAAAATTTGAAGTCCTATCACCATAAGCAAAATTTCCAAAACTTCTTTTGGAATATCAACCGTCAAGGACACAGTAAGATAAGCAATGAAAAAGGATATGGATATGCTAATAACTACACTTAATAACATAATTACGTTGTTTTGCGTCACTTGAACCTTTAACATATCCAACTGGAAATTTTTTGTTTCTTCTGTATCTTTTAGAGCATCCAGTTTTGAAGAAATTTGTTTTAATTGTTCTATTATTTCTTTTTCATTGTCAGGTTTCGTCATGTTTCGGTTTTCCCATTATAACTAGGGCATATTCACTTCTTATGATTTTCCGCCTTTTTCACATTTAGAAACTCGTTTAAGGCTTATTAAGACAAAACTTGAAGCGTTATATTAAGGCGAGGTTTAATGTCAGAATTTGATTTAAATGTTGCCCGACAAATATTTTTGGTTCTTTTTTCGATTTTATATGGGGTCATGCTTCAAAGCCTTAGTGGATTACAGCCTTTTCCCTTAGCAAGATTAAGAAGAGGATTTGTAGGACTAAATAAAAGCGATTACACCATTTTGCAGAGAACAGAATTTTGGGAATGTCAACGGGTATTCATGAAAGAAAAAAAAATTTCGTGCACCGATTTAATTAATACCCATCTAAACAGTTATAGAACTTGGTTAGTGGGTAGGTGGTGGTGGCGGTTTTTGGGGTCTTTTTTGCTGTTAAGCATTCTTCCAATCGGCTATTTCTGTGGTATTCTATTTCTATTAAATGACCCGTATTGGTCGTTCATGACATTAGAAGGATGTATTCCACAACTTGTTAACCAAGCATTAAACATCGGTATGATTTTTTGGTCTGCTCTTGGTGTTTTTGGATTTTATCGCCTTTATCACGCACTTTTCACATGGAAATGGAAGACTGTTTTTTGTGATGTAACGAAGAAAATTGAAGAAAGAGGCACATCTTTTGATGGTTGGACACACTTCATTTGGGGTTTAGGCTTCTATCTGATTCCCCCGCTTCTTTATTTATTCATTTTCAACTCTTGCCGAGAATTTCTTTGGGTATGGGTAGTGTATATACTCTCATTTTTTTTGATACACTTATTTTCTTCTTTTGATTGTTAAAGCCTAGAGAAAATACCTGTTTATACTTTCACATATATACGATTGAAGAAGCACACCTTTACGTGCGTAACACAAGAAGCCTATTAAGTCAAAACATAATGAGGGTTTTCTCAGTTGGAGCAAACCACAAGATTAGAACCTTAGCGATAACACCAAGTTTAACCGGTCTAGACCCTGAATTTATCCGCCTAACAGGTCAAAGATACCATTTCCGTTTAGGCTTAGAACTAAATGCAAAGCGTAGATTCAAAGGCTACTATGGTAAAGACTGGGAGATAGTTGCTGAAAACCTAGATGTTGGATATTGCATTTACTATCTTAATGGAATTCTCAAAGTCTACGGTATACCGCTATTCAAAACAGAGTATACGCCTACACTTTACAGAATTAAGGCGATTGTCAAAGAAGAACTTCTTAGACCAAAAAAGAAAGGAATCTTAGAAAGAATTTTTGGACCGCCACAACCTTCCCCATTTGTTAGACCTGTAACACGAGACCAAGAACTAGAAGAAGACTTAGACTATTTTATGCTAGTGGAAGACATCTAACCCTATCTTTTTTTACCACGTAGTTAAATTTTCCCCATTTTTTATTTCATTTTTTTAGCAAGGAAAAAGTTAGTTTTCAACAATGAAGTATTATTAGTCTCCTAATAGAAGTGGTGGGCCGGGCAGGACTTGAACCTGCGACCTCAGCCTCGTAAGGGCTGCGTCCTAACCAGACTAGACGACCGGCCCGCCGTTAAGGATATTGGATGCAGATGTTTTATTAAAAAGTTGGTTTATGCTGAGACAGATACTTTTTTTAGGTTACTCTCTGAACAAACTATTCGTTGCGGGGTTGTCCTAGCCTGGTAGGGAGCAGGCCTGCTAAGTCTGTGGTCCATGTGGCCGCGCGGGTTCAAATCCCGCACCCCGCGCCACAAAGTTCATTATGTTGACTCTTGAAAGTGGTGATAATCGGTGCTGAACAGTGGGGACCTGAATGAGTGAAAATTTTGATGCAAAGCTGGTTGCACTTTGTGGAATCAACTGCGGAACGTGTGTTGCGTTTTTTGGTTACACGACGAGTGGAAAAAAGCGGAAACATGTTTGTAGTGGTTGTCGGACAAGACCCTCGTTGTGTGCCTTCATCAAGAAAAAATGCAAAAGGCTGGCAAATAAGGAGCAAATTGATTACTGTTTTGAATGCTCAGATTTTCCATGTGATGCCCTGAAAACTCTTGATAATGTTTACAAAGAAAAATATGGATTAAGCCTAGTTGAGAATCTCAAGTATATTCAAAGAAACGGTATGGACGAATTTCTGAAAACTGAACAAGAAAAATGGAAATGCCCAACCTGCGGCGGAGTAATCTGCGTTCACACCAAAAAATGTTACACCTGCAACCCTTGACAACACGGTTTTGCTGATTTCAGAAAACAGAATACAACCCTAGAAGGAATCTGCACAAAAACAAAGTAATAAATCCATCAATACTATTGGTTTCAGATGTAGAAACAGAAGGTAAACTTGATTTGACAAACGAGAACCCCACAACAGAGGAAACACAGCTTGATAAAAACCAGTTTTTGAAAAAACACAAAAAAGCTATTTTAGATTGGGCAAAAAACAACAAATCACGCCTAATCGAAGGAAGAAAAAACTACTCATGGAAAGACAAAGAGCCTAAAGCATGCCTAGAAGAGCGCAACCAAATATCAAAATCTATCGTATTTTCTCGAATCCAAAACTCTGGCGGCATTGACCTTGAAACGCTCGACATGATCATGGGGCGGTTTCGACAAGTTTCCATTACGTGACAAAAACAAAGTTTTAGAACTCACCCGAAAAGTGTTCGACTTTGTTGACAACGGCAAACTATCCGAAGCCGTTGAATCCCTCTTGGCAGTAAAAGGCGTTGGAATTGCCCGTGCATCAAAAATCATTGGGCTTTTCGATCAGCAAAGATTCTGCATCTACGACAGCAATGTTGGGAATGCCCTGAAAACTTTGCAATTTACTGAAAAGCCTGTCCTTAAATGTCCACCCGGACGTGTAAGAAAAGGGGACATCTGCTCAGATGCTAGGTGGGCAGAAAACTATGAACACCTAATCTGGACCCTAGAGGTCATCCGAGACTACCTGCACAGCGAAGGTTACCCATTCAGCATAGCAGACATCGAAATGGCTCTATTCATGATGGGAAAATAGTTGCAATCAGGGAATTTTGTTGATGCTTTTGTATCCACTTTGTCACTTCGTTTGTTAGAAGAGGGTCTGCTAAGTCTGTGGTCCACAGATTTATTTGTCTTCCATCAAGAATTTTATGATTCTCAGCGTTTGGAAAAATGTTAAATTGCCTTACCTTGTAGAATGTATAGGAAAAAATGAGGGTTTTTGATGAATAAAAAAGGAATATCAAAAGCAATTATTGCGGTCATAATTATCGTTGTTGTGTTAGTGGTGGGCGTTGCAGCTTACTGGGCTATGAGTGGTGGTGGCGGAGGCAATGGCACAGGTGATGGTAATGGTGGTGGCAATGGCGGAGACGGCAATGGAGGCGATGGTACAGCCGATGGTGGAGGCGGTAATGGCGGAACCACAGTAGATGTTTCAGGGGCAAACAGTTTACGGTTTAGTGTAAGCGTCACTCAAGCAGGGGAAGGGCAGGAAGTAGCTACATATATGGTGAAAAACGCGGGAACATCTAATTTGATGATGAGGATAGAGATGGTAGACTCTTCAAGCCAAGAGTACATTTACATAATAAATGGAGCCCTAGAGAAAGTGTGGATATATTCTGATGGCGAATGGACAGACCTTTCTGTTGCATACTCCACCTATTGGGATACTTGGAATTCAGCATGGGAAGGATACAGAACCAATCTTGCGGATTGGACTGGCCTTGGAGATTGGACCTATACTGATGATGGGACTACGGTAAGAATTTACGACATCGACGTGAATCCTACACTCTCCGACTCGCTCTTCCAGCACTAAATAATCAAATGATGACTCAGAACTAAACGCAAAAACCCCAACTTTTTTTTATTCTCTTAAATAAGGCAGATACAATAAAGAACTATTTTTCTTCAACACTTATGGCATCGACTGGACAGCATTTTTTGCATTCCAAACATGCTGAACAACTGCTTGGATTCGTCACGATAGGCTGTTCCTCAAACCACTCCAAAACACCGAAACTACACGCTTCAACACATTTTCTGCAGCCAGTGCAACGGCAATAATCAACTTTGACTTCTACAACCATTCTTGAAGCCCCACAACAAACCCCATTAGCACTTTGTAATTTAGAGTTTCGGGCTGTTCACTCATTTTTTCATTGCTTCTTTTCTCAAGTCTTCAGGCATCTTTTCGATAGCATACCTTAACGCAGTTCTCGGCATTTCTCCTCTATTCCTTACAACGTAGTTGAATACCTCTTCTTGATGCGCTTTGCTTGCTTCTTTTAACATCCACCCATATCCTTTCTGAACCAAATCATCTTCATCTAACAATAATCTGTCCGCAATTTCAAAAACAGTCTCTAAAAACATGCCCTTTCTTGCGGGCAAAACCAACGTTGTTGCAGCCCCTCTTCTAACCCACCTATTCTGTGAACGAGTCCACTCTTTCAGGCTCTCAAGATATTCCGGATATTTTTCTACAAACGAACCTATCGCGTGATTGCACAATGCGTCACATTCTGCCCAGTTGCTTACGTAACTGCTGAGCCACCTTTCGAAGACCACAAAATCTTCTGACTCATACCTGTCCTCTAAACAATGTGACCACTTATATGCAACAAACGCTTCTTCGATATAGCCTGAACTTAACAATTCCTCACATAACCCAAAAACTGTATCTTTGTCCAAGTGCTCAATTTTTTGAAAATACCTTTTGCTAAGCTTTGTTACCGTAGAAATTCTCACACCATAAAATTTTATCCGTTCCTTAAAAAACGACTTGGAATACTCCCTATTTTTCGAATCAATATTTTCTTGCAACTCTTGCCTTACTTGGCTTATTATGTTCATGCTTTTTCTTAAGAAACCAAAATGTATAACACTTTCTAGACTATTAGAGGGGCATTTCTCTTTTCAAACTTCAATCACAAAAAAGCCAGCTCGGCGAGTATACACGTTAGGGGCGAAGCCAAACTCTAATCACCGAAACCACAATCACAGCAATCATGAATATTCCAAATGCAGTAAAAATCCACGGTGCACCGATGCTTTGAGCCTGAATCATTGAATATATGACCACTGCTATGGCAACTACCGCAAACACTGTGGCTTTTATCCGCCTCATCCTCTAAACCCCCAATAACCTATTTAGTACCATCAACTACTTGCTTCAGAAAAGCTATGAGAATTTTGGTTTGATAGCTTTTGTTGTGCAAGCGTCAACGCATTTGAGACAGTATATGCACTCTGGGTGAGTGAACTTTTCCCACGGCAAATCCAGTATCGGAACTTTCATGGGGCAAACTTGGACACAATCGCTGCATCCCGCTTTCGTGCATTTCAACGGGTCCCTCTTCAAACCCAGAAAACTGAACCTGTTCAAGAAAGCCAAAAGCGCGCCGTGGGGACACAGATACCGGCACCAGCTTCTGGGAACATAGGCTGCCAAAACCATGACTATCCCCAATACTGCAAAGCGCGCCCACAAGAGGGGACGAACCGCCAAAGCCCCAGCTGCAAAAGAACCAACATCACTAGCAAGATTAAAAATCCCTGTTGGAATCACAGCAAAAAGAGTGTCAGCTGGACTCAAAGCATTAAAAGGCGCAGAAGCAAAAACTCCCAAAGCCGACTTGAAACCTTCACCCGATCCAGTGGCCAGCATCGCCGCTAAAGACCCGCTGACAATGAAGATTAACACCAAAAACAGGTACTTGATTCTGATCAGCCACTCATGAGTTCTCCCCGAAATCTCTAACTGTTTTCTCTTAACGTAACCCATCAAGTCCTGAACCAAACCGAAGGGACACACCCAACCACAAAGGGACCTACCCAAAAAAGCAGCTACAAGAAAAAACGAAGCCAAAGGAATCCATGGAAAAACAGCCTCACTAAGCATCACCTGAAACACCGCCAACGCATCCCCTATAGCCTGTTGCGGAAGCCCCAAAGTAAACAGAACCGGCAAAACGAGGGGAAACGGTCCCACACCAAAAATAACCGCAACGAACAACAGCAAAGAGAGAACTTGAACAATTCTTCTAGCAGTCTCTATTCTCCAAACAGCATTCTTAATTGGAGATACTTCATCTTCTGGTTTAGTCAATCTTTCGCTCTTACTCCTGCTTCAGCTTTTCCCCTTCAATCTCAATTTAATAGTAAAGACGTGAGTCCCACTTGCCATAAAAATGTTTCATCTCCCTCCAACAGCTCTCACATCTTCCACCCTAATCCACGGAGCAACCAATTGTCCAATCTTCCTAACGTTGTTGCCTAGAGCTGAAACATTCTTCAAAACATCAAAGATAACACCTGTCAACATAACCTCTCTCACCGCATAAGCCACATTGCCCCCCTCAATCTTCCACGCCGGAGTAGCTACAACAGAAAATTCTCCACTCTCCGGATTGCTGCTGTGAGCACCCTGCACACCATAGACAATAAGACCCTCCTCCACTCCGCCTACAAGTTCTTCAGGCGTCCTGTTTCCTTTAGTGAATACAAAGTTGCTCGCCTCCAGCGTCGGTGTGGATGCATATGGAGCAAGTCCTGTTCTTGAAGCGTTTCCAGTGCTTTCATCTCCTGTCTTGTTTGCAGTGTAACTGTCATACAAGAATTGTTTCAGGATGCCTTTTTCGATGACTGAAGTTTTTTGGCATGGAACTCCTTCCCCGTCAAATTTTCCTGTCAATAAACCTCCTTCAAGAAGTCCATCGTCGTATACGGTAACAAGGTCTGAAGCAACTTTTTCTCCAATTTTTCCCTTAAAGACAGAACGGTCTCTCTGAACATAATCTGCCTTGACAGCATTTATTAACGTGTAAATGAGGAGGGAACGAAAAGCAGCCTGAGTGAATATCACAGGAAAAGTTTCAGATTCTATCTTCTTGGCTTTGAGTGAGGAAACTGCCTGTCTTGCAGCTTCTCTTCCAACCCATTCAGGGTCAACTTGGTAAACTCTCTCCGCATTCAGTTCGAAACACGCGGGAGTCACATCACTGCCGTCCCTTGCCATCGTCTCCATGGAACAGCCCACAGCAGTGCCTCTGTCATAGGCTTCCACGCCGTGAGAATTAACAATAAATGTATGAACAAGAGATGTTCCAACCCCACCGCCTACAGAAAGAACTCGCTTGTCATAGGTTCCAGCTGCCTCCAACATCATCGCTGCCATTTCAACCAGTTCGTCAGAAGAGACTTCCACAATTCTTTCGTCATAGGTGCCTTTCGTTTCACCGAATTTTTTGGGATTCGGAAGATTCTGCCAGTTTATGTCTGGTTTGCTGGCTCTAGCAGATTTGAAAGCTTTAGTCGCAGCATCTTCTATGTTCTTGACTGTTAAGGTGTTTGTGTAGGAAAAGCCGACTGCCTTCTTGTAGACTGCCCTCACTCCTAAACCCTGATCGATTCTCTTGGTGCTTCTGTCGATCTGTCCTCTCTCAATGTTTATTGAGGTTCCCGAAAGCATGTTCAAGAAAGCCTCAGCCTCGTCGGCGCCTCTTCTGAGGGCAAAGCCGACTGCCTTCTTACCAAGGTCAACCAGTTCTGCGAGGTTAAGCTCCGCCACCGATAATCACCTCTCCTACCCGTATGTGTGGTCCTCCGTCACAGATGAAGGCTGTCTGGCCTTTCCCGCATCTTCCTGGCCACAGTTCAAAGTCTCTGCCAACCGCATCCACTTTGTGCAGCGTTTCAAGTGTGTTTCCGCTTATGGAAACACTTCTAACCGGAGCATTTAGTTGACCCTTCACGATTTCGTAGGCTTCCTGTATGCCCACTTGGAAGGTTCCATCCAAGTTTGCTTGTCCGCCTCGAAAGCTTTTGAGGTAATATCCATAATCAACGTCTTCAATTAACTCTTCAAAAGTCGAGTCGCCGGGAGCAAGGTAAGTGTTCCGCATTCTGATGATGGGTTCGAACCGGAAATTTTCGGCTCGGGCGTTTCCTGTGGGTTCCGCGTTAAGTTTGTGTGCGGTTTCACGGTTGTGCATTAGTCCAGTCAGTTCTCCATTCTCTATTAGTGGTGTTTTTTGTGTCCGAACTCCCTCGTCGTCGTACTTGAAAGATCCGAAGGCGCCTTCTACTGTGCCGTCATCGTAGACTGTGACAAGGTCTGATGCGATTTTGTTTCCAATTTTATCATAAAGTACAGACCCGGATAACGTGAGGTCTGCTTCCGCTAGGTGTCCCATTGCCTCGTGGATGAAAACGCCTACAACGTTGGGACCTATGACAGCGGGAAAGGTTCCGCCTTTTGGTGTTTTTGCTTTCAGTTGTTGGATAACGCGTTTGGCAATCATTGTTCCTACTTTTTCTGGGGTTTCTGTGTTGAAAATTTCGAAGCCTGATGTGGAACCTATTTCTTCTCTTCCAGATGCAAAGATGCTGTTTTCTCGTGCTGAGGCTAGGATTCGGGACCACACGTAGAGTTTGTCTTGTTCTATGTATGTTCGGTCGCTGTTGATGAAGTAATCAGTTCCTGTTACGTCCAAGTAGCTGATGGTGCAGCTTTTTATGCGACTATCATAGCCGAAAATTGTTTTGTCTATTGTCAAAGCCAGATTGATCTTTTCTTCTATGGGGACATCCTGTGGATTTTTCTTCGGATTAGCCACTATCTTGTCTTTCAATGCTTTGGTGTCGACAAGTTTTACGGGTGATTTCACCTTAGAACTAGCCGCCCTCGCTAACCTAACAGCATCACCAACAGCTTCTGTCAGCAGTTTAGACTCGAGTTTTCCTAGAGACACAAAACCCCAAGCCCCATTCACCAAAACTCTGACGCCCGCCCCGCTTTCAATTCCCTCTTTCGCTCCCTCAACTCTGCCGTCCTTGGTCGTCAAGAGCGTTTTGAAAAGCTGTTGTGCCCGAACTTCAACATACTCGGCGCCGAGACTCCGTCCGTAGTCAACAGTCTTCGCCAGTTCATCCTTCAAAATTGTTTCCATCCCATCTTTGATTGTGAGTAAAACTTCATCGAGGCTTAAATCTGTTGGTGGTTGGGTGGAAAAAGGGCAAAAATGTTATAGTTAAATGCTGATGAGTTAGTGGAAAATCATGAAAATTATGAAAGCTGAGAAGGGTTGGCGAGTATTTCTCGGTTCTTTAATTATTTTGTCCGTTAGCTATTTGATTTATTTCATTCGGTATCCGATGTGGCAATTTTTCTCGACAGTAGAACCAATATTCGTCATCATGATTCTGTCCTATTTTGTTGTCTTAATTATAGCTTTGTTCTTATTGAAGAAAGACTCGAAAAAGTCCCTTTCCGCCGTCTTCAAAAGTAGTGGCACTTCAATGATTCTTGTCGGAGTGATTTTTGCCCTAATCTACCTCGCATTATGGTATCTGATCAGTTTTCTTCTTGGAAGCAAAATCGAACTAACGTCTTCGACAATCCTGAGCCATTACGAAACCTACACTTTCTATTCTCTGCTACTAGCATCCGCCCTTTATCTTGGATTCTCGGTCTTTGGAGCATTTGCAGAAGAGATTGCGTACAGAGGCTATGTTCAAACAAGGATTTCGTCAAAATATGGACCAGTTGTAGGAATTGTTGTTGCCACTTTGTTTTTCTCTTTGCAGCACATCCATATTTTTCAGACTAGTTGGCTTATTCAGTTCTTTCAGACACAGTTGTTGCATACAGTGCTATTTGGTATCTTTGTGGGGTATCTATTCTTAAGAAGCAAAGAAAACATTTGGAGTAGTTTTTCATTTCATGCTGTGTTGAATATTTTTAGCGCTTCAGTTCCGATTGTGGTGACTCATTCCTTCTCTTTTACTTTTTATATAGCGGAAATCGTAAGTTTCGCAGTTTTAATTTTGCTTCTCAATTTTCTTCCATTACGGAAAAGCTCTCTTAAGAGTCGTTAACTACAGGAAGTCAACCATACTCTTCTGTTTAGGCTTATGCTGAACCACGTCTTTTTTTTCTTCAAATATCTTTAGTTGCCCGTAGACGCCGTCGTATCCGGGTATGACCTTCGCTTTTTCTTCTCTAACTCGAACTATGGCTTCTGCAATCCTCGGCTCAACG
Organism: uncultured Candidatus Bathyarchaeia archaeon; assembly: GCA_964618695.1. Taxonomy (GTDB): domain Archaea; phylum Thermoproteota; class Bathyarchaeia; order Bathyarchaeales; family Bathyarchaeaceae; genus Bathyarchaeum. The sequence goes on along the minus strand of CAZUDX010000005.1, from coordinate 64,946 downwards.
ACCTGAGCCAACTCTTTTAGAGGAGCGTCCATAAGCACAGTATATTCGTCACCAAACTTCGCCACCAGAGGATTGTAGACATCCCAAACCTTTTTGGTTCCGGGGTAACTAACCCCCAAGACCGCAGTGACGATTTCGGAGAGCGGCAACAAACGCCTGTAGCCTATAGCATTTTCGGGTTCAAAATCAACCGGTCGGTCAGCCAGTTCTTCCACTCGTTGTTCAACCCCTTTCGTTAGCTTTCTGCCGCAGACTGGGCAACGATTTCCATACTTTTCAGCTTCCTGAGGGGAGAGGGAGACGTTACATTTTCTGTGGCCTGTCCAGTGGTATTTGCCGTAGGCGGGGTTGGTTTCTATAGTGAATTTGAAGCGTTTAGGGTCTTTTTTGCGTAGGGTGTCAACCACTTCATTGTATGTTAGGTGTTCCAGTTCGAAGACGTTTGCTTCTCTTCCGATTCTCCAGGGCCAGTGGCTGTGGCAGTCGCTGTTTGAGACTAATGTGAACTTGTCGAGGGCGCTTAATCTCCAGTTCATGGGCGGGTCTGAAGAGAGACCTGTTTCCAGAGCATGGATGTGTCGTGTCATGTCTTGATAGCACTCTTCGACACTGTCGAAGCCGCTGAAGGCGCCGAAGATGCTGAACCATGGAGTCCAAACATGAGCAGGTATAACCTCGTTGTCGTCTGAAACTTGCATGACCTCTTCCACAAGCTGTGGGGCTGTCATATCCAAGAACGGTCTGCCGTCCACGCTGAGATTACCGTAACGTTTCAGCCTGTCGCTGATCTGATGGGCTGTCTCAAGGCTAGGAGTCAAGATAACATGATGGATTTTTTTGGTTTTTCCATCAACGTTGTATATTGTGCTGACTTCAGCAGTTATCATGTAACGAACTGGAGATTCTGGATGCTTTGCTGATCCGTAGAGGCTGGTGTCCGAAACTTCAATCAGTTCTTCAGTTAATTCGCTGATCCATTTTGGGTGGGTGAAATCTCCTGTGCCAACAAGTTTCAAGCCTTTGATTCGGGCAAAACGGGTAATTTCTGTTATATCCATCTTCTGGCTTGTGGCACGACTGAATCTGCTGTGAATGTGAAGATCAGCAATAATTCTCATGTCTTACACCCATTTGCCTCAACCAAAGTTTGCAATTACTGTTGTCTCTTATCCAAGATAAGATTGCGTGTAACCCGTAGAGAGAACCGCGATTCTTCGATTTAAAGCTGTTACCGCTACCCTTACTTCTGTAGGCTCCGAGCGGAAGAAAGCTTCATCTTTTCCATTGTATTCTCGAAGTCTTTCATGGAAATTTTCAGGCTCTTCATCTTTTCTTTTGCTTTCTCTAATGTCTTACTTTTTGTAATGTGTTCTTTTATGACTAACATGGAAGCGTTGTTGCAGAGGGCAGCTATGTCGGCTCCAGAATATCCCTCGGTTTTTTCTGCCAATTTTTCCAGATTCACATCTTTGGCTAATGGTTTCTTTTTCAAATGAATCTTCAGAATCTCTTTTCTTGCTTCCAAGTCTGGAACTGGCACGCTCAGTAGCTTGTCGAATCTGCCAGGTCGCAACAAAGCTGGATCAACCATGTCAAGACGATTTGTGGCTCCGATCACTATAACATCTTTCAACTCTTCCAGTCCATCAAGTTCAGTTAGAATTTGACTGATCACTCTCTCAGTTACATGTGAGTTACCGTATCCTCCTCCCCTCACGGGAGTTATCGAATCCAACTCGTCAAAGAATATTATGGTGGGAGATGCTTGTCTAGCCTTCCTAAATACTTCCCGCACCCCTCTTTCTGATTCTCCGACCCATTTGCTCAAGAGTTCAGGACCTTTAATGCTGATGAAGTTTGCTTCGCTTTCGTTAGCCACCGCCTTTGCCAGCAAAGTCTTTCCTGTTCCAGGTGGACCATACAGGAGAACCCCCTTCGGGGGACTAGTATTCATATGATCAAAGATTTCAGGATATTTCAGGGGCCATTCTATAGCCTCTTGTAACTCTTCTTTCACTTCCTCTAGACCGCCAATATCCGTCCATCTGACATTGGGAACCTCAACTAGGACTTCCCGCATTGCAGACGGTTCAATCTCCTTTAACGATTCTTGGAAATCGTTCATGTTGACTATTATTTTGTTTAATATCGCTGCTGGCACACTATCTGCTTCGAAATCAATATCTGGCAATATTCTACGAAGCGCATGAAGAGCAGCCTCCTTACTTAAAGCCTCCAAATCGGCACCAACAAAACCGTGAGTGACATTAGCTAAACGCTTCAAGTCCACATCATCCGCTAATGGCATTCCCCTAGTGTGGATTTGCAGAATTTGTAGACGACCATCCTTGTTTGGTACTCCTATCTCTATCTCTCGATCAAAACGTCCAGGTCTCCTCAAAGCAGGGTCCAAAGCGTTGGGTCTGTTGGTTGCTCCAATTACCACAACTTTGCCTCTGGATTGGAGACCGTCCATGAGCGCCAAAAGTTGTGAGACAACACGCTTTTCTACCTCTCCTGTCACCTCTTCTCTTTTTGGCGCTATCGAGTCTAGCTCGTCAATGAAAATGATGCTGGGTGCGTTCTCTTGGGCTTGCTCAAAAATTTCTCTGAGCCGCCCTTCGCTTTCGCCATAAAATTTGCTCATTATTTCAGGTCCGCTTATGCTTGCGAAGTTTGAGTTTGTCTCGCTGGCCACAGCCTTGGCTAACAAGGTTTTACCTGTTCCCGGTGGTCCATGGAGAAGGACACCTTTTGGCGCTTCTACACCCAGTCTTTCAAAGAGTTCTGGATATCGCAGAGGAAGCTCAATCATCTCCCTTACCTTCCTGATTTCGTCAGTTAGCCCTCCGATATCCTCATACGTTACCCGAGGAACCTCCATTGCTAAGGCTTTAGCTGGCTTATCGCTTAGAACAACTTGGGTGGACGGAACTACTATCACGGCAGCTGCTGGCGGCTGAAACCCAGTTACGATGAGATTTATTCTGCGACCCATGATTCCAAGGGGTATGAGGTCGCCTCTGGAGATAACGCGGTTCTCCAGTATTTGTTTCAGGTATTCTTCTCCTCCAGTTATTCGCAACGGCTCTGTTGGTGCAATAGTGATCTTTTTTGCTTCTCGGGCATCAACTTTTTTGACGTCTACTTTTTCGTCTATGCCTACGCCAGCGTTGTTTCTGGTATAACCATCTATGCGAATGATACCCTTACCATAATCTTCCTGATATCCCGGCCAATATATTGCCACGGTCTTTTTCTTTCCATGAATTTCAACGACATCTCCTGCGGAAAACCCAATTTCAGAACTGACCTTTGGGTCTATTCTAGCGATTCCACGACCCACGTCACGAGATTGAGCCTCAGCCACACGAAGAGAAACTTGAGACATAACATGTCGCCTCTAACTAACCAAGTATTCGTTTTTTCGTGTTTTTTCATTCCATATAAACATTACACTTTCCCACAAACTAGGTAGCAGAAAAAAACCGTTTACACACGTCTATACAAGTTGCCTACCTTCTGCCTTTGATGTTTCTTGCTATTTGCAGTTCAAAGCGCGTGTTCTCCAACATTACTGAGTTTTTGGAGTTGCTGCTCAATCTCGTTAGCCAAGGATTTTCCAATGTCTTTCAGGTTCTCCAAACCCAGTCTTCCCTTTCGAGCATATATTTCAGCCACGCTTTCGGGCAGTTCTTCCAGTGTCCAAGCAGCCTTTCTGTAAGCCCATATCCGATATTTCGAGACGCAATCTAATTCCATGTGGTAGACTTGATTTTGCAGTTCTTCTGATATCCGTTTGTTGACTGCTAAATTTCCCTCTGGCACATATCTTGGCATGCGGTCCTTGATGCCATACTTCCGGCATAGGCTGTTCACTTTTTTGCCTATTTCTCCCGCATATCCACATTCAGGGCCATAATTGTCACCATACAACTTTTGGTATTTGGGTATCAACTCCGGAAACCGTTTGCTTAGGACCTTGTAGTACCACTCTTTCTGGGATGTTGCCAAGGTCAATCCGCCAGCTAAGACGAATTTTCCCCCATGTTCAACGGTAGCCTTAACCACTGCCTCCAGATTGTTGTCATCGTCGTAAACAAAGGGTAAAATGGGCATAAAGGCTACGCCTGAAAGGATTCCCCTATCTGAAAATTCTTTCAATGCTTTAAATCGGCTTGAGACGGGCGGTGCCTTTGGTTCGAAATACTCCCTTGTTTCGTTGTCTTTTGTGGTTATTATGGAAAACGTTACAGATGCCCAGCTCTTCTCGTTGATTTTTTCTATGAGGTCAATGTCTCTAAGAACCAATGGAGACTTCTCCAGAATAGAAACTGGGAACTCTAGGTCAAGACAGACCTGCAGCATCTTGCGGGAAAGTTTTGCTTTTTCTTCAATAGGTTGATAATCACCCACGATCACAACATCTTTGGGAACTCTGGAAAGCTCTTTTTTCAAGAGTTCTGGCGCATTCTCTTTAATCTTGACGATCTTTGAGTAGTCTTCAGGCTTGTCGAAGGGACAATATTTGCTCTCGCGATTGTAACAGTATTCGCATCCGTACTCGCAGCCTACATATGGATGGGCAGAATATTTGTCCCAGAACCACGAATCTGCGTGTTTATGAACGTTCAAAATTTTCTTAGGTTTGTATGCTGTATATTGAACCCCCATTCCATGGCCATCCACTGTAGATTGTGTTTACATTTATGTGAACTAGTTTTCTAATTAATGTGTATAAGATTTGAGTTGTGGTTACCTTTGGACGTTTTTTTGGTTCACTTGAAGTAGCGGTTTTTTCCGCCTGTATGGATTGTTTTTGACCAAGTGTGACTTTTCTTTCCAGTGATTTTTGAGATGCAGAGGTCGATGAGAGCTCTTGTGCAAATCAGAATATTGAGTATGAACGTTAGGAATAATAATGGTATCAACCAGTATATCCGATTCCTTCCGTCTAGGTACGCGCCTATGCCAATCTCGAAGAAGGGCGCAAAATTCCCAACCGAACTATAGAACGAAATGGGTACAGAAGCCCACAGCATCTCTGTCCATGGGAGAGGTTGAACAAGAGACAAAATTGCTCCAAGAATCAAAGCCAAACCCGCCAAAATTGGAACAAAATAGACATTAAGCACCAAGAACCCATCGATTTTTTCTCTGAGCCTCAGATTTTTGCTTCTGATGGTGGGCCATAAGTGTCTGAAGGCACATTGCATATGCCCTTTCGCCCACCGGGACCGTTGTCGCCAGTAAGAGCGCCAATTCTCAACTGCCTCTTCGTAGCAGTCAGCGTCGTTTACGTATTTGACCGTGAAACCGGCAAGATAAACTTTGAAAGTTAAGTCTGTGTCTTCAGCTAGGATGTTAGGGTCCCAGCCGCCCAGAGATTCAATTAGGCTTCTTCTGAATCCTCCTACGGTGCCTCCGAATTGGGAGATGAGTTCTAGGTCGTCACGGGCAAATTGGTCTACCCGATACCCGCCGGTTCGTTCCAAGGCAACAAGTCTCGTGACTAATGTGTTTGGCTCGTTTAGGACAGTGACTCTGCCTTGGACGGCTCCTACTTTGGGGTCTCTAAAGCAGGCTGTGAGTTTCTCAAGAATGTCTCTTTGAGGGTAATAGTCAGCGTCGAAACAGTAGATAATCTCTCCGGAAACATGTTTTAATCCGCAATTCAAAGCAGCTGGTTTTCCCTTTCCTCCATCTTCTGGGTTCCTATGAATCACTTCTACGAATTTGTACTCTCTAGCAAACTTCTCTGCAATCTCGCCTGTTCGATCGGTGGAGGCGTCATCTATCACAATTACCTTGATTTTCTCTTTCGGGTATGTTAGCTCCGTCATTCTTTGAAGGATTCTTTCAATCACCTGTTCTTCGTTGCGGGCAGGAATTAGAACCGAGATAGTTGGTTGAAATTCTGTTTTCTGGGGCGCGAAAGTTCGTTGTTCTTTTTTGTAATATAGAGCGGACAGTGTGAAAAGATAGTGTCTTGTGAGGTAGGCCACCATGAAGGCGGCTATAACTGTGAACGCTAGATTCAAAAAAAGAATCAACTTTTATTCTCTTTCCCCCTCGTTTTTTTGGAAGCTAATACGGACAAGCTTAGCGACCACAAAGACACTATCCATATGAAATCGATTATGGGGCTGACGACTACGAATATCACCTTGAATGCGCTTATGCTTAGAAAGGAAACAGATGCTTCTTGGAATGCCGACTGGATGAGGTACCACAGAGCCCCCACAAAGTTTCCTGCTAAGAGCAGGCCTACTTTGCGAAGAAGTGCGCCTTCCAGCGGAAACAAGAGAAAAACAAAGAGAAGATTGAAGAGGACAATTGCAATCAGCGCAGATAAGCTAAGCAATGGAACCAACTGAAATTGCGTTAGGATTATGAATGCCGCCAAGCCAGAGCCGACAACCGTGTGAAGGAATTTTGGTTTCACTTTTTGGTGTCCAAATCTCTCCCCCATGTTTGCCATGAGAAACACCGCGAACATTTCAGCGTGATTTACATATATGATTTGTTGAGCAGAAAAGCTTTTGCTTATCGTTTAATAGAAAAAGCGCTGTCATGTATTATGCTTCTTGAGACGTTTCACAGCTTGTAGCCAACCTTTCTGAGAAACTCCTTTCTTGCTTCAATATCTTTCTCGGTTTCAATCCCCTTAGTTTTAAAGCCGTCGATGACGCCAACAACACCTCTGCCTTGCTCTGTCTCAGCAATTATAACTTCTAGAGGGTTAGCTGTCGCAGCGTGGATAGTACAGACTTCTGGCACCTGCTTGATCTTGTCCAAGACGTTGACAGGATACGCGTTTTTGAGAAAAATTATGAAGCAGTGTCCGCATCCCAGCTTCAAAGCTTGGGTTGAAGCTAAGCTTTCCAGTTCTTCGTCGTTTCCCTCAGATCGAACTAGGCACGGTCCAGAGGCTTCGCAGAAGCCTATGCCAAATTTGATGCTTGGAACTGCGTTAACTAAAGCTTCGTATAGGTCTTCAACGGTTTTGATGAAATGAGCCATGCCTAGAATTATGTTGCAATCTTCAGGAGTTTCAATTTTAACAGTCTGAAGTTCCACTTGAATCTTCCCCAGTTACTTCTTTGCCGTTTTTTCCCTAAAAGATTTTTTAGCAAAAACCAAATTCATACCAACAAGTCCAGTCTTAATGGGTGACCCTGTTTTGTGACTATTATTCCCATTCTATTGTTGCGGGCGGCTTATGGGTTATGTCATAAACAACTCGGGTTACTTGAGGCAGTTCGTTGGTTATTCTTGTGGAGATTGTCTCGAGCACCTCATAGGGAATCTTTGCGAAGCCCGCGGTCATGGCTTCTTTGCTTTCCACAATCCTGACAGCAACAGTGTAACCGTAAGCTCTGGAATCACCCTTAACTCCCGTGCTCTTCGACTCAGTTAACACAGCGAAATACTGCCACAAGCTGTCTCCAAGCCCGCTTTTCTCAACCTCGTCTGTAACGATTTTGTCCGCTTTTCTCACTAGCATAGCCTTTTCTTTGGTCACTTCGCCGATGATTCTCACTGCCAACCCTGGACCCGGGAAAGGTTGTCTCCTAACGAGTTCATCTGGCAAACCCATTATCTTTGCGACTTCTCTAACCTCGTCTTTGTAGAGGTCCCGCAGAGGCTCAATGATTGCTTTGAAATCCATCTTCGCGGGCAAACCTCCCACGTTATGATGGGTTTTTATCGTGTCCGAGTGCTTCCTGAAACCAGACTCGATTCTGTCCGGGTAAATGGTTCCCTGTATGAGATATTCTGCATCTATCTTCTTCGCTGCTTCCTCAAAGACCCTAATGAATTCGTTTCCAATTATTTTTCTCTTCTTTTCAGGGTCAGTTACTCCCTTCAGTCTCTTCAGAAAACGTTCTTGGGCGTGTATCGCAACCACATTGACGCCGTACTTTTGGAATGTGCGTTCAACGAATTCTGTTTCGCCTAGGCGCATGAAACCGTGGTCAACGTAAATTGCTAAAAGCCTTTCTCCGAGGGCTTTAGCAGCCATGAACGTTGCTACGCTGGAGTCTATGCCTCCGCTTAGGCCGATTATGGCTTTTCCGTCGCCAACTATCCGTTTTGTTTCGTTGATTGCCTTGTCGATTAACGATTCGGGTCTCCAGTTTGCTTGGCACTTGCATACCTCAAAGATGAAGTTGCTGAGCATTTTCATGCCGTTTTCGGTGTGAACCACTTCGGGATGCCATTGAAGCCCGTAAATGGGGGTTTTTTTGTGTCTGAAAGCGGCGATTGGGCAGCTTTCTGTGTGGGCTAATATTTCATAGTCTTCAGGGAGTTCATAGACTGTGTCCCCGTGGCTCATCCACACTTTCTCCTTTCGGCTCAGTCCCTTGAGAACGCCCACTGGCTTATCAACAACAACATGTGCTATTCCATACTCCCTCTTTGTTCCCGGTTCCACTTTTCCATTCGAGAAATAGGCTATCAGTTGATGCCCATAGCATAAACCAAGGATGGGAATGTCCATCTTCAAGATGTTTGAATCGAATTTGGGGGCATCTTTTTCATAAACGCTCCAAGGACCTCCCGACAAAATTAAGCCTTTCACGTTCATTTTTTTGTTCAGTTTCTTGATCTCTTCGGAAGTTATGTCGCACGGCACTATCTCGGAGTATACTCTGTGTTCTCTGATTCTTCTAGCTATGAGATTGCAGTATTGCCCACCAAAGTCCAGCACTAAAATTGCGTCGAGTTTCATGAATTACCCTTCGTCATGCACCTTAATGCCAGAGTCCGTCTTTTAAATCTTCTTTGACTAAATGTTGGTTGTTGTTTTTTTCTTGGCGAGTCTTGTAAGCAAGTTGCAGTGTTCTAAGAATCAAATTGGCTGGAAGATTTGGTTTAGTTTTTATATTCGGGTCATTTCTTCGATGGGAACGAAGCAGTGGGGTGCGGAGGTGAGAATTTGTGCTCCTTCTTCTACTAGGGCTGCTGTGGGAACTGTGCCGCCAACCATGCATATGCCGAATCTGTCCATGCCTATTGGAACTCCAAGTATTGGCTCGTTAGGTTCTCCTAAAACCAGAATTCCTCCCCATCCCTTTTTCTTTTGAGCTTCAAGAATCTTAACCGTCTTCTCCCTGGCTTCGGCAGGCACCTCCCTCAGGGTCGCCAGTAACATGCCTGACCCAGTTTTCAATATGCTTTTGATGGAAGTCATCCTCTTGTAAATGAATACCTCTAGGGGAGGTATCGTGGTTCCTTCATAGGAGATTATTTCTGCGAATCGGACGGGTTTACGATTCACTACTTGAACAAGACCGCCGCATTCAAAAGACAGGGGGATTCCAGAGTGGATGAGAATGCCGTCTATGGTTAAGTTGCAGACTGTGAAGAGCGCGATTTTTCCTTTTGGAACAGAAATGTCGCAATATTCTTCATTCTCGTCCAGCAGTTTGATGTATGGTGCTGACAGGAGATTCATCTTGTGCAACTCTTTAATGATCTCTAAAGTTTTGTCGTGAAGACTCTTATCTAATATCGATACGTTCGCAACAATTGTTCCCGAGTCTACTTCTGGGTCGTAGGTCGCCGAGTATGCTAGTGACATGAAGCGGGTCGTGGTGAAACCGAGCCTTTGTGAGGCTAGGGCTCTGCTCAGTTCTTCCAGCCCCTGTGGGGTTATTGTTCTTCCTTTTCGGTTGTGCCCCAACACGAAGCCCTTTGCCTCTAACAGGAGAAGGTGATATCTTACAGTTCTTTCGCTGAGAAGAAAGCCTCTTTTTCTTAACTCCCGTTTGAGTAACGTCGAACCTACAGGGCTTTCAAACTCGCTCAAAATTCTCAGCATTTCAATCTCTTTTCTGGTGCTTTCGTTCCCCTGTGACATGAGCCTATTCCCCAACTAGATGAATATTCATTCAAACTACTATTTTACTTATCAGGTTTTCAGTTTTCGTCTCGCCTGATGGCTTGAGTCAAGGTTTCAATTAGTCGGGGGAAACCAACTATGTTTTGTAGGGCAGCAGCTATCCTGAAACTACTCTTCGAAGTTCTCAACAACTCAGTCAACAACTGTTTGGGATTTAGGTAGAAAGCTCGGAAATACTCGAATATTAGTGACCTAACTTCTTCGTAGGGAACAGGAGTTGGGACGTCTCTGGGAATACAAACCTCGTCTTCCCACTGCTTCTCTTCGTCCAAAAGACCTTTTGCCAGAAGTTCATTCCATATGTCCGTTCCCACGTGAGCACCTAGAATGTTGACGTCAGGCACATCAATGTCTAGCCTGTTTGCGAACTGCAACGTATTTATTATCTCACTCTGCGTTTCGTCAGGAGCGCCTACGATAAAGGAACCTACGATGATGTCGGTGCCAGCTTTTCTGGCTTTGCACACCGCTTTTTCTGACTGCTCTGGGGTGATGCCTTTCTTGTAGTAATCTAAAATCCTTTGGTTGCCGCTTTCTATCCCAAAGAATAGGCATCTACATCCGGCATCAACCATCTCTCTGAACATGTCGTAGCTGACGTGATCCACTCGTGAGTCGCAGAACCACTCAATTTCCATTCCTTCCTTCTTGATGCTTCGGCAAAGCTTTGACACTCTCTTGGCATCGAGAGTAAAGTTGTCGTCTGCAAAAAGAAATTGTTCGTAGCCTTCACTCTGCAAATATTCCAGTTCTGCCATGACATTCTCTACGGATCTGGGTCTCCATGCTCTTCGAGTGAATTTTCTGATTCCACAGAAACTGCAGTTGAAGGGGCAGCCGCGGGATGAGAGGAGGGTGGTGAACTTTTTGGTGTTGATTTTGGCTCCAAAGATGGTTGAAACGTATTGGACCCCTGCAAGGTCGCGATCTGGGAAGGGAAGTGCATCCACATCTTTATTTAATGGTCTGTCAGGGGTGGAGGCTATTCTGCCGTTTTTTCTGAAAGTTATCCCTTCCACTTTGTCAAGTTCTCTATGCTTTTCTAGGCACCTTGCAATCTCAAGGCTTGTGTATTCGCCTTCTCCCCTAACCACTATATCCACGAAAGGGTATTTCTTGAGAATTCTCTCGGCGTTGAAGGTTGCATGATGACTGCCAAAGACTATTGTGATGTTCGGATTCTCCATTTTAATTCGTTCAGCCGTCTTTGGTGCCTGCTTCGCAGTGCTGAGCAAAACTGAGAAACCTAAAATGTCTGGGTCCTCTTTTTTCACCCAATTCACTGTTTGATTCAAGGAGAAACCTTTTGCGGGTTGGTCGAGTAGAGAAACCTCTATTCCCCCCTCTTTCAGGACTCCTGCACAGTATAGAATTCCCAGAGGGGGCCAAGCTGACGGAACCATATACATCGATTGTGTAGAGGGGCTTGGGTTTATGAAAGAGAACTTCATTTTGATCGTAATTAGTCCTTTTGGAATCAAGAAGATAAGTCTTGTCGAAAACTCAATGAATTGTTAATTTCAGCATTGTAGTTGTCACCTTTGTCACCTAGGCGTCTAACTTTCTTGCACCAAAAATTTTTTCGCTGCAAAGTTTCTAACTATTTTGTTTGCTTTTAAAATTCTTGTGGTTTTTGCAGAACTTTGGTGGTTTTGTATTGTTTTGACGTTTTGTTGTTTTTGGAGTGTTCGGAGAGATAAAATATGACATACGTCATATTTAAATATTACCTTCCCCATAATACATGTGGTTACTCAAACCGGATGTTGTATCGTGTCAGAACAAGTAATGACTGTCAGGTGCCCAGAATGCGGGAGCACAAACCTAGTTATGGATACGGAGATGGGAGAATACGTCTGCGGTCAATGTGGGCTGGTCCTCGAAGAGGACATTCCAAACCAAGGAGCTGAGTGGAGAGCCTTCACTGCTCAAGAAAGAAACGCCAGAGCAAGAGCGGGAACCCCAACAAAATATACACACTACGACAAAGGCTTATCCACAATCATCCGAGTAGAAAAAGACGCTTTCGGTCGCCCTCTCTCACCAAAAGTTAAACAGCAGATGTGGCGTCTCCGAAGATGGCAGATGCGCTCAAAAGTCCACGCCTCCCAAAGCAGAAACCTCATGCTAGCCATGAGCGAACTACAACGACTCTCTGAAATACTTCACATGCCCTCCTCAGTAGTTGATATGGCATCAATAATCTACCGAAAAACTTTGAATGAGGGATTAGTTCGGGGACGCAGTATTGGCGGAATGGTTGCTGGAGCCCTTTATGCGGCTGTTAGATTCACCAAAGTTCCTAGAACATTGAAGGAGATATCGGAAGCCAGTCAAAGGACACAAAAAGAGATTGCGCGGTCTTACGGCGTTATTGTCCGAAACTTGGAGATGAGGATGCCCATAGACGATCCAACTGACTACGTTACAAAAATAGCTGAAAAAGCTAAGGTCTCTAGCGATGTTGAAGGGCTAGCCATCAAACTGATTAAAGAGGCTAAGAGAAAATTCGCTACCACTGGTAAAGACCCCTCTGGACTAGCGGCTGCTGCCCTCTACATTTCCGCCAAAATGCTTAAAGAGAAGATAACGCAGAGCCGCCTCGCCAAAGCAGCAGACGTGACCGAAGTTACGGTGAGAAACAGAAAAAGAGACCTGATGAAGAGCCTCCAGTTGAAAAAAGTATAGTTACAAGGCTCCTAAGCGCCTTCATAATGATTTTCTGGATGCCCTACGGCGATGGAGAACTTTGATTAGCGGAGCTCATAAAACGTAACGCAAAAGCATCTTAGACCAATCGCCGATAATATTCAACGTTAGGTTCTACGATAAATTTCTTGAATTATTGGACAAAAAGCCTTTAAGGAAAGTTGTTGAGTTTAGGTTGTAGAAGGAGCGACAAAAAGCAGTGTTAACGTTACGGAGGACTGCCGATCCAGAAATGGATCAAGAACTCTACATACCCGGCCGTGCGCTCCATATCCCTGCAAAGGGAGTGACATCAAAAACGAGGAGGACAAGCTGGATGGACGGAAGTGACGGCGATGACGACGACCAACATAGCGGGAACTACGTCCATAAAGAAGCTGAGAGCCAGTCTCGGACAGTCCCTATTATCCTTCTCATTTGATATAGGTGGATTACTAACCGGAGCCCTGCTTCTTCTTTATTTTGACGTTCTCTCCATCAACGAGGCTCCTTGGGCACTTTTCCTATTTCCTGGAATTTTAAGCGTTAGAGGTGCCGTAGGCGGTCTCTTTAGCGGGCACTTAGGCACAGGCTTGCACTTAGGAACCATCAAAGCCACCTTCACCAATAACACGAAGGACTTTCACTCTCTCCTTCGCGTTGTCGTTACTCTAGCCCTTTTAAGCGGCATTAGCGTGGGAACTGGAACTTGGATATTTGGGGTATTTCTCTGGAAAGCAACAATCATGGATTTTATTCAGTTGTTGGCAGTGATCAACGCAACCATGGCTCTATCGGTGGTGTTTAATTCTCCTCTAACAATGGGGTTTTCGGTTCTTTCCTTCAGGCGAGGCTTGGATCCAGACGTTATTGTGTATCCTGTGACTTCAACGATGTCTGACATAATTAACACAGTATGTTACGTCTTCAGTCTAGGTCTCTTCTTTATGTTTGAACCTTTTGGACGCTACCTGATTTTGATTTTGAACATTATTTTCATTTCTTTTGTGCTCTACATTCTAGTCAAAAACCTTAGGGAAACAAAGTTTGCCGCAACAATCAAGGAATTTCTTTTGACTCTGGTGTTTGTCACGTTGATTGTTAATGTTACAGGTTCTCTCCTCACAAGAATCAGTGGGGTTATAGGTAGCGGAAAGAAGATATACTCTGTTTATCCCGCCATAATTACGACTGTTGGAGGAGTAGGCTCAATTATAGGCTCAACTGTTACAACAAAATTGGCGCTGGGATTGGCTAAGCCCTCCTTTTCATCTATAAAGCAACACATAAACGAGATCAGCGGGGCGTGGTTAGCGTCTATACTGATATTTAGCTTCTACTCTGCGATTTCGTCCCTTACTAGTGGTGAAAAAACCTTTGGAGGAATATTGAGTTTTACTTATCAGCTCTTAATCACGAACATATTAGCCGTCTCAATTATGGTTCTTATTGCCTACACTGTAGCTATTTTCACTTTCAGACGTGGGTGGAACCCTGATAACTTCGTAATTCCCATCGAAAGCTCGTTAGCAGACACTGTAACAACTGCCGCTGTTCTCGTAGCACTAGCTCTTATAGTCTGAAGGTTTATGCTGCCTCTAAGAACCTTCTGTAACTGGCTCTCTGACACCAGAAGCCAAGGTCTCAAAGTCAGTTTCTCCCTCGGCATAACCTGCAGCAATTAAAACGTCGCCAGCTTTAATCACTGTGTCAGGACGGGGTCGCAACCAATATTTTCCTCTTCTGATGACCAGCACCCACATGCCTGTCTCCTCTTGGATTTGGGCTTCTCGAATTTTCTTCCCAACCAAAGTAGAAGCCTCTGAAACTGTAACCCGTGTCACCGTTTCTTCAGCTTCTTCTATAACCATTTTCAATATGGGATGGGGTTCCAGTCCCCACAACACGACGTCAGCGATTTCCATGGCTGCGTCCGCAATCTCTTCTGTGACTACTCCCAACCTTATTAGACCGAGAAAGTCTTTGGATTCTTTAGGTTTAAATCCGCTGGACAAAACTAGAAGCTCAAAGTCCGTGTGGAGGTCATCCATGTGCTTTTCTAGGGCTTCAACCTCTTCGGCTAATGCTCGACTGTTGAGGAGGAGCGCTGAGTAGGCGAGGTCTATCATGAGTTCAGAGGTGTCCTTCAGAAAAACGAGTTTGTCAACGATCTTCTTGAAATGTTTCTCAGTTAATGCCACTTTGACTCGCTCCTCATTCCATCTCCTTCATTTTACCCGCGGCTAGGGCTTTCAGGTCATCAATGCCGTGAGGTGCTCCTCTGGCGATTAATACGTCACCCTCCATAATCCTCTCTTCTTCGTCAGGGTCTATAGTCCACTCTTTTTGTCGTCGAATAGCTATTACATCTACGCCTATCTTGGCGGCTAATTCGAGGTCTCCAAGTTTTTTGTTTACAAGAATCGAGTTAGGTTCAACTATGGCTCGTGCCAGGTGCTCTTCAACTTGTTCGAAGGCTTTCCGAACGATGGGATGAATCCCTATCTCTTTGAGTACTATAGCTGCTATGTCAGCGGCTGCGTCCGAGATTTTATTGGTGGCAGCAGCCACGGTTGTCACTGCGGTGAGGTGCTGGGCGTCTTCTGCATCTCTTGCTGCCAGCATTGTGCTCATGTCTATCATGTAAGCTAGGTAATCCACGCGTTTTTCAAGTTCCAAAACCTCCTCCGCGAGT
Organism: uncultured Candidatus Bathyarchaeia archaeon; assembly: GCA_964618695.1. Lineage (GTDB taxonomy): Archaea > Thermoproteota > Bathyarchaeia > Bathyarchaeales > Bathyarchaeaceae > Bathyarchaeum. The sequence goes on along the minus strand of CAZUDX010000005.1, from coordinate 49,653 downwards.
TCATGGCTATTGAATAGGGCTGCCGAATATGCTAGATCGATCATTATCTCTGAGACGTCCTTCATTTCAGTGAGGGCTTCGCGAACAGAGATGGGTCTATACTCAAGTTTATCCGATTCTGCCACGCAGAGAAAACTCCCTTAGATCAATTCTGTTACACGCTATCAATTTACCGTGTCGTTACTATATTGTAAGCTGTATTCTTTTATTTTTATCGTAACAACCCGTCTGCCTTAAGGAATCAGGGTTAGTGCTAGTCCTGTGGCTAAGGGCATGGTTAGGTTATCGTTGACGGGAAGGGGGAGTCCCTCCACTATCATTCCAACTGCGGAGGCAATCAAAGCTCTCACTGGGTCAACAAAAATCATTGCAGCCAAAGAGGCGTATAGGAAACCGCAGATTGATCCTTCCAAGTTTTTTCCTTTGTTGAAGGGAAGACGGGTTCTTCCCAACTTCATTCCGAAGAGGTGAGCGCAGCCGTCGCCTAGGGTGAGTATTGTTATTGCTACGTAGCGTGTAGGCGCTGGGAAGATGAGGAGGGAGATTGCTATGCCGAGGGCGAAATGGATGGGGGATGAGGCGAATTCGTAGAGTTCCGGTTTGTTAGCGGCCCTCCATGTTATTGATGAAAGGATGGGAAGATTGATTCCCCGTACTCTGGCTATCTCGGATAAGGTGTAAATTACAGTGACCGCAAGTATGATGGATGCCAGTTCGATATTTCCTAACAAGTATATGCTAACGAAGGATATCAAAAAGCTGCTCATGTGAATTGTTTCTCGTAAGCCTCGACTTCTTGATATGGTTGGATGTATACCTTGCGGGTTTTCTCCTGTTATGGGCGGTAAGATTTCTGTTAGCCCGCCTCTTGTTACAAAGTCAGATTTAGCGCTTAGAATGAAGCTGGGGTTATATCCTATCCTTAAGTTGCATAGGGGAAACATGGGTAGGTTGTTTCGGTCATCAGCTACCATGATGCAGTCTTGCGGCTTCAACTCTTCTTTTGCAAGTATTTTTTTCAGAACAACGGCTTTGCCGCCAGATTTTATAACGTCTCCTCTTATGGCACCCGTTAAATGTTCATCAACTATCTCTAGTTCCAAACCATAGGCGTAATCAGCCTTTAATCTTGCCGCTAAATCCTTTACGAAGAGGGTGGGGAGACCTGAACTTATGAGCGCCGTCCTATACCCTTTCGCGTTTAATCTTTTGAAGACTTCTTCGGTTCCGGGCATCAGAGGAATATTTTTTTGGAGCTGAACGATTTCTTGTACGCTGAGTCCTTTGAACATCGTATAGATTCTTCTTAGAGCGGATTCTAGAGATAACAGTCCTATTTCGTAGAGAAATCCTAATACTATGATTCTTATGAATCCCCCAAAACCCGCTTTCCTTGACATCTCAAAAAGGAGATAACGATTCTTCGGAATCAAAATCCCTTCCACATCAAAGACTACCAAGCGACTAGTTCCTTGCACAGTTTCCTTCCCATCAGCCATCGGAGACAAGCATCCGCTGATAGTTTATCCAGTTTTGATTGAAGAGCTTTCCGCAAACAAAACACAAACCGAAACTCCTCATGAAGCTAGTTACCCTTGCAACATAGCGAAAATTTGATTCCGTTGTCTTTAAGTACGCCAGCATCCTAACAAAATTAATAATCATAGAGATATGGGAGGTGTGTTGCGCTCGCTAAGATTTTGGTCACTTCAGCGTGGCCCTACATCAATTACGTTCCGCATCTAGGCAATATTGTTAGCTCCATTCTTTCAGCGGATGTTGTAGCCCGCTATTATCGACTAAAGGGAGACGATGTTGTTTACGTTACCGGCTCAGACGAGCATGGAACACCCATTGAAGTGGAAGCTGTCCGACTGAACATCCCTCCAAAACAACTAACAGACCGAAACCACGCAAAAGTGGTGGACCTCTTCGAAAGATGGGGAATAGCTTTCAGCAACTACACCCGCACAGAAAACCCTGTACACAAAGAGTTCGTGCGTAACCTCTTGTTGAAAATCTACGAGAACGGTTACATCTTCACCCAAGAAACAGAGCAGCTTTACTGTCCCCAATGCGACAGATTCTTACCCGACCGTTTCGTTGAAGGAACCTGCCCCCACTGCGGTTACAATAATGCCCGCGGAGACCAATGCGACTCCTGTGGAAGCCTTCTTGAACCCACAAATCTTCTAGAACCCCGCTGTGCCATATGCGACTCAACACCCATCAAAGAAAAGAGAAAGCACTGGTATTTTGACCTGCCAAAGTTAAGCACACAACTCCGCAATTACATCGAGAATAATGAGAATCTTCCAGACAACGCACGAAACTTCAGCTTAAACATCCTAAAAGAAGGGTTGAAGCCTAGACCCGTCACTCGAGACAACAAGTGGGGGATTCCGTCGCCTTTTCCGGGTTCTGAGGACAAAACAATCTATGTTTGGGTTGAAGCCGTTTTAGGCTACCTCTCAGCCACCCTTGAATACTTCAAAAATCTAGGAAAAGAAGAGGAGTGGAAAGAATACTGGTTCAACAAAGAAGCGAAAACGCTGTACTTCATAGGAAAAGACAACATTCCCTTCCACACAATCATTCTCCCCGCCCTTCTCTTGGGCACCCACGAAGACTACAACCTGCCCTGGACAGTCCACTCCATCGAATTTCTAATGTTTGATGGTCAAGCCTTCTCCAAAAGCCGAAGAATAGGCATCTGGATCGACGAGGCACTAGAACTCTTTCCAGCGGACTACTGGAGATACTCACTCATGTCCATACGGCCAGAAACAAAAGACACCAACTTCTCATGGAAAACCTTCATAGAAAAAGTGAACTCGGACCTAAACGACACCTTCGGCAACTTCGTCCACAGAACATTAACCTTCTTGAATCGACACTTCGACAGCACAGTGCCGCAGCCAAGCCTAGATGAAAACGACAAAGCCATCCTCAAAGAGACCCAAGAAATTGTGAAGAAGACCGCAGCAAGTCTGGAAGAGTTTAAGTTGCAGGAGGCTCTTCGTCACGCCATAAGCCTCAGCCACCTAGGAAACAGATACTTCAACGAGAAGGAACCTTGGAAAACCATAAAAACCGACCGCCAATCCTCAGCCAACACCCTATACGTCGCTGTGCAGATCGTCAAACAACTGGCAATAATTCTGGAACCCTTCATTCCATTTACAGCCGAAAAGCTCTGGCACCTCCTAAATCTACCCGGTTCTGTTCATGAGCAAACGTGGAACGAAACAGAAAAGCAACTGCCTCCAAATCACAAGATAAACAAGGCAAAGCCGTTGTTCAGCAAAATAGACGAAACCGAAGAGGAGCTGCAAGCCAGACTTGATAGGGTGAGGGCTGCAAAGGAACTTTAAATTGGACATGATGAAGGGAAGCTTTTGGGTCTGAAAATCGACTTTCACGTTCACACATGCTATTCCGGCGACTCTGTCACAACCCTCAAGCAAGTTGTCACATACTCCAAAAAGCGGGGGTTAGATGGAGTTGCCATCACAGACCACAACACCCTCAAAGGCGCACTAAAGCTAAAAACCCGCGACATCATTGTTGTCCCCGGAATAGAAATATCCACATTGAACGGTCACCTCCTAGGACTCAATGTAACCACGCCGATACCTGCAAAACTGGGAATCGAAGAAACAATTCATAGAATTCATGAAGCGGGAGGTATCGCTGTGGCACCTCATCCGTCTGTGTTCTACAAGTCGCCACCCAGTCGAGAGATAGATTCCTATGATGCAGTCGAGGTGATGAATGCATCTTCTGTGCCCTTCCACGTTTTCACTTGGTTGAGCAAAAGATTTGCTGATCGTCTAAGTCTTCCGCAAACTGGTGGAAGCGATTCCCATTACGCTCCTGAAATTGGTGCAGCCTATACTGTAGTTGAAGCTGATCCTGATGTTGACGAAATTGTTGACGCTGTCAAAAGGGGAGCTACTGTTCCTGAGGGAAATGCGATACCGTGGAAAATAAGAGTTGAAAGAACAGCGCTTAAGTTTAAAAGAAAATTTTGAGTGGAGAATTGCTGTTATTCGTTGGTTTCAAGCTGGTCCAGTTCTAGATCGATACATACTGTGGTTGTTGGTTCTGCGTAAGGTTCTATATTGGTGAGGTTCAGGTCGAGGATTTTGGGTGCAGCTTCAATTGTGTCAGGATTTAGTTTGTGAATTCTTTTTGGGCACTCGATTTTCAGGAGTTTTTCCATGTTTCTAACCATTTCTTTTTCTTCCCCATGCCTCTACTGTAAGAAGGTCCCGAACTGCAATTCGAATGGCTTCTGCCCTGTTTGGGTAAATTCTCTCTTCGTTGACTAGTTTATCTAATTCCCGAATGTAAGGCTCGGGTAAGTGTAGGGTAATTAGTTTCATTTAGTTCCCTCCCTGTGAACAGTCAACTAAGCAAAACATTGTTTGACTCTTATATGTCTTAATGTTAAAATACAAATATGATTCAAATATGAACATACCACTGCTTATAAGACTTTCTATTCACCCTCCACAGCATAAGTTACATTAGTGTAAAAAACAGTTTCACGATATCTTTATGTTGTCCTCGTAGAATTAAAATCCTATAAATAGGGCATGTCTTCTGTAATCGTGGCTGTGATATTTGGGCTGAAGTTTGATGGTTGAAGAGTCTAGGCGGGTTTACGTTAAGAGTTTTGGTTGTTCGGCAAACGTTGCTGACGGTGAAGTTGTTGCTGGTTGTCTGGCAAGGGCTGGTTTTGTTCTCGTTGAGGATCCTCAGGACGCGGAAATTTTGTTGTATAACACGTGTGCGGTGAAAGCTCCCACGGAAAATCGGATAGTAAGCATTTTGAGAAAGGCGCCTAAGGATAAGCGTCTTGTGGTGACGGGTTGTCTGCCTGTGATAAATTTTGAAAGGTTAGAAAAGGAAGTTGACTTCGATGGGGTTACGGGTCCTGCGCCGGGCGAAGAAATTGTTGAGGTTTTGCGTCGAGTGAGTGCTGGAGAAAAGGTTGTTTCTTTGGGTGGGGGTTCCAAGCCGAGTTTGTCTCTTCCTAAGATTGCGGTGAATCGTGTCGTAAGTGTTGTACCTATCAATTATGGCTGTCTTGGAAGCTGTGCCTACTGCTGTGTTTTTTTTGCCAGAGGAGAGCTTAGAAGTAATCCGGTTCATGAAATCGTTGATAGGGTGAAATTGGACTTGGATTCTGGCGTTAAAGAAGTTTGGTTGACGTCCCAAGACACGGCATGTTACGGGAAAGACATGGGTACAAGTTTACCGGATTTGTTGAAGCAAGTCTGCCAGATTGAGGAGAATTTTTTTGTTCGCGTAGGAATGATGACTCCGAACCAAGTTTTGGATATACTTGATGAACTTGTTGAGGCTTACAAAGACAATAAAGTTTTCAAGTTTCTACATCTGCCCGTTCAAAGCGGAGACGACGAGGTTCTCAAGCTCATGAATCGCCGTTACACTGTAAAAAACTTCAAAAAAATCGTCCAAGCTTTCAGAGAAGAGATTCCACAAATAACACTTTCAACAGATGTTATCTGCGGCTTCCCCGGAGAAAGCAGAGAAGCTTTTGAAAGGACAAAGAAACTTGTAACTGAGATTCAGCCTGATATTGTTAATATTTCAAAGTTTTTCTCAAGACCCCACACGCCAGCAGAGAAATTGAGTCCACTTCCTCCAAAAGAGGTGAAGCGGAGGAGCAGGGAGATGGCGGAATTGTCTAAAAAGATTTCGTTAGGTAAGAATAAGGCTTGGGTAGGTTGGGAGGGAACTGCTCTGTTTGATGAGCAGGGTAAGGGGGAGTCTTGGATGGGGAGGAACTTCGCTTACAAGCCTGTAGTGGTTAAAGCATGTGAGTCTTTGGTTGGAAAATTTGTTAGTGTCAGGGTGGTGGATGCTTTCTCCACTTATCTTGGAGCCGAGGTTGTAGGTTGAGCCTAGCCTCCGCCTACTGGGGGAAGGATTGCGACAGTGTCTCCTTCTTTCAGTTTTGTTTCTGAGCCTTGTAGAACGTTAATGCCCTTGCCGTTTACGAGAATCATGAGATAAGGGTGCACTTTTCCTTTCTTGTTGTAGAGGTATTCCTTGAATTCTTTGCCGTATTTTTCAGAAAGTCCAAAAAGCAGTTCTCCAACAGTGATGGCGTTCGGCGAATGAACTTGTTCTACTTTCTTGCCGGTTATTTCTCGCAGGGAAGTGAAAAACTTGACTTCGACCTTCATCTGTGCTCAACCATTGTTAGATGTTATTGTATTTTTCGGGGCTAAATTTATTCTATTCTATCTAAGCTATTCCCTGCTCCTAGATGACTTGGTGTCTAGGCGGGTTTCGGTCGATTAAACTTAAATAGAGCCACAAATTCTCAGAATAGCGCCGCTCAATTGTTGATTGTGCCGCCGTAGCTCAGTTCGGTAGAGCAACGGGCTGTTAACTCGTGGGTCGAAGGTTCGAGTCCTTCCGGCGGCGCCAACCCATTTTCTAGTCTACTGTTGACTGTAATTGGTTCAAAGAAATGTGTGAATGTGATATTTTTGATGTTTATTTGTTGGCTAGGGTCTCTTCTTGTGTAGCAGAGAGTTCAGCTATTCTGCGGGGTCCTGGGTCTTTGGGGTTTCTCAGCTCTAACAGAGAGGGCAGGAAGAGAAGAGTTAGGAAGACGCCTAACGCAAGGATCAGAAAAATGAACAGCTGTTGCATCGAAATCAGATTCAACAAGGCGACTATCTTTATCGCACGTCTGGCAATATAACATTTTCCGATACACCAAAATAATATGTTGGCAGCTAAATTTTCAGAAAAATACTGTTTTCAACAATCTGCTGTTATTAGTCTCCTAATAGAACGGTGATTTGAGATATTATTTGTTGTGGATTCTCTTTTTTGGCAGTGATATTGCGCGTTCGTATTCGTAGATTACTCTCGAAGTCAGAGTCCACGCTTCCAGCATCTCTGAATCCACGCAGACAATTTCGTCAGCCAACCGGATTGTAGATTCCGTGAAGTGACCGTGAGGAAAGCCGCCGACAACAACTGCTGGCATATGCTTGGCTGAAAGGTTTGATGCAACGTCTTCTAGGGTTTTCGGTGACCCTTTTCTGCTGAAGAAAATGATGTGGTCGGCTTCTGTTTCGGTAAGCAAGTTTTGCAGCGTTTTGTGTTCTAGTTTGAGCAGTGTCTCTCCTTTGGACGGAACCTTTCCCAGTTGGTATAGCTGTTCCATTAAGCCGATGAAGCGGTTGTAGTTTCTGGGCAGTCGAGTGCTTGGATTGACCGTTATGACGTAGTCGTTGTTTGTGTGGATGTATGTTTGGAGAAGTCCTTCTTTGTTGAGGGGGGAGCCTAGGGCTTCGAGGAGGGCGAAATGTGTTATGTCTGGGCGTCCTCTCTTCTCGTTTTTTTCAAGTTTTCTCATTGCTGAGTGGTGGAGTGTTCTGTCTAGGAGAAGTTGTGCCGGAGGTTTTCCCTGTCTTTTCGAGTGGCGCCTGACAGTGGGGTGACTCCATAGGTCTTTGGGAACTGTTTCGAGGGCAGCCTCAGCTAATATGAAAGTAAGCAAACTTAACCCTAGACTAGAATCGAGGTTTTTGTGAATAAAAAGCTTAATCCATCCAAGTCATTGCCCAGATTATGGGTAGATTAATATCTGAGTACTTTGCATTCTTCATTTCCTCAAGGGGGAAAGTATAGTGAAAGATCAACTCTGGAAAGGATGTGGTTTCGGCATCACTTCGGGAGTCATAACGACTTTGGGTCTAATTGCTGGATTGGAATCTGGGACCAACGATAAATTGGCAGTCTTAGTGGGAATAATAGTTCTGGCTGTTGCTGATGCCTTATCCGATGCTATCGGCATCCACATTTCAGAGGAAGCAGAAAATGAGCATTCAACACACGAGTTGTGGCAAAGCGCCTTTTTCACGTTTGTCTCGAAGTTTCTTGTTGCCCTCTCATTTGTTATTCCGCTTCAACTGTTTGACCTGTACACTTCGATTTTTGTAAGTGTATTCTGGGGAGCTCTGCTGATTTCAGTTTTCAGTTATCTCATGGCGAAATCTCAGAAACAAAACCCAGCTAAAGTCATAGCTGAACACGTCCTAATCATGATCGCGGTAGTTGTAGCAGCTCATTACATAGGCGACTTAGTCCACGAAATTTTCGCACTGTAATTCTCACGCGAACATTTAGTGTCAAAAAATAATCTCAAATGCAAACGGTTTAAGTTCTTCCGTTTAGCAACGTAGTAAATGTGGTTAAATTGAAGAGAGCCATTTTCGTCATTGTAGTTGTTTTGCTTGTTTTCAGTTTTCTTTTTGCTTGGATGTACATTCTATACGCAAATACTGTTCAAGACTACAACGATTTGACAGTTGATTATAACTTGCTGGTTGATGACTTCAACGAATTAAGTGCAAGTTACAGCACATTTCAGGAGGATGTCTTTTGTTCTGCTGAGGAGAACCATACGGCAGTGACTATTGTGTACTATACTAATTTCAGTCTAAATCAGCAGTTCATCACTTTGTCTGTGCCTCAAGAGAGTTACAACGCTTCTCGTCACAAAGTGCATCCTCGTTGGGACAGAAACACCTTAGGAAACGGTAAAAATTACATCACCGTCGACGATCCGATAATCCAACAAATAGTTGAAACAGTGGAGTCTCAGACCCAAAGCAGAGAAGAGTTGGCAAATGCGCTACTAGATTTTGTTCAGGATAAAGGACACGGATTAAGCATAAGATACTATCCTACAAACGAATTGAAATACCCAATTGAAACTCTGGTAGAAATGGGCGGAGACTGCGACACCCATGCTTTTCTATATGGAACATTGATGAAAGCCGCTGGATTCAAAGTTCTCATCCTATTATCAAACGAAAAAGTTGACGGACAATACCATGTTGCGACTGCTGTACACCTTGAGAATCCACCTGAAAATTCTCTACCCGATTACCATGATTTAGTGTACACTTACAACGGAGAAAAATACTACTACGCCGAAACAACAAGCTGGAACTGGCGAGTCGGTGACGTACCACCAAACTTCGAAAACTTCAGCTTCTTCTTGCTATCCATATGAAATAAACTTTGATCTCAAACCCAAAACTAAACATAGCAAATAGGTCATAGTCAGCTACTCAACCAAGTTGATAAAGATGGAGTGGTGGGTTTTCGCTCTCTTAGCTCCTGCATTCTGGGCTTTAAACAACGTAGTTTACAAATTTCTCATGACAAGAAAATTTAGAAGCTACTTTTCCATGTTGTTCTATTTGGTTTTCGTAGATGCGGTTTTTGCTGTTTTCATCTTTTTAGCTACTCCAATCAGCTTTCAATTCCCTTACAGCCTCTTTGCTATTCTCGACGGTTTAAGACCACTGATTGCATTTTGGTTCTATTCAAAAGCGCTTATGCAAGAAGAAATATCTCGAGTGATTTCTCTGTTCCAGCTTATACCAATATTTGTCGCCATCTTATCCACTCTTTTATTGAATGAAATTTTGGGAATTCACAAGTACTTGGGAATTGCTTTGATCGTTACCGGTTCCATACTGATTTCATACAAAAAAACTAAGGGCAAAAAATCATTATCGTCCGCGCTTGGATTTATGATAGCCTTCGATTTCATAATTGCAACATTCAGCATCTTCGAAAAATTTTTGCTAAGCTACTTAGATTATTGGTCATTAATTTTTTGGAGTGTAATTGGCACTTTTAGCGGTGTATTGTTTTTGTTATCTTTTGCCAAAACACGGAAAGAAGTTGCTGCTATAATTCCGCTTGTTGGAAAAAAAGGAGTCTTGGTCACATTTTTGGGAGAAGGATTATCTCTTGCAGGTACAGTATTCGGATTTATTGCAATATCTTTGGTTAGTGTCTCCTTAGCATCTGCATTATTTGGTCTGCAACCCTTCTACGTTTTCGTATACATGCTCTTTGTAAGCATCTTTCTACCTCAAATCCTTAAAGAAGAAATAAACAAATCAGTAATCTCGTTGAAAATTTTTGCAATAGCTTTAATGTTCATAGGAACTTGGTTGATAGTCTGACTGTGTGGGGATTAAGTTTTTGTAGGCGAGGGGACACGTATTTTGCCTCAGATAAATGGAAGTATTTAGGGTGAGTTTACTTAACCCTCTGCTCGTTTTCGCTGTTTCAATTGCCCTCTTCGTTGTCCTGTTGTATCGGAGAGTAGGCTTAGGCATTTCATTAACTCTTACAGCATTTCTGATGAGCCTTTTATCCCTAGGAATCTCCGGAACAGCAACAGTTCTAATAGAAACTTGCGTTGACCCAGTCACCTTAACACTAGTCTTCGCTAGCTTCTTCATTATGCTCTTGAGCCTGCTCTACAAGGAAACAGCGTTAGTCAACATTTTAACCAGAAGCCTAGGCGGATTCATCAGGAACTCAAAAGTTGTTGTCAGTCTTCTTCCAGCCGTTATCGGACTCATGCCCGTTGCAGGCGGAGCCTTAATGTCAGCGCCTATGGTTGAAGTTGAAGCAAACAAGCTAGGACTCGATGAATCCAAAAAAACCTACATAAACATCTGGTTCAGACACGCCATCTTGCCGATTTATCCCATAAGCCAGTTCCTTATTTTGACAGCGGTCTTAACAGAAACCACTACAACCTCCCTCATCGCCAGACAAGCGCTCGTAGTAGCTGTTATGATCACAGTTGGATATTTTGTAGGGCTGAGAAAGACCCGAAATATTAAACATGATGACTCGGAGAAGCCGTCAAAACCAAAAGCCAACCTAAAAAGGCTGTTATATTCTTTCTCGCCGATCATAATTACAGTTTTTCTGGCAGCCGCATTTAATGTAAACATAGCAATTGCAACACTCGTTGGAGTAATCGCAATTTTGATTATCACAAAAACCAAAACAGCAGTCTTCCGAAAAACTCTGAAAAACAGGACACTATGGGAAGTAACCTTGGCAGCTTTCGGTGCTTTACTCCTCAGAAACGTTACATTGGCTTCGGGTGCTTCAGAGATTCTCGGCAACATTTTAGCAAACACGAACTTGAATGGAATCGTACTGCTTTCACTTGTCCCAGCAATTCTAGGGTTTCTGCTCGGTTCCCCCTCGGCAGCTATCGCCCTTAGCGTTCCGATTCTCGCCGAAACTGTAACTTTTATTCCTAAAAATGCAAGCTTACTCTATATTTCAGCCTACCTTGGCTACCTAATCGCCCCAACACATCTCTGCCTAGTTTTCACAGCCCAATATTTCAAATCTCCAATCATCAAGAGCTACAAATACCTAGTACCATCAATAATTGTTGCGACAATCTCCGCACTTATAACATACATTATATTTTAAACAACAAAAACCCTCTGGTTTCACGTAAAAACTTAATGCATACTAGGCATGAATGGTTATCTGCGATGAATTCCACGAAACAGATTGCTCTCAAACGTGTTCACACACTTTTTAGCCTAGCTAGAGAAGTGATTCATGAAGACCCTGAATTAGCCCAGCGATACGTGAAAATCGCGCGAAAGATAGCCATGAAAACCAAACTGCGTCTCCCCAAAGAATACAGAAGCCTCATCTGCAGGCACTGTAAAAGCTTTATCTTGCCGGGCGTTAACTGTCGTATTCGCATCCAACAGAGAAGGGAACCCCACATGGTAATAACATGCTTAAACTGTGGTCAGCACTCCCGGTTTCCACTGAGAGGAAGTGAGAAACAGTGATAACGCCAAAACTGAAGCGCCGAATAAAACGCAAACTCGGTGCCGAGAAGCCAACTGTTTGGGTTGGAAAGGAAGGAGCAACAACCCAGATAGTAAACGAGATTGCCAAACAACTTGACAAACGGGAGATGATCAAAGCCAAAATATTGAGAACCGCCCTCAAAGACGACGAAGCAAAAAGTATTGCAACGAAAATCGCGCAGCAGACAGAATCACAACTCATTGAAGTTCGCGGTCACACCTTCCTTTTGTACAAGAAGAAAACGAAAAAAGGGTGAAATCTTTATAACCGTGCAAGAAATTTCTGTTTCTCAACCACGAAACTAATATAAGACAATCCTTTTCCCTTACTGAAGGAAAAATTTAGGAAGAAGAAGCCTTGCCGACACCTTACGACATCCCTCCACCCGTTCTCATCGAGAGGCTAGCTAAGCATCTGAAAGAGGAAGTGGACGAAATAACCCCCCCATCATGGACCGTTTTCGCCAAAACTGGTATTCACGCCCAGAGACCACCACGGGATCCCGAATGGTGGTTCACCCGATGCTCTTCTATTCTACGAAAAGTCTATGTGAAAGGACCAATCGGCATCGAAAAACTCCGCTCTGAATACGGCGGCAGATTAGACAGAGGAGCAAAACCGGAACACGCCAGAAAAGGAAGCGGTGCCATAGTTAGAAAAGCTCTGCAGCAACTTCAAACTGCAGGTCTTGTTAAACCGTTAAGAAATGAGGGAAAGGTAGTAACGAGCGACGGAAGAAGACTGTTGGACAGGCTAGCCACCGAAATAAAGAAGGAATTGGAGAAAACTCAGCCTGAACTCAAAAAATATTAGGTGTGAAGATTGAGCGAAGAAGAACTTGAAGCCCTCAGAAAAAGAAGAATGCTTGAGCTGCAACAGAGAATGGTAGAAGAGCAGCAGCAAGCCCAAGCTCGAGAGCGACTTGAGGGTAAAAAACAAGCTTTGCTTCGCAGAATTCTCACTCCAGAAGCTAGGAGCCGGCTAACCAACTTGAACATGGTTAAACCAGAATTCACCCAACAGCTTGAACTTCAGCTTATCCAGTTGGCTCAACAGGGAAGAATAGCCACCCCAATAACCGACGAACAGTTGAAAGAGCTGCTCGTGAAGCTCCAGTCAGGCCGTAGAGACTACAAAATCAGGAGGGTGTAAAGACGGCAAGAAACAAACCAACCGCCAAGAAACTGAGGCTCGCCAAAGCTGGGAAACAGAAGAAACCCGTTCCAACATGGGTCATAGCTAAAACTTTGGGACGGGTTAGAGCGAATCCGAAGAGGAGACGTTGGCGACAGAGAAAGATAAAGGCTTGAGGGAAAAGCAGATGGAAGAACCTGTTGACATGACAGAAGAATCAGAAGAAGAGATGGAAGAAACTGAGGAGTCAGAAGAGGAAGTTTTGGAGCCTGAAGAAGAGATAGAGGAAGCTGAAGAACTAGAAGATGAAGTTTTAGAGGCTGAAGTTTCTGAAGAAGAGGATGAAGAGGCAGAGGAAGAAGAGGAATTCATAGAAGCTAAAGAGAAGAAATCTGCTAAAGAAAAGGAAGAATTGGACGAGGACATTGTTGAAGAAAGGTTCTACACAATTCCCCTCGGAAAGGCTTGGCTCTCCAAGAGAAAGAAACGTGCACCAAAGGCAGTAAGTATTGTAAGAAATTTTGTGTTAAAGCATATGAAAGTCCGCACGGAAGTTGAGGAAGAAGAGGAGCCGGAGAAGCTAGTTATTGATAATGATGTGAATGAAAAACTTTGGAGCAGAGGTATCGAGAAGCCGCCTAGAAAGATCAGGGTTCGTGTGGTTAAGGATAAAGAAGGAGTAGTTACTGTTCGTCTTGCTGAAGGAGATTAACCTTTGCCACTGTTCATATTCGATGTTTTCGGTACTGCAAGTATAGGCGTATATTCACTTGTCAACGACAGAATCGCGATTGTTCCCCCGCAAGTTCCCGAGAGTAAGAGGCAGAAGATTGCGGAATGGTTGAAAGTTAAAGTGGTTGCAACTACGGTGGGTAAATCAGTGATTACAGGCGCTCTTGCTTGCTCTAACTCGAATGGTGTGGTATTGCCAAATTTTACTCAGGAAGAGGAGATCGAAGCCATTAAATCAGCGGCTGACATTAACGTCACTGTTATGGATACCAAAAAAACCGCCTACGGAAACATGGTTTTAGCCAATGACCGTGGAGCAGTTGCTGATCCGAGGCTGAAAAGAGGAGTTGTGAGCAAGATAGAGGAGACTTTGGGCGTTGAAGTTGTTTCCAACGAGATTGCGGGGCTACCTTACGTAGGATCGCTTGCCACTGCAACCAACAAAGGTGTGTTGGCTCATCCTCTGCTGAAGGAGGAGGAACGAAAAATTTTGGAGGATGCTTTGAAGGTTGATGTGGATGTGGGAACCATCAATTGTGGAATACCTTATGTTGCCACAGGCCTTTTAGGGAATAGTTATGGGGCTGTGGCTGGGCTCTTGACGACTGGGCCCGAAATGTTCATAATTGGACATGCACTTGATGTGGTGAAAGAAAATGACTGAAGTTAAAGTTTTCAGAGTTATAGGAAAGATTAGGAAACCCAATTTTCAGACAGAATTCCGGAAGGAGGTTAGAGCCTTGAAGCCGGAAGATGCTGTGGAAAAGGTGTATATGGAGTTGGGGAGCAAACACAGGGTTAAACGTTTTCAGATTAGAATCTCCGAAGTGGAGGAGATAGGTCCTGACGAGATTGAGAATATTCTGATAAAGAAGATGACTCTAGGAGAGGAAAAGGCTGTCGAGTGACGAAGAGGTTTTTCGTAGGTTGGCTGTGGAGTCGCGTTTTTTGGAGGAAACAGCCAATGAGTTGCAGTCTAGAATTAATTTGACTAATGCTGCTTTGACCGAGTTGAGGGTTTCCAGCATGACGTTGGATGGGTTGGAGAAGGAGAAGCAGGGGGCTCAGCTTTTTGTTCCTATAGGTGGAGGTTCTTATGTTAAAGCTAAGCTGGAATCTTCGGAGAAGGTTGTTGTTGGTATTGGGGCGGATGTTGCTGTTGAGAGGACTGTGAAGGAAGCTAAAGAGGAGTTGGAATCTCGTATTGTTGAGTTGCAGAAGACGAGGGAAGCGTTGGCGCAGCAGTTGAATCAGGTTGTTGGGAGACTTCAGGAAAACAGAGGGAAAATTGAAGAGATATCGGCGAAGCTGAGTGAAGGAGAGAAGGCGAGCGGTGTTCGAAAAGCTAAGAAAAGGGCTTAGCAACGCCGTCAACAAACTAGTAGTAACTGAACTGAAAGCAGAAAAGCTGCGCCCTATTTTAGACGAGTTTAGCTTGAATTTAATCGAGAACGATGTGGCGGTGCCTGTAGCCTATCACATCAGCGAGGAGCTGGAGAAGCGGCTTGATGGGGTTCAGGTGAAGAGGCTGGGGGATCGGAAGGCGGTTGTGAAGGAGAGTTTGCATCAGGTTTTGCTTGAGATTTTGACGACGAAAGAAGATATTAGGCTGTTGGAGAGGGTTGAGGAAAAGCGGCAGAGTAAAGTGCCGTATACGATTCTTTTTGTTGGAATCAACGGCACAGGCAAAACCACGAGTATTGCTAAGGTTGCTAAGTTTCTTATGAAGAAGGGTTATTCTGTTGTTGTTGCTGGCAGTGACACGTACCGTGCTGGTTCTATAGAGCAGTTAGAGGAGCACGCCAAGAGACTTGGGGTGCGTATGATTAAGCATAAGTATGGTTCTGACCCTGCGGCTGTGGCTTATGATGCTATAAGTCATGCTGAGGCGCGGGGAATCAATGTGGTGTTGATTGACACTGCTGGGCGTATTCAGACGGACAGGAATCTGATGAGTGAACTTACCAAGATAAAGCGGGTAGTCAATCCTGACTTGACGATTTTGGTTGTTGACGCTCTGATTGGGAATGATGCTGTGATGCAGGCTGAGGAGTTTCATAAGAGCGTGAATATTGACGGAACAATTTTGACGAAGGTTGACGCCGACATCAAGGGAGGAGCTTCCCTAAGCGTGACTTACGTAACTGGCAAACCCATCGTCTTCATAGGAGTGGGACAAAACTATGAGGACTTGGAAGCTTTTGAGCCTGAAATGTTCACGCAGATGATCCTCAAGTAGAGGAAGAATCATCTTTTTTAAGGCAAATAACGATTCATTTAAGTTTGGTAATTAGTTCTGCATTTTCGGGGGTTCGGTCAGGAGGCTGGAGGAAAACAATGTTGAGGGTTGCGATGGCACAGGTTAATTCAACTGTGGGAGATTTGGTAGGGAACGTAGCGAAGATAAAGAAGTTTCTTGCTGACGCAAAAAGTTGCGGCGCCGATTTGGTTGTGTTTCCTGAATTAGCGGTTACTGGTTATCCGCCTCAGGATTTGCTGCTTGAGAACGGATTTGTTGAAAAGAACAAAAAGTTGCTGGAGCAGTTGATCAGAAGTAACGATGTTGACGTTGCTGTGGTGGTTGGTTTTGTTGATTATAAAGGAAAGGATTTGTACAATGCCGCAGCCATCTTTAACCGGAACAGGTTAGTTGGGATAATTCACAAGAGTCTTTTGCCTACGTATGATGTGTTTGATGAGGATAGGTACTTCAATCCCTCAAGAGAGGAAGAAATCGCGCCAGTGTCGATGGTCATAGATGGAAAGAGTGTCAAGTTGGGAGTAGAAATTTGTGAGGACTTGTGGGACCAAAATTATGATGTGAAGGTTACGGATTTGCTGGCTGAAAGGGGGGCGGAGTTGATTGTTAACGTTTCTGCTTCGCCGTTTCTTGTTGGGAAGACTCTTGAACGGAACAGGTTGCTGAAAGAGAAATCAACCAAGAATAGTGTGCCCATATTTTATGTGAACTTGGTTGGGGGGCAGGATGAGCTTGTTTTTGATGGCAACAGCATGGCAGTCGACAAACAGGGTAATCTGATAGCGTTAGGCAAACAGTTTGAGGAGGATTTGGTAATCACGAATATTGACTTAGAAGAAGGCACAGCCAAAAAAATTGAACCTCCTCCACATGATAGGACGCAGGAAATGTTCGGTGCCATAGTGCTGGGGATACGTGACTACTTCATGAAGGCAGGCTTCGAGAAGGCTGTGGTTGGGATGAGCGGCGGAATCGACTCGTCAGTGACTGCGTGCATAGCCGTTGAAGCCCTAGGCAAAGAGAATGTCATCGGAGTTTCCATGCCTTCACGATTCTCCAGTGACCACAGCAAAACGGATGCTGAGCAGCTGGCTGAAAATCTTGGAATATGCTTTGTGAGGGTTGGGATTCAGGATGTTGTTGACAGTTACCACAGAAGCTTAGAAGAGCCGTTGGAGCAGTTGAGAAATTGTTTCGGCACAAGAAAGGAGGACGATAATCCTGTTGCTGATGAGAACATTCAGCCCAGAGCCAGAGGAAACATTCTAATGGACGTATCGAACAGGCTGAAGAACCTGAAGATTTTGGTGCTTAACACTGGAAACAAGACTGAGATTGCGCTTGGCTACTGCACCTTGTATGGGGATATGGCGGGCGGAATCGGGGCGCTCGGTGACGTAAGCAAATTAGAGGTCTATAAGCTCGCAGAATACATAAACAAGAAAGCAGGCAAACAGGTGATACCAGAGAGTGTGTTGGAGAAGAAGCCATCGCCTGAACTGAAGGAGTGCCAGTTTGACCCCTTCGACTTTGATGTAGTCAGTCCGCTGGTTGACGAGATTATAGAGAATCGTAGAAGCAAACAGGACCTGATCAAGATGGGTTATCCAAGAGAGGCTGTTGAGGACACGTACAGACGGGTGAGAAACTCGGAATACAAACGGCGACAGGCAACACCATGCATCAAAATCACCCCCAAAGCCTTCGGCATAGGATGGAAAATGCCCATGATCAACAAATACAAAGGCTAAAACCAAGAGTTAAATTTTAACCCCAAACCCAAAAGGTCCTTCATCATGGAAAAATTTAAAACTTGAATCATCTAGTAATGTAGACTTGTAGTTGAGGTTAAGTCGCTGAAGCTAGCTTAACCTATATCAGGGGAGTTCAAAGACGGGCAAGGGGGAAAATAGATATTTACGAGTCTGTCGTTTCAGAAGAAACTCTGTGTTTTACGCTGTTTTCTAATTATTCAGCATAATTCCATGACTCAGCTCTGCGAATGATGTTGCTGAAAGCGGCTGAAGCCTCACCCAAATATAAGCCTCATTGGAGGTGAAAAAATGAAAACGTTCAAACACAAATCAAAAATTTCTGCTATTGCTTTCATCTTAGTGTTAACTTTCACTGCGGCATTTGTTGCTTTTCCTATTGTATCTGCTCATGATCCTCCATGGGAGATTCCTACTTGGGCCTACCTGAGTGTTTCACCAAACCCCATAGGCGTCGATCAGACCACATTGATTATCATGTGGCTTAATGAGTACCCTAGAACAGCAGTAGGTGCTTACGGTGACAGGTGGGACAACATGTATATTGATATCACAACTCCCACCAACGATGAAATCACTCTTGGACCGTATACGTCTGATCCTGTGGGATCATGCTACACTCAATTCACACCTACTGAAGTTGGTGTTTATACTTTAGTGTTCAGATTTGAAGGAGACGTACTAACTGGCGATCCTGTACCCCCCGGTGGCTTTTACATGGGAGGAGGTGCCTACGTCAACGATACTTATCTAGCTAGCACTAGCGATCCTGTGTTCCTTACTGTACAGCAAGATCCAATAGAAGAATATCAAGAAACTCCTGTTCCAGAAGGTTACTGGACTCGCCCAATATATGGTGCTAACAGAAACTGGTGGCAGGTTGCAGCAAGCTGGCTGGCTGGTGTCGCTCAAAATGTTGGTCCGACTACTAATTTTAACTATGGTACGGGACCAGGAAGCGCTCACATAATGTGGACACGTCCGTATTGGGCTGGAGGCATCATGGACGCCAGGTATGGTGATATAAGCTACTACACTGGAATGTCATATGAATCATTTGGTCTAAATCCACCGATAATCCTGAACGGAAAACTTTACTACAATGTTGACACACCACCAAGGTACGGCTGGTATTGCATTGATCTGCGTACAGGAGAAGAGATGTACTTCCACAACACCACTGGTCCAGTAGCCAACTTGGCGGGTACCCAGCAAAGATCGGGTACCGCTTTCGATTTTTCAGGACAAATCCTAGAGCAAAGACTGGCACAAGGTCAGATATACGATTATGAGTCACCTAACCAGCATGGAGGCCTCCCATACTTATGGAGTGTTAATGGTCCTGAACCTAACACGTGGATGATGTTCGACGCATTCACAGGCAACTACATATGCAGCATAAACAATGTGCCAGTATGGTGCGGACGTGGTGGTTATGTAGGACCACACTACGTTCCTGGCGGCACTCAGGTCTACGGCAAAGACGGAAGTATATTATGGTACCGGATTGACGCAATGAACAATCTGTTGCAGTGCTGGAACACAAGTCGAGTTATCTGGTATAGAGAGGAATATCAGACCAACCAATACTGGATGTGGAGACCTTACCTGAACTACACGTTTGACGGGAATTATGGCTTCTCATTGAATGTGTCAGTACAGGCTTTACCGGGTAGCATACGCGCGATTCGTGAGGGTGAGTACATAATCGGTGGAACTTCAGGAAAGCACAACGCCACTTTCATTCAGGAGGGCACTCTTTGGGCTATAAGCCTAGAACCTGGACACGAAGGAGAACTGCTATGGACCTATGACTATACACCACCAGAAACAGTTATACCTGATGTGGTCAAAGGCGGCGTTTTTGGTGGTGGACTCATGAGCGGCCCAGTTGTGGACCCAGAAGACGGCGTCTTCCTCTTTTCGCAAACAATGACGAGAGAATGGTGGGGCTTCAACCTAACAACCGGTGCTATGATCTGGGGTCCAACTGACCCTGGACCATCATGGGACTACTATGGCATGTCCAGCAACATCTACCAAGGCAAAATCTTTTCATATGGCATCGGCGGAGTACTAACTGCATATAACATTACGACTGGCGACTTCTTGTGGAATTGGACAAGTGGATCTGTGGGCTTCGAAACATGGAGTGGAAATACTCCACTCTCCCTAGGCTGCGTTGCTGACGGAAAACTCTACATGTACTCGTCTGAACACTCTCCCACTATGCCACTGAGACGAGACGCTAACATATGGTGCATAGACGCAGATTCCGGAGAGGAACTATGGAAAATACAGTGTTGGGCAAATGGCTTGGTTATTGCAGACGGATATATCATAACACTCGATTCTTTTGATAATCAAATATACTGCTACGGCAAAGGTCCAAGCGCAACAACAGTTGAAGGGCCAGAAGCTTATCAACCACTTGGAACCCCCGTCCTAATCAAAGGCACGGTGACTGACGAGTGTGCAGGTGCAAAACAGTTAGTGCAAGAAGGCAAGTTCACCAGGATACCCGCCATAGCTGATGAATACCAAGAGGAATGGATGGAATACCTATACATGCAACGACCTTGCCCCCAGAACGCAATGGGCGTTGAAGTGAAGCTAGAGACACTTGATCCTAACAACAACTTTTACGAGATCGAAAAAGTCACATGCGACCAAACAGGATTCTTCAGCCTCGAGTGGGAACCACCAGTCCAAGGCAAGTACACCATAATAGCAACATTCGAAGGATCCGAAGCCTACGGTCCCTCATACGCAACAACCACACTAGGCGTAACAGACGTTACAGTGCCTCAAGGAGAACAAGGAGAATCTGGACCAGCTGGACCTGCAGGAGCTACTGGACCAGAAGGACCTCAGGGAGCTACTGGACCAACAGGACCAGAAGGAACTGCAGTAGCCGCAGACAACACAGCACTCATCATCGGTGGCGCAGGTGTTGGCGTAGGCATCATTGCCATAATCATAGCTGTCTTCGTATGGATGAAGAAGCGAGAATAAAACCAAAATTTCCCTCCCTCTTTTTTTGGGGAGTAAAGCATTGGAAGAAAGGGGGCTGAAAAGGCACCGCATCGGAAAATGAATCCTAACAAAAAGCATTAGCAGTAGCTTTAGTAGGTTCATCTTTTTCCCTTCAAAATCCCCGTTTGCGGAGCCTCAGCAAACCCTTTCTGTCTAAAAAAGTAAAGACATCTAATCAAGTTTTGTTTTTATGGGAATCCATGCTTCTCTTTCATTTCGGAGATATTTAGCGAATATTAAAGCTTCTTCATTAATAAAAGTCTCAACTGTCTGTTTCTTTCCCACTCTAATTCTTGGATTTTGGTTCTATTTTTTGGGTTTGGGTATTAAATTTTAATTCATAATATTTCACGAGGATGATGGGCAGCCCAACTCAAGTTCTCGTCTAAGATTTTATTTTAGTAGTTTTGTGAGTATTGCTTTTGCTGAGTGTAGTCTGTTTTCGCTTTGGGTGTAGATTACTGAGTTGGGGTCGTCTATGATGTCTTCGGCTATTTCGTAGCCCCTGTGGATTGGCATGTCATGCATTATCAGCGCGTCACTGCCATTGAGTAACTTCCTGTTAACCTGATACGGAAGCATAGTCTTGACCCGCTTCTCTTTCTCCCTCTTGAACTTGGGATCCAAGAAAAACTCCATGTCCACCCAAGTGTCCGTGTAGACCACATCACAGTCCTCCAAAGCCGCCTTAACATCCATTGAAACTTCGTACAATCCTGTTTTCTTCGCTTTCTCCAGTATTTCCTCATCCACCGAAGCCTCATTCACTATAGGCGTCACAGCTGTTATCTTCATTCCCATCTTGGTGCAGCCTTCAATCAGCGAGTTGCAGACATTATTATGAACTCCAATATAGACGAGCTTCAACCCTTTCAGATGTCCCTTCTTCTCTTTGATGGTCATCAAATCTCCGATAACTTGGCAAGGATGATACTTTTCGTCACACCCATTTATCACAGGAACCCTAGAAGCCCCTGCCATGGTCCTTAAGTCTGAATTCTTCAGCAACCGAGCCATGATACAGTCAACGTTTCTCGAAATGTACTGGGTCTCGTCTCTGAGGTCTGCCAAAACCAAGTTGGTGGTTATCCAATCCATGTAGATGGCATGTCCCCCCAGATGAGTCATAGCCACCTCAAAAGAAATCCTAGTCCTAGTGGAGGTTTTCTGAAAAATCATAGCCAAAGTCTCACCCTTCAACGCGGACTGGTAATCCTCAGGATTCTCCTTAATCAAAATAGAATTGTCAATCAACTCTCCAATCTTCTTCGAAGACCAATCCTTAAGAGTGAGCAAATGCACAACCAACCCTCCACAACCACGTAGATACTTCTTCACGTCAGACTATTATATAAATTATCAAAAAAACAACACCCAACCAAACCCATAATAGAAGACTAATAACAGCAGATTGTTGAAAACAGCTTTTTTCTGGAAAATACAGAATAAGCAAATTCCCAAAAACCAAGCAAACAACAAAAACAATCGGGATGAAAGAGAGAATTAAAATACTGCATAAACTTTTATAATAGACTTCCAAAACCAAAACAATAACAGCGGTTCACTCATGAGGGGAAATCGTGAAAATCATCCAAAACCTAAAAGCCATCTCAAGGCTCCTCTTCATCCTTCTATTACTTCTCGCCATAATAATCGGCGCAATCTTCTCCTACCTCATGGTAGCAGGCTACTACCTAAACCTCAAAATCAGAGTCCCAGAAAACACAACAGTCTCAGTATTAGATGTAACCTTTGACCCCCAAGACGTGGAAACATTTAACATCACTCTCCTCAACCCAACCTACTCCCCAACAGACGCCGAAATCAAAGAAATCTCAGTTGTAACACAAGACGAAACAGTCTACACAATAACTAGCATAAACCCTCAACTGCCCTTCCAACTCGATAAGGGACAAGATGAAACCTTCAGTTGCGAGTGGAACTGGGCAGAATATTCAGGTCAAACCGTGAAAGTCATAGTTTTAGTTGAAGACGGATCAGGTTCAGCCTATGAAGTTGAGACATCTCCTGTTAGATTATCCATCACCGCAACCATTTTTGCGACTGCTAACTCACAATACTTCAACCTAACAGTAAACAATCATTACACCTCAATTATTGACCTAGAATTTACTGACATACTCGTGACCATGGATGACGGAGCAATTGTTGAGATAACCGAAGTATCTCCGCCGCTTCCATACGTGGTTCCACCAGACAGTAGTCAAGATTTCAGGTGCTACTGGGACTGGACGAATTATCGGGACAGGAACCTCACAATCACCGTATTCACGTCAGAGGGTTACACGGCAAGCCGAAGTGAAACCACACCTAAACCAGTGCAACTGTCTGTTACAGACCCAATTTTTGACTCAACTAACACGTCCATCTTCAACATCACAGTAACCAACTCCGAACACTCCATCACACCAGCCAACCTCACGTATGTTGAACTGCTTTTTGCTGATCAAACATCGTTCACACTGGGCCCGTCACTAACGTCGAATCTACCGTTCGAACTTCCAATAGGTGAATCTGTTACAATCCAGGTTCTGTGGGATTGGTCAGATAGGCGAGGAGAAAGCGTAGCAGTTACTGTTAAGACTGAAGAAGAATACTTTGGCATCATCCAAGCGACACTTCCTTAGATAATGCCCTGAAAAGTTAGGTTATACCGTACAAGCAGACATTTCTTTGGAACAAAGTGAAGCTTTAGCTGATCAGCGTGCCCTCATTCGGGTCTTTTGTGGCTTTCTCGAATTCCAGTTTTAATCGTTTGGTGATTGGACCTGGCTTTCCGTTGCCTATTATTCGCTTGTTTACCTCTCTTATCGGCGCGACTTCTGCGGCTGTTCCAGTGAAAAACACTTCGTCAGCAGTGAACATTTCGTTTGGGGTGATGTTCCTCACTGTAACTTCGTATCCTAGCTTCTTCGCCAGCCTGATAACAACTGCTCTTGTTATTCCATTTAGCGCTCCTGAAGATATTGGAGGAGTGTAGATTTTGCCTTCTCTAACTATGAATATGTTTTCTCCCACGCCCTCGCAGACGTGACCTGTTATGTCGAGGCATATGGCTTCGTTGACCCCGCTATTGTTGGCTTCGATCTTGCCTAAAATACTGTTCAGGTAGTTGAGGGATTTCATTTCGTGAGTTGCAGAATCCACGGGATTTCTCTTCACCCATGTTATTATTGTGGTTATTCCCCTCTCGATTTCCTCGGGCGAGTTGAGTTGAAGCATTGGTTCAGTGATTATGATGACGGTGGGTTTGGGGCATTTTCTGGGGTCAAGTCCCAAGTCTCCGACGCCTCTGGTGACCACTAAACGTATGTAAGCGTTGGTGAGTTTGTTCTTTTTCAGTGTCTCCAGCACAGCTTTTGTGATTTCTTGTTTCGTCATGGGTATCTTCAGCAGGATTGGGTGGGCGGATTTGTAGAGTCGGTCGATGTGTTCTTTTAGGTGGAAGACGATGCCGTGGTAGGCTCGTATGCCTTCGAAGACTCCGTCCCCGTAGAGTAGTCCATGGTCGTAGACTGAGATTTTAGCCTCAGATTTAGGATAATATTTGCCGTCGATGTAGACGAGTAGTTCTTCTGTCATACCAAACTCTCCGTTGAAAGGGAAACTTCATCCATAAACTATCCGCTAGATATTTAAATTTTAACTCCTAAACGTTGGTCAATTTCTTTTGACTGTGAAAAAGCGTGTTTTGGTCAAAGTTTCTTGACAAAAAACCATTTTAATCAATAGCAAAAACAGAAGGCTAAGTGGTTGTCTTGAACAAGATCGGCATTATTGGAGTATTCGCGGTTGCTGTAATTCTTATTTCTGTTGGATTTGTTTTGTTAAATCTCAGTTCTGCTCCAGAATTTTATGTGGGAGTTACTTATTGTGGAGAATCAACTGAAGAAGCTAAACAGCTCATTGATAAAGTGAAAAATTACACTAACCTTTTCGTTTTGCAGTCTGGTCCATTGCAAAAATATCCAGACGAGATAAACGAGATAGGAGATTACGCTGTTTCCTCTGGAATGTACTTCATGGTTTATTTTAGCGAAAAACATCAGTCTGAATTAGAAGAATGGCTTGAAACAAGTGAAGGGCGGTGGGATAATAAATTCCTTGGTGTGTATTATGGCGACGAACCAGCAGGAATAATGCTTGACGGTACAGTGATATTCACAAACGTCACTGAAGCTTCAATAAACAAGGGACCTGGTGTGCTAAACTTGACCACTGGGTTCTCAATTAGCAAGGGACCTGGAATGGTAACTGTCCAAAGACCAGATTTTGCATCGTTTAATTACTTCGCCGACGGCAGAATTATGGTGAACGAAATCAACCGCCCCACCCTTGTGTATGAAACCAACGGCGAAATCTTGAAGATTGTGCCCCCTCCCCCTGATGAATTACTTTCACTTGAAGAGCTCATGAACTGGACTCATGAAGTCCCTGTTGACCCTTCTGAAGTGGAGTCCTATGAAGACCTTTGGAACTCGCACCCATTCTTAACCAACGAAGCAACCGCAAATGTCTTTGTTGATGACCTTCAGGGCAAACTAGAATGTCTGCACGAAAGATCGATTACAGCTTTTACGTCTGATTACGCTCTTTACTGGTTTGATTATTTAGGCGGTTACGATGTAGTAATGGCGCAAATTGGGTGGAATCACACAATAGAGCAAGATATAGCATTGGTGAGGGGTGCAGCTAATCTGCAGAAAAAGAAATGGGGCGCCATCATAACATGGAAATACAATAATCCGCCGTACTTGGATAGCGGCGAAGCAATCTACGATCAGATGCGCGCGGCATATGAGGCAGGAGCAAAGTACGTTGTTATCTTTAATTATGCAAAAGACATGACTGGACCTTACGGCACACTGCAAGAGGAGCATTTTGTAGCTTTGGAACGTTTCTGGAATGAAGTGGTGCAAAACCCTGACGTGAAACAGGGTTCAATTACGGCTGAAGCTGTTCTAGTTTTACCCGAGAATTATGGCTGGGGCATGAGGGACCTTAATGATAAAATCTGGGGTGTATGGGAACCAGACGAAAAATCCCAGCAAATCTGGGAACTATCCCGCAATCTCCTTGAACAATATGGATTGGGTTTAGACATAGTATATGAAGATTCACAGTATCCAGTTGAGGGAAAATATTCCGAAATCTACTATTGGAACCAAACAATTTAGGATTGTCAAGATTTCTTGACCAAATTCGGCTTCAACTAGTCAAGGTTTCTTGACAAAAAAGCTTTTCAGAGCAGCAAACGCAATATTTATTGTGTCGATTGGAGTGCACACTATGAGAATTTTGCTCTCACGTGCATTATTAATAACAATACTTGTGAACGGATTGGTTTTATCAAGCACTATGCAGTTTAACACTGTGCAAGCTTCTGCAGAAGCCCCCGGCGTAATCGTCATAATCAGTTCAGATACTACGTGGACGAAAGCAGACAGCCCACACACCCTCACTGGACCCTTGCTTGTGCAGGAAGGAGTTACTTTAACTATTGAAGCAGGAGCTACCGTGAACCTTAACTACTATGAGATGCGTGTCGAGGGTACACTTGTTGTAATTGGTAGCAGTGAACAGATTCATTTCAATAACGGAATAATTAACGTTACCGAAACCAGCAATGGCTGGAATGAACAAACAGGTTCGGGCTTCCTAATCAAACATGCTGTTCTAGATGATGTGGACCTTTTTAGCAGTGTTTCTTTAAAGCTAGTTGATAGCACTGCTTCCATACCTTGTGAAATCAATGTAGGAGGCTCATCTATAATTCGAGGCAACACATTATGGAGACTTTCAATTACTGGTGGCTTAGCTGTAGTTTCAAACAACGATATTGGTTCGATAGAGGATTGTTACGGGTCACCTGAAATCTTGTACAACACAATCGGCGCAATCAGTTTTGGTTCTGGAGGCTCCCCCATAATTTCATACAACACTATTCAACGAATAGGCTCTTATGACTGCTATTATAGCACTGATTCGCCAGTAGTAATGAATAACATAATTAAGGGAGAATTATGTCTCTCCGCATCTTCAGCAACAATTTCAAACAACACCTTTCTAGGTTATGTTCATGGTGAAGATCTCACAGGTCGTCATTTCTCGCATCAGTTAGGTTTTAGCCCAATTATCGCTTTTAGCGCAAAATCTGGTGGCTCATCTGTAATTTCACACAATACAATTACTGGTTGCACATATTCATATTCGTATGAACACCGTAGGTACCTCTGGCCCACGACAGAGAACGACACCGTTACTACTTCGGGGATTAGCATTGAAGGTTACGATGATGATATTTACGTTATAAACAATACGATTGCTGATTGCAACAGTGGAATATCTGGTGGAACAATAATCGAGGGAAACAGGCTCATAAACAATCGTTACGGAATATCAGTTGATGACGGCAATGACAATGTTGTAATTCGAAATAATAACATAACCACTGGAGCTGGAGAAATAGGAATTGGCGTATATGACACAGTGGGTACAGTAGCAATTGAAAATAATTTTGTCAGCGGTTATTCTGGAGGTTATTCTGGATATGGAATGAGCATTTCTTATAGACAAGCGACGATTTGTAACAATACCATTAAACATAGTCGAGTAGCAATTCAATTAAATTCTTGTCCTTCGGCATCAATCAATTACAACAGTATCGAAAACTACAGCGAGAATAGCATTTACTTAGGAGCTTCCTCAGGCAATGTTGATGCTACAAACAACTGGTGGGGAACAACCGACACACAAGCAATTAATCTAACAATCCATGACTCAAAATATTCCTTTGACTTGGGTACAGTCACTTTTGTTCCTTTCTTGACCGAACCAAACCCAGAAGCAATGCCCAGTGAAAACCTTGTAATCCCAGAGTTTCCGTCATGGATCATTCTGCAATTCTTCCTGACATCGACTCTGGTAGTCGTTATCTACAGAAAGCGATTAGCTAGTAATAAAGCAGATTAGGGGTTGTTTTAGAATGCGAATTGTGGTCTTTTGGACAGCAGCTTCGGCAATGCTAGGGGTTTAAAAGGTTTATCGCCCACTTTTTCTTTTATTTCGTTTATTAGCTCTTGAAGTTTCATGTTCCTGTTTTTCTTTCCAGCTTTCCTGTCTCGAACCGGAAGAACATCGGAAGTTAATTCTTTCTCTCCTATGACGAGAACGTAGTTGACCCATTCTCTCTCAGCTTCTCGGACCTTCTTCCCTAAGCTTAAGGGTCTGTCGTCCAAGTCAACCCGAATATTGTAACCGGCAATCTTGTTCATCATCTTTTCAGCGTACTCTAAGAACTGTTCTGAAACAGGGATAATTCGCACCTGAGTAGGGGAAAGCCAAAGAGGCAGTATCGGAGCTTTTCCCTTCTTAGACTCCCTGTGGGCTTTCTCCAACAAAGCGTAAACTGTTCTTTCTATGCCGCCGCTTGGAGAACAATGAAGAACAAGAGGATACTGTTTTTCGCCTTTTTCGTCAACGTAGGTCATGTCGTATCTTTGGGCGTTCTCTATGTCAATCTGGTCAGTGGAGAGGGCAGAAGCCTTGTCCAGATTATCCACGAAATTGAATTCCCACTTCAAAACAAAATAGAAGAACCTTTCCTCCCACATCTCAACCAAAACAGGCTTGTTAAACAACTTCACCAAAGAAAGAATGAACTCCTTATTCTCCTCATAGAAGTCTTTAGTGAACCGAATCGCCAACTCGTAATCCCCATCCTTGCTCAGCTCCAAGCCCTTCTCTAAAATTTCCATGGAAAGCTTGAATCTGACAAGAAACTCTTCTTTCGCTTGCTCCAAGTCAGCAACCAAGGCGTGGCAATCCGGCATCGTGAAGCCCCTGAGCCTCCGTAAACCAGTTAATTCGCCACTCTTCTCTCTTCTGAACGCATAACGGGTCAGCTCGTAGATTCGCAGAGGAAGCTGCCGATAGGAAAACTGGGCATCATGAATCATAAGGAATTGACCGAAGCAAGCGCTGAACCTCAAAAAGAACTCTCTCTTATCCGACTTGAGAAGATACTGCCTAGCCGGAAACCTTTCCAGATAATGGGCAATGCTTGGGTGCTGAATATCATACATAACCGGAGTTTCAACTTCCATTCCGCCATACTCTAAAACCCGCTGGGTCACGTATTGCTCCAATAGCGACTTGATCAGCCTTCCCTTAGGATACCACCTAAGATTGCCGGGGTCGCTGCCAGGCTCGTAATCGGCGATCTCCAATCTCTTCATCAGTTTAACGTGAGGCGGAACCTGCTGAACCGCCCTAACTTTCTCTATCTCATAATTAGCCAATTTTTCCAGATTTTCATGTCCCTTAAAATCGAAATCATCAACTGGAACCAGTTTTCCGTCGGTCTGCAGGATATACCAGAAGGACTTGAGTTTCTCCTCTGCCTTCAAAGCCTCGGAAACAACCTCTTCTTCAGCTTCGTCCCCAGAAACGATTCTTAACTGTTCAGCTAGTGGATGACCCTTGATGGAAATGGAGAATTTTTTGCACCAGCCGAAGGGTGTTCTGTGGGTTTCGAATCCTAATTTTTTGGCTATTTTCTCCATTTCTTTGATGATTTTTAGGGCGTCGGCTGGTTTCGCTAAGGTGTTGCTTAGGTGGGCGTAGGGGTAGATTAGAATGCGGTTAACTTTCAGTTTGTCGAGGGAAGCTTTGGTGTTTTCCATTGCTTTTTTGGCGACTTTTTGGTCGTCTCCCTCTTCAACTGAAGTGAATAAAACTGCGAGTTCTTCGAGACGTATCTTCTTTTTCTCCGGTTCTTCTGCTAATGCTATTTCTTTCTCTACAACCTCGACCTCTATGAAGTTTGAGTGTAATTGGAGAATTCTCAGCCTTTGAACCTCCATTTCTCAAGCATCTTATCTTTTTTGCTGCCTTTTTTGTATTCTTTGTAGTGAAGCTTGCAGAGGTAAGAGCGTCTACCCTCATCAACCTTTAGCCCCGCGCCACTAACCTTGTCTCGGGCGAGGGAACGAATTGCATCTTTATCACAGCCTGCAACACTGCATTTAACGCCTTTAGCGACCCGACCCAAAGTACATCACCGATTCTTAACGTTAACACTAAACTTTATCGCATATTAGACCAGCGCTCTATTATTTCTTTTGAATTCGTTTATTAGAGAAGAGTTTGTTGAGGCTCCTCTAGGGCTTGTGTGTTAGCTTGGAAAAAACGTAAGGTATATGAATCGATTCTGGGGATACTTAATAAACCCCGTTTAAACTATAGTGTTGAGGAAAAATAATGCCAGTCAAGCGAAAATCTAGAGGTCGAGCAAAAGGCAGCAAAGGAAAAGGCGCGTTGGTACAATGCCAAAGTTGTGGTCAGCAGGTTCCCCGCGACAAAGCCAAACGAGTGTCTCGAAGAGTCTCGTTAGTTGACTCGGCCCTCTACAAAGAACTAAGACAGAAAGGCACCTATGTTTCCAGCCGAACTGAAACAAAATATTATTGTGTTTCATGTGCTGTGCATCGCGGCGTGGTGAAGGTGCGCTCGAAAAGCGAGCGGAGAAAAGGTCCGCCGAGAAGAAGAACTAGACGTTAAATTACCAATATTCTTTCTCTTCACTTTGAAGCTTTGTGGAAATAGATTGCCCGCTGAATTACTGTCAGGTTTGTGAGGATGGCTAGAACAAGCACTCCCCAACATAAGGCTTCAACCCAGATAAACGCTATGAAGCTTGCTAGAGCCAGTAACACTATACGTTCTGCTCGTTCAGCTAAGCCAACCGTCTCCATCTTAACTCCTGCAGCCTCTGCCCTAGCTCGGGCATAACTGACCAGCAAAGAGCCTATGAGCGCAGCAAGCCCCCAGCTAATTTCAGTTAATCCGCCTAGAATAATTCCGCAGAGGATAATTGCGTCGGAGTACCTGTCAAGAAGAGAATCAAGGAATCCTCCAAAATTTGTGGCTTCTCCGTAGAGTCTCGCCATAGCCCCATCTAACGCGTCTAGGAGTCCGGAGGCAAGCATTAGAAGAGGCGCAAGTAATAGAAAAAATGGATGAAGCATCCACTGCCAGTAAGTAACTGCAGAAAGCACTGCAAAGATTATTCCTATGAAGCTTATGTGATTTGGAGATAAGCCTAAATTGTGGATTGATTTGGCTACAGAGGTCAATTTCAACTGAACTCTTTGCTTAAGTTTCGTCAGCATCCTCTGCAACCTCTGAGCTTTCAAACCTCTACATCTGCTAGAGTAATCTTAACGAGCTTTGTTTTCTTGAGATTTGTGGTTAAAACGTATTAAACAGCTTCGCAGGTCGTCTTTCTGAATGTTAATAAGCTAATGCAACCCGCACAATGTTTACTGCTTTCTTTCCGCATACAAGACATTTACCATCAATCTTTTCTGTGGTGTCTTCGGGAAATCCTAGCAGGCGAGCCTCAACCTCTTCCTCCAGCCTATGACCACACTCGTCTTCGCCGCACCATTGAACCTCAACTATACCCGCCTTCTTCGCCAGCAAACTTTTCGCCTCTGATAAACTATCCACTCTGTGAATGCGTTCTTTCATCCATTTTGAAGCATTCTTCGCTAGATCAAAGGTCATCTCTTCCGCAAGTTTTTGCACAGCCGCTGGAACCTTTTCCATTTTCACCGTTTGCTTCTTCAGGGTGTCCCTTCGGACAATTGTCACTTCTCCCTTCTCTAGGTCTCGGGGACCTAATTCAATTCGGATGGGCACACCCCTTAGTTCCCAGTAGTAGAATTTGTTTCCGGGAGTCAAATCACCCCGCAAATCCAACGCAACTTTACATCGTATCTCTTCCAGTTTCAAGGCAACATCTCTGCAGGCTTTGTTTATCTTCTCTTCTTTTCCTTTGTACGGAACTGGAACAATTGCCACCTGTATGGGCGCAATTATAGGCGGTAAAACTATGCCGTGGTCGTCTCCGTGGATTATCAGAATGGCGGCGATTCCTCTTCCAGAAATTCCGTAACTTGTAGTCCAGATGTGCTCCTGCTTTCCATCCTTGGTCTCGTAACTTATGTCGAAGGCTTTAGAGAAGTTTTGACCCAGATTATGCACGGTTCCTATCTGGAGAGTTCTGCCGTCAGGGCACAACATGTCAAAAGCTATCGTGTAAAGGGCTCCAGCGAACTTGTCCCATTCTGGCCTTCGAGAAACGCAGTAGGGAACACCAAGCAAATCAAAGAATCTCTTGTAGATTTCCAATGCCTCCTTCACTTGCTCTTCAGCTTCTTCGAAGGTGGCGTGGGATGTGTGGGCTTCTTTGAAGGTGGCAACTTCCCGCATTCTTATGATTGGGCGGGTTGCCTTGGTTTCATGGCGGAAAACGTTTACAACTTGGTACAATTTCATGGGTAGGTCGGCGTGGGAGCGTATCCACAGTTTCAGCATTGGAGCTATAACGGTTTCGCTGGTGGGTCTCAGGGCATACCTGACTTTCAGGGGTTCAAAGCCGCCGTGTGTTACCCAAAAGCATTCTCCTTCGAAGCTTTTTACGTGGGCGGATTCTTGGGCTAGGGCAGTTTCGGGAATCAGGAGGGGAAACAGGGTTTCTTGGTGACCTGTTGCATCCAGTAAATATCGTAGCGTTTGGAGGACGTTTCTTCTGATTTTGAAGCCGTAGGGCATCCAGACTCCAGAACCTTTGATTGGATATCGGTAATCCATTATGCCCGCGTTTAAGAGCACGTCACGGAACCATTCACCGAAATCTTCGCTCCATTTCTGTCTCTTCACAGGCAAGTTATGCACCTTCAAACATCAAGCTGTTAAGATGACCCTTAATTAAAAACTGTAGAATATTAGTTTATCACTCAAAAGAGCATTAAATCTGTCGGCTATTGTGCCTCTAAAGGAACCTGCTCCTATTATCGTGATTATCAATTGGTTGTTGGGTAGTGCGTGCAGATGTATCCTGATTCGACCAAGGATTCCATACACTTCTTATAAAACCTAAAAGTGTGTGGTAGCCTCGAAGAGACTTTAGGTACAGGTATAACAATCCTAGAGTCGTCAGAGTAACCATGATATAGAATATTGGGTCTGCTACACCGATTTCTCTTGCTCCGATAAGTGGCTCTGGCGAGTTTCCACCCAGAAATATCCAATGTCGGAGACCTATCTGAGGAAAGAATACGTAGAAAGGAAGGTCTAAGAGACCAAAGAAACCCAATATCTTAAGAGCGGCTCGTTTCTTGTATTCAAAGTTCATTTTTAGCAGAATTATGGCAAGCAACCAAGCAACAATATTGGTTGTCAAAGAACCGCCTAGAAGGAAAACGCCGTGGCTAAAAGGTGAGGAGAGACCAGTGACTTCAACATACCCCAGACGGAACACGTGTGTTATTGCGAGTTTAGGATAGACAACAAGCCACGTTACCTGCATATAACCCAGTTTTCCACCAAGCGCGCTTCCCCAAATGGCATGACCAAACTCGTGGACAAAATCCATGACAATGCCAAGGGGGATGAACAAGGCAAGTGGCAAAACAAGTTTCTTATAATTAAAACGTTGTCTTAGTTTTGGCTGGGTGAGTATTCCTATAACTAATAGAGCAAAAAAGAAAGCGACAATCCAGAATAGTGTATTAGCAACTAAGTCTGGAATCCTGTAATCAACAGATTTTGTCAGAGAGACCATTACTACCCGCCAAACTATCGGATAACCATAATATTCTGCTCCAATTATGCTGGCCTCGGGCGGATTCTCAAAAAGTCCAGAAGCCAACGACGTGAGAATGCCACAAAATATTGCCACAATTAATTGTTTAGTCAGAATATTTCGTAAAATTAACCTCATGATGGCTATCTCCTAGCTATGCTTAAGCTATTGACATGGTTTTGCGGTCTAATCGTTATTTAATACTATACATTAGAACGGTTTTTGAGTCGTATTGGGGAGCGTGCTGCCAAGAACTCCTTTTACAGGGACAAACCACAGTTCTTGGTTATGTGGATATGAAACGACTGACAGCGTGTGCTTGCCTATTTAATTTTGTTTGCTGCCCATGCAATGTCCAGCTCTTCCAACTTACTCTGTTTGGGGATTCCCTCTCCAGTCCAACCCATCATATCATAGTAAGTGAGCTTTGCCTTTTGCAGTTTCTGCGGGTCTACAGATGTTTCGCTTAAGGCGCCTGAAGTTTTTGGTTGGAAAAATCTGGGGGGAAGCCAATCGTCTTTTTCTGTGAAGCCTTCTCTGATGTTGAAGATTCTTGCAAGCGTGTTTCCTCTTTCCACAACTTTCATCAGTTCAAAGGCTGTGGTGTTCCATCCAGTCACTGATTTTACAATCTGAACTTTCTGTCTGACACTCCAAGGCGGAAATAGGCACATCACCAGAAAGTTGTTGAGGGTACGCCACTCACCAACATACTTGTATAGGCGTATTTTTTTGGGTCCAAAATCTTCTACGGGCACAGCCTCTAAGATTCCGAGGCTCTTGTATCTTTTTGGAAGTTCAGGAAATAGGAAAGTGTCGTGGATATTGTGAACGTGGTCTGCGCCTGTCGGAGACACCGCATATCCCAATGCTTCACCCCTCTTCAATCTAGGGTCATGCATTGGAACTTCTTGTCCCTTAACGTGAACTGCCAGTTCCTCTGAGCCCTTTTGTATGTGCTCAGCCGCTCTTTTGACGCCTTCACCCAATAGAGCGCCTAAGCCTCTTCGTTCTCCAATCATCTCTACCAGCTTAACCAATGATTGGGCATTACCGAAACTCAAGTCCAAGCCGTTGGTGTCATCTTTTGTGAGTAATCCTTGTTCGAAACATTCCATGGCGAAACTTATCGTGACTCCTGTGCTTATGGTGTCTATAGAGTATCTTTGACAGAGTTCGTTTGCTTTGCAGACAGCTTTGAGGTCAGACACCCCACAGTTGGATCCTAGAGCAGCTAGGGTTTCATATTCTGGTCCGCCGTATTCTGGGTCTACATTCCACGGTTCTGTTACTTTGACCTCTTTTTTGCAGGCAATAGCACAGGCATAACAGGTTCCCATGCCAACGCGCAATTTTTCTTTTACTGCTTGAGCAGAAATAAAGTCCACTTCTGGGAAGTCGCCGTCTCTGAAGTTGCGCACTGGAAGGTTGCCGGTTTCTTCCATGGCATCCATGGCTTCTCCTGTTCCATATGTGTGTAAACCGTAGGCAAGGTTTTCCACGTTTTGTGCCATCCACTTGGCGAGTTTTCCGAGCCTCTTTGGCTCGTGAACTTTGACTCTTTTGCTTCCTTTGACTGCCACGGCTTTCAGGTTTTTTGATCCCATAACTGCTCCCATGCCACAGCGACCAGCCACATGATTCATGTCGTTGACCACAGAAGCGTATCGCACCAGCTTTTCTCCTCCCGGACCAATTTGAGCCACTTTCACCCTGTTGTCATCCAATTCTTTTTGAATTGTTTCTTGGGATTTTTTGATTTCAAGTCCCCAGAGGTTGGAGGCGTCTCTAAGCTCTACGTTTTGGTCGTGAATCCACAGGTATACTGGATTGGATGCTTTTCCTTCAAAGATGATTGCGTCGAATCCTGCCCGTTTCAGTTCTGCTCCCCAGTAGCCTCCTGCTTCGGCTTCTCCGTATGCGCCTGTGAGGGGTGATTTAGCGCCTACACTGTTGCGTCCGCTACCACTGACGGGCGCGCCAGTCACTGGACCACAGGCGAAGATTAGCTTGTTATCTGGACCAAGAGGCTCTATTCCCTGCTTCAGTTCCTTGAGCAAGTAATATGCTATCAGTCCTCTTCCGCCAAAGTAGCGGCGGTAGAAAATTTCTTCGAGTCTTTCAGGCGATATTTTTTCCTTACTCAGGTTCACCCGTAAAATCTTGCCCTCAAAACCATTCTTCATTGTATATCCGCTCTTGATTCTCTCGGCAGGACTATTAAATTCTTACATTATTAGTCAAAAGTCTTGTTGTCTCTGCTGTGCGCACATTTCAAGTTGACAGGTTATCTCAATTCTTCATACGTCTACAAAAGAAGCTTGCCAAAAACAAGTTGGAGAACAGAAAGGCGTACGTGAATAATTTTATAAACTAACCAGTCAATTCTCAACGTGGTGGCGAGTTATGGCGGGGGAGAAGGGGAAAGAAGTTGAGGAGTCTGTCCACCATCGTGCTGAAAGGCATGGTATATACATTATAATTGACGCTGTTTTCGGTCTATCGTTGGGGCTGGGCGCTTTTTCTCTGACAGAACTGCCTATCGTAGAACCACAAGATTTGTTTCTTGCAATAGGATTCTTCGGGTTTTCATATTTTGTTATCTTCCTGTCTTGGATGAGCATACGCATGTACTTTGAAGACTACACTGTTTACGGAAGCATAAACCTGATTCTGTTCCTCACCGGCTTCTTCATCGCAATCATGCCCATACCAATACGCATAATCTTGATGCAAATCATAGAACCAACTTCACCCGCCATTCTCGAAGCCGCTCTTACGCTTTATTCAATCTGCCTAACTGCTGTAACCCTCACCATGGGCGTATTGAGTTTTGCATTTTCAAAGCAGAGCTGGAACACCATTCCTTGGAAGGATTTCGTGCACCTTCTAACAGAAGGAGTTGGCGCCTTCGTGATGGGCATCATATTTCTAATTTCAGCATTCATTCCCTACGAGAACTTAACTAAAGACGTGTTAGATTCAGGAATCATCCAGATACTGCCGGCCCCAATACCGGACATGCCCTTCAAACTTGTTTTTTGGTTTTTCGGCGGCATCATCTTGGCTTTACCAGCATTAATAATATCCAAAATTGTCATAGAGCACAAAAAGCGGAGCTTGCAAGAAAAAGCTAGTTAAGCCTACTTGCTTAACATCCTCTTTTTGTAGAAGAACCTAAGGCTGTTGGAAACTAGTTTTAAACAAAGAGTCAAATGCCGTTTCAGGCATTTGTTGGTTCCGAGGAGTGATGAAATAAGCATGAAAAATGTTCAGGGAACAAGAAGAAAAGTTCTGTTTCTGGCAGCGCTGATTGGCGTCGGCATAATTCTAGGATCAATCGTTCTGTATGTAGTGAACTTGAAAGGGGAAACAGGTTCTTGGGAACTGGAATTAGAGAATGGCAAAATAGTTCTAGACGCTCAAGATAGGGCTGAGTTAAAAGAGAAGGCGTTAGACGTAACTTTGGAAGATGAAGGCATCAAAGAATTGTTAGCTGGAAAAGACTACACAACGCAAGTCACCTTAACTGGCAATGTAACGATCGAGGACATTGTGAATCAAACAAGACGTGGGATAGTAGCAGAAGGAGAAGTGAACCTATTAGTTGTAGTTACCATAACTTTCGAGGATGGTTCAGGATACAACATTCCAGTAGATTGGCAGAATTGGACAGTAGGAGAACCAGAGTTTGCCCAGCAAGTAACCCCACCAGACACGCTCCAAATAAGAGCATCACCAACAATAGAACGAACCCCACACATTCCATAACCCGCTAGAAAATTTCTATTGTTCAAAGAATACCATTACAATCCGGTAAGCACAATGATTAATATTCCCTCCCACCCCTTCTCTGTTACGGGGTTACCCCAATGAGAACTGGAAAAATCATTGCTATTTTTGGTTTAATAGCATCTACTTTTGCAGTCTTCATTAAGATAATGACACCAACCACTGTCCAGTTCATCATCGACGAAAGCGTCATCGAGTTCACCAACATTCCACAAATCTACAATTCCTTCGACATGACTGTGATAGGCATTTCAGGTTTTGTAATGGGTTCAAGTTTAGTATATCTCTGGTTAGTAGACAAGAATCAACCTGTCCCTGCTGGGTCTTCCGATCTGAGGAAGCATTGGGATGAGCTTTTGGAGAAATTAGTGAACCCTGACGAACAAAAACTTGTCAGTTTAATCATCGAAGAGGGAGGAACAATCTTCCAAAGTCAATTGGTGGATAAGAGCGGTTACTCAAAAAGCAAAGTTAGCCTCATTCTCGATAGACTTGAAGCAAAGAAAATCTTGGAGCGCAAAAGGCACGGAATGAGCAACGCAATCGTACTGAAATAACACTCTCCTTTTGAAAAATACCAGAGCAACTGATCTGCCTTTTTATTCCTAACAGTTTTCTTTCCGAAAAAAGTTAAAGCAACATTGGCAACGTGAGATACATGCAGAATATTTTGGAGATAGAGGGGAATGGGCTTCTAGATTGGATGGAGCAGTTTGCGCTTCAATTCGGTTACCTTGGCGTCTTCATCATAAGTTTCATCGGCTCCGTCTCCGTTGTCTTTCCAATCCCCTACACAATTGTAATCTTCTTTATAGGAGGTTATTTGAATCCCGTTTTTGTCGCAATCAGTGGCGGATTAGGTTCTGCTCTCGGCGAATTCTCCGGATATGTGCTCGGCTACTATGGTCGAAGCGTGATAAGTGAGGAGAGGCAGAGAAAGATGGATTACATGTTAAAAGTCTTTGACAGGTATGGACCCATCTCAATCTTCATTTTTGCTCTAACACCTCTACCCGATGACCTGCTTTTTATTCCGCTGGGTGTCATGAGATACCCCTTTTGGAAGGCTTTCATTCCCTCCCTTTTAGGTAAGGTATTAATGACCTTCATTCTGGCTTACAGCGGTCAGCAGTCCTTCGAGTTAATTAAAATATTATTTGGTGAAGCTGGGCTGCTAGGAATAATTGTCACGTTTGCTCTCTTGATTCTCATAATTGTGGCAATAATCAAAATCGATTGGGAGAAACTGTTTGAGAAGCGGGTAGCCCCAAAAAAGGAAGGACCGAAGAAGTGACACGGCAAAGTATTCCCAAAGATTAAATTTTAGAAGACCAGCATTACTGTACCTTAAGGGTAAAATCAAGACTTTGTAGTGCAAATAGAGGAGAAAAAAATTTAAATAAAGCCGTAACCTTCCAGCATTCTTCTTGGTTGGTGGCGACAACGGTAAACGAAGCAAAAGGAAGACTCTTCAAGAGAAAAGACGGAAAATTTCTAATCTACGTTCCAGTAGACCTAGCGGAAGACAGCATGTTCCCATTCCAAACAAACTCTGCAGTTCCAGTAAAAATTAGCTTCAAAGTAGGCGACGACAAAATCAAAGTAGAAAAGTGGACCGAAGAAACAACTGAATGACCTGTCTGCAAGCAACAAACACAACCTCTCTTTATTTTTTTAAGGCTTACACAGCCCAACTGCTCTACACAAAGCAACTTTTAGAAAAAGTTTACCCCAAAATGGAACTAAGGTACATCTGAATATATATAGGGGCAACCCATATACTAATTCAAGGTGGAACTTCAGCGAAGAGAATTGACAAAAGTCTTTCAGAACATTTGTCATTTGTCTTTTCCAATCTGCTGAAAACAATAAATACAAAAATAGGAAGGACTATGCTTTGTCCCTTTCAGGATTTCAATTCAAGATGCACTATAAAATTCTTCACAAACTTAAAAAAGCAGGAGCCACTTCCGAAAACAACGCCGTCACTATCACAGAAGCAGAATTAGATGTGCAAGAACAAATGTGGTTAGATTATTTTGCCGGAGTGTTTCTTGGCAGAATAAAGAAGACTGAAGATCATCGATATTACATCCAGTGACGCGCTCAGAAAAAGTTAATAAGGTGCACTGGATTTTAAGGGCTTCAGCAGTTAGGAGCTTTTCGAAAAAGTGGAGCGGACAACGTTTTCTAGTTTTTCAGGGCACATCTAGCTGACAAAACAATAGAGGTGATATAATGCCATACGAATACACAAACCGCGAATCCAGATTCGACGTGAAAGCGCCAGTTGAACTTGGACAAGAATACGAAGGCGAAATCGAGGACATAAGCAGAAGAGGCGACGGAATTGCAAAAATTGAGGGCTTCGTTATATTTGTGGCGAACGCCAAGAAAGGAGACCATGTGAAGTTCAAAATAACGAAGATTGGACGCAGATTTGCAGTTGGAGAGTTAGTTTAAGAAGTCTGACATAAACACCGGTTCGTTCTTTTTATGCGATTAGTATCCAATTAAAGTAAAGAATTGATTTTCGTCAATCCAATGTTACCAATTTCTCAGGCGTTCATCTAGCACATCAATGGTCGACAAGGTCGGCTCTTCAAACACGTGGAGAGCATCGTTTATTTCTTTCACGTTTCTGAGTGCAGTTAAACCGAGTTCCGTGATTGCGTAGACTCTTCTTTTTTGTCTTTTTTTGTTAATTATCTGTTCTTTAACTAGATTACGTTCCACAAGAAAGTCTAGGCATTCTTTTAATGCACTGCAGTTTACGTTGGCCTTGTATGTAATATGGGTTGGTTTTAATCTTCCATGACATGCCAGAGCCCTGAGGATGTCAATGTGAATTTCCAATTTCGATCTTCTCATAGGCAGATAACCCGCTTTTTATATTAGACAAGATCACTTATATCATTTGAGAATTCTTGGTAAGAATCTACTCTATAATTTCCACATATATTGTTAAACTTCAACATAGTTATTCCAGATTGGAGATAGTGATTATACATATTGATGCATATACCTCAAACACCCACTCGACGGCTGTAGTTGCCAAATTAACAGCCAAAAGAAGCAACATTGTAGTTTAAGCAGAAAGTGGAGGAACTTCCTTTGATGTAGGGGTGCGTTTAGCGTGTTCAATTGGGTGTACAGGTTCAACTGGGGGTTTTTGTTTGGTACGGCAATGAAGTAGTGACCCAGCGGTTATGCAGTATGTGAGGAGAATGTTGTAGGCTGTTGGGGGGAGTTTTGTTACGAAGAGTGGGTAGAAACCAGCCATGAAAATGATTGCGTCTACGATAATGATGATGGCTATGGCATAATGTAATGTTGCTATGGAGCATGCAACATCTTCCCCCCGCATGTTTCCCCCCGTCCCCCTCTCTTTTTTTATGTTTGAAGAAAGATTACACTAAGAAGTAAACTCTCCCCAACTATAATTGAATATAACTTTAAGATAAATTTTTTGGAAAATCATAAATTTTAGAAGATTTTTCCACACGTTCTTAATACTAATAAAACAGCGTAAGCTATCAGAATCACAATCTGTTAGCCATCAATCCAGAAAACCTTAATTCAATGTTACTCATCAAAATAGCACAGAAAAACAGAGCCGGGGTAGCCTAGCCTGGTTATGGCGCCAGACTCATGATCTGGAGAGCAATCTCCTAATTTAGGTGCCCAGAAGTCGCGGGCTCGACTCCCGCCCCCGGCACCAGTTTTTTCAAAAATTGGGTTGCCATAATACAATGTGAATTCACAAGTCACCTTCCATTTGTTTTACGATTGTGTGCACTAGGAAAAGTCACATTCTTCATTTTCGGTCATGGCGGAGAAGTGAAAATGTTATCTCTATCAATGAAGCCATCGGTTCCCGGTCCCGCGTACTTGGATGACTGGTGAAAGAAAGTTACAAACGCTTCAAATCGGTTCCACTCGATGATTCGCTTTCGACCTTTAGGAAGAACACTAATATGAGTACCAGTTTTGACGTCACCGTATCCTTCAAACAGTATACACGAAGGCGGGAGAGTGCGCGAATCAGGAAAGAGCGAAATTGGTACCGTCCAACCTGCAAAGAGAATGTTACCTTGCAACCGTACATCCAACTCGTCTTTTTTGACAACTTGATAATTCTGTGCACCATGCATAGCCTGAGTTTCAGCATACGCACGCGCAAGCATCGTATTCCGAAACGCTATAACTTCAGCTTCAGGATTGTCCATGATTCCTCCAGCTGGAACGTAATGAACACCGACACCTTTTGGCGA
Organism: uncultured Candidatus Bathyarchaeia archaeon; assembly: GCA_964618695.1. Classification (GTDB taxonomy): domain Archaea; phylum Thermoproteota; class Bathyarchaeia; order Bathyarchaeales; family Bathyarchaeaceae; genus Bathyarchaeum. The sequence continues at coordinate 8,256 of CAZUDX010000005.1, read as the reverse complement.
TTCACGGCGTAAGTAGATGGATATCCAATTTTCAGCTCCAAAAGATGATTGGTCGTTCCAGTGATTGACGGCAATTAACATTTCCGGAAGGTCGAAGTGTTCGGGCGGGTGAATAATAGCCATTGCGGAGCTGCCATAATAACGAAGTTTTTCTGTAAAAGGATCCTTAACAGGGATTCTTTTGGCATTTATGATTTTATTTAAAATGGTTTTTTCTGTAACAGCCCCCACAGTATCTTTATCTATAACCTTATGACTGTCGATCAGGCGATACGGACTGTGACGTGATCTACCAGAAGAAGATGCAGTAAATGAGGGAAAATTTACTATAGATTCCAGTGTGACATCCGATAGGACATTTGCGCTTTCCCAAATATCACTTAACATGTTTTCCGTTTTAACTATGTATTCACGATCGTTTGTGTAGAAAGCATTTTCAAAGTATGCTACCCCCTCAGGGTTCTCCTGACTTGATGGAGGATTTTTGAACTGGAAGAGATGTTTCCCATCAACAATCGTTGTTCCCAAGTAGGTTGCAGGAAGATGCCTAACTTCGAAGCATTCTGACAATTGCCTTGCGGACTCCAAGTTCTCGCCGATTATTGGAGCCATGATCTTGACAGAGACACCTCTAGCAACCCACACTCTCTTATGGGCTAAGTTTTTTTTCAATCCAATAAGCCCTTTCGATGAGGTCACAATCAATATTTTCTCTGTGGCTGTTTCCAAAGCCTTATAATACTTGTTTTTAGCAGTTTGTGCATCGCTAATAATGCATGTTTTTTGTGCTGGTTTTCCAGTCTCAATCTCAACAATCTTCTTCTGAATATCCGTTGATTGACGCCACAAATCTCCAAAAACACCCAAAAATGCATCGACAAGAGATTTGCAGTTTGTCCAGAGGCAGACGTAGTCTCGTTTTACCTTGTCTGAATCCATTCTAGGATTAAGGAAGAATAATGCTTCCTTTTCATCCTTGATAATCATTCTAGTGAAAACTTTCAAACCTAAATCAGGGGTTCTTCCTTCGAAACCGAGTCTTGTTTTTGAAATTTCCTTGAGAAGAATTTTCATCGCGCTTAGGTTCTGTTCAGACAGTTCGGTAATGAACTTTAATCCGATCTTTGATTTAGAGGATTGGTTAAATGTGGCATCAAAAACGCCAAACTGGTCGGCACGAATCAGGTCTGTAACTGTTGCCATTATTGATAATTGTCTCTTGGTCTCCTTAATCATCTTCTGGATTTTTGAATAAATGTAATTTCTGCCTTCGATTACCATAAATTTTGCAGATGCATCCGCCATTTCTCCTATCGAAATGGATTGCCAATCTGAGAGTATTCTATCCTTATTTTGCTGTATTTGTTGAGCTTCTTCCATCTTGGCTTTAACGAACAGGTCCAATACTTCTTCGAATGGTACTGCATTAAACCGTGCTGGGCGTTCAAGGGTGGAGGTAACAATTCCTTTCTTTTGCAGTTTTTTGATAATGATGTAAAGCGTTGGTTTTGGAATTTCCAAATGTTTTGCGGTGTCTCGGGCTTTCTTAGGGCCTCTCTTTGCTAGAAAAACATAAACTCTTGCCTCAAGTTGTGTGAGCCCCAAGTTTTCAAGAGTTTTGAGCACCTTTTCTTGGCTCAACTTGTCCAACCCCCATGTAACAGACACTCTATTTAGATTAAGGGATATTTTGGCTAATAATACTATGTACTGGAAAAATGCTTCATAAAAAGTGCACATTTATCTGTTTTTATTTAGGCATTGTCCCATTAGTTCATTGTTCTCCAACTGTCAAGAAGCTCTTCTTTAGTTTCTTTTATGGCTCGTGCTTGTTCAAAATTAACTTTCACGAGTAAGTCAAGCACTCTTTCGAAAGACACAGCAGAAAACAGATCGGACCGTTCACGGGTAGCAATTACTATACCCTTGCTTTGCAGATTTTTTAGGCTACGATAAAGTTGTTGCCTAGTTAGTTTCAAAGCGTCAGAAAGGTCGTTTTCTCTTTTGGGACCCCTCTTAGCAAGGTAAATGTATACTTCAGCGTCAGTCTTCGAAAATCCGAATCGTTTAAAGATTTTTAATACACGTTCTAGGCTCAATGTATTCCATCCATTTTAGATTTTGAAAAATAAAAAGAGGAGATTTTGGTTGTAGTTTTTCTGTTTCTTTTTGTTGACTGTTTTTTCAAGCTAAGGGAGTATCATTATGCCAGCTTGTAAACCTGGTGTGGGCGGTACAATACTTCCGGTGAGGGAATACTTCAGTTTTATACCTGCCAATCCACCTGTACCATGTCCAAATACACAATTACCCGAATATTCGTAATGTTTCGGATCGTTAACAGTTTGGATGTCCCACTCCAGAATGGTGATGCCCTTAAGAGTGCCGGCTCCAAAGGGTCCACTGTCAATTACATACTGTTCTCTGTAGATGCCAAATCCATGACCAATTGACGCTGGAGGCGTTCCAGGGATATACTCGTCAAATTTCGTTACGCTAATAATGGTTTCAGAATATAACGTTCCAACACCCAAGGGACCATCATATGCTCCCTCCCGCTGAGCACCCTTGCGAATTACCAGAAGACCGTCATCTGACCACTTGACGTAAGTAGGCTGCGCCACCACCGTCATGACGATAGAAGTTTCATATGGCAAAATTGTTTTTGATCTACCTCTACGCCTACATGCTTGTGCTGGTCCAATCAGGGGAGTTGCAAATGTAACTACAGTTAACAAAGTAAGTGTCAACATCAAAATTTTTCTATTTAACGTGTTCACCTCCTTCAACGAAGTCACAGTCCTTATGATGCTCTGATGGTCTGGGCTTATAGTTTCTAGTTAGTCTAAAATTAGACTACTGTGACCTAGAATTTGTTGCCAATTTCCAGGCTTGTGCTTACTTTTTTGGCTAGTAGGTAGCCAATGGGAATGGTGTAAAGGGGTACTGTTAAATTGAAGGCTACTATGCCTGGCATTAATCCTAGTACGTACGCTTCAGGAATAGTATGACCCAATGCCAGAGGTAGTAAGGAATGATACACTGCGTAATCTACAAACGGCATAATTCCAGCCCGGAATGCGATTCCAAGTGCCGTTATATATAAGACCGCCGTGCGTTTACGAGGAGTTTTCTCCTGTGAAGTTCGCCCAATGAACCCTAACGCCAAATGGACTCCTAACAACATGGTCAGAGTAGCCACAAGACCCCATGGATAAGCAAGATAACCGACCGATACTGGAAAAAGCATTATTTGGGCTACAACATTCAGAGCAGCTACTGAAATTCCAATTTTGGGACCAAACAACAAAAAAGTTACAACTATTGGAATCTCCCAAATTCGATAAAAGAAGCCAGGCCAGTATAGTGTGGGTATCCTAATAGGATTCGATACGATAGTGAGAGCTGTAAAAATAATAGTTGTCGCGATTTCTCGGGTATTCATTCACTCGCCAAACATGATTTCAAGGTACAATTATTTAATATTAATCAATCAGGAGAGGAGGTAGCTGTGAAGGCGTTTTAGCCATACCTTGTTCAAGATTGCACTTTTTTGGCGAGGTCTTTTGCCCAGCTGCGTATGGCGTTTATGTCTCTTGTGTCGTAGAGTCCCGGTTCGGTTTCTGGAACGCCAGCTTCTTCTAGTTGGGGCTTAACCGATGCCATAAACGCTCTAAACAACCGAGACACCCTGTTGAAGTTGTAGACACCTCCAAAAAAACCCAAAGCAACAGGTTGCAGATTGTATTTAGCAACTTTTTCGTCAAGATATTTCGTCTTAGCTTCTTGCATTTTTGTTTTGTCTTTCCCAGCTTCATCTATTGGTCTTGCAGACCCACAGCAGACGAATAGTGCAACCTTCTTTTTGGCCAAATCTTTATGATGCTTTTTGAGGAACTTTTTGGGTTCCTTAGTCCACTTGCCGATTCTAATTCCGCTACCGACTGTGACAAGGTCGTAATCGCTTATGTCTTTGACTTTTTCGTCTTTGAGGTTGACCACTTTAACGTCTAGCCCTTCTTGGCGGAACACATCCGCAATCTCCTCTGAGGTCATGGCTGTTGCCCCGTAACGGGTGCCATAAACAATCAACGCTTTAGTCATAAACCGAACTCCCATCACATGTTTACGTTTGATTCGCCTTTGGGTTTAATACCTTTTCCGATAAACCGCGCTACAACCCAGCCCATTCTAGCAGCGAAATCGAAAGAAACAGAACTAGCTCAACCAAAAATCAAGCAGCAGTTTTCAAAGTTTAAGCTTTATGGGCGATGCATAGGTAGCATCCGGGTTCGTCTTTGATGCTGATTTCTGCAAATCCTGTCTGCTCCAGCAACTTTTTCATCTCAGCTTCTTCAGGCAGAACATCATGCATTACAGTTGATGAAGCGTTGTTGTGGTGAGCTTTGAGTTCTTCGCTGCTGAGGGCGTGGGCGATGACGAGTTTGCCGCTGGATTTTAGTATACAATTGATGTTTCGCAGGGCTTTTTCTTTGTTCTCCAGATGAGGAAACACGCCGAAACAGATAACGGCGTCAAAAGACTCTGTGGGGAAAGCAGCCTCTTCGATATTACCAAGTTTTATGCTGACGTTCTTAAGGTGCGAATGCTTTGTTCTGCATATCTTGATCATGGTTTCCGAGTAGTCAACGGCAGTAACTGATCCGTCTGGTCCAACCGCTCGGATTAGGTAAGGAATCAACACACCAGTGCCGGTGCCCACATCCAGAATGTTCTGTCCCTGTTCTAGACCGAACTGAGGAACAAGTTTCTCCAAAAAAGATGAAAGGGTGGGAGTGTTAAACCTCTTGTCCCAGCTGTCTGCTGCTTTGTTGAAGTACGTTTTCCTATTCATTTTGGCAATCTCTATTATTTCTTTCTTCTAACGTATAGCAGCACTGCCTCCACCGCAGCAACCACAACCGCCAGCGACGTGGTTATCTGGAATATGGTCAGTTGATTCTTCAAATCGTCTCTTTCAGCCCTGAGAGTGGATGTAGACCGCCAAGTGGCTGTGCTGTTGAAAAGTTGCTCTGCGTTGTGGCGTAGCATTTTAGGCAAGGTTTCGGTGTTTGGAATGGCGCCGGGAAAGTTTGTTAACACCACATGCTCAGCACCCACTTCAGAAGCAATTTCCGCTCCAAACTCAACGTCGATTTGAAGGTTGTCCACTATCAAAGCCACACCTTCGGTCTGCGCAGTTTCTAATAGAGCGGTTATGTCGCCAGTTGACAGCGTTTCCGGTGGATTATAGGTTGCTACAACATTGAAGCCAACAGATTCGATGAAGGTTTTCAACCAATTCATGCAGATGACATTCACTTTTGACGCCTCTAAGGTTTCAGCCTGACTTGCCATCCAGCTGGAAACATCATCCACATCAGTCAACATCTCCAAAATCTTCGAATCCAAGTCAATGCCCAAGATTTGGCTCAGGTTTCCTCCCACCCAGTTTATGTAGTTTTTTGCTCCTTGAGGCGTGTTGTATGCCCCGGGAATAGCAACCTGTGCTAGCTCCGGATTTCCTGCAGCCTCAATTAATCCTTCCAACCAGAACTCTCCCTGAATGTTTTGTTTAAACAATATCTCAGCGTTGCTCACGGCATAAACATGGCTGGGTTTCATGTCGAAATCGGCGGGACACAAACCGGGCTGAACCAGCACCACAACATCAGCCGTGTCCCCTAAAAACGCTTCAACTACGCTGCCGACAGCGCTTGTTGTGCATACGATTATTGGTTTTTCTGTGGTGTCTTGGCCTTCTGTTACTGTTACGGAAAGAAGCATCAGAGTAAGAATCAGGGTTATGCCTAAAGTTAACAGTTTATTGGTTTTCATTTCTTCATTGCACCTCCTTTCTCCTTCTTTTCGGTGATAGGAGAAGCGCGATGGCGAAAACAATGGTTGAGACAATAACTATGCAGGAGCCAACAGGCAAATCAAAAAACAAAGAAACTACAAGTCCAGAAACAGTTGTTGCCATCCCGATTATTGGGGAAGCGATTATTATTTTTCGCATGTTCTCAGAAAACTGGAGGGCAGTAGAGGCAGGATTGAAGAGAAGGGCGTAAATGAGTAGCCCTCCCACAAGTTTTAAGGAAAAAGTTACGACAACTCCCGCCAAAAAGATGATTAGGTAGATGAAGGGTTTGGTATTGATTCCATCCGCTTCAGCCAATTTCCTGTTAAACATTATGGCAAAAAGCTCCTTCCAGATGAAATACACTATGGCTAACGTCGCTGCAAACAAGGTGGTAAGGTACACCAAGTCACTGTTGGTCATGGAGATTATGCTACCCCAAAGCACATTGGCTACTTGGCTGGTGAGCCCTATCTCCGGCGTCAAGGTCAGAAACACGAAAGCCAAGGCCATGTTGAGAGGAAAAACTATGCTAGTTATGGTGCTCGCGTGCAATCTTGCCTTATCTGCGATGGGACCTATCACAAAAGCAGTAGCTGAGGCGAAAAGCAGACCAGTTACAAGCGGATTCGTTGCTGTGGCTACACCTAACGCTGCTCCTGCAAAGGCGCCGTGGGACATGGAGTAGCCTATGGCTGAGAGCTGCATTCTCACCACGAAAACGCCTATCAAGCCCATCAGAAAACCGGCTAGGAGACAAGCAATCAGGGCTTTCTGCATGATGGCGAACTCAAGCCAGATCACCGGTGGGTTGCCTCCAATGAGGTTGTGTGGGGGTGATTTTCTACGAGTGGTAAAGCGTTTTTCGGGGTTCCATCGAACATGATTCTGCCGTCGGTTACCACTACGACCCTGTTGCAGCTGTCCAGCATGTGGTGGATGTCGTGTGTTACAATAAGGGTGGTCAAATCTTTTTCTTTGTGAAGTTTGGTGATTAGAGAGGGAATTTGTCCGCGTGAATCTGGGTCCAAGTTGCTGAAAGGCTCGTCTAAAAGAAGGATTTTCGGGTTTTTTGCTAGTGCCCGGGCTAGCATCACTTTTTGTTGCTGTCCGCCAGAAAGTTTGCCCATGGGTCTGTCTGCAAGCTCTTCTATTCCGATTAGTTTCATGGCTTCTAGGGCATTCTTTTTGTCCTTTTCTTCAGCGTGATGGAGAAATCCTATCTGCCCATAAAGGCCCATTAACACTACATCAAGGGATTTGTAGGGTTCTCCGGGCTTCACCATGAAGTCTTGAGGGACATATCCGATTTGGCATCTTATTTTTTGTCCATTAGATTGGACGTCTAATCCAAAAACAGAAACTTTTCCTTTAAATGGTGGGAGCAAACCGTTTATGGTTTCGAGTAGTGTTGTTTTTCCGGAGGCGTTTGGTCCCACAACATAAACTAGCTCGTTTCTTTTGAGAGTTAGGTTTATGCCTTTTATTGCGGGTCTGCTTTCGCCCTCGTAGATGGTGGAAACGTCTTCAAGTTTGATGATTGTGTTCTCAGGCATTATTTTGTTGCAGCTCCAAGCATGGTTACTGGTTCAACCCGAACCAAGTATTACCTTTTAATAATTTCGTAATACCATAAGGCGTTATTAAATCTTTATCCATCCACAACCGCAATAAACAGCGTACCGTTTTGGAGCTAAACATTTAAACCATCCCGACTTAACCAATTTTTTAATAAAACAGAAGGAAGCTGAAGCAAACGGCGAAGTGTCAATACTGCGGAGACGATGTTGTTCTCCCCTTTCGATGCACTTACTGTGGGGGACAATTCTGCGGAGACCATCGCCTACCAGAGAGGCATGAATGCCCTGAAGCGTGGAGGGCAAAGGCTCCAAGAGACGCGCCGCCAACAGGCAACCAAGGATGGTCTAAGACACCTTCATACAAGTACACCATCTCATATACGCCCCCATCTGCATCCAAGATATTCTGGTTCAGCAAAACAGAACTCAAACACCTGCTCATTGGAACTCTCCTAGTCATGGCTGTTGGCTTAACCTACTTCCTATACATAAGATTAGCATCACCATCCACACCGCTGATTCTAGCAGGCTTAACTGTAGCCTTCACCCTATCATTTCTTATTCACGAGATTGCACACAAGTTTTCGGCACAGCACTTCCAAATGTGGGCAGAATTTAGGTTAACCATGCAGGGAGCACTCATAACCTTGGTTTCAGTTTTTCTTCCTCCGCCCTTCAAAATCATTTCTCCGGGAGCCGTGATGATTGTGGGGTCAGGAACAAGTGAAACTGTGGGAAAAACAGCCCTCGCAGGACCAGTAACAAACATTCTCCTTTCAACTGGATGCATTCTAATTGCAACCGTTACGCAGGACC
>CAZUDX010000004.1:63172-236716 GCA_964618695.1 uncultured Candidatus Bathyarchaeia archaeon | reverse complement strand
GTTCATGACTGGCTAAGCAGCATAGCGGGAATCATAATCAAAAACGAAACAGAGATTCCAGTAGTTTTTCATGTTCACAGCACAGAGTTCGGACGAAGTGGAGGGCAAGGCTCAGAAGTTGTTTCCCATTTCGAATCAGCCACTGCCCAAGCTGCAGACCGCATAATCACTGTCAGTCATGCAATGAGAGAGGACCTTAATAGACACGGTTGGCCTGCGGAAAAAATCAGTGTTGTCTGGAATGGTGTAGACCCTGAACGTTACGACCCCACGAAGTATAGTTCAGAGGACATTAAACGAATCCGAAACAAGTATGGCATCAAAGATGATGAATGCATGCTCTTCTTTTTAGGGCGACTAACATGGGTTAAGGGTGTCAGGAACCTGATTCAGGCGATGCCAACGATTCTGAATGAATATCCGAAGACTAAACTGGTGATTTTGGGCAGAGGAGAAGAACAAAAAGATATCTATGAAACAGCAAGCAGGCTTGGAATAAAGGACAATGTTGTTTGCCGTTTTGATTTTGTGCCAGAAGAAGAAAGGATTCTCCACTACGCCGCCGCTGACGTCTGCGTTTTTCCGTCTGTCTATGAACCCTTTGGCATCGTGAGCCTAGAGGCAATGGCGATGGCAAAACCAGTTGTGGTGGGAGCACATGGTGTCGTCGGCTTCCGGGAGCAGGTTATAAACTCTGGTCCAGATCAGAATGGAATTCATGTGAATGGAGAAAGCTCTGCAGACATTGCATGGGGCATAAAGGAAGTGCTGAAAGACCCTGAAGAAGCAAAAAGGTGGGGCAAAAATGGGCGTAAAAGAGTTCTGCGTTACTTCACTTGGAAGCAAGTTGCAGAGCAAACACTACAAATATATGAAGCTCTTCAACCCAGTTCTGCATAAAATACTTCATGACATGGCTATTTCTCTTTAATACCCAATGAACCTTTCAGCGGACAATCAGCACCGAACTTCGTGCATGCATGCTTATGTCGTCGCTGACGCTGCCAAGCAGGTATCTTCTTACGCTACTTAATCCTCTGCTGCCTACAACGACGATGTCAACATTTGCCTTTTTTGCAAGCTTAATAATGACCTCTGCTGGGCTACCGTACTCCAGCAAGCTGTTGAATTGAACTCCCTGAACTTTGGTTGACGCATCTTTAAGGATGCATTCGCCGACTGTTCCAACACAATCTACGACTTGTGGTCCTCCAATGCGAATGAGTTTGTCTTCTTCAACGTGCACTAAAGCTAGGTTTGCGCTATAGTGTTTTGCTAATTGAACTGCATATTCAAGTGCCTTGTCTGCGTGTTTAGAACCGTCAACAGCTGTGAGTAACTTCTCAACTTTTGGTTTCTTTTTAACTATAAGGACAGGACATTCAGCGTGCCTAGCAACTTTCTCTGTGACGCTTCCCAGAGAGTAACGTTCAGATTGATTTTCAGCGCGATTTCCCATAACAACCAAATCATATTTCTCGTCCTTAACTAACTCAAGCACGAATTCAGCAGGGTCTTCGTGAGTAACTAACCTAGCATCAACGGGTATGCCAGCTTCTCTGAACAGCTCCTCAGCGTTTCGGAGGATTTTTTTGCCCGACTGCAAATAAGCATCATCAAGTTTGTGCAAGATTGAGTGAGGCAACCGATATTGGGCTTTTAGTTCCGGATGCATAAAATCGTGCGAAACAACATGAACCACAGTTACTTTTGAATTGAATTTTTTAGCGATTGAAGAAGCAATCATTTTGGCGTGAAGACAAGAATGTGAACCATCCACAGGAACTAAAATAGTCTTAAAAAATTGCTTGTCGATCATTATCGTCACAATATACACTTAATTTTTCATTGATATTTTAAGGTTCTTGAGCAACAGCCTTTGGTTTATCTTAGTTCACAGTTGGTCGCTAAGTATGTGCTGTAAATCAGTCTTGGTTAATACGCCAACTATTTTTTTAGGATTATCCTTATCAACAACTGCCATACGATCCAAATTATGTATTCGCATCTTTTTGAAGGCATCCAACGCAAGCTCTTCAGGACAAATAGAGACAGGATTCTTCTGCACAATATCTCGAATAAGAACCTCACCGCGTTTCTCTTTCTCAACTTTTACAACATCATCCAACGCAACAATACCTACGAAGTTTCCATTCTCATCAACAACAGGATATCCAGTATGATGATACTTCGCCATAAAATCCAAAAATTGACTTACAGAGAAATCAGGAGATACCGTCTCTAGTTTCTTCGTCATAATATCGTTGACTTTGAACTGCGAAAGAACAGCAATCTCCTTTAATGGACGAACCGGAACAGGAACATAAGCTTCTTTCATGTCAGAAAGCTCTTTCAGAGCAGTTCTTTTTTTCTGTACAGCAGTCTCAATCACATGCGCAAAAGCATCTGGCTCTAGCTCGATTACTCCAGTGTTTATCACTCCCGCCTCAACAGCAGAGTAGAAGAAGTCTTCTCCAGCCTGTGTTCTAATGATGACTGTTGACCATTCCTTGAGTGGATATGCGCTTCCGACGGAAATGTCAGCCAGTTCTGCGGCAAAGTCTGTGCATGTTTCGCAACTGGTTAGAATGTGAGGCTTAACTTCGGATAAGGGAACGTGAAAGGTGCCTTTGTCTGTTTGAACAATCAGATACTTTATGATGTCCAACCGTTTTATCTCGTCGGGTTTGATGTTATAGGTTTTTGACAGGTACTCAAGAAGGCGACCAAACGATAGAGTCCAGAAACAGAACAGCCCAATTATCACCTTCAGGTTTCCAGTGATTTTATGTTCCCAAGCCTCAAGCTTACGAAGAGCAAGCACATGACAGGGAACACCAACGAATGCAATTTTTGCTTTTCCATACTCATAAACTGCGCTTCCATACGCTCTAGCCACAGATGATGGAAAGAATTTGCTGCCAACAGCAGAAAAAACGTCGTCTGGAACCACACCAACCAAAGCTTTAGGCTTAATAGGAACGTCGGTTTCCGCCTGAGAAACAATTGCGCTATCTATTTCTCCCTTTTCTATGGCATTAGTCAGAAGAGTAGTCACGATGGCGCCGCCATGACCCAACTTTCTGAGTTCTGGGTCTGCAGCTTGGGCGAGCAAAATTTTTCTGTAATAGCCCAACCCTTCTCTTCTTCTGGGCGACTTGGAAACAAATTTCAGGCTCTCAGAAACAAGTTCATTCGAGTGGGGGCAAATCTCGTAACATATTGGACAGGATTCTATGTGCTGCGAGCAATCAGAATGCTCAACCTTGTATTCATTTATTGTTATTGCATGAACTGGACACGCTGCTTCGCATGCCCCGCAGAAGGTACAGAACCCGGAGTTAATGATTTTACTTTCCAAATCTTTGTATGCTATCTTGTTTCCCTTTTTTGTTACCAAAGAATCTTCTCCATCCATATTTTTATTCATTTCATCAAGTTAAAATTTTGGATTATATGGGCAAAAATGTTGAAACCGCTGATATTAAATCAAGGGCTAAAGCAGGAAACAGCCCAAGAATAATAATTATTATGACCAACAAGTATATGGGCACCAGCAGCTTTTTCGGTTCTTTAATAGGCGCATCGTTCTTGGGTGCCTTAGCAAACAAGTGGTGGATTACTCTCAAAAAGTAAGCTGATTGGAGAACCGAGTTTGAAACACCCACCAACGCCAACCACGCAACACTTGACTGCAAAACTGAAGTGAACACCATGTACTTAGCGATGAACCCTGCAAATAGTGGCACTCCAGAAAAAGACAGGGCTGCACACACAAAAGCCAAACTTGTCAGCGGCATCTTTCGTCCCAGACCTGACAACTCCTCCAACGTTTCGAAGCCCATTCTCTTGAAAACGCCGATGACCATGAATGCGAGAGCCGTTTCCATAGCTGCAACAAAGAAAAAGAACAGGTTACCCTGAAGTCCAATAGAAGTTAAGCTGGTAATCGCTATCAGATTATAGCCGATATCTGCAATGCACACATATGAAATCATCCGTTTAACATTCTGTTGCGCTAACGCAAACAAGTTCCCAACGGTCATGGTAATCGCAGAGAATATTGCTACAGTGAATCGCCAATCGACAGTTGCCATGGGCGTCAGAATAAACAGCAAAACTCTCAACAACACATAGTAGCTGCCTTGGTCTACGATCGCGGATAGGAAAGCTGATGCAGAGTCTGGAGCGGCGGTGTAAGCGTCGGGCATCCACATGTGAAACGGAACAATAGCTGTTTCGATAGCATAACCGGCAATAAGGAAAGCAAACGCTACAAACAATAGTTGCGGGTTAGCGGTAGTCAACAAAACTTCTTTGACAGCCCAGAAGTTAAGTGAACCAGTGAGACCATAGATTAATGATAACCCGTAGATTATGAAGCCAGAAGCTATGATAACCATGACTAGATACTTCAGGGCAGATTCGAGGGATTCCCGAGACTTTTTGTAGGCTACAAGAAAACAGGCGCCTGACGCTGTTGCCTCCCAAAAGATGAAAAGGGTAAGTAAATCGCCTGAGAATGTGGCTGCTATAACTGCGCCTGTTACCATGAGCAGAAGAGCGTAGTACCTTTCGGATAGACTCTCCTTTGGACTTACGTGTAGGACACCATACAAGCATGCGATTGAACCCACAACCATGTAGGCTATCACCATGTAAACTGAAACAGTGTCTACGAGAAACATGGTTGATAGGGGCGCCAGAATCGTGTCTGCAGAAGAGATTTGAAGAAAAGATTGTGATTGCCCAAAGTACTCTGTTGCTATGCGGAAAACGCCTATGGCTGCGGCTGAAAAGGTGAGAACTATCCAAGCGACCATGAAATGTTGAGGATCAAATTTGGTCTTTCTAACAAAACGAAGTAGTGGAACAGTGAGTAGAGAGCAAACCGTGAAGACTATTGTGGGTAATAGAACGTCAAGTATATTCATTAGTTGTAATCCTCATCCTAGTGATGTAACAGCATGAATCAGGTCAATGAAAAGCCCAGGATAAATTCCCAATAACACAACAAAAGCTGCAAGAGCAATCATTGCAACGTTGATAAAAATGTGGGGGTCTTTGATGTCATCTCTCTGAGTTTTAGGAGCCTCTAAGAAAACTTTCCAGAAATACCTCAACACATAACCAAGGCTGAAAACAGTTGCAATAAGCATCAGAACAGTAGGCAAGTAATATGAGCCGTCTGCGCCAGCTGCAGTAACAGCTCCAACGAAAATGTGAAACTCGCTTATGAAACAGGCAAATGGGGGAATGCCGCCTATGCTGAACGCTGCAATAGCAGAGGCTATTGCTGTTAGAGGCATCTTTGACGCTAAGCCTCCCATCTCTTTGATGTTTCTTACGCCTGTCTGATGCATAACTGCGCCTGCGGTCAAGAAGAGAAGCCCCTTGCTTGCTGCGTGATTAACTAAATGGAGTACCCCGCCAGTGATTCCTTCAGCAAAAGGAAAGAGTGATAGCGCAAACAGGGTGTAGCCCATGTGGCTTATGCTGGAATATGCAATTATTCGTTTGATGTCGGTTTCTGCCAACGCAAGGAAAGACCCGTAAAAGGCTGATAATACTCCAAAAAAGCTTAGCACTAACAAAAATTGGTTGCCAGTGGGCATCATCGCAGCATAGACGGTTCCAAGAGCTATCCTTAAAACAGCGTATCCTCCTGCCCCAATTATTACTCCGCTGAGGAGCGCAGACATGGGAGCGGGTGCTTCGCCGTGCGCGTCAGGAAGCCACATGTGAAGGGGAACAATAGCCATCTTCACAGCGAAACCTGCAGTGAACGATATCAGCACCCAATTTAGGACACCTGGGTCTATGTTTGCCAGAAGGGCTTGTGCCTCGAATATGTCGAGGGTGCCTGTAAGCATGTAGATGGCGCCGATGCCTAAGAGAACAAAGATTGCTCCAGCGTGAGTGAAGATGAAGAATTTGAAGGCGGTTCTGAATGATTCTTTGTATCCCCATCCACCTATAATAAAGTATGTTGGAACAAGCATAAGTTCCCAGCAGAAGTAGAAGAGCAGCAGATTGGATGTGATGAAAACTCCAACCAACCCTATTGTGAGCAGGCTCATTAACGCGTAGTATTCTGGAAGCGAACTTTTTTCTTCCATATAATTTATGGAGTACAGAGTGCATGCTGCAACAAGTATCAGCGTAACAATAGCCAACGAGAGGCTGATGCCGTCAACAAAAAGCGTGAAAGCGGAACCTAGCGTCGGTATCCAATAATATGATTCTACATATTGTCCCTCACTAAGAACCGTAGGTATCAAAGTTACAAGAATACACAAGCTGACTACTGAGAGTAACGTGAGAATCAAGGCAGCAGTTTTTGCAGATTTTTTGCCAACACCATAGACTATGGGAATAGCCAGAGCCGGCAACATCAAAGCGATTAATAATGTTTGCATTTCTTTTTACCTCAATCCAGTTAATAAAAGCAAAATGATGATTAGAACGAAGCCGAGCGCGGCTGCCAAAACAAAGTCTGGCAGGTGTCCCCTATGCACTTTCTTGATTTTCTGTCCATGCTCAACTGTCTTTCCTGCAAATAGGTAGACCAGCTTATCCAAGAACGTATCTATATATTCATGAGTTACGCGGGCAGTCTCCACGGTTCCACCCGCCAGAATATAGCAAAATCGGTCGAGGAACGCTTCAAGATGCACATGAGTTTTGTGAGCAGTAACCACGGCTCCATTCGCTATAAGGTAAACGAACCGGTCAAGAAACGCCTCTATGTAATCGTGGGTGCTCTGGGCTATCCTTGAAGCCCCACCAGCTACAACGTAAGGAAACCGTTGTATCCCAGCCGTTTCAACGATTCGATATGCGAATTGCGACAAGCCCATGACCCCACTCAATATTTTGTTGTAAACGGCATCGAAATAATAGCCGTTAGATATTATCAAATAAAGTGGATTGTTTAAAAGATTTCTTGCGGAAAACAGTGAAGCTGCGCGTCTTTTGTAGTAAAGGTAATAGGCTACAGGCACAGCAATCGCGAGAATTATCGCCGAGGCTGCACTCGCCAAAAGTACACCGTTCATTGAAGCTTCAAAATGTATTTCAAGGTAATGTTCTAGTGGGCTTTTGAAGAAGCCTGTGATGCATGAAGCAGCAGCCAGGAGAATAAGAGGAACATAGATTATTGGACTAGGATCATGCAAGTGATGGTCTGCCAGAAACTCGGATTTTTCTCCGAGGAAAACTTTGCAGATCCATCTGATGCTGTATATTGCTGTTAACACAGAGGTCCCGAAAATCAAAATGAAAAGGGGAACGTTATTGGCTAGGATAATTGCTTCGAATATCGTGTCTTTGCTCCAGAACCCGCTGAAAGGCGGAATACCTGCAAGCGAAAACGCTCCGATAACACTCACTATGAATGTGATGGGCATCGCTTTTCTTAATCCTCCAAGCTGTTTCAGGTCAAGAGTGTGGGTAACGTGCATTACAACTCCGGCAGAGAGGAACAACAGCGACTTGAAGAGGGCATGGCTGATTACATGGAATTGACTGGCGAACCAGCCGAGCTCAGTTCCGATGCCTAGCGCGGACATTATCATGCCCAGTTGGCTTATTGTAGAGAATGCGAGAACACGCTTAAGGTCAGAGCTTGTTAGTGCCATGGTTGCGGCGAGGAAAGCCGTGATTCCTCCTACGTATGTGATGGTGGTTAACCATGGCTGCACCAGAGAGAAGAGTATGTAGATTCTTGCCACAAGATAGATTCCCGCTTTCACCATTGTTGCGCCATGAATGAGAGCACTCACAGGTGATGGCCCTTCCATGGCATCTGGAAGCCACACCTGCAATGGAACTTGGGCAGATTTGCCGATAGCACCAATCAACATCAATATCGACACAGTTAACGTCGGAACTGAAACAGCTCCAGTAGCAATAAGTTCGCGGATTTCTAGAAAGTTGAAGGTGCCCGTGTTCACGTAGAGCAATAGTATTCCGAGCAGGAGAAAGATGTCGCCGATTCTTGTTACGATAAAGGCTTTTATTCCTGCCTTGGCTGCTTCAGGTCTATTGTACCAAAATCCGATAAGGGAATAAGAACACAATCCAACGGTTTCCCAGAAGAAGTACATCTGCAACAGATTGTTTGCCATAACTAACCCAACCATTCCGCCGACGAAAAGCAGCATGAAGAAAAAGAATCGCGGTGTTGCTTTTTCTTTTTCCATATAGTTTACGGAGTAAATCATAATCAGCAAGCCAACACAGGCTGCAATGTTCGCCATCATGGTGCTTAACGGGTCTATGAGGACGCTGAGGTTGATGTCCACAGCAGGCATCCAAGGTATAGAATACACCTGTGGTTCACCATGGGCGCCAATTACGCTTGGAATCAACGAAAGAGTGCATGCAACAGAAAGTAACGTAATTGCTACTGCATACCAGCCAACGCTTCTGCGGCGAAACTTGGCAACTAAAGGTACAAACAATGAGGCAGCAAAGGGAATCGCCCAACATAGCCACGCAGCGTACTCGGCGGGAATCAGCATGTTAGTTTTCCTCCGTAGTTTGGTTTTCTTGTTCGGATGGTTCTTCCTTCATCTCCGACAGGTCTCTGACATCGCGGATGTTCAGTTTTTTGAAGATGACGATGGCAAATGCAAGGGCAACAGCAGTTACGCATGCGTCAACAGATAATGCAAGAATCGAGAAAGCTTGACCTAAAGAGTCCTCCATTAATGAGCCGAAAACAACAAAATTCATTGTTGCAGCTGCAGTGATCATTTCTACGGCGATCAGCATTTTTATCAGGTCATGCTTTGTAACCAAGCCGACTATCCCAATCGCCAGAACCGTAATCGACAGAATGATGTAGTCCACTTTACTTTCGCCCCCGTTTCTCCTTCAAAAGGAGCACTACGCCAAGCGCAGCCGTCAAAATAACCAAACCTTGAGCAAGAATATCAATCGCCCTCAAATCCCATAACGCACTAGAGAGCGACAACTCAACTGACTGAGTGAAAGACTGCGTCACCACGGTTCCAACAACTACAGGGACGCAAAGGACTGCAGAAGCAACCAGCCCCACGAAAATCGTTTTGGTGGACGTTTTCTCATCGCTTTTCTTTGTTAACGTGTCTCCTGCAAGAAGGAAAATCGCTGAGGTTCCAGTGCCTAACGCCAACTGGAAAATTGCGGCAAAAGGGGCATTCAGATTGAAGTAAAGCAACGAAAGTAAAATCATCATGGTGCTCAGAGACAAAACCGAAGCCACGGTTTCCTTCAAGTATATCGCGAAAACCGCAGACACCACCATACCAATAGCCAGAACAGTTTCAAGCCACACGCTTTCTTCCCTCACCTGTAGTGGCTTCTTTCTTAGAAATGAATTCCTTTGGGGTTACCAACAGTTCTTCAGTTTCTGTTGTTGACATCTCAAAATTTGTAGAGAGCTTTATTGCCTCTCTTGGGCAGCCTTCCGCACATAAATAACAGAAAATGCAACGGTCAAGGTAAAAGTGGGGCATCCGTTTTCCAGAAACTTCAATAAGTTCTATAGCATTGGCTGGACAGTCCCGCTCACACAGCCCACAACTGATACATTTTTCGGGATAGAAGATGTGTCTGCCTCGGTAGCCTTCAGGAACTTCTACCTTAACAGCAGGATACTCGCGAGTGAAGGGCTTCTTGAAGATACATGCGCCCATGTCCTTTATCAGCGCTGGTAATCGCCGTTTTTTAGCCACATTTTTTCCTCCTAACCAATCACTGACCTCAACAGTGGTTCGATAATTACTGTAAGAGCAAGAGACAGTATAGATAATGGAATTAATAATTTCCAGTTGCCATGAACAACCTGATCTATCCGCAGCCGGGCAGATACGTTGCCGACATACTCCAGAAAGAACACCACCCCAAGAGTTTTAATAATGAACCAGAAAACATGCCAGAACTCAGGCGGACCAAACGGGATGGGTCCATGAGAGCCACCCAAAAACAGAACGGTTACAAGGGCAGCGCCAATCAAGAACTGGAAATCTTCTGAAAGCTTTATGAAAGCCAATTTTCTTCCGCTGTACTCTGTTTCGTAGCCGCCTACAATTTCGGTTTCCGCATGGGGAATGTCAAAGGGGTCTTTCTCTAATTCAGCCTGCAGAACCAGAACAAACAAGGCACAAGACCAAGGAATCAGAAGAATAAACGGAATAGTTTGGCTCGCCGTAATATTCACAATAGACAAGCTTCTTGCAAGAAAAGCGGGACCAATTGCAAGAAGAATAAGAGGAATATCATATCCAAGAAACTGGGTTAGAACTCGGGTTGCACCGATCCCGCTGTATGGATTCAAAGAAGCCCAGCCAGAAAGAAAAATGCCAAAGTTGGCAAGAGTCACCAGAAGCAAAACCAGAAGCAAATCCCCCTCGAAACTTGAACCCAAAATCACGTTTGAGCCATCAATCGGGAGATAGAAAAGAGCGAAAACAAAAAGCGAAAACGCAAGAAGTGGAGCAGCCACAAACAGCAGCTTGTTGGTCTGCTTTGGGGTGATGTCTTCTTTTGAAAACAGTTTTATGTAATCGGCGATGGGTTGCAGAATGCCAAAAGGACCCGCATAGGAGGGACCCATACGGTTCTGAAATCTGGCGGCAACTTTTCTTTCAAACCAGTCAAAAAAGAGAACAAGTGCCAAAAGAAAGAGGAAACCCGGAAACACCAGCGTCCTTACAAAAAAGAGTAAATCAATAGCCATCCTAGATCAGCGCCTTCCTGTTTTTGTAATTGTTTATGTCGTCAAGGCTCCAGTGCCAGTTCTGACCATTTTTGGTGTCAATGAATGCCATGCGGTCAGTGCAAGAGAAGCAGGGGTCTAGGCTTCCCAGCACTGAGGGAATGTCAGCGATGTATGCGCCTCGGATGATGTCTGGAAAAGCCATAAGGTTCGCTAGTGTGGGAGATCTGACCTTAACTCGGTAAGGATACGCTGTTCCATCACTTTTGGCATAATGTATAAGCTCGCCTCTCGGAGCCTCAACGCGGCTAACGGCTTCGCCTTCAGGTATTTTTCGTTGAACCCTAACCCGCAAACGTCCACCGGGAAGGTGACTGAGCGCATAGTCTATTATGTCTAAGCTTTCTAGCACTTCTTCAGCTCTGACCATCAGCCGAGCCCACGTGTCACACTCACTATAGCTTATAACATTGAACGGAATTTCTTCATACGCCGCGTAAGGGTCATCTTTTCGGACATCAGAAGCAACCCCTGAACCCCTCAAAACCGGACCGACAACACATAACTTCAAAGCGTCAGCCCTGCTTAACACGCCGATCCCTTCGGTTCTAAGCCTCAATGTGGCGTCTTCCTCGAACACATTCTTGTAGAAAACAACCCGTTTCCTAACCGCTTTAACAGTCTTCAGGGTCTTCTCGACTGTGCTTGGGTCTATATCACGTCTTACTCCGCCAATTGTGTTAAAACCGCTCATCAACCTGTTGCCCGTGATTCGTTCAACTATATCCATTACTGGCTCCCGGTCACGCCACACATGCTGAAATAATGCTTCAAAACCAAGCAGGTGACCGCCAACTCCAAGAAGCAAGAGGTGACTGTGAATCCTGTTTAGTTCATGTATTATGGTGCGCAAGTATAGAGCACGGGGCGGAGTCTCAATGTCTCCTATGTCTTCAACAGCTTGACAGAAAACGGTTGTGTGCGCAGCATTACAGATACCGCAGATTCTCTCCACCAGAAACACGTCTTGGAAATACATCATACGCTCAGCCGCTTTCTCAATACCCCTATGAACATACCCAAGACGCGGCTTAACATCCACAACGGTCTCCCCATCAACCTTGAAAGAGAACCTTTCGGGCTCATGCAAAACCGGATGCTGAGGACCCACAACAACATTAACTATCGACCCAGCATCACCTTCCGCTGTCTCAGTTTGCAAAGGTTCCTCAGAACTGAAACCGATTTCTTGATTAACAGGAGGCTTCCAATCCTTTCTAAGAGGAAAGCTGCCTTGAGGCCAGTTGTCGGGAAGCAACAACCTTTCTAGGTTAGGATGCCCCTTAAAAGCAACTCCTAAAAGGTCGAAGACCTCCCTCTCATATAAATTCGCGCCGGGCAAGATGTCAGTAATCGTTTGAGTAACAGGTTTTTCTCGGGAAACCCGATTCTTGAGGGTTACTGTTCCCTCACAAGCCATATGATAATTTAGCTCTATCTCGTTTCCCAAATCCACTCCAGATATTGTCGTAAGCTCGATGTCCTCAACCTGTTTCAGGAGCAAAGAGATTGCGTCTCTGTGACGTTCAGGCTTAAGAAGAATGTAGGCTTTCCTTGCTCTAGGTACCTTTAGCTCTACAATTGCGTCAGCCAAGTTATTTTTGAGAACTTCTACAGCATTTTCGAACTTGTTCATAGTATGTTATCCCTTCAGTTTTCCAAGTAATTTCGCAACACCCTGCACTATCGCTTCTGGTTTTGGAGAGCAACCAGGAATATATACGTCTACCGGAATTATTTCATCAAGCCGCTTACTCAAGCCGTAACATCCCTGAAATATTCCGCCAGAACATGCGCAGGCTCCTACGGCTACGACAAATTTTGGTGAGGGCATCTGCTGATATATCATCTTAAGCCGTGGTGCACACTGCTTAGTAACAACTCCAGTTACAACAAGAACATCCGCGTGCCTAGGCGAGGGCTCAAGTTTCATGCCGAAACGTTCCACATCATATCGGGGCGTCAGGAGAGCAACAACTTCGATGTCGCATCCGTTGCATGCTCCTGTGTTGAAGTGAAGCAGCCAAGGCGATTTTGTTCTAGCCCATTTCAGCAAACCTAGGTCGGGCATCTTTAGAGACCTCCCAGAAGCAACATGTCTGCTGCTAGAATGATGCCCAAATAGATTAGCAAAGTGAGGGGGTTTATCATGTGTAGGGCTAAAGCCGCAAATGCCAGTATCAATGCAGGAGAGTCTATTATGACGAAAAATATCAGATATTTGTAGAGAGTAACATTGACTAGTAGCCTTTTTGAGACCACTTTTTCTCCACATGCATACATTGAACTTTTTGCTTCACTAGACAGAGTTTTGGGGACTAAACGTTTGGTTACAACGTAAATCACTACTGAGATAAATAGGATAAGCACAAAGGCGATAATGGACTCAATCAGCAAGCGTATCCACCTTCCCACTGTCCCTCAAAAACGATTCCGCGAAGATGACAGAACGCACACAAGTCAGTAAGTCCGAAAGTTCCTGATGTAGCATAAAGTAAAGCCGACGGCACAAGAAGTTGCATAGCCATTATTGAAGCGTTCGAGAATGGACTCGCATTCATATCTGTTTTACCACTTCTGCTTTCTTTTTTACAGGTTTTAAATTTATGCTCAGGTTGTTAGCCCAGAATCCAGATTCACGTTTTAGATGCCTGATAAATACCCAAAAAAAGGCAATTGGCAAAGCAACAAACAGTTTTCCAGCATCCATATTCACTATTCCTCTTTGGGATGAAGCGCTAACCCGATATGTATAAAGTTTTCCCATAATTTTTTATATTCAACATAAATAATTAAATCTGGTTAAATAAGTTTAATCTTGGTGATGTTATCATGTCCGAAACACGAAAGCTCCAAAAAATCGGCAACACCATTTACGTTTCTATTCCCAAATCTTGGACAACCACCATGAAGATGAAACAAGGCGACAAAGTCATATTAATTCCACAACCAGACAATTCTTTGTGCATCTGCCTAGCCAACACAAAAGAAAAGCCAAGAGAAATCACCCTAACAATCAAAAACAAAGATTCAATTCATTCCCTCAAACGGGAAATTGTAGCTGCATACGTGGACGGTTTTGACATAATAAAACTGAAAGCAAAAGAAAGAATCTCTGAGGAACAACAAGAAAGCATTAGAGACACAGTTAATCATCTGTTCGGTTTGGAAATCATCGAGATTTCCGGAGACGCTATGACGATACAGTGTTTGCTAAAACGAACCTTAGAAGTAGACAAAACAATCCAGCGGATTCATAACGTGATATCATCATTGTTCAAAGAAACTGTTTCTGCACTAAGAGAACAAAATGCAGATCTTATCCCGGGTCTCTCTAGAAGAATGCACGACATTAGACGACTTTCACTAGTTACCAATCGCTTACTTCGGAGCTTTCTGCTATTCCCAACACCAGAAAACCATGAGAAACTAACTTTGATCGATTGCGTCGACTATCTTCAGATTCTTCACATAATCTCTGAAGTCTCTTGCAACGTGAATAACATCGCAGAAAGTGTTATGGCACTGAATAAACAGGACCTTCCGAAGCAGATTTCAGAGCCCCTTTATCAAGTAAGTGTTACAATAAAACGCTCATTCAACAATTCAGTTCAAGCACTTTTATCCAAGGATATACACTTAGCAAACAAAACATTGGACAATATGCCCGCTAGTGACCTAAACCTTGAAGAATTATGGAAATTTTGTAGAGAGGCAGAAAGATCAAAAATTTCCAGTCTTGTTCTATCACACGCTTACTTGCTTATTGACTGTCTAAAACGGATAAATCAACATTCTGCCGAAATTGCAGAGGTCGCCATTGACCGAGCTGAAGCTACAAGTGCAAACGGTCAGAATATTGAAACCAAATAATGTGACTGATTAACTGGGTGGACAAATCTCATTTGCCAAAATTAGTTGTGGAATAACCTAAATTGACCTTTACGTTTAAACTTAAATCTATGGGATTTTTAAACCGGAAATTGCGTATGTGAAACAGCATCCTCAGTAAAAGAAGCTAAGAAGCTGGTTGAAGGCGACGAGCGATCTTCAAACAGCAATTTAAATAGTTTTGAAAATCCAATCCCTGTAGCAAACTTGAGAAAAGGCAAAAACTGTTGGGGTTTGTGAGTTTAGTTCTACGAGTATGACGTGAAAAAAATCGATAGCGCGCAATAGATTACGCGCTTTGGGGTGGGGGCGGAGGCGTTGATGGTTTCAGAGAGAGATAGAAGTGCACTGATGAGACGGTTAGAACAACGTTTAGTAGCCAGCTGATTACTGCGCCAGTGTATGCGCCGATGATTGGAATAAATGAGAAACCGATGTTCAGAACGATCCAAGCAACAATCACGATAACCATGAAAATGATGACTTCTTCCAAGTTTTTGAGAACAAAGTCAAACGATCTTCTTGTGCTTTCGATAGCATCAGTTTTTTCTATTATGGCAATTGTGATGAGAAATAATGCAATGGGAATTAGGAAAAATGTGATGAAGCACACGGCAGAAATGATTGCGGCTAGAATCAAACTTTCCAATCTGCTAGTTACAACATTCAGACTTTTGTTCAAGTCCATTGGGTTACCGTTGATTTTGTCATTAGCCATATCAACAATCATGCAGCTAGCAATGAATCCAAGTAAGGCTGCTATGAAATAACCTCCCCAGATCAGCAATACATTTGGACCTACCACTGCAATACCGAATGGGACAAAACCGTATCGAGTTGGAAAGACTACATATGCTAAGAACAGGAATACTAGCTGAATAAGAATGGGTACAAGCGCTGGAACAAACAATAGTGGATTTTTTGTTGAAGTATCAACACCATTCGACAAGGCTTCAGTCGATTTCGACGACATAACAAAACCTCTCTAGCCTAATCGTTCGTTAGTGGTTAAAAAATTTTGCATCACTAACGATGGCAAAGCGCATTTGGCGAACAACTTGTCGTGGCAGAGTAAGATGCTTCCAGATTTTTGGCGAAAAAACGTTAAACCAAAAATAGTAATTTTCGTATAGATCGCCTTAATTTGATTTGAAACTATTTTCAACTCGTTAAGGTTTATTAGCAACCTCAACAGGGCAATATGACAAAAGCCGAACAGTGGAAACCTATGAAAGTCAGTTTGATACACATGCAAATCAGCGACTCATCGCAGAAGAACCTGGAGACTGCAGAACAAATGCTGTATAAGGCGGCTGATGCTGGCTCCCAATTCATCTGTCTCCCAGAGTACTTTTCTATGCCAGCTAGCCTAGACGACAACAAGCACATTGACAAGATAGTTAAAGAGACCCACGACCTCACTGTGCAGCTTCTGAAGCGAGTTTCAAAAGAAGTTAACGCCTACATCGTTGGAGGCACCCTCTTCCAGAAGTTCAGGGGAAAAATTTACAACACCTGTCTCTTTCTCAAAGACGGAAAAATACTGGGGAAATACCGGAAGATGCATCTCACAGAATGGGAGAAAAAGGCAGGACTTAACGTTGGACGTACTTTTCGAGTCTTTGAAACCGAACTTTGCAAGGCTGGAATTCTGATATGCGCTGACGTTTTTTACCCACGAACCGTTAAAAGATTGGCATCTCTCGGTGCTGAACTTATTTTTTTGCCCGTGTCGGCGTCGAGGACTCATCCACATGTTCAGGGGCACCCTCTCACCACAAAGAGAGCGAAGGACAACAAGGTTTTCATCTTGAAGAACGGCAACACCAGATCAAACTCTAGAGGCGGCAACAGCGCAATAATCTCTCCATGGGGAATCCTGAACCAAGCTAAGGATGAAATAAATACCAAGATTATCTCTGCTGATTTGGACATACAGAAGTTGAGAGATTACCGAAGAAGTGCCGCTTAGTAAATTTTTTCCCATCTCTCAATTATTTCTATCATGTTTTTGAATCCGAACTTCTCCAGCCAGCCTCGGTAATTCTTGTCTTGCACTGCGGTTCTGCATATCTCTTTGGCACGGTCTGCAGTATGAACAAGAAGGAGAATCGCCTCCACATCATGGCTGGAGACATAAGCAACGGTTCTGAGAAGAGATTTGGTTTCGATTTTTCCAGCAATCTCAGCGCTTAACTCTATGAAGATTGGTTTCTTAAGCAACTTCTTGAAGTCCCGCGTTAACGTGTCCACCCAATACATAGTCACATAATTATGGGCGGAAAGGGGCACATGGAAGAAATCTACATGCTTCGCGAGAGCTTCAAAGTCCAAGCCAAACCTTTCTTTAGCTAAGATAGGGTCTGGCCATATTTCTATCCCAAAAGGTTGCTTAACCAGTTTCTTGGCTTGTCCAACGAAGTCTGTGACTGTCTGTGCCCTCCACTCCAACCAGTCCAACCCGCTTTCCCTCTGCTGTCTTGAGCAGCGGTCACAGGTGCAGAAGCTTTCTTCTGGAAAGTGATAGAGATTTAGAATTACGCCTTCCACATCTTCTTTTGCGGTGTCTTCTATGAAGCGGAGAATGTCGGCTTGGTATTCTAGATTGGTGGGGCACACAAAGTCCCATGGGAGAGTGAATGCTTTGTTTGTTCTTGTGGCGGGTCCGTTTTCCGAAAGCGCTACCAACTCTGGTCTTTCTCGTATGGATTTAGCATCGACAAAACATGTGATATCATTGTACATGTCTTTTGCAGGTTTTCCAATAACACCGTCGACACGTTTTGAGTAGTAGACGGAAATGTCGAAGCCATCAACGATAACTGGCTCGTAGATTACTGTTCCAATCTTCATAGCTTTTGACCTCATTTGGCGTTTTACTTTAACTTTAAATCTAATGAGGCTAATTAGTCTTGACGTTAAGTGATTCTGGTGGCCAGCGATGAAGATTGAAATCGATTACAGCAAATGTAAAGATTGCCGCTCGTATACTTGTGTTGACTGTTGTGCCATGGCTGTCTACGTTCTCAGGGAAAACAAACCAGTCATAGTTGATTTGGATTCATGCACTCTATGTGGAATCTGCGAAGACCTGTGCCCAAAGAAGGCAATAACCATCGAAAAATAAACTGTCAGAAAGGCTTTTTGATTAAAACTATGATGTTAATGTTTCATTTTAGGCATAAAGAAGAAAAGGGAGTTTGTGGTAGGAATCTCTCCGTGATTAGGGAAATGGTAACCCAAAATCATAAAATTCACCATCCATTTTTGGCAAACCTAAGAGAAGGAAAGTAACAAATGAAGCTGGAAACCAAAATCGAATCAGTTGAAGCTGAAGTACAAGGAAACAAACTTGTCGTAAAGTCAAAAACGCCCATGAAGATATTAAGCTCTGCCGTTTTGAACGGCGGACTGCAGGAAGCAAACTACATAGTGAGCGTACAGGTACCAGAAGACGCAGGCAGCGATATAGACGATGAAGTTCACAGAAAAGCAGACGACTTCTTGAAAGAAGAAACATCAAAAATGGGTCTTCCTCAAGACCAAGTTGTAGGAATAATGACCGCAGCCAACATGAAAAAAATAGAAGTGACAACAGAAAAATTTGAAGACATCACCCTCACCACACTTGCTACTGGGGGCGTTCATTTCGCAGCCACGGCTGGCGACGAAATTGCCTCAAAACAAAGAGCTTTTCCCTACAAAAAGGTGGGTACCATTAACATCGTCGTTCTAGTTGACGGAAATCTGACCGAAAGTTGCATGGTCAACGCAGTGAGCACCATCACAGAAGCTAAAGCAGTTGCATTAAGAGAATTGGACGTGAGAAGCCGTTTTTCTGGCGAATTAGCCACCGGAACTGTTACCGACAGCAACGTGATAGCTTGCACAAAAAGGGGAAACCAAATTAAATACTCTGGAATTGGCACGCCGATAGGAGAATTAATTGGCAAAACTGTTAGGGAAGCAGTGAAAAAGGCTCTCCGCAATCAAGAGAACATAGTTTCCAACAGACCTCTTACAAGGAGACTTGAAGAGAGAGGAATAACCGTTGAAAAAATGACAACTCTTTTTTCACAAATTCATCCAATTCTTCGCGGGAACCCTGAAAAGCGGAAGAAGTTCACCAAAGAGCTTGAACGAGCTTTGTCTGACCAGAACATAGCAGCATTAGTTATTATGGGACTGCGACTGGATGAAGATGCGAATTCAGGTTTGATTCCTGAGAATCCAGCCAACGAGTATGGTCGGAATTTTGTGCTAAGCAAAATTCTTCAGAAAGCCGTGACAGACTACATGACAAAGGAAAAAGCACCGTCCAGATTTGTGAGACCTGACTATCTGAGTTCAACGTTTGCTGACAAACTGGGATGGTTTACTCGAAGCGTTCTTTCCGCTGTTATGTATTCTGTTTATTCAAATAGTGTTGCAGACCAGTCGAAAGAAAAGAAAGAATAGAAAAGTTAACAACTACCTGCAAAGCGATTCATTTTTCCAGCTTCAGCAATCCTTAAATAGCATCTTAAAGGTTAGTTCTCGCTCCTGAAGAGGAACTAAATTTGAAGTTCGGAATGTTCATTTATGAGCCTACACCTGTTGAAGGATTTGACCTGCAGGTTTATCGTCTTAAATCAGAACGAGGAATCGTTGGAACCCCAAACCCTGAAATGACAACAAATATCGCTTGCTTCGGCGACAACAACATGGCAGCAAAACACCCTGACTGGGTTCAAATCTCCAAAGACGGACCTGCACTGAGAACAAACAAGAAATACAATTTGCGATGGGACATTGTCTGCAACAACGAAAAACAGATGGTAGACTACATGCTCGACTTGATCGAAGACACTGCAGAAAAAACCAAAGGAATAACCGTTAGCAGCATGCACGTCGCAGACCACGGATTCTGCCAATGCCACAGATGCAAAGAAGCATACAAAAAAAGCGGGCTAGAGTGGCTGGAATTTAGAGCGCAAACGGTAACAGACTTTATCGGAGCAGCAAAGGAACGAGTGAAAAACAAACCATTCTATGTTGGATTACTTCCTGACCCCGTTAATGCGTATGAAAGGTTCGGAATGGACTTCGATGCCCTAGCTGAATATGCAACCGCGTTTGTTGTTCCGCATTGGTCTAAAACTTATGCAACTCCATGGTATTTTGAGTCCCTGTCTCGTGCATTCAAAAAACTGCTGAAGAAGCCAGTGTATCCAGGTCTCTACATACGTGGACCGGGAGATGACCCAAACGAACTTGAGAGTCATACACAGATACTGAAGACAGCATGCCGTATAGCAAGAACTGGAGTTGACGGAATCATTTTCCTAGCTGCAAACGCTACGTTCATGAAGGATTTCCAGAAAGCTTGTGTCGCAGACGTGAAACTCCGCGAAGACTTGGAAGGCTACGGGGGCAAACCTGTCCTAGACCTCATAGACAAATGGGAGAGCATACTCGAATAACTATTAAACCAATCTTTTTGCTCATCCTCTCTTCTATTTTGTTAACTCAATCCTAACAGTTACGAAGAGGACTCGTTATCTTTCGCGGTTTTTATTACCCTTTTTGGAAATTGACTTCAAATTTAAGTAAAAAATTTATGCAACAAAATTCGAGGCTATCTAAGCAAAGCTTATATAACATGCATCGAAGTATTTTGCATCTTTAAGACGAGATGAGAAGGATGGAATTCGGCAATTACTTGTATGAACCAAAGAAGGTTGAAGGATTCGACTTTGACGTGTACCGACTGAAACCAGAGACAGGAAGACGTGGAACTCCTCAAAGCGACATGTGGAACAACATCGCAGTCTTCGGAGACAACGTGTCTGGACGTGCGCATCCCGAATGGGTTTCTGAGTCAAAGCGTGGTAGAGCAGTAAGAGGAAACAACCAGTATAATCTTCACTGGGACGTTCTCTGTCCCACGGTTCCGGAGTTCAGAGCAGAGCAATTGGATTACATTGAGAAAACCGTTGAAGCAACAGGTCAACCAATCTTCTTGAACAGTTGGCACTTCGCTGACCACGGACACTGCACATGCGAACGCTGCAATAAGCTATGGAAAAAGAGTGGACTGGACTGGTTTACATGGCGCAACCAAACCATCACACAATTCATTAAAGACGTAAAAGACCGCGTTAAGACCAAACTCGTATTAGCAGTGTTGCCCGACCCAGCAAACGCAGACCAACGTTTCGGTATGGACTTCAAAGAACTCTACAAGATATGTGACGCATTCAACATTGTGATGTTCTCTCAGAACTATGCAACTTCGTGGTATTGGGAAATGCTTGCGCGTGCTTTCAGGAGAATCTTTCCAGAGAAGCCAGTGTATTCAAACATTTACGTTTGTGGTCCAGGAGATGACCCCGCCAACTGTCCGCCAGTTGACCAGCTGATCCGAGTTTCGGTTCGGGTGATGAGAACAGGAATTGATGGCATCATTTACCTAGCAGATGTTGCAGACAATATGGTGAAGTTCCAGAAGGCAGTAACTCAAAAAGGCGAATATAGGGATTCACTAAGCGACTACGGCGGTCAACCAGCGCTCGACTTGTTTAACAGATGGGACAAACTGTTCTAGTAACAATTCAGCTCTTCAACAACTAGGCTTCAGCCTCTTTATTTCTTTTTTAACCTAAAATAAGATAGACTTTTTTCTCGACTTTGCAATTCAAGAGAAGATTTACTGCGCTCTGTATTTTCGAATTAAAGCCACTACATCCAAAACAATCACTACAGAGCCTAAAGTCGGCAGCGCTGTTGCGAGAGTTAAGCCGAACGGCGTGAAACTCAAGAAGAACGCTACTAGGGCTGTAACTGCGAAACTTAATCCGATAGAAAAAGTCACTCTCTCAATTACGTCCATAGCATCCTCTTTTGGAAACAAAGTTTCGTTTAGACAATAGCCCGGCAAGAAAGCTACTAGAACGAAGGCAAATATGTACCGCACATAGGACAATGGTGTTCCGGTCTCGGGAATAACTAGGATTGAACCGAACGCGAGAAGAGTTATGCTTATCACAATCCAGAACCAGCGGCTTCTTTTCGGAGCCAGAAAGCTGCTGAAGTCTTCTTTTTGGAGTGTTGGTTCCTCAAGTGACACCAGCCCCTTTTGGTGAAGACGCTTTATTTCTTTCTCGATGTCTTTTGGTGTGGCGTCAACTTGTTCTTGGACTAATTGGATTAGTTCTTTCACATTCTCCGGTTGTTTTGTATCCAAGACATCTAAGATGAGTTCTTCTAGGGATTTCATGGTGCACCAACCATCTTATTGGCAGATTTACATAAAAGCGTAATTCTAAGTCAACTAATTAAGGGCTACGAGAAACTCCGATAATTATAGAATATAACTGTGTAAACTTGAAGAGCGTTAAGGTT
Organism: uncultured Candidatus Bathyarchaeia archaeon; assembly: GCA_964618695.1. Taxonomy (GTDB): domain Archaea; phylum Thermoproteota; class Bathyarchaeia; order Bathyarchaeales; family Bathyarchaeaceae; genus Bathyarchaeum. The sequence continues at coordinate 214,677 of CAZUDX010000004.1, read as the reverse complement.
GCGCTTCTAAAAAAAGAAAAATGGGCGTGAAGCCCGTGGAAAAATTTTGGGGTTGTTTAGTTTAGCCGACGAGTTTGAAGAGTGGGTGCATGCCTTCGATTGCGGGTCGGGTGCCAAGTTCTGCAGTTGCTGTTAATATGTAGGTGTCTATTACCGCAACAGATGGGAAGACGAATTCTGAAAATTCGATTGGACCAAACATGATCCAGTCACATCCGATCATTGGCAGCATGGCGTTCTGTGCTGCGTCGGTTGCTTTTTTGATCTCTTTCGAGAAGTTGCCTTTTACCCATCCTAGTGTGTCGGACACGTTTCCGATGCCTGTTCCAACGGCTCCTCGGTCACCATACATTTGTTTGATTACGTATATGGATCTGAGGCCTGCGCCTACGCCTATACCCCATGAGGGCATGGCAGTGTCGATGAGCGCGCCTTCTATTCCTGCTTGGTCACCCAGTTCTAGGATTTCAGGCAAAACACCGAGTTTTCCGTCAACAGAGTCATCTTGTGGGTTGTCACAGAGGATGATTGAGGCTTTTACACCACAGTCTTTCAGGTTTTGTAGTTCTTTTTCTTTGACGCCTTTGTAGATTGAGTTGTTGATTAGCCTATTGGATAGTCCTGCTTCGGCTGCCCATTTTATGGCTTCCATTCTGAGTTTTGGGCTGATAGCGTCTATCTGTATTGGTGCTTCGGTTATGTTGGCGATAAAGTCGATGTAGCTTTGGAAAGCCTCCACTGAAGTTCCGACGACGTCCAAAATGAATGGGTTGGTTGTCATATCCGAAAGCTCTTCCATCCTGTTGATCAGAGCTTCGGCTTTTGCCTTGTCGAAGATTCCTTGTTTCTTGTCCTGTACAATTTTGTGGCCGATGTAAAAGATTGTGGCAGTTAGAGCGGTGGGGAGCTCTCCAGGTTGGCCTCCAACCTTGATTCCACCTGCGTCAATAATTTTCTGTTCCTTTTCAAATCTAAACATTCTGTCTCACTTTTTCATTCTTTTGTATGCGGAAACTTTGCCGCCTTGAACTCATTTTGCTTGCATAGCTTTCTTCGCGAGGGCAACAGCTTCTTCTCTGGTTTCACCGTATAGTGCGCCTACTTTGACTGCGTCGTCCATGTCTACTGCAGCGCCACCAATCATTATGGTGACTTTTCCTTTGAGCCCTGCAGCTTCAATTGCTGTCATCAGGGCTGGTATGTTGTTTTTTGCAGGGGCAGTGTTTATTGAGACAGCTATGATGTCTGCGTTAACTTCTTTGGCTTTTGAGGCGAAGGAAGCGGCTGGAGCCTTTTTTCCGACGTCAACGCATTTGAATAGGGCTTTTTTGAGAGATTTTCGTACCATTTCTTTGGGGGTTAGGTGCATGTCGGGTTCAAGGGTTCCGATTACTACGACTCCGATTGGGTTTTCTGGTTCAGGCGGTTCTTTTTCCATCATGGATTTTAGCCAAGACATTAAAGATACCTTCTTTTTATATAGAGCAAGTTGGGTTTTATGCTTGCACCATCGTATAAGCTTTGTGTTGTTACAGTATATACAAAGAATGGCTTGGTGTTGAATCTTGAACAAACCTTAAAGACTAATGGTAGGACATATCTTCTTCAGGACAGAAAGCTTCGGTGAAGGTGTCGGGTTGGTATTCAAAGGTTTGAAGGCGTTGTTCAGTTTCTTAACGGTTGTGCCTGTTGGGATGGAGTCGATAGAGGCTGTGTCCAAGTATTTTTTTCTCTGTCCGATAGTGGGGTTGGTGATAGGTGTAGTTGCTGGGGCAGTGGGTTTTGCTTCTAATTTTTTTCTGCCCGAGTTGATTTCTGGTTTTCTTGTCTTAGTTAGTGTGCAACTTGTGACTGGTTTTCATCATTTGGATGGTCTTTTGGATTTGAGTGACGCGGCGATGGCTAGGGGTGATGCTAAACGGAGGTTGGAGGTTATGCATGATATGTATACTGGTGCGGCGGCTGTTGCGTCTAGTTTTATTGTTCTGGCTGTAACGGGTTTGGCTTTTGGGCATTTTTCGGGTTTGGAAATTGTGAAGGCGGCGGTGGTTGCTGAGGTTATGGCTAAGGAGAGTATGGTTTTGACTGCCTATTTTGGGAAGACGCCGGATTACAAGGGTATGGGATATTATGTTGTTGAGTCTATGAAGAACAAGCATCTGAAAGCGCTTTTTTCTATAGTTTTGGTGGCGGCTGTAGGTTTGTTTTTGGTTGGTGCGTTTTTTGTTTTTGTTTTTATTGCAATGGAGGTCGCTGTGGTGGTTGTGAGTTATTACGCTAACAAGACTTTGGGATGCGTAACCGGTGACGTTATGGGAGCCACCAACGAAATAAACAGGATGATAGCTCTGCTTGTCGTACTTGCGGTTGTAGCTTAGGATGGTTGGTGCTAGGTTTTTCTGAAAAAATTTTGTTTTCAACAATCTGCTGTTATTAGTTTTCAAATATGCTTGTAGAACTGTTTTAGAGAGCAAATGTTTTTGTTGCTTGGGAAATCGGAAAAAAGGCTGTTTTTAACAATGAAGTTTTATTAGATTACAAATATGATTGATGGTTTGGTGTTTTGGATAGTCTCTTTTTGTAGATTATAATCGCCAACAATACGATAATGAGCAATGGCAAAACGGTCCATGACGGAAACTCTGGAATATAATCAGCTGGCGTATACTTTTCGTTTACTGCCAAGCGGGTTTCACCGTTGTAGCCTCCAATTGCGTAAAGCTCATCGTTTACGACAGCAACTGCCAATGCGCGGCGAGGAGTTAGCATCGGAGCGCCGGTAGTCCAAGCATCAGTCTCTGGGTCATAAACCTGAGTGAGGTTAGTAACAACGTCAGCATCCACTTCTCCACCAAAAACATAGATTCTCTTTGATGCCAACACACCAGTAGTTGCGCCTGCAGCTGCTGAAAGAACCGGGGTTGATTTCGCTTTTCCGCTGATCCACGTGTCAGTTTCGGGATTGTATATTTGAGTGGGGATGTTGGTATCGAACCTACTTCCCAATAAATAAATTTTATTGGTAACTACTGCTGAGGGTGAATAGGAATACATCATCGGTACTGGTGTCTTTGTGAACCAAGAATCAGTTGAGGGATCGTAAACCTCGTTCACGCCGCCGGTATCCTGATCAAAGGGCCAGACACTGTCGTGTTTTGTGCCGCCTATGAGGTAGATTTTATCCCCCACAACGTTTGCATCTAGATCTGCTCTGGCTGTGGGCATCGGCTCTTTGGTCTCCCAAGTATCGGTTGAAGGGTTGTAAACTTCATTTACTCCAGTATATCCCGAGAAAACGGCACTGCTTTCGTCGAAAATTCCACCTATAACATAGATTTTGTTCTGATAAACAGCTATTGCAAAACTATGGCGTGCAGTTGGCATCGGCGTCTTGGTGGTCCATGTGTCTGTTTCTATGTCGTACATTTCATTAGTACCTAGAAGGCTGCCATTGTAACCTCCAATTGCATATATCTTGCCAGCTACAACAGCAACACCAAAGGAACTTCTAGCAGTAGGCATCGGCTCCATCGTTGTCCAAGAATCGTCAGTTGCCCCAACTATCGCTATAGAAAAAGTTGATGAAAAAAGAGTGAAAACCAGCAACAAAACTTTAATTGATACTGTTTTTTTCTTCATGAAGCCTTTATTTCCCCCATTATAAAGTTGGGTTTATTTTGTGATAAAAGTATTTCTGTAAAGGTTTCTTGACCATTGAAATGATTCACTCTCGCCTTTTTAGTCAACGTTTCTTGACAAAAACGCCTTTCTTTCGTTACCCAAAAGGCGTATTTGGTGCCGTTATAGGCGCAGGTTTTCTGTTCTACTTCAAAAAACGTAGACATTAAGCAGACTGCGTCTTTTTGAGAAAGCAATAAATCTCTTCCAACTGAAATGGTAGTCATATTCGTTCCAACGGTGGTCAAAAACGAGACACAAAAGAACACTACTAATCCTAACCATATTCATCATTGCATTCCTCTTCAGAGTAGCCATCATATTCCACAACGAATACCCCCCAAGCTCAGACATTGGACTACACAGCAGCATACTAAACCTGATTCTTGACGAAGGAAAACTACCCACATGGAACCCATACCACATGGGAGGAGAACCACTAGCAACACCCCCAGGATTCCACTTCTTCGTATCAATCATGATTCTCTTCACAGGAATGCCATTACTCTTAGCACAACTAATCACAGCCGCCTTCTTCAGTTCACTCATAGTTTTTCCCGCATACCTCATATCAAAAAAAATATGGAAAAGCCACAGCGCAGGAATCCTAGCAGCATTTTTCGCAGCAATTTCAGCCTTAAGCCTTGAAATGATAAGTTGGGGAGGCTACACCAACGTCATATCCCTCGCCCTAATCGTCATACTCCTCTATCTATTCCTAAGAGACCTAGACCACCCAACCCACTTCAACCTACTGATGGGAGCAATGCTTTTCGGCAGCATCATAATCACACACACATTCAGCCTATTCGTCTTCTTCCCAATCATAGCACTCTACTTCATATCCCTACTCATCGGAAAAGCTCGAAAACTTAAACAAATAAAAATCTGGGGCACAATCCGTTTCTTCACCGTCTCAGCAGCGTTAGGAATCTTAATTGTGTCCCCATGGCTAATGAGAGTCCTCAACTTCTACATGGGCGCCTCATCCGAAGGAGCCCTATTGGGAGGAATCGAAACAAACAAAAACATAATCGTCGCAAACCGCTCCATACCCAACATAATTTTGGTTCTGCTCATCGTGTTAATCCCAATGTTTTTCATGTTTAGAGCATCCAGAAAAAAATACATCGACAATTGGAGCTTGCTGGCGGTAGTATGGTTTATTGTGCCAGTGGTAATGACGCAATCCCACCTTTTTGGCATATTCGTTGACTACTCAAGGTTCCTGTATTTCATAGACTTTCCCGGAATCTTGTTGATATCCGGAAGTCTATTCTACCTCGCACGCACCACATCAATAGGCGCAAATAAACTCTCAAAAATCAAATGGAGCTGGATCAAAAAAACAGTTCCCATGCTAGTTTTTACTGCAAGCCTCTTTATCTTCATCATTCTTTCGCCTTGGTCCATTTTTCCAAGCGAAGCCTTTGAACGTGTGGACTTCTATACAACCATACAGAAACCTGAAGCCACTGCAATGGAGTGGATTCAAACCAGAACTCCAGAAAATTCAGTTCTCGTCGCTGACCACCTCTACGGCTGGTGGCTCTCTGGAGTTGCCGAAAGAACCACCCTCAGTGCAGCCAGTCTAGAGTTTCTCTTGTATTCCCATGAGATGCAAGTCGCCCAATCAGCGCAACTTCTTCTCGACACTGACTACTACATTGACAACGGTTTGATTCAAGTTAGAGAAGACGGTCAATACATTTCACATCGAAACCCTGTTTTCAGCATAAAAACTTGGACCGGAGAGCCTTACGAACTACTGAAGGTCCAAGATAGCGAGACTGTATTTTATTACTACCGGATTAACAAATACGGCAAAAGAGACTACGGAAACACAACTTTGTTAAAAATGAAAACGGTTGGAACTCCTGCAGTCACTGAAAACGAAAACTCGGCAATCTTGACGATGACACGTGAAAACGATTTGTTTACAGTTAAAAAAACATTGACTGCTCATCGGGGAGTGAGATTCGCTGAACTGTACTATGAAATACAACCTAAAAATGTTCAAACTAATGTTTACGAAATTTTGTTCCCGTTCTTCACAAGAGAAGGCAACGTGACAAGGGATCCATGGGTTCCGATGTTTGGAGTTTACGACCCAAACCAGAAAGTTTGTGGACAAGTGCTCTTCGAGGAAAATAACCCCGACGACATCACTCCTAGACCAAACCCAAGTCGTGTCGAAATGTTGTATAGATTCCAGTGGAACCGCTACATGAAAATCAAATTTCTTGTGGGCGTTTTTGACGCTGAAGACCTAAACCCTGAGGAAGTTAATAGTGCCTATTATGAAAACGCTGAGGCTCCGCTGGAAACCGTTTCCTTCGATCCCATCGTTACTTGGAATTACCTTGAAATGGTGGAAGAATATGATATCTCTTTTGTTGCCTGCAGAGATTACAGAATCATTCCGAAATTTTCCGGAGACCCAAAATTTAGGTTAGTGTTCAAAGGCGGAAACATTGTTCTTTTTCAGGTAGCAAAATGAAAACCGGAATCAGATTCTACGAGCAAGAGGGTTTCGGATTGACACTAGCAATTGCTTCCACTAGCTCCGTTAACTCTTTAGCAGTCATATGCTTTATCGACTGAAGCAACTCGTTTACCCCACTAACACATACCTCTAAGTTGAGGCGCAATTTAGTTCCATGTATTAGAACAGAGTGTTCTCATTCGTGAACATCTGTTGCACAAGCCCTTTTTTGATGAAAAATCATTGTTTCTTTGATAACCTGAGAAGAATTTGAGAAACTAGCCTTTTTCGTTTGAGGTTTATGTTCAGGATTCCGGTTTCCATGCAATCTAGGCATATGTTGAAGTCGCAGGTTAAATTGTCATGAAAAACAAATTTGCATGGGTATACGACCTTAACGGAGTCCCCGCAACAGTCACAGAACAGATGATTCATGACTTTAACCTTAAGAGACAAGAGATGCCAAAAGCTTAAAAGGAAAGTTTCTTGCGCAAAAATGTTTGGAAATCTGATGTATTTGCGAATACGGATATATTACGAAAAAAATAAAAAGCGGAAAACATCGCAGTTTCAGGTAATTGGGAAAGCTTCAATTAAAACTGATATTTTTAATTAGGACAGCCGCACTAATCATATACTCTCGACTCCCAGCAACATGGAGGACAACTGGTGCAAAAGCTAAAACTGCCCAACCTCACCCTCGAACAGGTTTTCATCCTATTCGCCGTCTTCACCATCTTCGTTGTTACAGTCCACCAGATGTCCACAGATGGAGTTCTACCCGGAAACGATCCCGCGGTACACTTGGGAAAAGCAAAGACCATAGTTATGGACGAGCAAGTCACCTATAGCGAAGTAGCTTGGTATCCACCCCTCTTCCACGCAATCTTAGCTATGCTCCAAATTTTTGCAGGAACCCTTGACGTCATGGTCGCAGCTTTCATCCTAAAACTGATTATCGCAACCCTCAACGTGCTAATCCTGCTGTCCACATACTTGCTTTGTCGAAAATTTTTCGGAAAAGGCGTTGCCGTCGCTTCAGTTGTCTTCACAATTCTGTCAGTTCCACTTTTTGAGATGATCTTTTGGGGAGGATATGCAAACTTTCTAGGTTTAGCTTACATCGCCTTCATCTTTTACATAATGAACAGAGAGTTTGCAGTTTCGGTTAAAACCTTCCTCTTATTTCTGGGAACTTTCACCCTTGTGATGGGACATCAACTTTCTACTTTCGTTTTCGTTCTAATGTTCTTTCCCGCTTTCTTAGTCAGCACCATTGGCTCAAGGAGAAAGTTCATAATTTTTTTCGCCGTGGTTGTGGGAGGCGGTTTAGCTCTGCTGGCTTGGTACGCTAGAATTTTTATCGAGTATGCCAACATCGTCATTGAACACATCTTCTTTATGATGGAAGAAAATGTTTACCACATTCCCGCAGTTGGTTACAATGCTCTACTCAAAAATCTTGGACCATCCCTCTTCTTAGCTTTAGCAGGCATTCCCCTAACTTTCATTTTACTCAAGAAGAAAAAAGCCTTGAAATCCTCAATATTAATTATCTTCTGGGTCGCTGTTCCTTTCCTTTTAGCTCAGTCACATATCTTCGGACTTTACTTACCCTTCCACCGCTTCATCTACTTCTTTGCCACCCCAATAGCCATTCTTTCTGGAATGGTTGTTTACTACAGCCTCGCAACAGTCCACAACTTTATAGAATCAAAACTTATTCCAGAAATCACAAAAAAACGTAGTTGGTTAAATTCTGCAAAAATTTTTGCTCTAGCCATAGGCTTTACCCTAATCTTTACACAAGCTTTTATTTTCATCCAAAGAGTAGAAAGCTACCCACAATTCTATGAGAGGGCATCAATTCCCAGTTACAAATCTGGCATTTGGGTAAAGCAGCATTCAGTTCCGGACGGCACGGTTGTTGTGCCGAGAAGCCCGGGGTCGTGGTTTTACATTTTTTCTGACCACTACACCATGGAAGAGACGGATCCTGTTTACTCAAGAAACGCAGTTGCTGAAGCAGTGTTGTACAGTTTTTATGAGATGGAAAACACTCGTAGTCTCACGCGAGAGTATGCTCTGGAAAGCTCAACCTCTGGTCAGGAAATATTTGTTTCACGTTATAACATTTGGACAAGAGCCCTTAAAATTCCCAACAACTACGTGAGTGTAATCTACGCTGAACCTTTTAGTGGAGATTTGGTTGTACCCCTCTCTGAAACTACTCAACGTCTCTACTGGACAAAAAAAACAGCTGACGAGTCTCAAATGATTGCTGAATACATCCACGAGCTATTTACTGTCAGAAAAGTGGTTACATTCTCAAGTCAAAGCTCAGTAATCAGAATGGATTGGAAGATTGAGGCACATGAAGACCTGCCAATAGCCAAACTGTCGATAGTTAATTTCATGGAACCTTCCCTTGATTATAAAGAAGCGCTTGTTCCCGGAATTCTTGAATGGCAAAACCCTTGGGACAACCCTTCATTTGTGAATGCTTATGAAGATTGGGCGGTAGTAGAAGGCTCTTCAGACGCTTTGACCGAAGGCATTGTAGCGGTGCTAGATACAAAAAACGGTATCCTGACAGCTTTGGAGTTCGATAACCGGCCAGACTGGTTCGTCCTCGGTGCCTTAGACAACTTATTCGTAGACGCCCTGAGACTCCGATTTGAACTAGGTGACTTGGCTGAAGGCGACGAAAGACAAATTTCATTTTCAATTCTTGTGCATGCCTTCGAGTTCGATGATGCTGAACACTGGACCGTGTCAGAATTGAAGCAACAATTTGATTTACAGGAAAATTTGCCAGTTTACGAAAGAGACTTTCAAACATACATTAAGGACTACAACATAAAACTCGTAGTTGTTGACACTCAACAAGTATTATCGAACGACCCAGTCTCTCCTGCCTTAGATAGAATCTATGACAACGGACGATCCGTCGTCTACACAACAAAAAGATAATTCCCAGTTTTTAATGTTGTTTTCTTTATTCTTTGCGCAAGAGTTTGGGCACGTAAGCACACGCTGGATCAGACGCAAAGAGGTCTCCAGTATAGATTTCTGCACGGGTTCGGCAACCACCACAAATTTCGCGGTACTCGCACACGCCACATTTGCCCTTCAAATTCCTTCTGTCCCTGATTTTGCGATGTAATTCATTGTTCTGCATTTCGGTCCAGATTTCTCTCATGGATTTGTTCCGGATGTTCCCAAGTCTGTAGCCTTCGTTGAAACCGCAGGGTCTGATGTCCCCGTTTTCTAGAAGCCCCATGTATCTGCCGCCCATGAAGCATTGACCAAGGAAAACGTTGTTGAACCAGTGGTCAAAATCAGGCATTCCTCGTTCTTTTGCGATTCGAGCGAAGAAGGGGCAGTAAACGTTTATGCCGAGTTTCCCCTTGTATTCCTGAATTAGGTCGTAGATTCTGTTCCAAACCCACTCATACTGTTGGGGTGTAGGAGCCAACTCCAGATGTTCTTGTGCTCTACCAACTGGAATATAATTGTGATAAACCACGCGGGTAGCATTGTATTCATACCCAAGTTGAGCTATGTGATCTACCTCTTTGTAATTGAGTCTGTTGAGGGTCGTTACGATGCAGTCAAAAATTCCCCCCTTGGACAGTTTCTCTATGGCTTTAAGAGCTGTAGCGTAAGAGCCTTTTCCTCGTGTAAGGTCGTTTGTTGCTTCTGTTCCATCAATGCTTACTGCAGTCATTACTTCGTTTTTGATTAGTTTGTCGAGGATATCTCCCTTAACATAGTAACCATTTGTTATAAGACTCACGTTCATACCGAGACTTTTAGCGTGACCTATAATTTCGAATATGTCTTTGCGTATAAGAGGCTCCCCGCCGCTCAGCCCGAACCATTTCGCTCCCATCTCATAGAGATCGTCAACTATTCGTTTTCCCCCTTCAGTGTCGATCTCATTCACGGCATAAGGGTTGGAACCAAAGCTGCAGTATAAACAGTTATAGTTGCAGGCTCGTGTGCATCTCCACGTCATCATGTATAAAAGAGGTCTATTTGTCGCGGTGGCGCTCTTGCTCGTTTTCGCAATATTCCTTTTATGTATCGGTGGGAGCAATCTTGAATGTTGGAGCCGCGTTTTGTTAGCCATTTGACATCCAGTCACTGCATTTGTTTGTCGGCACAGAAGAAAAAAGGTCCTGTGCGTCGGTTTTGTGACAATAACGTTTTGTGGAAGAAAAGGGTAAGAGAACCCATACTGATGCAGTTTTCTTCATTTTGTAGGCTCCAACAAGATATTTTAGGATTGATAGCGGATAAAAGCATTTTTGTAAAGGTTTCTTGACCTATGTAAAAAGTGGTTTAGTCAAGATTTCTTGACTAAAGATTTAGTCAGAAAATTTCTAAATAAAACATTTTGTTGCCAACATTTGTCTATTTTTAAAAAAAGAAACATTCGATTACTTATTTTTCACGCAAGAGTTTAGGCACGTAAGCACACGCTGGATCAGACGCAAAGAGGTCTCCAGTATAGATTTCTGCACGGGTTCGGCAACCACCACAAATTTCGCGGTACTCGCACACGCCACATTTGCCCCTCAAGTTTCCTCTGTCTCTGAGTTTTAGGGTTAATTCTGATGTTTGCAGTTCTTCCCAGATTTGTTTCAGCGTCTTGTCTTGAGCGTTTCCTAGTCTGAGGCGGTCGTTGAAGCTGCAGGGTATGGCATCTCCGTTTTCGATTACGCTCATGTATTTGCCGGCGATGGAGCATTTGCCGAGGAAAAAGTTGTTGAACCAGGCGTCAAAGTTTGGCATATCCCGCTGTTTGGCAATTCTGGCGAAGAAGGGACAATAGACGTTGACTTCAGGTTTTCCTTTGTATTTTTCGCGCAGGTCATAGACTTGATTCCAAATCTGCTCGTATTGTTTTGGAGTGGGAGCTTTGGCTAGGTGCTCTTTTGTGTTGTTGAATGGAATAAAGCCATGGATGACTACCCATCTGGCGCCATACTGTTCAGCAAGTTTGATGACATGCTCGATTTCTTGGGAGGTGACGTTGGTAAGGTTTGAGTCAACATTGGCGAGGGTGGTCACAAGGCAGTCTAGCAGTCCTGCTTTCGAAGTTTTCTCCATAGCTGAAACTGCTTTTGCGTATGCACCTTTCCCTCTGATAGCATCGTTGACCTTTTCTGTTCCATCAACACTTAATGAGACGCGAACCTCGTGTCTAACTAGATTATCGAAGATTTTGCCGTCAAGAAAACAGCCGTTAGTTATTAAGCTAACGTTCATACCGGTGTTTTTGGCGTAGCTTATTATTTCGGGGAGGTCTTTTCGCAGAAGCGGTTCTCCACCACTTATTCCGAAGTAGGTTGCCCCAAAATCGTAAATTTCGTCTACAATATGCTTGGTTTCTTCGGTTCCTAGGGCGTCTGGGGCTGGGGGATTCGATGCGAAGCCGCAGTGTAGGCAACTGCTGGTGCAGGCTTGTGTGCATCTCCAAGGCAGAATGAATAGGGGTCCTTTACGGTTCAAATTATCACCATGAACGGTAATTAAGAAGCTAACGAGTAAATAAAAACGTATTTAATTTTTTCCAAAAAGGAAATCTGTGAGAGGGTTGGTCGGTTTATCTTTTCCATTTTTACAAAATCCACACTTACTGCAATAATTAAGACTGCTTTTTATTATGGGAATTTTTGTTTTCTATTTTGTCTAGAAACTGTAAGAGTTCACAGACGTTCTTCACGGTTTTGGCGCCATTGTTTTTAAGTTTCGTCAGGTATTTGGTGGCTTTGCCATTAGTGAAGTCCCTCTCGTCCATAGGTCCGTCTTCTAAGAGGATTATTGGTATTCCCTTTTCCATAGCCGTTTCTGCAGCTTTGAGGTTTCTTAGGTTACCAGCACCAAACTGAGTCGGTGCTACGACTAGAACATGGGCTTTACTTAATATTCGCAAGTTTGCTTTGTGTGCTTCTTCGGTTATTGGAGAGAATGGCGCTTCCTTCGCTGTTGGTACACCCAGCAACTGGGCTGTCTCTTGATCCGTGTCTAATAGATTAAGGACCCCAGCAGTTACGAAATAGCCTAGATCAGTCAAAATCTTCATCAAGGGACTGCCTGTTCCGCCTCCGCAAATAAGGTGTACAATGATGCTCTTTTGTTGAGGATTTTGGGGTCTTGAAATGGGGATGACATGAAGGGAGCCTGTGATAGGGTGCTTTTTCACGATTGTGTCAACGTTGAAAACTTTTTTGACGTTTTCGCTTGTCAGAGTCTTGTTTGATTCTCCGACGGCAACGATTTTTCCTTCTTTCAAGAGGATGACGGAGTCGCAGTAGCGGGCGGCTAGATTGAAGTCGTGGAAAACTGCAATTATCAGTATCTTCTTCGTCTTGCACAGTTCTTGGAGGAGATCCATTATTTCCAGTTGGTTGCAGATGTCCAAATGGGTTGTTGGTTCATCCAGCAAAAGAATTTTGGGTTCTTGGGTTAGGGCACGTGCAATTATCACGCGTTGCTTTTCTCCGCCGCTAAGTTCGGTTACTGGTCTGTCGGCAAACTGCCAAGTTCCTGTGAGTTTCATGGAATTCTTTGCTATGGCTAAGTCTTCTTTGCTTTCCATTTTAAATCGGGGGATGTGGGGGTTACGACCCATAAGAACAATTTCCAAAGAAGTGAAATCAAACGTTACTGGCGTGTCCTGAGGGACTACCGCCAACTGTCTCGCAACCTCTAACGTCTTTAGATTGTATATGTCCTTGTCGTCTATTAGGATCACTCCTTTCTGTGGCTTGAGGACCCTGCTGATACTTTTAAGTAACGTAGTTTTTCCTGAGCCATTCGGACCAAGAAGACCCAAGAATTCACCGCTCTTAACTGCAAACTGAATGTCTTCTAGGACCTTAACGGACCCATAAGAACAGTCAATGCCATCAATTGTTAAAACCACCACTCGCTCATCACCTCATGACATGTATCCTTTCCTTTTCCGACGTAGAAGATATATGAAAAACGGAGCTCCAGAGAGTGCTGTTATTACGCCGACAGGTGCTTCGCCTGAACCCATCACCACCCTTGCTACTGCGTCGCATATCATTAGAAAAGAAGCACCTACGATAGCAGAGGTGGGGAGAAGAACTCGGTGGTCAGGACCTATCACGACTCTTGTCAAGTGTGGAATTATTAAGCCAACAAAAGCTATTATTCCGCTGATAGAGACTGCGGCTGCAGTTATGAGTGCTCCCGAAACAAGTAATATCCATTTCACCCTTTCTATTTCTACGCCTAAGTGTTGAGCTTGATCTTCTCCTAGAGCAAGGAGGTTCAAGTCGCGTGCAAAGAAGTAAGAAACGGCGACGCCGATTATTATAAATGGAAGGATAGCCCAGACGTCATTCCAATTTTCTGTAGGTGCAAGGCTTCCGATAATCCAGAAAGTTAGGCCGTGGAGAAGCCTTTCTTCAGCGATTACTTTCAGAAAGGTGACTATGGCATTTTGGAAGAGACTTATTGCGATCCCGGTTAGGAGCAAAGTAGTAACTGGTACCCTAGAGCCAACTCGTGAAATATTATAGACAACAAGAACGGTTGTTATGGAGCCAACAAAAGCTAAAACTTGTAGAGTGTTTATACCTAGAAGTGAGATTCCTACGCCTAGAACTATTACGAGGGCTGCACCTAACGAGGCGCCTGTTTGAGCCCCTATGACGTAGGGGTCAGCCATGGGATTTCTGAAGATTCCCTGATATGTTACGCCCGCTGTTGCCAGAGCTGCACCAACCAAAGCTCCACATAATACTCTGGGAAGTCTGATTTGTGTTATTATAACTTCAGCAGTCGGAGTGATACCTGAAGAATCAACTAGATTTCCTATTACAGGAACTTGTTTGCCGAGTATCTTCAGAATATCGTCGAATGGTATAGGGGCGTAACCTATGTTGAGTGAAACAACAAGAACGATTCCAAATGCAATTACCAGTACTAGAATATACAGCTTCCAGTGGGATACACGTCTCAAGTGGGCTTGTTCACTTTCGGTTTTCATTTGTCATTTCACAAGTTGTTTTTAGGTTATAAAAAAAGGAGGGGTATTTTAGGGTTGTCCAAAGATTTCTGGATGAATCATCTTCGCTAGAATTTCTAATGCGTCGGCAAGTCTTGGACCAGCTCTGGAGATAATGTCTGAATCGATCTCGTAAATTGCACCGTTCTGAACCGCGCTAATTAAGTCCCATCCTGGTCTGTTCGTTACATCCTCCATAGTTTCGGTGAAGTGTGCTCTACCCATATACTTGTCAGGAAACACCATAACGTCAGGATTCTTTTCTATAACAGACTCGGAGCTTACAGCTGCCCACCGTGTAGTTGCGTCGTGAAAAACGTTTTCTCCACCTGCCAACGTTATCAGTTCATCGATAAATGTGTCTGGACCCGCGCTCATGAGAGGTTCAGCCCAAATCTCATTGTATACTTTCGGCTTGGAAGTTGCAGTTGCTGCTTGGTTGGATACCTCGTCCATTCTCTGTCTGAGTTCACTTTCGAGTGCAACGGCTTCATTATATCGATCAGTTGCTCTTCCCACTAAGAGTATGTCCTGAAGAACCTCTTCCATGGTCCCTGGCTCTAACACTAGGACATTATATCCGAGGTTTCGTAGGCTGTCAGTGGCTTCCAAGCTTCTTTGGGTGGCAAAAACGAGGTCAGGGCTAAGTGCAACGATTGGTTCTACCGATGGATTATTATAACTTCCTATGCTACTCATATTGCCTGCTTCTATCCATGCCGTAAAATTATAAGGATAACTACAGAAATTTGTAACTCCGACAACTTTGTCGCCAGCTCCTATAGCAAACAGAATCTCAGTGTTGCTGGGTGCCAATGACACTATTCGTTCGGGAGGCGAAGTTAAATTCAACGAGTAGCCCATGTCGTCAACAAGGTCTCCTCCTTGGAATTCGTCAGTTTCTGCAAAATATGTGGTATAACCGTAAGCTGCAGCAACTAAGGCAACACCAACCAATATTACTAAGATGTATGTTGTAGTTTTTTTCAATCGATCAACACCTTTCTAGGATGGATAATCCATCCATCAAATATATAAAACTTCCGAAAAAAAGGCAACCATGCATACCAGAAAAAATTCACAGATAATTAATCCAGCCAGAAAGAAGTTTACACAATTGACACATTGAGATAAGCCATACCCTTCGCAGCCTTCCTCTCCGCAGACTGCACCCTAAAGGATTTTGAATAAAGTGGACATTCAAGAACCAGCGTATGAAACTCCCCGTTCTCACCCAACGGATCAGCACTTCCAATCTTCGACAGAAAAGTCTCACCCGTCTCTTTACTGATTGTGAATCCCAGCCACTCTTCCCCCAAAAATTTCAAATTCACTCCCGTAATCAAAGCCTTGAACCCTAAATCAAATATTTCATGAAAAAGCTCTGTCGTATCTCTTCCGTAAATGGGTTCAAGCAGCTTCAAGCCAACTTTGGCACAGACATCCTCAAGACCTTTAAGGTGGGCTTCAACATGGATGTCGCCCGCCACCAAAGCATCAACTTCAAGGCTTTTGAGGGCCTCAACAAATGCTCCTTCTCTTTTGAAATCTATGATTATGTGATCTTTGCCAATGGATTTCGCTAATATCTTTAAAGCTTCCATATTCTCCCCATGAGGAGAGGGGGTAGGAAGACTGGGAACCAAACTTACCAGATACTCAACATTGACACCTTGCCTTTCAGCGAGATATACGGCATAGAGGGAATCTTTGCCACCAGAAAAGAGGCCAGCGGCCTTCATTTATCCAACATCCTCCAATGACCTTTGAATTATCGATTCTGTTAAGTCTTTTGACCCGCTAAATCGGTAAGTTAGTCTTTTCTGATCGGGTTACTTACTTCACAGTAACGGATTTAGCTAGGTTTCGGGGCATGTCAGGATCGCAGTCTCGCTCGATTGCCATGTAGTAGGCGAAGAGTTGCAACGGAATAACAAAAGGTATTGGAGACAGAACTTCAGGCAAGCCAGTGTCAATCTCGATGTAATCGTCAGCCAACTTTTTTATCTCCTCATCTCCCTTTTCAACAACAACGATTATGGAGGCGCCGCGAGCCTTCATCTCCATAATGTTCCCAATTATTGTTCTATGCGTGCCATCCTTTGGACATATGAAAATCACAGGAAATCCCGGTTCGATTAAACTGATAGGACCATGCTTGCTTTCTCCTGCAGGATAAGCTATGGAAGGAAGATAAGAGATTTCCATGAGTTTCAGTCTACCCTCAAGAGCCACAGCTGAACTTATTCCGCGTCCCAAAAAGAAGAAACACTTCTTACCACGATATTTCGAGGCTAACTGTTTTACCTTCTCTTCTTGACTTTGGATAACTTTCTCGACAATATCTGGCATTTGCTCAAGCTTCTCCTCAAGATCCTCGATTTCAACATGAGAAATCTTTCCCCGCTTCTTAGCAAGCCTTAAAGCGAGTTGAGAGAGCACAGAAAGCTGAGAAGTAAAGGTTTTCGTGGCTGCAACTCCAATCTCTGGACCCGACTGCTGAGATATGTAAACTCGGGCAACACGGGTCAAAGTGGAGCCGACAAGATTTGTGAGCCCCAGAACCGTGGCTGCGCGTAGCCTAGCGCTTTCAACTGCTGCTAAGGTGTCAGCGGTCTCTCCGGATTGGCTGACAACCAGAAGGGTGCTGTCGATATTCACTGATTTGCCATGTTGTTCAACGAACTCTGAAGCCACAACAGGATGAGTTGCCAAGAAAGCCACTTTCGAGAACATATAAGACGCTGCCAAGCAGGCGTGGTAGGAGGTGCCGCAAGCCACCAAGAAAACTTCTCCTGCTCGATCTAAGAAGGTGGTCATCAACTCCAAGTATTGGTCCTGTAATCTGAGGGTGTTTCTCAAACGCAAAGGTTGTTCGTGAATCTCCTTCAGCATGAAGTGTGGATAACCCTGTTTCTCAGCCATCTCAGGAGCCCAATCTATAACCTCAGGCTCTCTAGGGACCTGTTTCCAATCAAGGATGTTTCGGATTTCGTATCCTGCATCACTTAAAACAACAAGCTCTCCGTCCTCAACGATGACAGACTTGTTTGTTTTGGAGAGAAAAGCGGGAATGTCTGATGCAACGTAGAAGCTGTCTTTGGCTACTCCGAGAACAAGTGGACTTTCTTTTCTGGCGCAAACAAGCTTGTCAGGTTCTTCAACAGAGATGACAGCGATGGCATAAGAGCCGTCTAACCGTTTCACAGTCTCGCGAACAGCCTCGACGAGAGACACGCCTCCTTTCAACTTTTCTTCAATCAGGTGTGGAATAACCTCAGTGTCAGTTTTTGAACTGAACTTATGCCCAAGCTCTTCAAGTTCAGTCTTGATTTCTGCAAAATTTTCTATAATTCCATTGTGAACCACAGCAATCTGGTTTTTACAGTCTGTATGGGGATGGGCGTTCTCCTGGTAGGGGGCACCGTGTGTCGCCCACCGCGTATGACCTATCCCCAATCTGCCAGGAAGAGCGTCAAGGTTATGTACTTCATGAACCTCGTCAATTTTTCCGCTATCCTTTGTTACGAAAAGGTGTTTTCCTTCAAGTGTTGCGATTCCGACTGAATCGTAGCCTCGATACTCAAGTTTCTTTAAGCCTCCGCGAATTGTCGGTGCAACCTTGCCTCTTTTTAGGATGCATCCAAATATGCCACACATCTTTTATCCCTCATTTTTTTGGTTTTAAGTTAACAGTGTAGACTGTAACCTCAGTCTATGAGGGCTTAAGTAGATTAGAAAGGCGTCTATAAGCATTTTTAGGAATCTTGTTTTAGAATTAAAAGGGAAATCGGAATGGTTTCCATGAAGCTTTGGTTGCAATGAAGATGGACTATTAAAAAATTGTTTATAGTGGTTTATGTGGTTTCACACACCCGACTTTGTCGCATATTTATACCGCAAAAAATATGAATATAGAAACTCAACAAGAAGACGGAGAGCAGATTGGTTCTTACAGACTTCCTTTACCCCGGAGAAGCAGTGGTGTTCCAGAGCGGCAAAGTTAGAACTCTCAACGATCAATTTTTCTTCTACATAACCGACCAGAGGATTCTGCTTTATAGACGACGGGGAGTTCTATTCAAAAAAGACAGAATCATCGCGGAGAGACTAGAAGATATTCGGACAATGCAGTATAGTGAAAGAGGCACCATGAGAAAAAAGGGTGTTTTGCGCATCGAAACTTTAAGCAAGAAGATGGAGCCCATAGTTGGAAAAGTTTCAGACATTAAAGCCATCTGGCAAGAGATGCAGAAATACATCAGAAAAGACCTGCCAATTTAGCGGCTACAAAACAGTTGTGAATTCTGGGCTAGGTGTATCAAACACCGGGATAGCAGTTAATCCCTTTTGAACCCAATAATAAAGCCGAAGATAAGACTGACTATGAAAGGAATGTGAGCTAAGAGAGGAGCGAGAAGGCTTAACGCCGGGTTAATGGTGCTAACAAATCCTGTCGTCATATCGGATAGCTCCCCGTAATTTACGTTGATTACGTTTGTATATGCCATAACTATCAGAAGGAAGACAATAGCCACGAGAATCAAGGCTATTTTGAAGAATTTCCTAATAGCGTACCCTATGAAAAATCCGCCGATTCCGCCTATGCATATCTGAAAAAGGATTGGTGTAATTGACTCGCTGAGTGCCAGATTTATCCTTCCATTTTTTTCTACAATAGAGGTGTCTAATAAAATTAACCTCTAAGCAAATCATAGCAATTTGTCTGAGTTACACGTTCATGAATTTGGAATACAAATAAGTTCTTTAAAACTCACAAACAAAAAATATGAGGCTATTGTATGGATTTATATTTCAGCGCACCATGAGACGTCGCAGTCACCAACCATTAAAATAATATTTATAAGAGAACCTGTTATAGTTGCAAGCATGAAAAAGAAACGCTTACTCAGCGGTGAAAAAAGACAACTAATGGCTAAGGACATAGCGGTTTTTGAGGACCCCGAGAGACTCAAATCTATATTGAACAAACTCAGCTGGAAGATTCTGCAACTCCTGAGCGAAAAAGAAATGTACCCCATGGAGGTCGCTAGGAAACTGGAAATGCACGAGCAGAAAGTCTACTATCACATCAGAAAGCTGACCAAAGCTGGCGTAGTAAAAGTCGTTAGAGAAGAAGAAAAGAAGGGAGCAGTTGCAAAATACTATAAAGCCGTTTTTCCAGCAATGGGAGTAGAACTCCCCTACGGTTACCAAAAGATCAACAGTTTCCCAGCCACCAACATAAATGAAAAAATGAAACATTTCCTATCTCCTCTAATCAAAGACGGCATTTTTGACGGAAAAATCGTAGTTGGAAGCCCCGACCCTCACGGACCATTCAAAGCCAAAGCCAGAGACGGACATTATGTTGCATATTTAACCCTGTTTCTGGGCCAGTTCGTGGATTTACCGGAAGATTTTTTGATCAAGCTGGATGTTGACGTGAAGGCTGAGAAGGAGGAAAGCAACAACTTGATCTTGGTAGGTGGACCTGGGACCAACTTGATTACCCAAGAGTTCAACGAATTTTTGCCTATACGTTTTAACATGATGCCCTCTGAACACGGGTTCCTTTTGGGAGGCTTAGTCTCAGAAAAAACCAAAAAAGTCTACACCGCTGACAACATAGGGCTAATAGCGAGAATACCTAACCCTTGGAACAAAGAAAAGAGGGTTATCGTTCTCGCCGGCAACAAGGCAGTGGGAACAAAAGCTTGTGTATTGGCCCTCACGAAATTCTGGGAGAAGACCTTAAAGAAGTTCAGCGAAGAAAAATTCGCTGCTGTGATTCAGGGATTTGACTTGGACGGCGATGGAAAGGTTGACTCCATAGAAGTTCTCGAATAACATACATGATATTATGAAGGCTAAAGTAATATCTGAAGGATACGGCATTTTGTCATAGTATGGCATCTTTAACTGTTGTCTTTTCTGCACACGGGCACGAAAACGTACTTGGAACCCACAAGACAACCTTCGAGTTCACAAAGGAAGCAACTCTCACCAAGCAAGGAGACTGTATAATAGCCGTGAAAGCAACAAAAGGTGCAGCCGACTTGCCAACTGACTTCAAAGAAGCCGCAAGAAAAGAAAGTGCACGAATAACCATAACAATCGCAGCAGACGAACTGAAAGAGGTTGTGAAGGCTAAAGGAAGCCCTCAGTTAACATTTGTTCATCCAACGGATCTGGTTGTTAGAAAGAGCAGTTACGTATGTGGTCGAACGTTGGCAATATCAGCTGACAAGGCTGCCAGCGACTTTTCAAGAAAATTTGTTGAAAAACTGAAAGATTCTAATCAAGCTGTTACGGTCACGCTTGTCGTGGAGAATTATTGAATTTCAGCGTCCACAACCACCTGCCAAGTGTAAGGGGCAACCTCTCGAACAGTCTTCGCCAAGAGGATTTTCTTTAATTTTCGGTTGTTGCGGCTCACGGCTTCGGTCAACCGAACTTTAGCTGTTTCCAGTGAATCTGAAACTCTTGTGAACTCATAATAATGCATAATACCGCCTTCCATCCTGAGGGCATCACAAGCCACATCAACGTATTCTATCGCCGTTTCTGGCAGGTTCATGATTACACGATCTGCGACACCCATCAACTGATCATTCACAACTTTTCTAGCGTTGCCAAGAGTCGGCACAACCTGTGTTTCGACACGGTTCAAAGCAACATTTCTTTTCAGCAGTGCTATGGCGTCTGGATTAACATCAACAGCGTAAATCTTCACGTTTTCATGCTTCTTTGCGATCTGAATTGCGAAGGGACCGACTCCGGCGAACAAGTCAACCACAGTTTCTCCTTCTTGCACCTGTGAGGCAACTCGGTTGTGTTCACTGGAGAGTCTGGGGGAGAAGTAGGCTTTGGCAACGTCCACGTGGTATGCGCAACCGTATTCCCTGTGGACAGTAGCCGTCTTTTCAACTCCTGCTATCACTTCAAAGTCTCTTACACGGTAAACTCCTTCAACAGCCCCTGACTTCGCCAAGACCGTGCGTGTCTGCTTATGAGCCCTCAGTATAGCTTTGCCAACTGTCTTTTTGTGGTCTGCAAGTTCTGAGGGAATCTCGATGATGGCGATGTCGCCTACGAAATCGATGGCTCGGGGAACACTCTCTAAGAGATGAGGAGGCAGTTTGTCTGCGAGGAAATCAAGAAGTTTGGGAGGGGGTTTAGTCCGCTTAGGAAAGTCATGGACTGAGATTTCGAAATTTTTTAGTTTATTCGTAAATTCCTTGAGAACGACTGGGAGTGGTTCACTGGGTAAAGGTATGCATAGGTGGTCGTCAACTTGTTGGACCTTCAATTCGCGGTTAAAAAGGTTAAGCTCGTTGACTAGACGAATGGCTTTTTCACCTAAGTTCTTTTGAACCTTTAAGCAGGGTGCTTCTGGCAATGTCGCCCCCAAAATAATGGGTAAAATAGCATTTAAGTTAGTTGAGTAATGAAAAGACCTTTAATCAGATTTGTTGTTGCGATAAAAAAGGAAACTCCTGCTTGTGTACCATGCAAGACAGTGTGTTCACGTGTAAACCGTGAACATAAATATTTAATTCGTTAAGAGGCAAACAGAGGCTCAGGAAATCATCCAAATTATGCCTCTCTTTTAGAAAAACTTGGAGGTGATTAAGATTAAAGATATTGTTGACACTGCACTAGCATCGGATTCTTTCACAACCCTTTGCAAAGCCGTTACAGCAGCAGGTCTTGTGAAAACACTAAGGGGTAAAGGACCGTTCACTGTTTTTGCTCCAACCAATGAAGCTTTCGCCAAGCTGCCAGCTGGAACAATTGATGCCTTGCTAAAAGATAAGAAGAAACTGACTTCAATTCTCACGTATCATGTGGTACCTGGAAAACTGATGATTGTTGACTTCAAGAGAACCAAGACAGTTAAGACCGTTCAGGGTCAAGAAATCAAAATTGACGGATTGATGTGGCACATTAGCAAATACGTGAAAGTGAACAACGCCAAAACCGTAAAAACCGACATTGAAGCCACCAATGGAGTAATTCACGCAATCGATTCAGTGTTAATGCCAAAATAGGAGACTTTTTTCTCCCCCTTTTTTATGATTCTTCAGTAATGTTGATTGATTTTTGAAGGCACGGAAACCTTAAATTTTCTCCGCTGTACTATATATCATGAATTCTGAAGAAAGAAAAAGGATTATAGCAGAGTCGCCGATTTCTTTCAGCTACCTGAAACGCTTCAACATTGCTGCTGGTGTTTTGCATCTTATCCAAGGATTATTGATGTTGGTGTTGGGAACTCAACTTGAGTGGGAACGTAGCATTTACACTTTCTATCCAAAATTCACAATAATTGAAGGCCCACCATTTCAAATAGAAATAAATCCAGACCCACAGATCTTGTTCACAATAGGATACTTGGGAATTATTGTGGCATCTTTCCCGCTGATTTCTGCATTAGCTCATTTCATTATTGCATTCGTTAAGAATAAACAGTATAACGAGTATCTGAAAAAAGGCATGAATCCATACCGATGGTACGAATATGTTTTCTCTAGCTCCATAATGATTGTGCTGATTGCCTTGTTCTTGAGCGTCTGGGATTTCTGGTCGCTGGTCATGATTTTCGTGTTGAATGCAATGATGATAATGTTCGGTTACCTCATGGAAGTCATAAACCAGAAAACGGAGAAAACAAGCTGGTCAGCCTTCATTCTAGGAAGCATCTCTGGATTCACACCATGGGTTGTGCTCTACGCATACTTCATAGCAGCTATCAACTCTGTTAACTCTGAAGTACCGACGTTTGTTTACATGATATTGCTCATCTACTTCTTCATGTTCAACATCTTCGCAGTCAACATGGTTCTACAGTACAAGGGCGTTGGACGCTGGAGAGACTACCTGTACGGCGAAAGAGTCTACATCATACTCAGCTTCGTGGCAAAATCAATCCTAGCATGGCTAGTGTTCATCGGAGTATTTGCGCCATTCTAACAATAAACAAGCTTCAGGAAACTGAAGCAACCTCTTTCTTTTTTTGTCCACAGCTCCAGCAATTCACGGAGATTTCAGTCCGATTTCTTGGGTTATGTTCTCGAGTTTGATGGCTACTAGGGAAGGGTTTTCTGGAGTTAGTGAGTTCCAGCCGTCTTCTTTTCGGAAGCCGTGTGCGGGAAGAAAGTTCGGGGATAGCTTCTGTTCTCCCTCTTCTGCAAGTTTCTGCAGTGCCTTGGCTCTTTCCTGGGGGTCGGTGACGACTTTTAGGGTGCCCCGTAGGACGATGAAGCTGTATTCGCTCAGGTCTTCCCTGTATTCTTCGATTTCGACGCAGACACGTTTGTCGTTTTCTATCAGCTTCATTTTCGTGCCGTAATCCGTGAAGTGAAAATACAACGTATCATCCAATACAATATACTGGAATGGAGCCATGTACGGGTAATCGTCTCCCTTGAAGGCGATACGGCACAGCCGCTGCCTCCGAATCAGCTTCCACATTTCCTGTTTAGTCATTTTCGGCAACTTGAAAACAGTCACAATAAACACCTCACAGAACAGATGAATAATATAGGGTAGAAGGCGTTTTTAGCGCTTGCGCTTTCGGGAGT
This sequence comes from uncultured Candidatus Bathyarchaeia archaeon, assembly GCA_964618695.1. GTDB lineage: Archaea > Thermoproteota > Bathyarchaeia > Bathyarchaeales > Bathyarchaeaceae > Bathyarchaeum. The sequence goes on along the minus strand of CAZUDX010000004.1, from coordinate 190,877 downwards.
GACGGCTTTTAGCAGGTTTTGACCGCCCTAACCGTTTTCTTGCTACGACTATGCCAACAACTAGGAATACTATGGCGCCTACGCCTATGGCAGCTATTAGAGTGTAGGGTGGTTCGGTTTGCTTTGTGTCAGGATTACTGTTGGGGTCACTGTTTACGTTTTCCGAAAGTAGAGAATCTATTTCTGAGCTTAACTTTGACTCTCCCGTTAGCCCAATGTGACTGTGCCTTTTGTAACCTTCAGCGTCAACTATGACTAAATGCGGTATAGGTGACACCTCATATTTGTAGGCAACGTCGTTTGTATCAAGAGCTACTGTCCATGTCATCTCATTTTGTTGAGCGAAATTTTTGAGGTCTTGAACGGTATCACTGTATGGATCTACACTTATGGACAAGATGACAAGTTGGTCTGGTGAATACTCATCGTAGAGACCTTTAAGATGTTCGATTTCGAGTATGCACGGACCGCACCATGTGGCGAAGAAGTCTAAGATAACAACCTTCCCCCGATAATCAGATAGACTGAATTGTTCTCCATTAATGCTAAATAACGAGAAATTCGGTGCTTTCTCTTTTCCAACCACAGGATCAGCGCCGAGAGCAAATATAATCGTTAACAACAAAAAAATGACAGCGTGTTTGGCTCGCATTGGTATCAAACAAATTGTTGGCGAAAGACAGCTAATAAGTCTTGTTTCGTTTCCTTAGATTCATTTTCAAGGCGTCTATTTGGCAGGCTTCAACGCATTTCCCGCACAGGATGCAATCGCTTGACAAACCGATATCCGACAGTTTGTCTATCCCCATGGGGCACACATCTAAGCAGTCTAAGCATTTCGTACATTTGGTTGAGTCAAGGGAGACTGTGAGAAGGGACAGTTTGTTGAGGACGCCTATAGAACCTAATGGGCATAAATAGCGGCACCAGAATCTTGAGAAAAGCAGCACCAGAACAACGGTCAAGATCAAGGTTGCTATGTGAACATAAAAAAAGATACCCAAGTTCAGAGATGAATAAAAGAAGGGAGTTGGGAGGGCTGCGAATAGGCTTCCAGCAGGACAAAATTTGCAGAAGAAAGTATCCAAAGTAATCCATGCTAAAACAATAACCACTAACAACATGGCGAACTTGGAATAAGTGAAAGGCTGCAGTTTCCTTTTTCTTTTCTTGAAAACCGCTAATATGTCTTGAAATGCCCCAAAGGGACAAGCCCAGCCACAAAATGCCCTGCCAAAAATTGTTCCGTAAATGCCTAGGGTACCTAGAAGATAGAAAGGAATCGCTGGAATAATCATAAAGTGCTGTAAGACTCCTATGGGACAGCCAGCAGATGCGAGGGGACATCCGTAACAGTAGAAGAATGGGCAGATAAGTCCGGTTTTCAATGCTGGAATAAAGCCTAGATTAGATATAACAAAGGTGATTGTCTGTGTTATGTGACGTAGCCGACTTAGATTCATACTGGTCTGTTACCCCAATCCAATGCAAGAAGTGCAAATGAATCTAACAAAAGCTCTTACGATTCCATATTCAGATTCTAAAATTCCAACAGCCAACAATCCAACGAAAAGGTTCAGGAGAAGAATCTGCTTATGTGTTACTTTCAATTAGCCTGATCACCTCATCGGTGAATAAAACATACTACTGTAATCGAGCATGTTTTAACTTTTCCCTCTCCAGCATCCAAAGAATAGACAACTAAATGCCCCCCGAATAGGGTTGGCGGGCCCGAGGGGAATTGAACCCCTGACCTACGGGTTAAGAGCCTCAACCTAGTCCCGTAGGACCAGTCCGCCGCTCTGCCTTGCTGAGCTACGGGCCCACCCACAAGGCATCTCCTAATGTGGAAGCAGTTACCCTAATATTTTTTGTTGCCGAAAGACTGTAGGATACTGGATGTGAAAGCTTTGGGTGAACTCGTCTTCGTGGGATTAGGTTTATTCGATGAAAAGGACGTATCCCTCAGGGGACTGGAAGAGGTCAGAACGGCTGATGCTGTTTTTGCTGAATTTTACACAAGCATAATGCCTGGACTTTCTATTCGAAAACTTGAAGAGAAGGTTGGAAAAGCGGTTACGATTGTGGCGCGAAGAGTCTTAGAAGAAGAAGAGGGAAAACCAATTCTACAAGAGGCAAAGAAGGGAAAAGCGGCTTTATTGGTTCCAGGAGACCCCATGATCGCCACAACACATGTAGACCTGCGAATCCGCGCAGAAAAGCAAGGAATCAAAACCCGAATTATATATGGTGCTTCTGTTGTTTCAGCCGTCATTGGACTTTCAGGATTGCAAAACTACAAGTACGGAAGAAGCGTCACAATACCGTTTCCTGAAAAAAATTTCGCCTCTGAAGCCCCTTACAATGTCATCTCAGAAAACAAAGAGAGGGGACTCCACACTATTTGCTATTTGGACATAAAAGCTGAGGAACAACGATACTTAACCATCAAGGAAGCACTACAGACGCTTCTAGAAATAGAAAAACTGAAAAAACAGCAACTTATCACATCAAAAACCTTGGTCATAGGAGTGGCAAGAGCAGGTTCACACGAGCCTGCGGTTAAGGCAGGATATTTGGAAGAAGTGATAAACCACGATTTTGGTGCTCCTCCACACACGCTCATTTTTCCAGGTAAACTGCATTTCATGGAAGCCGAAGCTCTTATCACCTTGGCAGATGCTCCAGAAGAGATTAGGAGGATGGCTGAATGACTCTGGAAGAACTAGTTTCCAACTATATTCGAGGCGCTGAACGTGTCGTTGGGGAGATAGGTGATGTCGCTGGTGCCGTGCACCTTAATGAAGAGGGAGCAAAAAAGCTATTCGAGTCGGCTAAACGTTATTTGGAAGACGCGAAATATTATCAGGAGAAAGGCAAACTGGAAACAAGCCTAGCTTCCGTTGCCTATTGTGAGGGACTGCTAGATGCCCTGCGACTGTTAGGGGCTGTGGAGTTCTCATGGTAGAAAAAAAGAAGAAAAAAAGAGTTGTGCTGGCTTCGGGAACCTTTGACCTCCTCCACTTAGGTCATGTGAGATTTTTGGAAGAAGCAAAAAAAGCTGGCGGCAAAAACGCCGAGTTGATTGTTATAGTGGCTAGAGACAGCACCGTCAAAGCGAGGAAAGGGAAAAAGCCTGTCATGCCGGAAGACCAACGGAGAGCGCTCGTTGAGTCCCTGAAGGTGGTGGACGAAGCGATCTTGGGTTTAGAAGATTTCAGCATAGAAAAAGTAATTGAAAAGATAAAACCGGACGTGATAGCCGTGGGTCACGATCAAGATGGCATAGAAAGGGAAGTGAACAAAGCAGTTGAAGAAAAAAACGTAAACATTCAAGTTGCGAAGATTGGAAGATTCGGAAAGAGAGAACTGGACAGTTCCTCAAAAATCATGAGAAAAATCATGGAATACTTCAACGGGTGAAAAGACGAAAAGTGGAGTTTAGGGTAAAATTAGAATCTCCACTTTCACTTTGTGTCCGTCTTTCAGTTTGAGGCGGCTTCGAAGATACGTGGAGGAAATAATCTCCAGTACAGACGTGTCGTAATGGCTTCTTAATGCGAAAAGGACTGCGCCCTTCACCTTGTTGTTTATTATGGCGGGATAGCATTTGACTGGACCATAAGTTCTGGTTTCATTTTTGAATCCTTCAAGTTCTACTGCAGGATAGGTTTCAAGTTCTGACAGGGACTTCAGGTCATATTCAGTTGTCACCCTGAGATTAAGGGTTCCAGGATACGGGTCAAAACCAAGTTTTTCTATAAACTGCTTCCGATAGCCCTCTTTGGTTACGTAGTAGGCTCCCTCTCCCAATCCACTGAAGAGAGTTCCCTCCAAAGTCATTGAGGGAGGATATTCTGATTCAAATATCAACCGCAACTCCGAGTACAGTTTTTTCAGTTCGGAAACTCCTTGGCTGGTGATTTTCGTCAAGCAGCCTTCTGGGGTTATGGTTCGTTTGATCCATCCCATCTTTTCCAAGTTGATTAGGTGTCTGGAGGCTGTCTGCTGTGAAGCCCCTATCTTTTCGGCAAGATATTCCGTGGAGACCTTAACAGTTCGGCTGGAGGCGCCCAACTCTGCTAACTTGTAGAGAGTGAAAAAGAGCTTCCAAGCCTTCAAGTCAAGATTCAATGAATCCACGATAATCGCCTAGTTTTGAGGAAAGACAAACTGCCTATTAACGTCTTTTGTATTTTTAGTTAACTGACAGCTGTGCCACAGTACTTTCTGTCTGCATGGTGAGGATATAGTAATTGCGGCTCATTAAGCCAAGATGCTGGACAGAGAATAGAGTTTTCAGTGTTCGCACTTGGACAAGTGTTTCAACCAAGATATCTTAAAATTTCAATAAGGCTTGGAAAAGATACAACGAGAATGCCCGCAAAAAATGCTAGAGTTATCCAAATGGCATCTTTTGTTGACTTTTTAACAAAATAGAAGAGTGAACCAATATTGACGAAAAAGTAGGCTATTCCGACGCTGGCTACAAGGGGTGCTGCTGCACCTAATTTCCAATTAAATGAAATTCCGACTGAAACAAGAAACAATACACCGACAATTATTGCCTTAAGTTCAGGTAACATGTCCTTAATTTCTTTGAATGATTGTTTTGAATACTTGGCAAAAATCTTCTTTAGTGCTTCTTTTTTGTAAGGAGTAATCTTATAAGAATTGAGGTTTTCATGATGTTTTTTACATGTGCTATTAATAATGCTCTTGAAAATGAAAATACCCAGTCCGAATATCGCTTTCGGGAAACTATTCTTTTTACTGGGAAAATCTATTATTCTTTGCAACCCCTCTCGATAACTTTTTTCGGTCTTTTCATCCCTAGCATCCTCCCATCCTTTATTGGTGAATTTCGTTAGAATTCCGTAATCTTCACTGACTTTTCCCTTTTCAAAAACAATCCGAGAAACAATTAAACCTGAAACAACGAAGATCAGATAGAACAAAATTGACCAAAGAAGTGGGTGGATCCCTGAGGGCAACCAACCTTTTCCTGCTTCCAACATTAATATGACATGGTACGGATCCTGACCCGGACTAGGTTCACTCATGTTATAACTCCACTTGACAATCACGGTGGTGTTACTCATACTAAACGAGCGTAAACTTGGAAACTGTGTAGGGTCATTTCTTTTGTATAGCGGAATAAGCTCTTTGCCGCCATATTCCATTTTAAAAGAATAGGAATAGATTTTGATATTCGCTTCTTCTAGTCTCTCTTGGTCATTCTCTATAGAATCTACTATTTTCCCATCCGTTATATTCAATATTTTTGACTTGATCCGGGTTTGATAAAAGGGAAAATAGTTTTGAATGAAGACTGTAGATGTCAAATTAGTTATCGTAATCCCATTATCAGTCTTAATTTCTGTCTGGGTTTTCGAGTACACATCGTAAGACCGGTTTTCCCAGAGTAGCACTAAACATCCTATAACAACAAGTATAAAAACTCCGATTGAGATTTTAGCTTCCAACGTAATTTTCGTTGATTCATTCTTTGAATTACCAGAGGAGTTGCTGGGATTTCCCAATTAAAAAAGCACTTCATATACAAGTTCTATGCAGTAAATATTTAAAATTTTTCATCAAACAAGTTCTAGACAGTCACACAATACATTTCTCAATTAAGTGAAACATCAACGAAGTCTTAGACGTCGATTTGAGCTATGATTGTGTCTAGAAATTATTTTAAGCTTTGAATAGAATTACTAATGCAAGGTGATTTATGTGCAATGTGTATGTTTTGAAAAAGACGATAACACTTGCCAAGCTAAAGTCGGTACGAGCGCATGGAAACCTGACGCAGAGCAAACGATCAAAAAATACTGTAAAACAGAAAACTTCGACGAATGCAAAAGGCTGAAAATCTTTCTTGAATACACAAGGGCAACAAAAACTTAGACAAAACAAGTTAACTCCTGAAAGGGGGATATTGACACTAATAGAGCGGTCTCATGACCAAAGTTAGTGTCTACTCTACAAACCCATCCGTTTTGTGCTTGGAAACTTGAAAGCTATTAATGCTTGCAAAGCTATACTAATGACTGTTATATGCCAAAAGCTCAAGCAAGAAATCAGAACAACAAGCAACTCGAACCCCCAATGTCACTCATATGTTCTTTGGAGGTTGTCAACTTCTTTCACAGCTTTTATGGCTACAGCGATCATCTTGTCGTCGGGCTGTCTCGTCGTTAAATGCTGAAGGGCTAAACCTGGTGCTGTTAAAACTTTCATGATTGTAGAGTCTTTGAACCTGTCGCTGAGCCTCAAAAGCTCGTAGGAAATAGAGCTGATGACGGGAATGAGAAGAATCCTGTAGGCTAACCTCCACCAATAATCAGCACTCGGCATAAGAGAGAACAACAAAATGCTAAGCACCGTGACTATAAGAAGGAAGGATGTTCCACACCGAGCGTGAAAACGAGAGTATTTTCTTGCGTTTTCAACGTTCAACTCAACTCCAGCTTCATACGCGTTTATGGCTGTATGTTCTGCACCGTGATACTGAAAAATTCGTTTGAAATCTCCAACCAAAGAAATAGCAGCAAGGTAAACCAAGAGGAAGCTGAGGCGGACCACTCCTTCTGCGATATTGAAGACAACTCCTCCCCCGAGATTGAGGAGGGACGTTAAAAAGAATGGCGTGACACTGAACAAAAGTACCGATAATGCCAGAGCCACAGCAACGACAATGGCGATTTCTTTAGGGTTAAGGCTCTCCTCTTCGTTCTCTTCATCATACAAAGCTGCGTTTGCAGAATAATAGATGCCCTTGATTCCCACGAATAAGGTTTCAAACAGAGCTAGGATGCCCCTTAAAAAGGGAAGTTTCAGGACTCGAAATCTATCAGCGAGGGAATGTATTTCTTCGGTCTTCGTCAGTATTTCGTCGTTGGGTTGCCGCACACATACTACCATGTGCTTTTTGGAGCGAATCATCACCCCTTCCATAACCGCTTGTCCGCCAAAAGCCAACGACGGCTCTTTCTTCCCTTTATTAGTTAGTCCCATATCCAAAAGAAGATTTTATCGATTCTTATATTCTTTTATGAATAGTATTTAAAATTAAGAAACCTTTTATTCGGGGCATTCCTATTGCCAGTTTGGGGTATTATTCATGGAAAGAAGATGGGTTAACGACTGCCAGAGGATTTCGGATAAGATAAAGAAGGCAGCGAAAGCTGAGGGACAGGACCGCCTAGATATGGTACGAACGATAAGGTTCACCATTCTTGCCTTGCAACGAAGTGTGACAGGGTGGATGCAGTGGGCTGACAATCCTGACATCATGGCTCAGTTCTCCTTAGATGAGCTGAAGGAAATTAACGGGAATCTTGCCGAGCTTGTGTGTGCTTTTGTGGACTATGATGCAAAGATAACTGGAAGCCAAGAAAGAAAGATAGAGAAGAAACTAAAGAAAGAGATTCGAAAGAAACCGCAAGAAGGACAAGATATATTCTACGTGAAGTAACACTGCGCGCGCATTTCAATTTGGCGTAAACTACGTTTAATGTAGGCACAAAAATTTTTACACCAAAAAAGTAACGATTGTCCTAGATGCAGAGATACAAAAGTAGTTCAAGGAAATGAACCCTTTCGCTCTACAGAATATAGTTGAAAGGTTTCTGGAAGCTATTGAGAGAGGGCTGTGGGATGCCACAGAAAATATGAAGAAGCAACTACAGTAACTTTACTTGAACATTGAAGGGTTACTTGAAGGCGTGGGAGAATAAAGTAAATAACTACAGAGGTTCCAAAATGGAGAAAAAAGAAGTTAAATTGAACCTAAAAGATGTGAAAGCAGAGATTCTTTACCATAAGTATCGAAACGTTGACGTGAACACCCTGCTTGTTTCCTTTAATGAAAAACGTCGAGTTATCTCCACTTTGAACGGCTACGATGAAGTACGTTTTGTCGCTAATGCCTATCAGCCCCTCGAATTGGCGGAGATTACCATGATGAATTATGAGGCGTTCGAAGAAGAATTCCCCAAGGTGTTGGGAATCCCTAGTAATGACCTCTCTTTTTTGAGCACAGGAGCTAACATGAACAACCTTGCAGTCTGCGAAAAATCCTATCAGAACCGCATAGTCTGCTGTTTGGCTACTGGAGGAGTAGGCAACGCTCTGCGGTCTGGAGTCGACGAGGCAAGTTGGATTGAACAGGATGGAGCTTATGCAAAAATACTTGGAACAATCAACATCCTTCTTCTGACTAATGTCACTTTAACCGATGGAGCACTGGCAAAAACGATTATAACCGCTACAGAAGCAAAGACTGCTGCCCTTCAGGACATGGATGCCCGAAGCTCGGTTTCGCCGGAAAGCCTAGCTACAGGCACGGGAACGGATAACATGATTGTTGTTTCTGGAACAGACCCTGACAAGAAGGTGAGAACCACTGGTGGACACACAAAGATGGGCGAGTTAATAGGGGCTACAACAAAGATAGCAGTAGCTGAGACAATAAAGAAGCATGAAACCATGCTCGCCAAGGAATCGAAGAAAAATTGATTCCCCTCAAGAAGGTAATTGGCGTCTTTTTGTCGATTATATTGCTAAATCAAGTCATAATTTAACTTGCGCGCACGATGAAATTTAACAATAAAAATGTTGAAACATCTAAAAAACATTTAAGAAAGTCTCATTTTCCTTTTTTCGGGAAAAACTCGAAAACAAGTTTTTAGATGGAAGAATCTTCCACAAGTCTTTAATTAAATGTGAGCAGAAAAATATTATTGGGAATAAAATGTTGGGATATAATTATCCCGTTAACGGATTATTCTTTCTCAGATTAAGGTAAAAGGGAGGTGAAAAAACGAAAAAAACATCTCTACTTGTCTTCTTCCTTCTGATTAGTATACTCCTGACATCACCGCTATTAAATCTACAATCCTTTGTTGTTGATGCTTCACCAGCTATTGGCTCTACCACCGTAACGATAGAGGCAATTGCAGATGCGCATGTAAACTCCTCTAATCCAAGCGCAAACTATGGAAGTAGCGGTTCTATGTATGTAAGCGCCCATTCGGAACAAGATTTCATCTATGTTATGTTTGACTTGTCTAGCATACCAACTACAGCCAACATCATATCCGCCCAACTCAAAATGTACCTTTCTTCAACAGGCGGAGACATATACGGTAGCCCTGCAGACAAAATTGGAGCCTATTATTGCTCAGATAATCTATGGACGGAACAGGGAATCACATGGAACAACAAGCCAAGTTTCAATACTGAACCCACAGGCATCTGGTCCTTTAGCATGTTTTATACATATAATATATACAAGTCATGGGATGTAACTGCAGACGTGGAGACGGCGGTTCCATCAGGAACTCTAACGGAAACTCTAAAATTTGAAAGCAAAACATCTGATGGATACGCGATTTTTCAGTCAAAAGAAGCCAGCAACGAACCAAAGTTGGAAATTGAATATTCTATGGAACCTGTTTTCACGGTTAATCTTGAATCTATTCAGGATGGCGGAGGCAATGACAATCTGGGGCGTGTAACCTTTGCAGACTCAACATTTTCTCTTCCAACAGACATTGAGGTTGTTGCTGGAAATTATCAAGTGTCGTTTAGCGGCGGCTATACGTTCATGAGGTGGGAAACTACTGGTGGCGTAAGTGTATCCGATACATATGCGGTAACCACAAGCGTAACGGTTTCAGGCGCTGGAACTCTTAGGGCTGTAGGAAACGTGAACCAACTAGAATACGCCTATGATTACGACAATTCTCGATGGGGTGACTCACGTCCGACTGGAGATATTGATGCTGTTAGATTTACTCCGTTGTTTACAGATCAACTTTTGATTGCTTGCTACTATATGGATTACGTTTCTTCTTCTCAGTCGAATACATTTAAGGTTCATATTATGGATGAAAATCGGGGCGATCTGGTTACGCCTTTTGAGCAAACACCGACTACTGAAGGCTGGTTTAACGTGGATCTTTCATCTTACGGCATTAACGTAAACGAAGGAGTAGACTTCTACATTGGCATAGAGTGGATAACTGACTACAACCCTGATCTTGGAGAAGATACTACCGATCCTTCTGACCGGAGTTGGTATTGGAATGGAACAGATTGGCGAGAAGAAACTAGTAGCGATTTTATGATTAGGGCTGTTGTGGGCACAGAACCTGATGGTACAAACATTAATCATGTAATAAGTGATGGCGGGACAGATTTTCAGGTTACAACTGAAAGTACCTCTGAAATGTCAAATTGCCAACTCGTCATAGAAAACAAAAAACTCCTATTCGATGTTGCAGAAACTTCAGGGTGTTACGGATTTTGCACGGTCACAATACCAAACGAGTTGCTGGGGGGTCCCTATGAAATTGAATCTGATGGGCAACCGTTGAGTGGGGTAGTTTTGTCGGAGAATGATACACATTCATCGCTTGCCTTCACGTACTCACAATGTACAACCTCAATAGAAATCATAGGCTCCACAGTTATCCCAGAATTGTCATCAGCCACAATCTTGCTGATATTCACATTCGCGGCTCTTATTGCTGTCGCATTAACAAAGATTCGATGCAGAAAAACGGCTAGAACCAAATGACCGCACAAACAACCGACTAGTCATCAAGCATCTTAGAAATGAGAGACAAGAGTAAAATGCTAGGGTTGAGTCTGAACTAAAGCACGATTTCTTCTCAGTCTCTTTCCGTAGATTATGACTACCAAAGTTGCTGCCACGAATAATGGCAGAAAAACCCAAGACGGAAATTCAGGAATTCCAGGAAATTGTGGTGGGCCGTATCCGCCGCTATTCAGGTCTGCGTCATTAGAGAAGCCTCTGCTTTCCCAGTATCCCAAGAAGTTATCGTTGTCTGATAGTACAATTGCTGTTATCCATTTTATCCACTTGTAACCATACTTGCTCTCTGCCACAAGCTGGAATGGAAAGCCTCTTTCGGGTGGAAGGGTTACGTTGTTCATTTTGTAAGCCATTATTATGTTGTTATCGATTATGTAGTCCAGTGGTACTGAGGTGGTATAGCCGTCGTATGCGTAAAATATTACTGTGGTTGCGTTTGGGTCAACTCCTGCTTCTTCGATCAAATCCTCGATTAGCACGCCTTCCCAGAGTAGGGTTACACTCCACCCTTCAACACAATATAAGGTGACGACTTTTTCGTAATTCTGAAAATTGTTAAGAACATCATCGTAGCTGAATTGTAATTCGTTATTTACAAGTCCCGTGATAGTGAGTGTGTAGTTTTCCAGATCGACATATTGTGGTCCTTTAATCGAATTTTCTCTGAAATCATCGATTGAAGAGAGGTCTATGCCTTCGTATTCTCTGATTTCTACGCTTCCAAGCGATTCTGTTTCATCTGTTGTTCCATTCGATGTTTCTATTGTTACAATAAAGGCAACTGAAATTAATAATCCAACCAAAAAAAGCGTTAGAACCGATGGTGTCTTATGTTGCATGTTAAGGACCTATTAATTATGACATACGTCATGTTATATAACTGTTACACTTACAACCAAGCGCGAACCCGAAAAAAGGAGATTTCGCCCCTATTCAGCAGGGTTCTATCCAGCTATTTCTTTTTCAGCATAAGGTAGACTGCCACTGTTGAGGTTACTGCGGCTATCAGAGCCAACACGATGGCTATTGTTACCAGTGTGTTCAGAGTTTCGATGTCCTCAGACAGGTCAGTTTTTGCAATGTCTAGGTCGGCTGGGGACACAGTTGCGTCGCTAAGGGCAGACAAACTCGCTTTAACTTCGTCAATGGTTATTCTCAGTTCTTCCACGTCTGAACTTAAATCACTTACATCCGATTTGCTTGCCGCAGTGCCGCTGAGAGAATCCAAGTCTGTCTGTATAGCATCAACCACGTCCCTTAGTTCGTCCAAAGCTGAATCCAAGGCGGCAATTTCCACAGTAGTTGCGGTGGTGGCGCTGACAGAATCCAACTGGCCTTGCAAGTTATCAACTGCGGCGATTAACGAAATCAGGGCTGAATTCAAAGCGGTTGTGTCTGCTTCTATGTCGTCCAGCCTTTCGTCAAGCGCGTCTATCGCCGCCATGATTTCTTCAAGAGTGACGGGTTCTTGAGCAACCACTGTTAACACATTTGATGAAGCAATAATTGCTGAAACCATAAATGCCATAATGAGCGCAACTAAAAGTTTGGACATTATTTTCCTACGCATTCCCATTCCCCAACTTGACACATATTTGATCGTGAGACACTGAATATACCTATTTTATGTCTAGCCCTAAAATAACTTATTCAGGAAAACCAAATCTCCTCGAACAGGTTTTTGGGAATAACATGGTAGCATCAGAGTAATTGCCTTTTTCATCAAAACCTTGTTTCTAATTTGTCTCTTCACTTCTTCTTTGCCGCAAAAGTTCCTTAGCCAACTTTCTAGCATGCTCAGAGTATATCAGGTCAACAATTTTGTTCCAGTCAAAATTCGGTTTCGAATTGTAATGAGGAAATTCTTGAGGCGAAAACATGACAAGCTTGTCTGAATCGTACAAAATCCTAAACGCCTGAGACGGATGTTCCGGATGGTCATGATGTGTACGAACTATTTCGCAGACTTCCCTTACAAACTCTTCGTCATAGCCTAGTTGCTTTAGGATGGCGGCTGCTATTTTCGGTCCATCTTCGTATTGCTTTTGGATGCTGCTTCCTCCAATATCATGCAAGACTATAGAACAGAAGACTAATTCTTCCAAGTTTGGTGGAATCTCAAAATTTTTTTTAGCAATCTCGAAGACTCTTCGTGTGTGCGGCATTCCAAAATCGTTCTTTTTCAAGTATGGTTCTGCTAACTCAAACACTCTTACAATATCCATCGAATTCCCAACTCCAATTTCGAATTGACCAGTATATTCTGTTTGATCACACTATTAATGCGCTTGTTTCCACTCTTATTTCTGTCTCGAAGCACATGGGTGCTTGATGTTTCATTCTTTAATGTAGATTTTTATTCCCCGTGATTTGAACGCAGTGGTAACGCTAGGACTGCTTAATGTTTTAAGTAGAGCATAGCCTATTCCTGCAACCGCTATCAAAGTGCTAATTGTTATGCTTACGATCATGGCGCTCCACATTGGCAACTGTAATCCGAAGATGTCTGGTGGGGGAAAGAAAATCCAAAGGTAGCCGCCTACGATGATTCCGATTGGTAAAGAACCTAAAACGCAAGCTACGAATTGTCTGTTTCTGAGCACAAAAATGATTGTTGCCGCGATCAGATTTGCGATTGTTCCCAAGAAAACATCTTGAGGGCCAAGCCAGAAGTATGTGTTGCCTATGAAGCAGCCAACTGTTACGCCAGCAATCACTGGCCAACCGAACAGAGCCGCTAATGGAATTAGACAATCGGCGACACGAAGTTGAACAGGACCATAAGATATGGGAGCTAAAACAACGACGAGAACCGCGTATAAACTGGAGAAGACTATTGCTAAGCTTAGTTCACTAGTTTTCACTCATTTTCACCTCCCTACTCCGGGATTTGTATTGCGGAACGGGTGGGAGGCTCCACCTACCCGCTGCTGCTACTGTGATTGATGATTAATACATAAAAGCGTTTAGATTAGACCAGCAAGACTATGCCATTTCCTTCCAGAAACAGAAAAAACCTTGTTCCGCTAAACTCTCGCTATGGTCCAGTGAATCCGCATTTGTCAGAAGAACTGGAGACATCCCCCGCAAATCCCCCTTTTTTTGACAAAATATGCATGACCTTATTTTGTTTGTTAAGCAACAATTATATAACATAAAAAGATTGGTTATATTGAGATAGAAGAGGCTCAGACTGGGATAATGCATTGATAGTGAAGTTTAAACCAAAATCTCTTATTATGACAATTGAGATGGCATGGAGGAGTTCTTTATGAATAAGAAAGTTATGCTTTTAATTTCACTTGTGAAGGAAAGCAACGAATTGTCGAATGAAGAAATTGAGAATGAAATTTCTAGGGAGCTTCAAAAATACCCGGTTGTAATTCCATGGGCAAAAAAAGTTCTGATGGTCAAAGTAACAGATGACTAAAAGCCCAATGGTCAGTGCCCAAATCTTGAAAAGCATGTGGTCGGCTCGTATTGCTTTCCATTTTATTATTGTTGTTTGCACGTGTTTCGGGTTCATAAAACCTTTTGAGCAAACTTACTTTAGTAAGTTTCTTCCCAAATAACTCATGTTTGGCAATCACGACTTACGGAGTAAAAGAAAACAGGCAATAATGAAAGTAAGAGCAAAAGTGCTGAATGCAACTAGGAAATGGTTTAACCAACAAGGTTATACAGAAGTTCAAGGACCAATATTAATTCCCGCAGTTGGAGAGTGGCCCGGTCATTTCGAGGTCAAATATTTCGATAAGAAAGCTTACCTTACACAAGGACTTCAACCTTACACGGACACTTTTGTTGCTAGTTTGGGAAAAGTCTATACAATAGCCCCTGCCTTCAGAGCTGAAAAAGTGAGAACAAGGCGACATTTAACAGAATACTGGCGGATTGAAGCGGCGGCTAAGTGTAGTTTTAAAGGTATAATGCGGGTTCAGGAGGAGTTGGTGGCTTACATTTGCCAAAGTTTATTAAAAGGAGCGCAAAAGGAGTTGAAATTATTGCAACGTAATTTTGAAAATATGGAAAAAGTGAGAGCTCCTTTTCCACGGTTAACCTACGATGAGGCTATCGAATTGTTGCAAAAGAATGGAATTAACATCCTTTGGGGGGAAGAACTAACTTGGGAATTGGAGAAAAAAATCAGTCTTCAATTTGATCAACCCTTCTTTATTACGGATTTTCCAGTTAGTATTCAGACATTTTTCTACAAATCTAATGCCCAAAGGTCAGAGTTAACATTATCTGTTGACTTGCTCGCCCCAGAGGGATATGGTGAGATTGCAGGTGGGGGAAAAATGATAGACGAAAAAAAGGTGTTGCTCAAAAAGATGGCGGATGAAAAGATAGAACCTGTTGATCAACGGTGGTATATGGATCTAAAGCAAAATTGTCTTGTTCCCCACTCGGGATTTGTGATAGGTGTTGAAAGGTTGATTCAGTGGATCTGCAAACTAAATGAAATCAGAGATGCTTCCACATTCCCTAGAACGTTCAATAGTATTTACCCATAATCTTTCGATTGTTTTTTCCTGATTTTCTTGATGACATTAATATGTACTTTTAATTTTATCTTTTCCTGGAAATCTGAGGTTAATAGTTCTGGAGCTAAAATTAGAGGTATATTTGAAAGGAAAATAAAAACGCAACTCATTAGGGCACTAACTAGTATTGATATCTGAGATATTTGAAAAGAAAGAAGATTTCCTGTGCCCATAGACAAATGAAAGACTGTTAATCCCAGCGCGTATCTCTTGGCGTAACTTTCTTGGTTGGCTAGATCACCCCAAACTACGGAACCATATAATACCCAAAGGATCCCCCAATTCAAGCCATTTACTACGTATATGAAATAGAATACTGCATAGTCTTCGACAAATCCCCCGAGAGCCGAACTAATTCCATATAAAGTAAGGCTGAAAATTAGTGAAAGCTTTCGTCCAAAGAGATCTGCAATTATTCCTCCACCTAACGCTCCGACACCAGATGCAATCATTTGCAAAACTAGGAGAATCACGTATAGGTAAGATGGAAGACGAAGAAAAACATTTAGTGATATGTTGCTTGCAAGTGTTGCATTAATTAAGGAAAAGATTATCCACGGAATAGCGTAAAAAAGGACAGTTTTTTTCTCAGGAATATATCCTTTTTCTTCCCTCTTTCTCGTCAATAAAATTTTTTGTTCAGGTCTTAATAATCTAATCCCGAGCATTCCTAAATTAAGAATAAGACCTAAAAATATTATCCCAAAAAAATCTAAGTTTTCAGCTGTTAGCCATATGATGTGAAAAAAGGGTAGAATGGAAAAACCAGCGATACCAGATATACGACCTCTTTCTTCAGGCACGGTTAAGCTCCAGAAAAACGTAAGGAAAACTAACTGACCTATACCAAAAAATATTCCCCCTATAAAAATCATTGCTAATTTAAGAATAATATTTGAAACAAAAAGAAGAACAATAGTCACTATTGAAATGGTTATTGAACATCTATAGATTAAACGTATTTTATTGAATTGATGAATGAAAAAACCGCTTAATATCAAACTGATACCAATGACAAAATTGAAAGCTCCATAAACTATTGGATAGATTCCATCAATTGAACCAACGACATGCTGCAGAGCCAAAGGAGCAAAAACAAAATACCATATAAAAAAAGTAAAAAAAAGAGTCAACGTTACCAGAAAGCCACGTTTGGTAAGTTGGACACCGGTAATCATGCCGCTCATATCACATGAACCTTTGATCTTAGTCTAGATTCAGATATCAAACTATATAGAACATTTAAAAAGGAATCGGAACAATGTTGATATACGGTGGAATAATGAAAAGTCTCAACGTGAAAATAACGGATGTAGCTTCACATCTACAATCTTTGAATGCGCCTGACATCTTTCCGAAAGTTCAAGATGCTGTTGAGCGAAAGGATAAGAACTTATTAATCAAAGTGTGCAGGAAGGCTAAAGTTCCAGATATTTACTTAGGTATTGTTGTGTCAGTGTTGCTTGCCATTAGCCCAAACCAGAAATGGCCATCTTCCATTTAGCCCTATGCATCTTGCCATGTCGATAGGCTTTCGATAAAGAGTTGGGATTGCGCTTCAATAAAGAATTTCAGTGCTTGAGTAGTGTTGTTCATCCTCAACTGAAAGAGCTCCTCAATCGCCTTATCTGCAAATTTTTTGATTGTTTTCTTGGTTTTGTTTAATGCTTTTGTTTCCAACGTATATTTTACAACTTCTTTTATATCGGTTGGTTCTATTGAATCTCTTTTCACCAAACCTTCAAGTTTCTTTTGAAGTTTTTCGGAACGTTCACTTGCCCAGAGTAATAAGTAAGGCAGTGCGCCGCTTCCAATTTTTTCGTCCAACTCTAATGTCCAATTAACGGATACATGAAAATCCTTCCATAATTCTAAAATTATGCCCAGATACAGCCCATACTTACCAAGATGTTTGACCTCCTCTTCAGAACCGTTACCTAAAACGGCTCCAATTTTTAGACACGTTTCCAAGTCGGTGGCTTCCATTTTTATCACGGAGAATTTCTTTCTGGAAGAAATACTTCCTTGGTTTCGTATTCTGAGATTAATTGTTTCAGCCTTTGCCATCCTTGCACAAAGTTCCCATATCAGCGTGGCAACAGTTTGATGCTTTTTTCTATTCACAGGCATTTGATTAAGAATTGAAAAGGCTTTAGCTGATGCAAGTCCACCAATCATTAAGGCTGTGCCTTCACCAAATTTCCCAAAAAGCGTCAACTTGAATAACTTAGAACGTGCCTTATCTATTATATCGTCCCATACGTAGAAACTCAGATGTATTAGACTCATAGCCAAAGATGCCTCACGAGTAACTTCTGGCTGTCCTCCAACCGCCTCACAAGCAAGACTTATCATTGATGGAGTGAGAGGCTCACGCCAGTTTTTTGATAAGAACTCTAGAGGAGATCGTAGGTCCTTCAACCCCGGATCTTCAAGCAATATCCTGCTAGCTTGATCAGCAACATTTCCTCCATTTTCCTCAAGAATTCTTTGGCAACGCTCTTTAAGATTTGATTCCGTTTTCATAGTATCTCATGTGTTTGTTATCCGAATCTGCGTTAAAATCTTTGGTGATGTCAGATTCTGATTGTAGAAAATCTTATATGATTAACAGATTATATGTTGTATTATTGAAGACACAAAAATACACTTTTCGGGGATTATCGGTGTCGGATGGAATTGAAAATGAAAGGTCATTGGACGAACTAGACACTAAAGCTCTATTGAAAGAGTTAATTAACCAAGTCCATGAGTTAAACCAGAAATTTGACACAGTGGTTGAGTTTGGCGGGAAGATGTTAACAGCTCAGAAAGAGTTTCTTCAAAGAGCCACCAAACAAAAACTTACAGATAAAACCTTCAAACTTGAACCCGATATGGTGACATTGTTTTCACTTCCCAGTGCATTGAGAAAGACAGTAATTACCTTGTACAAATTAGGAGAAGCCACTGCTGAAGAATTGGCACGAGAAACAAATAGATTGAGAGCAGTAGAAAGTTCGGCTGCAAATCAATTAGTCAGGATGGGATTTCTCGCTAAAAGGCGCGAAGGAAGAAGAGTGTATTTTTATATTGAATGATGGCTTGGGGGATATAAGAATAAAAAATAAGATTATCGCTATACATTCTTCCCGAGGCGGGACGGGAAAAACCACAATAGCAACGAATTTAGCGGTAACTTATGCACGTAAAGGATTTAGTATTGCACTTTTGGATCTTGATTTTCGTGCTCCGAGTCTATATAATGTGTTTTCAAAGGGAATCCAAAAGCCTGTAGAATTTTGGCTTAATGATTTCATGCTTGGACAATGTGGGATTGGGCAGGTTTTAATTGATGTCTCAGAAGAATACGAGTTAGATGGAAAACTTCTTTTAGGCTTGGCAAATCCCGCTATCGGAGCAATCCGCAATATGATGGGAAGGAGTAGAGCTTGGGAGGTAGCTGCCGCCAAGAAACTCTTCTCGTTGCGAACTTCAATTTTTGATGTGATGGACATGGATTGCTGTATTATTGACACTAGCCCAGGTATCCAATACTCATCCATTAATGGTGTAGTTAGCTCTGACATGACGGTTATTGTGACAACTTTGGATTCAGTAGACGTAGAAGGTGTGAGAAATATGCTCGTAGAGTTTTATGATGAATTTGAAAAAAAGAGCGTGATTTTGTTGAATAAGGTCTTTCCAGAGACGCGAATGTGGTCGGAGATTGAACGGAGTGAATTAATCAAAATGGAGAAAGCCTTTAGACGTTCTATAATTGGAGTAATTCCCTGCTATTGTGACGTGCTTGAAGCAAAGAGGGAATCCTTTCTCGTGTTTGAAAATCCAAGTCATCCCTTCTTAAAAGACTTGCAGGAAGTGACGAAGAAACTTGAGAAGATATAAACCTAACAAAAACCCGGAAGGAAAAATTGTGAAGAAGAGAGTTTTAAAAGAAATGCGTGAAAGAATTGTGAAGAACTTTTTTGACATCATTGTTTTAGCCAAGTTAAAAGATGGAAGTGCACCAATGGGGGGTTATGATGTTATTTCATTTATTCGAGAGAAATTTGGCATCCAGATAAGTTCGGGCACAATCTATTCTACTCTTTATTTTTTGGAAAGGGATGGGCTACTAGAACACCAATTTAAAAAAAGAAAAAGAGTGTACTTATTGACCGATAAAGGTGAGAATAAGATCGAAACAATCTTAGGAGCAAAACCAAAAATTCTAGACTGGATAGCAGAGCTCTTCATCCAAAAACACAGTCTTTAAAAGATTGGGTATTTCTCACAAAACCAAAGACATTCTACACATCATAGAGATGCTTGGTCACCGAGATATCAAAACAACCTTAATCTACACTCAACTAGTAACCTTCGAAAGCGATGAATATAATTCAGCGACAGCAAAAACAACGAAAGAAGCCAGTCAAGTTTTAGAAGCTGGATTTGAATACATCTGCACAACGCCACAAGACGTAATGCTCTTTAGAAAACGCAAATGATTGGGGCATATTTGGAGACAAATAAAAAAGGTCTGGTAAATATCCCCTACGGTCCCGTAAATCCGCATTTTGGGCAGCGGTAGGTTCGTCCGAACTTTCGGCATTTTGCGCAACGCCAGATAAGTATTTCTCCGCAGTTGGGGCAATTCGATTTTGTTGCCTCTTCTCCCGGAGGAATAGTTCGGTTGCATGACATGCACTTGGGCATAACGACGCTCATTCTCTCGCTCACAGCAACACCTCAAAGAAAGTGGGATATAACCACTGCCCTCTTATATATGCTATCTTTTAATTCTTCTCCAGAACCAATAAACAAAATCACGGATTGAACCAAAAAAAAGGGAAGAGAAGTGAAAGAAAAACCTGACATCGTCGTAGTCGGAGGAGGACCCTGCGGCTCATACTCAGCATACACAGCCGCCAAACTAGGAGCCAAAGTAGTAGTCTGCGAAGAACACGACACAATAGGCGCTCCTAAACACTGCTCAGGCCACCTAAACATCACCAGTTTAAGACGATTAGGACTAAAAATACCCCAAACCGCAATCGAAAACGAAGTCAGAGGAGCCGTCTTCCACTCTCCCTCAGGCAAAAAGTTCACATTGAGATGCCGAGCGCCCGTAACTTACGTTGTCAACAGAGAACTCTTCGACAAACACCTCGCCGACCTAGCCACGAAAGCTGGAGCCCAATACCTGATGAAGTCGAAGGTAAAGTCACTACTCACAGATTCAGGTATTGTCAAGGGAGTTGCCCTCGAAAGAAGCGGAGAGAGCGTGGAGGCGAACGTTGTTATAGACGCTGAAGGCTGTTCATCAGCGCTTCTGAAGAAGACGGGTCTCAAAGGATTGAAGAACTCTATGGTTGTGAGGGGAATCCAAGCGGAAGTTGATGGGGTGGAAGGGGTAACCAAAGACATGGTTGAGATGTATCTTGGAAGAAAAGTTGCCCCCGGCTTTTTCGCTTGGATAATTCCCACAAAAGATGCCAAAGCAAAGGTTGGTTTAGCCACAATGATTGGTGATCCACGAAAGTATCTGCAGAAGTTCATGGAGAAACATCCTGTGGCTTCTGAGAAACTGAAGAAAACCAGAGTCACCAGCCTTTCGTTACATCCTATACCATTGGGAGGTCCAGTACCCAAAACGTATTCTAACGGCTTTCTTGTTGTGGGAGACGCGGCTTCTCAAGTGAAACCAACAACTGGGGGAGGCGTAGTCTTTGGTTTAACGTGTTCTAGAGTAGCGGGGGAAGTTGCGTATGAAGCTGTGAAGAATAAGGATTATTCGGAAACCTTTCTTTCCCGTTATCAGTCTCGCTGGAAAAAATTGGTTGGTTTTGACTTAGATGCTATGCTTAGATTAAGGAGAATGCTCAACAATCTATCTGACGCCAGAACAGACGGATTAATCAATTTAGCAAGTAAATTGGGGGTTGACAAGGTTCTTGACGAGGTTGCTGACCTCGACTTTCAGGGCAGATCCCTTATTCCCATGTTAAGGTATCCGGGGACACTGGCAGTATTGTTTTACTTCACGTTTTCGTGGTTGACTTCGTCCGGAAAGAATTAATCAGGCTTGTATGAAAGCGTTTTAGAGGTAAAGGTACACAATAGATACTGTTGAGGCTACGGGAATGACTGGAAAAATATCTGTTGATTCATCGGATTTTGAGTATAAGCAGGTTATTGTTTTGAGAACTGACATTAAGATGAGTAAAGGGAAGATGGCTGCTCAGGCTGGGCATGCTGCAGTTTCCGCTGCTGAGTATGCACGAAAGAATCGTCCTGAATGGTGGAATCCATGGATTAGGGAGGGACAGTGCAAAATCGCAGTAAAGGTAGCTAGCGAGCAGGAGCTTCTGGAAATTGAAAGAAAAGCAAGAAATGAAGGATTACCTGTAGCCTTGATTGTTGACAGAGGCTTAACCGAGCTACCGCCAGAAACCACAACTTGTTTGGGGATAGGTCCAGCGCCCTCCAACAAAGTGGACGTCATAACGGGAAACCTACCTCTTCTCTGAGGCTGATTCTGTGCAGATTCCACCAATCGAGAAGGAAATTGGAATCGAAATTTATGCTACACAATCTCCGGGCATCGGAGGAAAAATCCGTCAATTATTAGACGATTTTGTAGTTGAGGAACTTTTGGTTGACGGCTCACTTGCTGAAGTTTCACCTTCGGTTGAGAGTTGGGAGCCTGTTGGGGAGGGACGTTATCTTATTTGTGTCTTGGTTAAGCGGAGATGGGACACCTTTCTGGCGGTGAGAAAGGTCGCTGAAAAGCTGAGGATAAGTCAGAAGCGAATTAGATTTGCGGGCATCAAGGACACAAAAGCCCTTACTGCCCAGCATATAAGCCTTCAAAACGTGTCGCCAGACAGGGTTTCTGAAGTTAAAATCAAAGACATAACCGTTTATCCTCAACGGTTTTCCAGAGAAAGAATGTATTCTCAGCTCATTAAAGGAAACAGGTTCCACATCACAATAAGAGGAATAGATCACCCCCTTTCAGTTGTTGAAGAGCGAGTCAAAAGCATCCAAGCCGAAATAGTGACTATGGGAGGAGTTCCGAACTTTTTTGGACATCAACGTTTTGGAACCATTAGACCCAACACCCACAAAGTAGGCAAATATCTAACAATGGGGAAACCTGAGAAGGCAGCTCTAGCCTTCCTAGCAAAACCTACTGACCACGAGCATCCTGAAGCTAGAGAAGCTAGACAACAACTGGAAGACACTATGGATTTTCAGGAGGCTCTCAAACTTTTTCCAAGATTTCTGAGGTATGAACGTTTCATGCTTGGTCACCTAGCAAAGTATCCGAATGATTTTGTGGGCGCATTCAGGGAGTTGCCTCGGCGACTACGTAAACTCTTCGTGCAAGCCTACCAATCCTATCTTTTCAACAGGTTTCTCAGTGAACGAATCCGAAGAGGCATACCCTTAAATGAACCACAGATTGGCGACTACACGATAAGGCTTGATGAACATGGGCTTCCCACAGAAGAATATGATCAGGCGACTGCAACGAATTTTCAGACAATAGAAGATGCTGTAAAAAAGGGAAAGATGTGCGTGGCTATTCCACTTGTGGGCACTAAGCAAGCTCCGTCTCAGGGGCTCCAAGGAGAGATAGAACAGGAGATTCTTGAAAACGAAAAGGTGAAGCCTCAAAGCTTCCAGCTTTCTTTCATGCCTGAAGCAACTGCAGAAGGCAGGGTACGCGCAATGTTGAATCCTGTCTGGAATCTGGTTATGGAAGAGATATCCGAAGACTTGAACGTGGGCAATCGGATGATGAAACTTGGTTTCACCCTAAATCGGGGATCCTACGCAACCGTTCTTCTGCGCGAATTCATGAAGCCCCAAAACCTGATAGAAGCTGGATATTAGTTTGGTTAGGGTGTGAGTCTGAAGCGGTCTCTTGGAAAGAGCACGACTTCTCTTATGTTTCGTATGCCAGTGAGTGCCATAACCAGTCTCGCCAAGCCTAAACCCCATCCAGCGTGGGGAGGCATACCATAATCGAAGGCTTGCAGATGAAACTTGAAAGACTCAGGACTGAGCCCCTGTTCACCCAACCTCTTCACAAGAAGGTCTTTGGAGTGGATACGGGTGCCTCCAGAAGAAAGTTCGACCCAATGCCACATCAGATCAAAGCCTTCGCTAAGTTCCGGTTTGTCGTCCCGCGGTTTAATGTAAAAAGCCTTAGCTTCAGTAGGCCAGTCCGTCAAGAAATAGTAGTATGGATGAAGCTTTCCGAGGGTTCGGAAGGCTGGAGTGGGAATGTCCTCTCCCCACGAAATGTGAATTTTTTCCTCCTCCAACTCCTCTAAAACCTGATCATAAGTGAAACGTTTGAAGGGTGTCTTCGGCACCTCAATTCTGTGCTTGAGAAGCTTCAGTTCCCGTTCACAGTTTTCTGCCACATCTTTGCACACGTTGTGAATAAGTTCTTCAAGAACTTTCATGACGTCTTCAGCCGTGGCAAAAGCTTGCTCGATGTCAAGGGAGATGAATTCGCTTAGGTGACGGCGGGTGTGAGATTCTTCGGCTCTGAAAAAGGGTCCGATCTCGAAAACTTTCTCAAAATCCAAAATCAACTGTTCTTTATACAGCTGGGGGCTTTGAGCCAGAAATGCCTCTCGTTTAAAGTATGCCACGGGAAACAGGGCTGATCCTCCTTCAGTTGCGGAAACGATTATTCTTGGTGTGAAAACTTCCATGAAGCCCTGTTTTGACAAGAAAGTTCTGGCGGCTTCGAGAGCTGCATGTTGAACCCTGAAGATAGCTTGATTTTTCTCTCGCCGCAAATCCAATACACGGGCGTCAAGGCGCACATCAATATCCGCTCGGGTTCTGCCCGTTATATCCAGAGGCAGAAGCTGCTTCGCCACTCCAAAAATCCTCATTTCGCTGGGAATTATTTCAGCTCCTCCGGGAGCCTTCGCCATCTTCTTGACTATCCCTTTAACTCCGATGCTGTATTGCCTCTGCAACGATTCAGCCTTCGCCACCACTTTACTGTCAACTTTGTCTCGGTGAATGGTGACCTGCACTTTACCATCTTTGTCTTGTAATATTAGAAAACGCAATCCGCCCAAGTCCCGAATCTCTTGAACCCAGCCAAAAACAGTAACTTCTTGCCCGTCCAAGTTCGCTCCTATGTCAACTGAATAATGGGTTCTGCGCCAGTCTCCCATTTTATCAGTTTTCATTGGAGCCCCAACTACAATCAAGCGAATTCTACTCTGAGGGTCATTCCCCGAAGTTCTTGGGCAATTTCCCTCGAAGATTTTACATTTAAGGGAAGCCTTTTTCGTCCTCCGCGTTTCAAGATGACTCTCGTCTCGGTGGTTCCGTCAGGCAACCA
Organism: uncultured Candidatus Bathyarchaeia archaeon; assembly: GCA_964618695.1. Taxonomy (GTDB): domain Archaea; phylum Thermoproteota; class Bathyarchaeia; order Bathyarchaeales; family Bathyarchaeaceae; genus Bathyarchaeum. Next base: position 166,336 of record CAZUDX010000004.1, on the reverse strand, counting down.
AATCTTGTTTATTGTCAGAATGCTCAAGGGCACAAACAGGTCTTCCAAAAACTTTCTCTCAGTCACTCCATGTTCCAGAACACGAATAGTTTTTCCCGTCTTTTCGCCTAGAGCCCTGACAATTTTTCCTCCATGACTTAGAAGACGTGGCACATCACCCTTATTTACCAAGATGGCGAGAATCCTGTCTGCTTCTACAGCCTTGTGAAAATGTACTTCTTGAAGGGAAGGATATTGTTCTTCCAGAGATAAGAGTAAGCGGGCGATTTTGAAGTCTACTTCACTGACCTTTCCCGACTTGAGTTTTCCTTGACACTTTGAACATAATATTCCGCTTTTCAAGCAGAAATTGCATAGTGCTGTTTTCACTCCGTTTTATGGCCTCCCTGAAATAAAGGAGGGGGCGGCGGAGCCTTTTAAAGTTGTATGTTTTAGTTTACTTCGCTAAAGTTATTTCGATGGTGCTGACGTTCGATGGTGCGTCACGGCCTTCCGTGGGAGACAATTGATCTGTGCCTATTCCAATTTTTTTGACTTTCAGGTCTGGCATAAATCGACGTCTGGTTACTTCCGCAACGTCGACTGCTCTGCTGATTGCTCTGCCTCTAGCCTTCACCAATATTTCGCTTGCTCCGCCGTGGAAGAGAGATATGCATGCCAGCACGTAATTCATTACTGGCTTTCTTCCGATCAACACAGAATTATTTTCTGCCAATTTCACCGCCTCACTCCTCGTTTTTTTCCTTCGTAAGCTTTCTAAGCTGTTTGGTAGTCCAATAAATACATTACGGTAAATCTTCAAAACCATTATCTCATATGATTACGAAAATTTTATGCCACAAAAAACACTCAAGCAATAATTCTGTCAAAAGCTGACAGTTAATCATGAAAGACTGAGGGAAAGGAAAACATATTTAGGTAAGGGGTGATTTGAATCGTAACTAAGCTCAACTAACGGAGAACATCAAGTTGCCTATAATGGATCCCTTCAAGAAAACCCTTGCCCAGAAACACAGGCTCTACATGAAAATCTGCCGAGAATGTGGAGCAAGAAACGCCTCCAGCGCAACCAAGTGCAGAAAATGCAGAAGCAAAAATCTGCGATGGAAGAAACGAGAAGTCGTCCGCTAAATAACACACGAAACCTGATTTACATCCAAAAAAGGCCAAATAACATTCATATTTGTAGTCTAATAACAGAAGATTGTTGAAAAACAGTCTTTTTCTATTCAGTAATCGTCTTCCTAACTTGAAGGTAGAGGAAAACGTCTTCGAACAGAGCCTTTTTGGTTTTGATTCGATTGAGGAGTTTGGATAGGGCGGTTTTGTCAACATTTGTATTGATGAGATAGGCTTCCAAGATGCGGCGCTCTTCATCCGTAAATATGTGATTTCTCATACTGCCCAATTTCTACGGGAAAACATAAAACTTTTTCCCGGAAATAAGGGAATCTTAGGTCAAAAATTGTTGGTTTATGACAAAAGACACTGCTTGTGCAGTCAACATCTTGTGCTCATCAACAAGTCTAAAGTTTGATAGTTTCGCAGAAATCCCATGCCCTTATCGGTTGTGCGATAGCAATTTCCTGTTTTAATAAGACCCGTTTCTGTCAAGAGATTCAAATATTTCTGAATAAACCTGTAGCTGAGCCCACACGAATACATAATCCGCGTCTTTTTTGCGCCGTCCTTCGCAGTCTTTAAAATTTCAGCGATTATCTCAAAAGAACTCCTCATAATATCACCTTCCAAAATCCAAGTTTAAGAGGCTCGACCTGCGTTTTGAGAGCGTTGCTTAATTGACGCCTTGAGCTTTCCAACAAATCCCAATTCTTTCTTCTGCGACTCGCTGTTCTGTTCTGCCTCTATAGAAGCTATTAATCCTTTAGCGAACTTTTTCAAAACCTTGGTTTGCTTTTTTGTCAATTCTTTGTTTCTTTTTTCTTCAACTTCTTGTATGAAGTTATTGAGGGCTTCTATGGCTTCTTTGCCCTGCAACCGCGGAAAGTTTGGAAGTGTTATGGATTGCATTTTTACCTCTAGAAACGGATTGGCATTTTTCTATAAATAACATCCTCTACTCATCGATATATTACGACATCCGATATATCACAAGCAGAACACAGAAACGCCAGCCCAACAACACTATGTTTTTCAGTTTTCTTAAGGTTGTTCTTTAGGTCTTAATGACCTCACTGTTTTGCCAGCTCTCCACATCTCAGAATTGCCCATGGCTTCCAATTCTTTGGCTAATTTCTTTGCATAATCGGATTCTGCACTCTTTTCAAGAACAATCTTCACTTCTTCGCCTGAAGCCACCAATTCGTAAAGAGAATCAAACAGAGGTTTCACAGCATCCCTGAAACGTTCTTTCCACCTGAGAGCTCCTATTCTCGCGGTCTCGCTGCAATTGTTGTACATCCAATCCATCCCGTTCTGGTCAACTAACCTGATTAAACTCTGAGTTAACTCTTCTACAGTTTCATTGAAGGCTTCGCTGGGACTATGACCGTTTTCCCTTAAACAATTATACTGGGCTTCCATTATTCCAGCAAGCGCCCCCATCAGAACTCCCCTTTCTCCAGTTAGGTCACTATATACTTCCTTCTCAAACGTAGTTGGGAACAAGTAACCAGATCCAATAGCGATTCCAATGGCTTTCACTCGGTTTTCAGCGTTACCTGTGAAGTCTTGATGCACCGCGAAACTGCTGTTTATTCCACTACCTGCCAGAAAATTCCGTCTCACAGAAGTTCCAGATCCTTTTGGCGCAACCAAAATCACATCAATGTTTTCTGGAGGAACAACGCCTGTAAGTTTTCGGTAAACTATCGAAAATCCATGTGAGAAATATAACGCGTCACCCTCTTTGAAGGTTGGTTTGATTGTTGGCCATAATAGTTTCTGGGCAGCATCAGTCAGCAGATATAGTTTGATTGTTCCTCTTTGTGCAGCTTCCTCCAGCGAAAATAGATTCTCTCCTGGAATCCAGCCATCGTCGAGTGCCCATTGGTAATTCTTGGGAAACTTCTTGCTTTGTCCTATGATGACGTTAATGCCATTATCTCTCATGTTTAAGGATTGAGCCCGCCCTTGAATACCATATCCTAGGGTGGCAATTGTTTCGTTCTTCAGAATTTTTCTTGCTTTTTCTACAGGGAATTCATTCCTTGTTGTTACAGTTTCTTTTACGCCGCCAAAGTCTAATTCAACCATAATGACTCACTACACAGGTCTAATACGTATATTGGAGTTAATAATAAATTCTTTTTATTCTTCCACTCTAACGGATTTTGCTCCTCTGGAGAGGGCAGTTATCCCAGTTCTAGCCACCTCTCTGACTCCAAAAGGTTTCATAATGTCGATGAACGCATCTATCTTATCTGATGTTCCTGTAATCTCAACCATCAAAGACTCAGAAGAAACATCGACCACACGAGCCCTAAATATTTCAGCGTAGTTGATGAGGTCTGATCGAGCCTTAGTGTTAAGCGCGTTTACTTTGATGAGTGCCAGTTCCCTTGTTACAATGTTGTCTGGGTCCAGTCGGGTCACTTTGATGACGTCTATCAACTTGTTCAGTTGCTTAACCACCTGTTCGATGGTTCTGTCGTCGCCTCGAACAGTTATTGTCATCCTAGCTAAACCAGCTTCTTCCGCAGGTCCAACAGAAATGTTTTCTATGTTGAAGTTTCTTCGTCTGAACAAATTCGCAACAGTGTACAGGACACCGGGTTTGTGCTCAACTATTGTGGAAATTATGTGATTATGTTCTTTAGCCATTTTACATCCCTTCAATCGTATCTTTCAAACCCTTTCCAGGAGGAACCATTGGAAACACGTTATCCTCGGGGGAAATTGGTATATCGATGACCGTGGTCACTTCATTCTTTAAAGCTTTTTTCACTGCCGCAGAGAATTCGTTCAGTGATTTTGCTCGAAAACCTTGAGCTCCATAAGCTTGGGCTAGTTTCACGAAGTCGGGTACACTTCCCAATTTCACAGCAGCGTATTTTCTATTATAGAAAAGCCTCTGCCACTGAGCCACCATACCCAGCATCGAATTGTTAAGCACAACCACGATTACGGGTATATCTTCGCTAACTGAAGTTCCAAGTTCTTGTTCAGTCATTCTAAAGCTTCCGTCTCCTGCTATATCCACAACTGGACAGGAGGGGCAGGCGACTTTGGCTCCGATAGAAGCTGGGAATCCGAAGCCCATGGTTCCTAATCCACCTGAACTGATGAAAGTTCTAGGTTTGAGTGCTTGAAAGTGGAGGGCTGCCCACATCTGGTTCTGTCCAACCTCGGTGGCGACTATTGCATTCTCGGGAAGTATCTTTCGGAGCGCTTTCAGCAAATTTGCAGGCTTCAGGTCACCTTCGTTAGAATCCATCTCGCTTAGAAATTTGTCTTTGAGTTCTTTGACCCTCTTGAACCATGGAGAGCCCTCTCTCTGCCTTAACTTATGAACTAACAACTGGTGAATCAGCCGCAGAGTCACTTTTGCATCAGCAACAATCGGCACTTCAACCTCAACATTCTTTCCTATTTCCCCAGCGTCTATGTCGATATGAATTATTTTTGCGTCAGGACAAAAATCATCCAGAGTTCCAGTGCTTCTGTCCTGAAACCGTGTTCCGATAGCCAATATGACATCAGCTTCCAAGATCACTTTATTTGCCACACGGGTTCCATGCATGCCTATGTTTCCTATGGATAGGGGATGATTTTCGGGGAAACAGCCTTTTCCCATAAAGGTTGTTGCCACTGGCATCATCAAAAGTTCGGCAATTTGTAAGAGTTCGGGGGAGGCATTCGCGGAGATTGTTCCTCCGCCTGCTAGAACAATGGGGCGCTCTGCTCCGAGGAGTAATTGAACAGCCTTTTTAACCTGAACCGGATGGGGTTCAATATTAGGCTTGTAGCCTCGAATCTGGATGTTGCTCGAAAAGTCCATTTCACCGATTTCGGTCTGAGTGTTCTTGGGAATATCAATTAAAGCTGGTCCGGGTCTGCCAGTTGTGGCAATATGAAAAGTCGTCCGCACTGCTTTGGGAATCTCTGAAGCACTCTTCACCTGACAGTTATACTTGGTGATTGGTGTGGTTATTCCAATTATATCTGCTTCCTGAAACGCGTCCCGCCCTATCATGTAAGACGATGTGGCTGAATACGTGTTGACCTGACCGGTTAAAGCAATAACCGGCGAAGAATCCAAGTATGCATTAGCTATGCCGGTGACGAGGTTTGTGGCTCCGGGACCTGAAGTAGCCATACAGACTCCTGCGCGACCACTTACGCGGGCGTAACCATCTGCTGCGTGGGCAGCGCCTTGTTCATGTCGAGCAAGAACATGTCTTATCTCAGAGTCGGATAGAACATCGTGGATGGGTAGGAGTGCTCCTCCTATGATTCCGAAGATCACGTCTACTTTTTCTTGTTTCAAAGCTTTTATGAGGGCTTTGGCGCCAGACATTTTTGCCATTTTCACGTTTTCTCCTTTGATTTTTGATTGTTATATTTAGTCAGTAATACGTTCATGCCGCTAAGCATTGCTTGAACGCTAGCTATAACTATATCCTCGTTTACTCCGATGGCTGTAGCTTTTCTATCTCCCTTGCTGAGGCTCACAGCCACTTCGGTTACGGCGTTGGTACCTCCCGTGATAGCTTTGACAGAATAATTCTCTAACTTTAGCGATTCAACTATCCCAACCGCTTTTTTTATTGCATTAATAGCTGCGTCTACCGGACCTACTCCTGTGGCCGCTTCCGTGAGCATCTTTCCGTTGAGGTTCAGCCTTACAGAAGCCGTTGAAGTAACTTTGTCGCCTGTGACAACCGTTATCTCCTCAAGTTTTATTGGGCGAACCTTTGGTAACCCCATGAAAGCTTCGGCTATTGCTTGCAAATCAGCGTCAGAAACCCGTTTGCCTTTGTCACCAAGGCTTTTCACGCGCAGAAAAATTTCTTTCAGCTGCTCATCATTGGGATTGAGTCCCATCTCTTTCAAGGATGCTCTGATTCCATGAGTACCAGAGTGTTTTCCTGATGCTATTCTTCTCGTACGCCCTATTAATTCGGGTGGGAAAGGCTCGTATGTCAGAGGGTGAGCTAGTATTCCGTGAGTGTGCATGCCTGACTCGTGGATAAAGGCGTTCTCGCCTACAATTGCTTTGTTTGGCTGGAGAGGAAACTCTGTTATCCGTGAAACAAGTCTAGATGTCTCATACAGCAATTCGGTTTTTATTGCCAAGTTCACTTTGTAGTTTGCTTTGAGAGCAACAGCTATCTCTTCTAGGGAGGCATTTCCAGCCCTTTCGCCTAATCCATTCATGGTTACGTGTGCTTGGTCAGCCCCAGATTTCAAGGCGATTATCGAGTTTGCTACAGCTAAACCGAAGTCGTCGTGGCAGTGGACACTCAGAGGAACTTTTTTAATTCTTTTCTTTAGCTCAGAGAACAGTTCGCTGGTTCTTTCTGGTATCAGGACTCCAACAGTGTCGCATGGACACAGTCTATCTGCGCCCGCTGAGACTCCTGCTTTGAGCATTTTGGTGAGAAAATCGATGTCGCTCCTTGTTGCATCTTCGGCTGAAAGCTCAACTAAGAGTCCGTGGTCCTTGGCGTATTGGGTGGTGTCCGTTGTGATTTCCAGAACTTCGTCTCTGGTCTTCTTCAATTTGTATTCAAGGTGTAAATCTGAAGATGGGATAACTAGGTGTACTCCGGCGGCACCAGTTTTCAGCACAGCATCAATATCGCTTATTACGCCTCTAGCCATGCTGTAGACCTCCGCCTTAAGTCCTGCATTGGCTATGAGGTTTATTGCTTCCAATTCACCCTCAGAAGCCGCAGCGAAACCAGCCTCTAAAGCATCGACACCAATCTTGTCTAAACTTTCGGCGATTCTAAGTTTTTTTTCGGGAGTTAAAGAAACTCCAGGGGTTTGTTCGCCGTCTCTGAGGGTGGTGTCAAAAATTCTTATCTTTTTGGGGAAACTAGCGGATAAAGCGATCCCCCATTTCATGCCTCTCGGATACCCAATGATCCCTCATGATCCATTCCTCGTTTCACGACAACAACTTAAGCTAGAATATAAAAGGTTTTCTGTGTCTTCCCATTTCTCCAATAAACTGAACGAATTCGTTGATGTTAGAAAAAATGGCTAAGTTTTTAAAGTTATTCCATATTCAATCGTTTCTACCATATCAGGTGTATTAGTGATGTCTGAAAAATTGCCCAAAGCTTTTTGGAAATTGCACAGCGGGCTTCCAAGAGAAGGACCAGGTGATAACGAGTCTACTATGAAAGCCTATCTTATGTTAAAAGAACTGCCAAAAAATCCACGCATACTCGACATCGGCTGCGGTCCCGGAATGCAGACAATCGAGTTAGCCAAATTGTCCAATGGAAGGATAGACGCTTTGGACAATCATCAACCGTTTTTAGAAGATTTGAAGCGGAGAGCTGAAGAAGAGGGTTTGAGCGAGAGAATTAATGCTGTGAATGGTGACATGTTATCCCTAAAATACGAGGATAACAGCTTTGACCTGATCTGGTGCGAAGGAGCAATCTTTGTCATTGGGTTTGAAAAGGGCTTGCGCGAATGGAGAAGATTGCTGACCGATAATGGATACCTTGTTGTCTCGGAACTCCCTTGGCTGAAACCTAACCCGCCGGAGGAGATTAGAAAATTCATGGAGGAATTATACCCAGCTATAAAAACAGTAGAAGAAAACCTGAAGATTGCCCGAAAAACTGGATATCGAGTAGTCAACCATTTTGTTCTCCCAGAAAAAAGCTGGTGGACCAACTACTACACGCCCTTAGAGGCAAAAATCGCCCCACTGAAAGCCAAATACAGGGATAATGAAGAAGTTATGAATGTTCTGACTTCCCACGAGCTAGAAATTAAGATGTACCGCAAATACTCAGAATATTACGGCTACGTTTTCTACATCATGCAAGTCGAATAGCGCATATCACGATTTTCTTTGGGCAAAAAATTAGAATAGTTATCTACCTGCAACATTCCTCGCACTTTCTTCGGGTCAAAAGACTTAACAGAATCCCGTATATTCTTTATTTATCTAATCACTTAATCTAAGTAGAGGGATATAGTTGAGAAGCGACAAAATAAAACGGGGTGTCGAAAGGGCTCCTCACCGTGCCTTGTTGAAGGCTCTTGGAATCGGGGACAGAGATTTAGATAAACCGTTTATTGCCGTGGTGAACAGTTTCACGACGGTTGTTCCTGGACATGTGCACCTGAATCAGGTGGCTGAAGCTGTTAAAGCTGGCGTCATGACTGCTGGTGGTGTTCCATTCGAATTCAATACAATAGGCATCTGTGACGGGCTGGCTATGGGACATGAAGGAATGCGGTACTCCTTACCATCCAGAGAGCTTATTGCCGATTCAGTTGAGGTCATGGTTAAAGCTCACAGATTTGACGGCATGGTTCTGATCACTACCTGCGACAAAATAACTCCCGGCATGCTGATGGCCGCGGCTAGACTCAACATCCCCGCAATAATGGTAACTGGGGGTCCAATGCTTTCAGGCGTCTACAAAGGAAAGAAAGTGGGAACAGACACGATGTTTGAGGCGATAGGAAAAGTTGCAGCAGGCAAAATGACTGAAGAAGAATTGAAGTGCCTTGAAGATGTTGCCTGTCCCGGCTGTGGGTCTTGCAATGGTATGTTCACCGCAAACACTATGGCATGTGTAACTGAGGCATTAGGAATGTCACTGCCTGGATGTGCTACTCCACCTGCTGTAAGCGCTGAAAGGTTAAGAATCGCTAAGGCAACGGGAGAAAGAGCTGTTGGATTGGTAAATGAAGATTTGAAGCCCAGAGACATTATGTACTCAGATTCTTTTGAGAATGCTATTATGGTGGATATGGCTTTAGGCGGTTCAACCAACACGGTGCTACATGTTACAGCTATTGCAAACGAAGCAGAAGTTGATTTGCCGCTATCCACATTTGACAAGTTGAGTAGACGAGTTTCCCATCTCTGCAACATGATTCCAAGTGGACCATATGATATGAAAGACTTGGATGAGGCAGGGGGGATTCCAGCAGTAATGAAAGAGCTCAGTGAGGTGCTTAATCTAAATGCAGTGACAGTAACTGGGCAAACCGTAAAAGAAAATATTGAATCTGCTGTCGTTCTCAACCCTGAAGTGATTCGACCATTAAATAACCCTGTTCACAAGGAAGGGGGAATAGCTGTTTTGACAGGAAACTTGGCGCCTGATGGAGCCGTGGTTAAAGCGGCAGGCATATCAACTAACATGATAGTTCATAAAGGTCCTGCTAAAACCTTCGACTCTGAAGAAGCTGCAATGAGGGCTATAATGAACAAAAAAATTCAGAAAGGCGACATAGTTGTTGTCCGCTATGAAGGACCAAAAGGAGGACCAGGAATGCGAGAAATGCTTTCACCCACAGCCACCATAGCGGGGATGGGACTAAGCGAGTCCGTTGCATTAATCACCGATGGAAGATTTTCAGGAGCCACTAGAGGACCATGTATAGGACATGTGTCTCCTGAGGCTGCTGTCGGCGGACCTATAGCCATGCTGAAAGACGGGGATATAATAGAAATTGATGTTCCGAAACGAAAACTGAACGTGAAACTGAGCAATGAAGAACTGAATAAACGGGCAAAGTCTTGGACTGCAAAAGAACCAAACGTTAAAACGGGTTACCTAGTGCGCTACTCTAAACTTGTTCAACCTGCACACAAGGGAAGTGTACTAGAAAAAGCCTAAACCGTTCCACCTATTTCTGCTTTGAACGTACAGAATCATTCGATTATGTTGTGATACCAGTTAAGCAGGTACTCGGGTAGCTTAAGTCCTTTTAAGCTCAGTCTTTCAGTCAACAAGATGGGCAGGCAACTCAGCACATAGGCTGCCCTCATGTAAAACCGCCTTGGCTTCCCCGGTTCAACCTTCTCCTCAAGGATAATCTGCAAATCAGAATTCGCCTCAAGAGATGCTCCACTGCGCCCAACAATTGAGAGAACAGTTCCCCCCAAACTCCTAAACATGCTTCCCCAACCAACCACAGGCTTGGTCTCACCGGAATAGGAAATCAAAATCTCAAGGTCTCCAGCCCTCGGATGAGGTGTATTGACGCCCCGAGCAATATACACATCATCTCCAAGAAAGCTTTTGATGTGAAACAGCCGCACAGCAGTCATCTTTGCCACCTCTTCAGCAGTTCCTCTTCCCCCCAAAAACACGCCACTGCGTCTCTCCAGAAAATCAAGGGAAACATCAATTGCTTCAGACTTGACAGCGTTTTCAGTAATCGCTTTCAAGATTGGTGCTTCCTCAGCTATCAGCTCAAGAACCCTCCCTACAGAACTATTTTCGAAAATCGCTTCGGTCATCATCTGAAGCAAGAACAAGCTTCCCAGCTCAAAAAGGTCTCCCATAATTCCTGTCTCGCTGTAAGCATCAGAAGGCAGTTGTTGTTTTCCACGACCCTGCACTTCAACCACATGCCCATGCTTACTAACTATCTTCGCTAGGGAAGAATTAATGTTAGACGTTATTAATCCCATAGAAAACTTTTTGCTGCCAGTCGTTTCCAAATATTTTTCCAATTTTTCAGCAAGATAATTCGGATCTTCAGATTCCCCGCTCCCAGAATTGATGAGAAGAACAACCTTCTTGTGTCTCTTTGCAAGTTTAGAAGCAGCATCATACATTCCTCTTCCCGGAAATCCCACATCTTCCCGGGTAATGACCACCTTGGGCTCTTTCATCATGGCTATTTGGCTCATGGCGACGTTTAAAGAGTGAAGGGATCTTCCTGAGCCACCACAGACTATGCAGTCAGCGGCTTTCAAGTCTTCGTACAAGGGCAAAAGATTTTTTTCTTTCACATTTAGAAGGTTGTCACTGATTCGCTCGACATATTCTACTCCGGAAATTTTTCGGCTAATCTTTGCCACCTTACTGAATCCAATTTTAGGGACAAGAAAGAAGTTATTGTTCATAGTCTAATAACCTTTATCCATGAGATAACTTTGGTTATCTTGAACGGAATTCTGGCGTTTTCAAACTGAAAAACGCTGATAATTATAAGTGTGTTGTTTGAAAAAATTCTCGGAATAAAAAAAGGTTGTAACTACACGCTCAAGTGAACGTCTAGTAACTGTATCTTCTTGCTCGTCTTCTTTTTGACCAACAATCTCGACAATAAACTGGTCTGCTAGGATCAGGCTTGAACGGAACTTGACATTCGTTACCGCAATCAGAGCAGACTGCATTATGCATCTCCCGAGGCTCTCTATCAGACATGCAACTTGCACCTCCCAATAATACATAGAACTAGTTTTCTAGCCGAATTCTAATCCTTCAATCCCAATCGATCAAAGTCGTATTTAAGATATACGCATACAATATTGACTGATTTTTATGTAAATGGAAAGCTTAATTGTGCCCATAGAAGGTTATAGTCATATAGGTCAGCTTTTTATTTAACCAAGAGTGTAGCATGAATTATGCCTAAACGAGAGAAAAGAGTGCAGATCGCAGCATTCCTGAACGTTGGCTTCACAATTCTGGAAATTGTTGGTGGCTTTTGGACGAACAGCTTGGCAATTCTATCAGACGCTCTGCACGACTTTGGCGACAGCATCGCATTACTGGCATCTTGGCTATTTGAACGAGGCGCACGCAAAGCACCTGATACAAGTCGAACCTTTGGCTATCAACGGCTCTCCCTGTTTTCCGCTCTCTTTTCTGCCATGGTTCTAGTTGGAGGCTCCATAGCTATCCTCTTTCAAGCCATACCCAGAGTTCTAAACCCAGAAAACGTAAATGCGACAGGCATGGTTGGGATAGCAATCATTGGCATCCTATTCAATGGTGCGGGTTTCTTTACATTGAAAAAAGGAGAAAGCTTGAATGAGAAAGTTTTGTCATGGCACCTGTTGGAAGATGTGCTTGGATGGGCAATCATCCTAATTGGCGGCGTCATCATACATTTTTGGAATGTGCTTCTTCTTGATCCTATAATGACCGTGGGATTAACGGTTTTTATTCTTTACAACGTGTCCAAGAGTTTGAAGGAAGCAATAAACATCTTGCTTCAAGGAGTGCCACAGCACATCAACATCAATAAAGTCAAGCAAGACCTTTTGGCAATTGATGGAGTAATAGGAGTGCATGACATGCATATTTGGTCTTTAGAGGGGGAAACTGACATCTTAACGGCACATATTGTAGTAGATGAAGAGCGGCTTAAAAAACCAGATAAAACCAGAGAAGCCATTAAAGAAGTAATTAGAAGGCATCATGTCGAACATTCAACAGTCGAACTAGAAAGCAGATATTTTTGTTCAGGAATAGAATGTAAAGATTGGTGTTTAGACAATGATTGATTCTCTTTAGGGAGAAATTTCTTTGGGGGCGCTGGCAGTGGCTTCTGTTAGTGGTTTTCCGTCTTTGTAGGAGCATTTGATTCCAAATTTTCTAACGGCTTCCACACATAGAGCCGGATCACATAATGATGTGCTGAGATATTTTTCGCCTCCATCTGGAGCTATTGCCACCATCACTCCTTCCTTGATCTCCTTCGCCTTTTTTCGGGCTATGTGAAAGATAGCTCCTGAGCTCGGTCCCACAAACAGACCTTCTTGAAGAGCCAAGATTCTCGCCGACTCTTCAGCATCCTTTGGAGAGGCTGTGTAAATTTCGTCTACGAGTTCAGGTTTCCAGATAGCTGGAACATACTGGGTTTCTAGATTCTTTAGTCCTTGAATTGCTGTTCCGGGTTCGGGTTGGACAGCGATTATTTGGATGTCAGGTTTGAGTTCTCTGAGCCTGCATGATACGCCCATTAGGGTGCCGCTTGTGCCTAAACCAGCCACGAAATGTGTGATTTTGCCTTTTGTGTCTCTCCATATTTCTTCGGCTGTGGTTTCGTAGTGGGCGAGAACGTTTGCCGGATTTGCGAATTGGTTTGGTATAAAGCATTTGTTTGGGTCTTGTTTGGCAAGCTCGTGGGCTAGGTCTTCGGCTCCGTCCATTCCCTTTGAGCCTTCGCTGAGTATGACTTTAGCGCCTAAAGCTAACAATATCTGGCGTCTTTCTCTAGTCATTGTGTCAGGCATTATGAGAGACAGATGGTATCCTTTCACGCGGCAAACCAAAGCGAGACCAATGCCTGTGTTTCCGCTGGTGGGTTCGATGACGGTCATTCCTTTCTTCAGTTTTCCGCTTTTTTCTGCGGATTCAATCATGTATTTGGTTATGCGGTCTTTAACCGAACCTCCTGGATTGAATTTTTCTAGTTTTAGGAACATCTCAAGGTTCGGGTTTGGATTTAGATGGTTCACGCGTACCATCGGCGTGTTCCCGATTAAGTCGAGGATGTTGTCTGCAATCACTTGGTTCACCGTTTACTCTTTTCTCAATACGATTCTATAACACCGTTATAAAGCTTTTGTGGTATAGCGCAGACAAAAGACATAACATTCTAATACTTCGAAGCAAGTTCAATACGCGAGCATAATGTGCGCCGAATCTTCAGACGAATACTTCGCTGACCCCGTTGGCTTGCCTCCTTTTGAACAAGTTCAGCTTATGGTTGAGGCAGAGTTTGACGTGGAAGAAAGTTTTGTTGATCACGATGTCCCAACATTCTATGTAAGGCTGAGAGAGAACTCGAAGGAAGCATTCCTTAGGCTTATGAAACGTCTGGAATCTCTGGAGCTTATCCCAATTCTTAGACGGGGAAAGGGAAAAGTTGTGCTTCGAATCATGGCGAAACCCCCCACCCAACCAAGCCGAAACATAATAAATGTCGCATTGTTTTTTGTGACTCTTGGAACGGTTTTCCTTTCAGGATACCTTTATGCCTTGAACATTTTAGACGCCCTACTATTCACTGGAGCCATCATGGCTATACTGGGTACCCACGAGATGGGACACAAGCTGCTAGCGGACAAGCACGATGTTGAAGCCACTTATCCTTATTTTATTCCAGGTCTTCCGCCTATCGGCACATTCGGCGCCCTAATCCGACAGAAAGCTCTACCTCCAAACAGGGATGCCTTATTCGATGTAGGATTCACGGGACCAATAACAGGTTTCATAATCGCAGTGATTGTGACCTTTATAGGAATCCAGTTGTCTACAGTCGTTCCTCTAGACCCCGATGCATCCTTACTTCCAGTGCCCCTTCTCTTCCGGTTCATTGTAACGTTCTTTCCGCCCAGCGGCACAGGAGAAGTGATACAGCTTCATCCTGTTGCCTTCGCCGGTTGGGTTGGCATGGTCGTCACCATGCTTAATCTGGTTCCCTCAGGCATGTTTGATGGTGGACACGTCGCTCGAAGCATAACAGGAGACAGGGCACATCAAATTCTTTCATACCTAGGCATCGCTTTGTTAGCTATCATCTGGTGGCCAATGGCTATTATTGCCCTCTTTTTCTCCATGGCTAAACACCCAGGTCCCCTAGACGATGTTTCCAAACTCACAACTCTCAGAAAAGTAGGTGCCATTGTACTCGTCGTTGTCTTTATCCTCTCAGTAGTTCCAATGGGACTACCATTTTAAACACCAGCCTAGAACAAGTAGTGAAGAATTGCTTCAAGCAAAGGTACATACTAAGTTGGTTTGACCTATATTTTTCCAACAACTTTTTCTGCGAAGAGCCTCAACCCTCTCAGATCCGGAAGATCACCGAAAAACAACATAAAATGCGTCACACCCAGATTCACGTAATCCCTATTTTGTTTTAAGAAATCTTCTGGAGTGCCCACAAAATTTGTTCGCGCAAAATCTTCCATAGAAACACCTTTAGGTTCACACTGCAGAAGTCTTTTCTCCAATTCTTTTTTGTCGTCTCCAATGAATATTTGTCCTGCTGGCCAGCATGACCTCTCGATATCACCAAAACTTCTACCCACTGCTTTGCAGTGTTTTTCCAAAATCTTCAGTTTTCTCTTATACTGTTCCAAAGAGGATAGATAGCCCCAGTCATATCTGTCTGCATGCTGAGCGGTCACCCTCAACATTAGTTTTTCTCCCCCGCCACCAATGGTTATTGGAGGGTGGGGCTTCTGCGTTGGCTTAGGCTCACAAACAGCGTCCTGTATCAGGTAATATTTCCCAGTGTAGCTTGCCTTTTCCTCTGTCCACAGTTTCTTTACGATTTCCACAGCCTCCCCCAAACGCTCTATTCTCATCTTCGAAGATGGGAAGGGGAAGCCATAGGCTAGGTGCTCCTTCTCCTGGACTCCTGCTCCAATTCCGAACTCTAATCTTCCGCTTGATATGTTGTCGAGGGTTGCAGCCATTTTGGCGAGCAATGAAGGCTTTCTGAAGGAGTTGCACGATACCATTGTTCCTAGTCGTAGTCTTTCGGTAATCGTGGAGAGGGCTGAGAGGGCTGTCCAGCACTCGAGAATAGGCATCTTTTCGTACATCAGATGATCGTCCAGCCAAACCGAAGAATATCCTAACCGTTCACATTCTAGGACAACGTTTGAAAGGCGATTGAAAAGCTGAGAACGTTTTTCGTTTCTGAATGCGTAGAATGGGAGAAATACACCGAATTTAATTTTGTTCAACTCTGGCATCTCTCCTGTTTAGTGGATAATATTCTCTGGTGTCTATGTGGATGTTTTGGCGCCAAAAACTAATATACTTAAGCTTTACAGCAACGAATCGGCGGTCAGCGCTACAATACGGCGACGTAAACTTTCTTTCGATCCAATTTGTCTTCGTGCCAATCAGCATTGACTTCAATCCGTTCTTGATGAACATGAACTGTTTTAGCTCGAACAAGCTCCTCCATCTCATCGACATAAGGCTTAAGCAACACTATATCCTTCGGGTCCAACTCCGCAATGTGAACTGCCTCAACTATATCGGTGGGTGAAAATCCAAGCTCTTTCCTGAGGGCTTGAACTCGACGGGCCAAGTCCCGCATAAGACCTTCCCCCTCAAGAGCTTCGTCACGATACTTATCAAGCAAAACACGCAGTTCACCATCAGAAGCCACTGCCCATTTCTCAGAGTCAAACTCCGGAAGCTCCTCTGCATATTCAACCGCTTTTATGTTCGCGAGTTCAAGAAACAGTGTCTCCAATTTTTTCAGGGCTTCCTGAAGTTTTTTGGGTGAAACGACAATTGCCTTTGCGAGAGGCCATCGCCGTTTCAACTGGGCATACTGTCGAGCAGAATACACCAGAGGAAGGCTTTGCAGCAGAAACTCAAATTCTTCTTCTAAGGCAGCATCTGTCAAATTGGCATCCGGTTCAGGCCAGTTTTCCAGATTCACGGTCTCAGGAAGGGAGTCATCTAGTTCTTTGTAGACTTTCTGGTATAGTGCTTCGCTCAGAAATGGAGTAGTTGGGTTGAAAAGGAGAACCAATTCTTTTAGGACATACCAGAGGGTTGCATAGACGGCAAGCCGACGATTCAGGGTTTCGGGGTCGTCACTCCACAGGTCTCTTCGAATCATGGGGACATATTGGCGGCTTAAAATGTTGACAACGAAGTCTTCAAGTTTGGATAGGGCGAAATTGAATTCGCATGCTTCAGCATTTTCGGTGAATTCTTTAACAAGCTGTTGCAGTTTGGATAGGAGCCATTGGTCTGGGGTTTTTAGTTCCTTGGTTTTGTTTGCCCATTGTAGGGTGTGTTTTTTTGGGTTGAAGTGGTCGTATTCGGCGTTTTGTAGGAAGAAGTTGTGAAGGTGGTAGAGGGTGCTGAGAACTTGGTAGGGGCGTCCCCTGAGGTCTTGGGTGTCGAAGTTCATGGAATCGATGGGTGAAGTTTTCCATAAGAAGTAGAAACGGGAGACATCGGCTGACCGTTCTTGAAGCAGTTTGTTGATTTCTATTACGTTTCCGAGGCTCTTACTCATCTTTCTTCCTTTCGCGTCTAACACAAAACCTTGGAAAAGAAACTCTTCGTAAGGAGCTTCGGGTTTGCCAGTTAATATCACGTGTTCAAGAAGAAGCGAGTTTGCCCAACCTCGCGTCTGGTCTACAGCTTCAGTTAAAAAGTTCACTGGAACAAACTTGCTGAATTCTTCGTCTGTGAACCTTGCATAGGAAGAGGCGCCGCTGTTATGCCAGACATCCAACACAAAATGCTCCCTCACCATCCTACCTCCACACTCCTCACACTTCAATATCACGCGGTCTATCCACGGTTTGTGGAGTTCAAAGTCTTTGCCGGGCAACTCCAAAGCTTTCGCCACCAATTCTTCCTTGCTAGCTACCAGAGTTTTGGTGTTGCATTTTTCGCAGACCCAGATGGGTAAGGGTGAGCCCCAGACTCTGTCTCTGGAGATGCACCATGGTTTTCCTTCTTTCAAGAAGGCGAAAAATCGGTTTTTAGGGCTGTCGTAGAAGTAGTTTACTTTTTGCGCGGCTTTCATTACTTTGTCATTTATTTTGTCTGTCCAAAGAAAATATTCTCTCCGCGCCAGCCACACGAGTTTGTGGTGGGACCTCCAGCAGGTCGGATATTCGTGGATGATGGTTTTCACTTTAAGTAATAATCCTCTGTTGTGGAGTTCCTCCACAACCATGCTGTCTGTTTTTCTGACGAAGAAGCCGGCAAACGCGCCCGCCTCCTTCGTGAACATTGCTTGGTCATCAAATGGAGCGAACATGGTTAATTTGCGTTTTTGGGAAGCTAAGAAGTCGTCTTCGCCGTTTGCTGGGGAGAGGTGTACTATGCCTGTTGCTGTGGAAACGTCAACAAAATCTTCTCCTACTACGGTGTGGATTAAGGGCAATTCGTCCAGTTCTGCTTGTTTGGGAATCATGTCTTTGAAGGGGTACTCGTATTTCTTACCCACCAAGTCCTTGCCCTTCATAACTTCGAGAACTTTGAACTTTTTTACTCCCAACTCTTCCATGATTGGTTCGACGCGTCCACTAGCAAGAATCCAAATTTCATCTTCCACTCTGACGCGTGAGTAGTCCTCTTTGGGGTTGACTCCGATTATCATGTCCGTGATTAGGGTGAAGGGCATGGTGGTCCAGATGATGAAGTATTCATTTTCGGTTTCGCTTAGCCTGAATTTGAAGTGGATTGAAGGGTCTTCAACCTCTTTGTATCCGAGACCTACTTCGGCGTTGCTGAGCGATGTTTGGCAGTGGGGACAGTAAGCAACAACATAATAGCCTTCTCCGAGAAGGTTTTGTTCCCAAGCTTTCTTGAGGTATTGCCACTCCCGTTCGATATACCTGTCTTGGTGGGTATAGTAGGCTTTGTCTTGGTCTATGAACATGCCCAAGTTTTTGTCAGCTTCAACCCATTTACGGTGATACTTCAGGATACTCTTCTTGCATTCCTCAACGAAACGCTCTACACCTACCCGTTCAAGCAACTCTTTCTTGTTCTTAGCACCAAGAGTTTGCTCTACTTCCAGTTCAACGGGTAGGCCTTGGGTGTCCCAGCCAGCCCAGAATGTAACATAGAAGTTCTGCATGGTTTTCAGGCGGTAACGGAAGTCCTTTATTACTCTGCCTCGAGCGTGACCAACGTGTTGAATGCCATTCAATGTTGGTGGGCCTTCAACGTAACCTAGCAGCCCCTTGTTGTTTTTTTCGCGGTGTTCTGTCAATTTTTTTTGTATTTGGTTTTTTTCCCAAAAATCGCGAACTTCACGTTCAAGCTCGAGTGGGCGATACTTTTGAGTCAATAAAGGTTTAGAATTAGCCTTGAATTTCGTGGTCACCACTCATTCACGACATCCGATTGAATCCCAGAATGCTCATGCAACAATATAAAGTTATGGAAACTCTTCGGGTTACTTTATTGGGTTATTAGGTCATTTATTATACTGATTCGCGTGCGCATTTCGCGAGAGAAGTCAAAAATTATCCTCAACCCAAACTGAGGGCAAGTTGTTGTTTGGATGGTTGAAAGAATGATTGGGGTGTTCATTTTATTGATGAGTTGTAAAGATTTTTGTTAATAAATGAACTGAAAGTCATCCTTCTTAACATATGTGGTTAAAAGTTCTGTTGTCTTCGAATTCTGCATATGTTTTTTGCATATATCCGGATGTTTTGATTTTGTTAGTGTGAGATATTAAGATTTTTTCTGAATGATGTTGTGTAATCAAATAGTTAAATGTGCGTGGGTGCGCAAGACTCTGTAGGAAATCTTAATTAAGAAGATTTGATATAAACATGGGGGGACTTGGCGAGAAGCAAGTCAGTAAAGCGATTGGAGGGTTATTGCATGAGACTTTTCAATCACAAGAATTCTGACGGAGTCGTGACAGTAAGCATTCTACACCGCAGGCCTAACTATCCAAAGGGCACCAAATTCATGAACTGTTACAAAGTTAAACATGATTCCGAACTTGACATGAAAACAGTATTCTATGAAGCTTTCACCAAAGCCCATCCAAACTGGTCAATTCTGGAAATCACAGTCAATAGAAGAGAATGAACGATTACACTTCATTCTACTAGAAAAAATTTTGGCGCTTGACCGCTTACGCAACACCTTTCAATGCGTGCACGTTAAAATAAAGGTTTAATCGTTTTTGGTTCTATTTATACCAGTTGAGGCTTTCTTCTATGTATCTGATGAAGCTGCTGAAGAATTCTTTGATTTCAGCACTTAGGCTTGTTTGATCAATGTATGCTCTTGCTTGTTCAGCATGTTTTTTTGATGTTTTCTTTGCGGCTTCTAGTCCTCCGCTCTCCCTAAGCAAAGTTCTTACCAGTTCTATCTCTCCGATGTTAAGGAATTTTTTGCCGAGAAGGCATTTCAAAGCTTCAGATTTCGTTTTATCTGCTGAGTGTAGAGCATAGATCACGTGTAGGGGTTTCTTTCCTGTTGCTATGTCTACGCATGGAGGTCTACCATACTCGTCTTTTGGAGCGAAGCTGTCTATGATGTCGTCTTGGATGTCGAAGGAGTATCCCATGTTCTCGGCTGCTTCAGTCAATATTGAATGATCTTTTTTTGGGGCGCCGCCTAATATAGCGCCAATAAGGATTGTTACTTTGAAGAGGGAAGCCGCTCTCTTACCCGCCATAACAGTCCATTCGTTAACGTCAACATCTTTGGATTCGAACAACAAGTCGAGGATTTGGCTCTCGTTAACATCCCTGTAGCCCTCAGAGAGGAGATTCAATGCTTTGCCAATTTTTTCTTCTGAAAAACCGGAGTCCATTATGGCATGGATTGCTAGTGAATATGCTATGTTGCCTGCGAAGACTGCGGTGCCTTCTCCAAATCTGGTGGTGTAGGGTTCGTAGCTTTTCATGAACTTCTTATGTAAAGTGTTTCCGCCTCTTCTGAGGTCGTCCATGTCCACTAGGTCATCGTGAACCAAAATTGCGTGGCGGTATAGCTCGATTCCAACGCAGACCTTTAAGATTTTTTCATCAATCGCTCCAGTGTAACCCTTGTAGGTGAGGAGTGTGCTGCAGGAAGCCAGTCTTTTTCCTTTCCGAAGCACAAACTCTTCAATGTCAAAGTAAACATTCCCAATGAAGGCGTGGTAATCTTCTGCTTCTTTTGTGGTTTCGTCTAGAAATTTTTTGAGTTGCTCTTCGATTACAGCTCCGTATCTGTCTAATGTTTTTTCCCAACTCATTCTTCGTCCAACCAAATGTTGCCAACTATAGAAGCTTGGTTTTTCTAAAAGCTTTGCCTAAGACAGCTTCCTTCGTCTTAGTTTTTGTTGAGGTTGCCGTTTAGAATGTAGTTTTGCATCAGTTTGAAGGAGTTGCGCCACGTGTCTGGGAAGAGGGTGACTATGATTGAGTTTTTGTTTTTCTTTGAGATTTTTCTGGCTGCGAAGTAGTTGAGTCCCGATGATGTTCCAACGGGATATCCTTTTTTCCACAGGTATTTTGCGGTTTCAAAGGTTTCTTTATCGCTGACTTCGAGCCAATCGTCAATTGAGTCCCTGTTTTTTCTAACTATAGCAGGTTCTAAAGACTCTTGGAAATTTCTTAAGCCTTGAATGTGATGGTTTTTTTGAGGTTGAACTGCTATGCTTTTCACTTCAGGTTTCTCGCTCTTCAAGTAGAGTGTGATGCCAATCATTGACCCCCCGGTGCCAACTCCCATTACAATGTCTGTCACTTCTTTTTCTGTTTGGTTCCAGATTTCGGGTCCTGTTCCTTCAATGTGGGCTCTAAGGTTGTCTTGGTTGCTGTATTGGTCTAACCATATCTTGTCAGAGTCATTCAAGAACATGTCTTTGACTTTTGCTATCGCTCCGTCTCTCTCGTTTCTTAGGGGACAGTAACCATCCGGAGTTATTTCAACTTGTGTCCCAGTTTTTTTAATTCTTCTGTAAGTTTCTTCGCCGACAACACTGGGGATTACAATTAAAGTTTTTAGACCCAAGAATTTGCCAGCTTCTCCGTAGGCGATTCCAAGATTTCCTGAAGAAGCCTCAACAAACGTGGAATTTTCTGAGGTTATTAGCCCCTGTTTTATTGCTCCTTCCAGCATGTAAACTGCTGGTCGGTCTTTGACAGAGTGGCTTAAAGGATTGTAGTATTCGAGTTTTGCGTAGATAGAACTGCCGTTGACATTGTCGATATGCACTAAAGGGGTTTTTCCGATTTTTTGTTTAAGAAGTTGTACCTTTTTGAGGTAAGAATCACTGGATAAGGAGCCGACTGAATTTAGCGGCGAATTTTGGGCTTGAACAAACACGTCCACCAGCCATCAATATCCCTCTCAACATTGTTATAGGCTTCCAACAAGTAGAAACATACAATATAAGCATTCCGTTTTTCGGAACTGAAGTATCTACGACGGATATACAATCAGTAGTTTTCCGTCTAGGTCATTTTTGTGGTTTTTGTGTTTTATTTTTGTGTCGTTGTTCTAGTTCTTCGAAGATGCTGGTGAGCGTAATGCCTTTTTTGGCGAAGAGCACCATGATGTGGAAGAACACATCGGCGGCTTCGTGTGTGATTTCTTTTGGTTTGTCCTCTTTTATTGCGAGGATAAGTTCCACTGCTTCTTCTCCTATCTTCTGAAGAACAGCGTCCTCTCCTTCAGCAGTCAAACGAGAAACATAAGACTTTTCAGTGGGATTCTGTATCCGCTCGTTTATCACCTCAAAAATCCGCTCAATTACTTTCGCATCAACCTTCAATGTTTCTTCTGCTTTTATGGGCTTGTAGAAGCACGTTTCTTCGCCCGTGTGACACACCGGACCTATCTGCTGAACCTTAAAGAGAATCGCGTCATCGTCACAGTCTAAGATAGCATTCTGTACTAGTGAAGTGTGTTCAGACTCTTCGCCTTTCATCCACATTTTTCCACGGCTTCTACTCCAGAAATGCATCTTACCACTAGCCAACGTCAACCGCAAAGCCTCTTCGTTCATGTAAGCCTGCATCAACACCCTATCGTTTGACGCGTCCTGAACAACAACCGGAACAAGACCCTTACCCTTCTCAAAATTCACCTTTTTAACGAACTCGTCAATCTCAGCTTCACTCAGTTTCAAGACCAAACTTCTTCACCCCACATTACACTAGCCGCATTGGCACTCCTTTCTCGGCAAGGTACCTCTTAACTTCTCCCACAGAATACTGGGACCGATGAAAGATAGAAGCTGCTAGGGCGGCGTCAGCGTCTCCAGCCGTCAAAACCTCATAGATGTGTTCAAGGTTCCCAGCGCCTCCACTGGCAATTATCGGCAAATTCGTTAATTCACTCATCGAACGGGTCAAAGCTATATCGTAGCCATCTTGAGTTCCGTCACAGTCCATGCTGGTTGGCAACAACTCCCCTGCACCCAAATCTTTCACAGTCTTAGCCCAAGCTAAAGCATCTATTCCCGTCGGCACTCTTCCGCCCTCAACATAAACTTCCCACCAACACTTACCCTTTGAAGTCTCTACCACCGTCTTACCAGAAACTTTGCTGTCCACGTAAACTCTCTTAGCATCAATAGCAACAACAATACATTGACTACCAAAAACCTCAGCCGACTCCTTCACAATTTTAGGCTCTCTCACCGCCGCAGTGTTCAACGAAACCTTGTCTGCCCCAGAAGAAAGAGCATTCTGAATATCACCAATGTTCCTGATGCCACCACCCACAGTGAAGGGAATGGAAATCATGTCCGAAGTTTTTTTCACAATATCCAACATAGTATCCCTCTTCTCGTAGGAAGCAGTAATATCCAAAAAAACCACCTCGTCCGCACCCTGAATTTCATAGGCGGCAGCAAGCTCCGCAGGGTCGCCTTCAACTCGCAAATTCACGAATTGCACACCCTTCACAACCTTCCCATCCTTAACATCCAGACAAGGCACTATTCGCTTAGCTAACATCCTTTCACAACCTCCAAAGCTTCTTCTAGAGTAAACTTCCGCTCGTAAAGAGCAGTGCCAACCACCACACCCTCCACTCCAGTCCCAGCCAACTCGACCAGATCCTTTAAGGCGGCTACGCCACCAGACGCTATAACCGGAACCTTCACCGCTTCCACAAGTTCCACAGTCTTTTCTATTTGTGGTCCCTTCAACGTTCCATCCACACTAAT
This sequence comes from uncultured Candidatus Bathyarchaeia archaeon, assembly GCA_964618695.1. Classification (GTDB taxonomy): domain Archaea; phylum Thermoproteota; class Bathyarchaeia; order Bathyarchaeales; family Bathyarchaeaceae; genus Bathyarchaeum. The sequence goes on along the minus strand of CAZUDX010000004.1, from coordinate 142,789 downwards.
TGGCGTGAAAATTAAGGTGCCAACTCCCATCGTTTCGAAAGAACGAGCGAGGTCTAGGTAGTCTATTTCAGACTTGTTCTTCCAGCCGCGAACTACCACTTTTTCCTCTTTCTCATCCACAGCCACGGCAACGCTCTTTGATCCGAAACGGCGCACAGCTTCTTCAACCAACGACGGATTCTGAACTGCCGCTGTTCCGAAAATCACCCGATAGGCACCCAGTTTCAGCAGAGCATCAGTCTTCTCCAACGTTCTGATTCCGCCCCCAATCTGCACCTTCACACCAATATTCTCTAAAATTCTTCTTATTGGTTTCATGTTCTGTCCAGAACCCAATGCAGCATCCAAGTCAATTAGATGAATGAGCTGTGCCCCTTGCTCCTCCAACAACTGAGCAGCCTCAAGAGGATCCTCGTAGTAGACCTTGCTTTTTTCAGGGTCACCTCTAACCAGTCGAACGCATCTCCCGTCCAAAATGTCAACAGCAGGGATAACTATCATGTCGGCTACCTCTTCACTATACTCACGAAGTTCTTCAGTATGGTTAATCCGGTTTTACTGCTTTTTTCAGGGTGAAACTGCGTCGCAAACAGATTCTTTTTTGCCACCATCGAAGGAAATCTGACTCCATATTCAGTAGTTGCCACGGTCACTTCCGGGTCTGAGGGCTGAGGGTAATAGGAGTGGACGAAATAAACGTAAGAGCCGTCTTTTACCCCCTCAAGTAGTGGATGAGACTGCTCTATTTCAATGGTGTTCCATCCCATCTGAGGAGTCTTTACTTTCTCAGGCAATTTAACGATCTCTCCTGAAATGAAGTCCAGTCCCCTGATTGATCCGCCTTCGCTACTCCGCGTGAAGAGAAGCTGAAGACCCAAACAGACTCCAAGAATAGGCTTTCCATCATCCCTCGCCTCCGCTACAACATCAGTTATTGGCGCTAGGTTTTTGACTGCGGGAGCAAAGGCGCCCACACCAGGAAGAACTATGGCGTCAGATTCACGCAAGTCACTTGGGCTGTGGGTAATCTGGACTTGAGCTCCTGATCTTTCGAGTCCTCTCCTGATGCTTCTCAGGTTTCCCACGCCATAATTCACGACTGCCACTTGAGCTGCCGTCAAAGAACCCCCTTTGCGCTTGGAACCTGGTCTCCGATTCTTGGCTCCAACTCTAGAGCCTGCCGTAATGCAAGAGCTAGGGCTTTCGTAGCTGCCTCTATTTTGTGGTGTTCGTTGCTGCCGTAGAGAACAGTTATGTGAATGTTTGCTTTCGAAGCTTGGGCTAAGGAGTCGAAGAAGTGTTCAATGTCCTCGGTTTTCATGTCTTCGATCTGAGATTGCATAAGTCTAAGGTTTCGAATTATGTAGGCTCTTCCGCCCAAGTCCACTGTGGCTCTTGCCAAGGATTCGTCCATGGGAACGTAAGCTGACCCGAACCGTTTAATGCTCCGCCTTTTTTCCACTACTTTACGCAGTGCTTCGCCCAAAACTAAAGCTACGTCTTCGCTGATGTGGTGCTTTAGGTCTCCTGTTGCTTTGACTTTCATGTCGAAGAGACCGTGTTTCCCTAATGTGACTAGAAGGTGGTCTAGAAACTTGATGCCTGTCTCCACCTTTACATTTCCTTTTCCGTCGACATCTAATTCGATGGCTATGTCCACTTCTTTCGTTTTTCTTTCAACCTTCACTTTTCTCATTTCAAACACTTCCTCCCAAACTTGCGAGTATGCATGGAATGTCATTTACATCCGTTATAACGGCGTCAGCCCCATGTTTGGCATATTCAGTAAAAAGTTTATTGGAATCCTCTGACGAGGACAATACCCCTAAAAACGCGAGGGCCTCAAGCCCTTCTGATCTTGCGTTTTCAACCAATAAGGCGTCGGCGATTCCGTCTCCCACATACACAACACCGCTTGTCTTACCAGAGAACTTGTTGATCAACTCTATGAAGAGGGTGGGGTCTGGTTTTCCGAGTTTTTCCATTTCAGCTTCAGATTTGAGGAGGTCCCCGAGGAATACAGCTCCTTTCTCGTCAAAATATCTTGCATAGTTGTATTTTTCTAGGATGTACATGCCTTGGATTCGGGGTCTTCCCGAATATATCCCAAATTTTCCAAACCGTTCAAGCATGTTGAAGGTCTCTTTTGTGGGAATGATCTCTTCATTGTTAAGAAAACTTTCGCTAAAATTGAAGAAAGATGGAACACCATAAATTTTGTTGAATAAGTCTTTGCCTAGATAGGTTTCTTCGAACAAGCGCTTCAGAAGGTCGGGCTTTTCAAGGTCATAGGGCACCAACTTTTTAACAAACTTTTGTTTGTCATCTACAAGGTTGGCTTGCTTTAAGAACGAATCTAAGCCAACAATATCATCATACTTTAGAGTGGCAAGGGCGGTTCCGTTTATTCCGTAGCGCCTAAGGAAGTCACCTACTTCTTTGAGGGTTTTAGTGAAGCTCTGAAAATCTGAGAATTGGAGGTTGTAGAATTGTTTTGTGAAGTCTCGGAGGATATTTTTCTGTTCAAGTTTTCTCATTATGAGGTTGAGGTAGTAGGTGATGAAGGCGTAGGAGAGGTTCCAATCGTTGTTGTAGAGTCCCGTGTCCTTGAACTTCTGAATATCCTGTAAGGTAGCCAGTTTTCCTTCTTCTCCTTCAAGACCCAAAATTTTTAGGAAGTAGTAGTCGACAACTCTCCTTATGGTTTGGCGGTATGACTCGGAAGTTTGAACAAGCACGCCGTCGAAGTCAAAGATTATCTTATCAATTCCACGAAGAGTCTCCTCAGCGTCTTTTCTCAGGTATATCTGCCGTTCTTTGTTCAACAATCGGTAAGCCATATTATCTATTCCTCCAGAGACTCTTTTAGGGCAGAAAGGAAGGCTTCGTTCATTTTTCGAGTTCCAACTGTGACGCGTATACAATTCTCTAGGAGAGGCAGGTGCCCCCTATCCTTAACCAAAACATTTCTGCTTTCCAGTCTCTCTTTAACGATGGCTGAGGTGAGATTGCCTTTGGTCACTTTGAAGAGAATGAAATTTGCATCTGAAGGAAATGGAGTTACTCCATCAACTTGTTTCAGGTTATCCATCAGCCATTCTCGTTCGTTGATTACGAATTTGATTCGCTCTTCGAAGTAATTCCATTTCTGCAGTGCAGACGTTATGAGTTGTTGAGTTACTACGTTCACGTTGAAGGGATCCATCACTCTTTGAACATACTTTACAATAGAACTGTTTGATACCAGATAGCCGAGGCGAAGTCCAGCCAAACCGAAGGCCTTCGAAAAGCTTCGCAAGACGGCAAGGTTCTCATAATCTCTCACCCAGTTGATGACCGAATATCGAGCGAAGTCAGCATATGCTTCGTCCACAACAACAACACCATTAAATTCCTGCAAGAGCCTTTTGATATCCGCTTCTCGAAATTGGCTGCCGGTAGGATTGTTTGGCGAACAAACGAAGAGCAAACGAGTAGTCTTGTCAGCTTTTTTCAATATAGCGTCAACATCCAATTCAAAGTTGGATTTCAGCATACTTGTGACCGTTTTGCCTCCATACAATTGCGTGAAGAAAGTATACATGGGAAACGTGGGTTCAACAACCAAGACTTTCGAACCCCTTCGTACAAACACTTTCATTAGTAAATCCATGAGTTCGTCTGCACCGTTCGCCACAGAGATTTCAGATTCTTTGAAGCCGAGAAAGGTTGCGATTGCTTTGACTGCCATGCATCCGCGAGGAGGAGGATACGCCCGAACATCCACATTTCGGCAAACATCAAGCAACAGTCTTTCTATAATATCACTTGTCATAGCGAAGTTTTCGTTGAAGTCCATCTTCACGATTTTTTTTCCAAGTTTTCGATCAAGGATAGTTTTAACTTCGTAGCAAGAAAGGTCTCTAACTTCCTTTTGAATCAAGTCTTCAATCTTCATTTTTTTCATCCTCCCTTATTGAAACCGATTTTGCATGTGCATCAAAGCCCTCCATTTCAGCAATGGTAACTGCTGTCTCCTTCAGTTTCCGGTAGCCTTCTTTGTTGCATTGGAGAAAGTTCATTGTCTTAACAAAATCTAAGGTTGAGAGACCTGAGTAGAGTCTTGCGTAGCCTGCCGTAGGAAGAACGTGATTCAATCCGGAAGAGTAATCGCCCAAAGCAACTGGTGAGTAGCTTCCTAGGAAGACTGCTCCGGCGTTTCGAATCTTGCTGAGAACTTCTGTGGGATTCTTAGTTTGGATTTGTAGGTGTTCGGGAGCTATCTGATTTGTGTATTCTATTGCTTCTTCGATGTTATTGATGATCACTATTAAGCCTCCTTTTTGGATGGATGACCCAATTATTTCTGTTCTAGAAAGAGATTTCATCTGCCTGTAAATTTCCTTCTTGACTGCTGATGCTAAAGCTTCGGACGTGGTTAATAGGATCGCCCATGCTTGAGGGTCGTGTTCTGCTTGTGCAAGGAGGTCTGAGGCAATGAAGGAAGCGTTGCCAGTCTCATCTGCAATTATCAATACCTCGCTTGGTCCAGCTGGAACATCTATAGCCACATCCTTGCTTACCTCCAGTTTTGCGGCTGTCACAAAGACGTTTCCTGGACCAACAATCTTGTCTACTTTTGGCACTGTTTCTGTGCCGTAAGCCATAGCAGCTATAGCTTGCGCTCCTCCAACACGATATACCTCACTCACTCCCGCAATATCGGCAGCCACCAAAAGAGCCGGATTAACGTCTCCATCCTTTCCAGGTGGGGAACAGATAATGATCTTTACGACTCCAGCTACCCGAGCGGGGATTGCACACATCAGCACCGAAGACGGATAGGCTGCTTTTCCTCCAGGAGCGTAGACACCAACAGATGTTAAGGGTTGAATAACCTGTCCAACAGTTACGCCGTCTACAATTTCCATGGTCCACTTTTCTATGAGTTGTTTCTTGTGAAAACTTGCAATATTGGCAGCGGCTTTCTTTAAGGCATTAATCTGGCTTTCTTCCAGCTTTTCATATGCTTCTTTTATCTCCCTCTCGTCAACCTTGAGCTTTGCTGGAGGAAGGCGGACTTTATCAAACCTCTCAGTGTACTGTAAAAGGGCTTTGTCACCCTTTTCTTGGACATCTTTTATTATTGTTCTAACTGAGGAGGAGGTCGTGGATAGGTCAGATTTCCCCCTGTTCAATACTCGGGTGATCATTTCCTCTTTGAATTCTTGAGTGGTTACAATTCTCATTTTTTTCCTAACCCTCCTCGTAGTTTGGCGAGAAGCTCGTTGATTTCCTTCTCGAAGGTTCTGTAGGCGATCTTGTTGCAAGCTAGTCTGGTAGTTGAGCCAAGGATTGAACTGATTACCCGAAGGTTGTTTTTTCGCAGTGTTTCGCCGCTTGAAGTGATGTCGACGATTATCTGAGCCAGACCCAGTTTAGGGGCGAGCTCTGATGTTCCGCTGACCTCCAAAACTTCCACTTGCATTCCCAATTTTTCGAAATATTTTCTGGTAATGGCTGGAAATTCGGTTGCTATTCTTGTCAGAGCAGGAACTTCACTGATGGAAGTAATAGTCGACTTTTCGGGTGCAGCGACAACAAGAGTGCATTTTCCAAATTCTAGATCCAACAATTCAAGAACGTCTGCCTCTCTTTCAAGAATCAAGTCGTGACCAGTGATACCTAGGTCTACGGCGCCGTATTGGACGTAAACGGGTATGTCGTAGGCTCTGGCGAAGATTGCCTCGAATCTTGGGTCAGAAGTTTTGGAAACGTAGGTTCTGTCCTCTTCCAAAATCTCTATTCCTGCACCCTCTAGAACTTTAATCGCCGGTTGCTTCAGGCGCCCCTTGTTTGGTATAGCAATTCGAATCTTTTTGTTCATCAAGATTGACCTCCGATGTCTCGAAGGAACGTTTCGAGCATTAGGCTTTTTGAAACGTTTGACTTTATGTCGTAAACGGTTACAGGATTCTTGAGTGATGAAGCAACGGAAACGACGTAATCTGTTTCAACAAACTTTCCGTATTCCAGTGTTTTCTCAAGGCTCCTTTTCGTTGCTTCCAATGAAGTGATGATTCCTGCTTCACGAAGAAGTTTAACTGCTTCTACTGCAGCTTTCCTAGATTTCGACGTTACGATAACCTTGGTTTTTGTCTTTTTTGGGATTTCGAAACCCTGTGCAGTGAGGGCTTGGAGGAGTTTTCCTATTTCCAGAGCGAAGCCTGTTGCTGGGAGCCTGAGTTTTCCAAATTTTTCGATGAAGTTGTCGTATCTGCCTCCGCCGCCGAGGGGGAGACCTAAGTTTGGAACAGAAGCCTCGAATACCATTCCAGTGTAATATCCGATCTGTTTTGTTAAAGAAAAATCGAAGAAAACCATGTCGTCTATCTTATAATCCACGAGGATTTCCTGAAGTTCTAAAAGGCTTCCCAGTTGTTTGTTTGCCTTATCATATTTTGAACCGTTAAGTGATACTGACGTAACTTCATCCAATTTTCTGCAGCAAGAAAGCTGACGGAAAGCCTCTCTTAGGTTAGAAGGAAAATCGTTTTGTTCCATGAAATTCTTTAGATTCACCGTGTCTCGGCATGATAGAAAATTCTGAAGAGAACTTTTCTGTTGTTCATCCAAACCTGCCGCATCCAACAGGTCCTTGAGGAGGCTGGCATTTCCTAGGTCAATTCGCACTTCCTTCAAGCCAACTTTCTGGAGAGATGAAATAAGCAGAGCCAGAATTTCTCCGTCAGCTTCTGGGGTGTTGCAGCCGACAAGTTCAACTCCAGCCTGACAGAACTCTCTTTCTCGCTTCAGATACGATTGGCTATACCTGAAAACGTTTGTGACATAAAACAGGCGAATCGGCTCTGGAACAGATGGCATACGAGTTGTCACGATTCTTGCCACTGGTGCTGTCATTTCGGCTCTTAGGGCTAAAATTTTTCCGTCAAAGTCTTGGAACTTGAACATAGTGTCCACCAGTTCGGATCCGACGCCTGTGGATAGGGTTTCAACGAATTCGATTGTGGGGGAGCGGACTTCTCTGTAGTTCCATAATTCAAAAATTTTTTTTAGCTTGTCTTCGATGTAGCGATATTGGTCAACTTCGTTAGGCAGATAGTCTCTCGTTCCTTTTGGGGTGTGTAGTCTGGTGAACGTTATTCCTCCTTGGCAATTTTTGTCCTCCGTGGGTAATTTGTGGGTTAGAACCCATATTACGCACACCTTATATAAAGGTTTCTGCAAGGAATAGTGGAGACAAAAGAACATGCGAATGACCGAGATAGTTCGAATAGACTCCAGAGGACGAATCACAATGCCCTCCTCAATTCGCGAAGCAGTGAGGCTATCGGAAGGAATGTACGTCATGCTAATAGCTAGTTTAGACGAGAAAGAGATCAGAATCGCTCCCTTCGCCGACCCCGAAGCAAAACTAGTTGAACTAAGCATCACATTCTCAGACATCCCCGGCGCTCTCGCAAAAGCGGCAAACATCCTCGCAACTCAGGGAGTCGACCTGTTATCCAGTGAATCCAGAACCTTGAAGAGAGGAAAATCAGCTGAATGGATTGTCATAGCCGACGTTTCCAGATGCAAATGCAAAGTGGAAGAACTGGAAAAGAAGATAGTTTCTGGAGACGCGGCAAAAGAAGTTAAGTTCAGAAGTTACACCTAAAAGCAACTCCCACATAAATACCAACAATTAAGGGGTTACTCAGTTATGCAAGAAAGGGTCTATGCGCTGTTCGGAATTTTTGGACCCTTACTAGTTTACTTTTCCATTGCAGCATCATTAGTTCTGGCGCCATGGTTCAGTTGGGAAAATAACGCATTAAGCGACCTAGGACACGCCGAGGACAGCAATGTTGCCTTCATATTCAACTTCGGTCTACTATTTTCGGGTTTTCTTCTGATGATCTACGCTCTAACTGCCTTCAAAAAACATGCCAAGTATAGTAGCCTTTGCTTGTTGGTTTCAACTTTTCTAGTCCAGTTGCTAGCAGCATTCAATGAAGCATACGGTTCTCTCCACTACGCCGTGGCAGTGCCCCACTTTGTGATGCTGAGTCTCACTTCAATCGTTTATACAGTAGAAAAAAGATCCGCCGTAGCGCTCATCACCTTTGTAACCGTTCTCGGCTCATGGACAATATATGCATTAAAAATATTCAATATCGGCATAGCTGTTCCAGAAACCATATCAAAAATTGTTGTCTTATGGATAATGATCTCAGCCATCAAAATCTACACTAACAAATCAACTTTTAACTAACTCTACGCTGAATCAGCTAATACACGGTGATGCTTCGGGTTCCAGGCAGTCTTCTTATCTCGCTTATCAGTTCTGAGGGAATATCCCCCTCGATTATCAGAGTCAATTTGGGGTGTGCACTTATGCTAGGATCTTCTGCCAGAGCCTGCCTTATACTAAGCCCCTGCTCCGACACCTTTTTCGTAACATTAGCTATAATTCCTGTTTGGCTAGCGTCCTCAGGAACAAAAACTATTACGCTCAGGTTAAACTCGCGAGCCACCTCCTGCAGCGAATACACCTGTCTAAGATTCTTGTAAATCCGTGTAAGTTCTGTCTTTGAGAGTATAGTTTGGACGGTGCTATCGACGGCTCGGCGTTCAACACCTGCTTCCTTGGCAATCTGAGTGTGAGGTATCTCTATTCCACCGCTCACAACTTTGCCGTCCTCACGGACTTGGAAACCCCTATCAAACAAGAGCCTCGCCACCCTCTGTTGAGCAGGCAAATCGTTAAAGAAGACCTTGATTTGGCTCCACATATCTATCTCTCCTCAACGTAAACTGTTATCCGGCAAAGCTTATATAATCACTTTATGGTATAAAAAAGGTTAATTCTTCAAATCCGAAAGAGAGTGAAAAAACAATGGTAACCAAAAAGAAGATAGTGCTAGACGAAGAAGAAATACCCAAAAAATGGTACTGCATACTGCCGGATCTGCCTAAACCGATGCCGCCCTTTATAGAAACGGAAACGCATGCACCTGGAGCTGGAATCGTTCCCAAAATCTTTCCCAAAGAGATTATCGGACAAGAGCTGAGTAAGGAAAGATGGATAGACATCCCTGACGAAGTGCGAGATATCTACAGTCTGTGGAGACCCACTCCACTTTTCAGAGCCACTCGACTGGAAAAGGCGCTTAAGACCCCGGCCAAAATCTACTACAAATATGAAGGAGTTAGCCCCTCAGGAAGCCACAAACCCAACACTGCCGTTGCACAAGCTTACTACAACATGAAAGCAGGCAAAGAACGCATGGCTACCGAAACCGGAGCCGGCCAGTGGGGCTCAGCTTTCGCCTTTGGCTGCATGACTTTTGGTCTCGATTGCACAGTGTACATGGTGCGGATCAGCTACGACCAGAAGCCTTACCGAAGGGTTCTGATGGAAACTTATAACGCCGAGGTTTACGCCAGTCCAAGCAACAAGACAGAGGCTGGCAGAAAAGTTTTGGCTGAAGACCCTAACAGTACTGGAAGCCTAGGAATTGCCATCAGCGAAGCTGTAGAAGATGCGTTGGTTAGTCCAGAAGCGAATTATGGTATAGGCAGTGTATTCAATCATGTTCTTTTGCATCAAACAGTGGTAGGACAGGAAGCCCAGAAACAGCTTGCATTAGTAGACGATTATCCAGATGTAATCTACGGATGCATAGGTGGCGGCAGCAGCTTCTCAGGTCTCTTCTGGCCTTTCTACCACGACAAAGTTTCAGGAAAAGCGCCAAAAGATACCAAGTTTGTAGCTACTGAAGCGACAGCTTGTCCCTCGATCACCAAAGGAAAATACATGTACGATCACGGCGACACGGCGAGAATTACACCCCTAGTAAAAATGCATACCTTAGGCCATAATTTCATACCACCGCCAATCCATGCTGGAGGTCTACGCTACCACGGTATAGCGCCCACTTTGAGCATCTTAAAGGATGCGAACATGTTAGAAACCAAAGCCTATAACCAACTGGAGGTCTTCGACGCCGCAAAAACCTTCATAAAAAGCGAGGTTATAGTACCTGCTCCCGAGCCAACCCATGCCATTAAGGCTGTCATTGATGAGGCTTTAAGATGCAAGGAGACTGGAGAGGAAAAGACACTTCTCTTCCTGCTGTGCGGTCACGGCTACTTTGACATGCAAGCCTACGACGACTACAACCACGGCAAACTACTACCATACGAATACCCAGAGGAAAAAGTGGACAAAGCAGTAGCGAAGATAAAGATGCTTTATCCCTGGCTGGAAACTCTACCATACTAAACACGGCTCAATGGCGAACTAAGCCTTCTGAAAATCTCCCCCTTCCCTTTTTTGTTTTTTTAGTTAATCAACAAGGCTTTCTGGTCGTAGAGAAAACCCGTTTCTTGCTTTAGATAGTTATTAGTATAGCCACAAAATCATCCTTAATTTGAGGGCTACAGATTAAAGTAGTTGTGAACATTAGTATCTTGGGGGCGAAAGTTGGTTAGAGTTTCTAAGATCACAAAACGAGATGGACGCATAGTTAGTTTTGATAAAACCAAGATAACTAACGCTATTCTCAAGGCATTAAAGGCTGTTGAGAAGGGAGATGTTGACATTGCGAAGAGGCTTTCCGAAGATGTGGTAAAGCTCCTCAACGAACGATTCGTAAATAAAGTTCCCAGTGTTGAGAACGTTCAGGATATTGTTGAGGAGGTTCTCATCAGGGAGGGATATGCTGATGTGGCTAAATCCTATATTTTGTATCGTCAGAAGCGCACAGAAATTAGAGAGTTCAAAAAGTTCTTCGGTGTTGTTGACGATTTAAAACTGGGAGTCAACGCCATAAAAGTGCTGAAAAACAGGTATCTCATGAAAGATTATGAGGGCAAGGTTGTTGAGACTCCAAGCCAGTTGTTTCGCAGAGTTGCCAAAGCAGTGGCTAAAGCAGACGTTCTCTACGACAAAAAAGCTGACGTAAAACAGATTGAGGAAACTTTTTATCAAGTTATGGCGAACCGAGAGTTTCTACCTAACTCTCCGACCCTAATGAACGCAGGCACCAGACTTGGTCAGCTTTCCGCCTGTTTCGTCCTGCCTGTAGAGGATTCGATAGATGGTATATTCACCACTTTGAAGAATATGGCGATGATCCATCAGTCGGGCGGGGGAACCGGTTTTTCGTTCTCGAAGTTGAGACCTGCAGGGGACATAGTAGGCTCCACTAAAGGAATAGCCTCTGGACCAGTCTCGTTCATGACAATCTATGACGCTGCAACCAACGTGATTAAACAGGGAGGACGAAGACGGGGAGCCAACATGGCAATATTAGACGTGACTCACCCCGACATTTTGAAGTTCATTGAAGCAAAGTCCAAAGAAGGAATTCTAACAAACTTCAACATTTCCGTGGCAGTTACGGACGAGTTCATGGAGGCTGTGGAAAAGGATGGAGAAGTTGCCCTTGTTAATCCTCGAAACGGAAAGGCTGAAACTAAGTTGCGTGCTCGTCACATTTTTGATTTGATAGTTGCCAATGCTTGGAGAACAGGAGACCCAGGTCTTGTCTTTATTGATGAAATAAATCGTCATAATCCAACTCCGCAAGTGGGAGAGATTCGGAGCACTAACCCATGTGGAGAACAGCCACTGCTACCTTTCGAATCATGTAATCTGGGTTCCATCAACTTGGCTAAAATGGTTAAGGATAGAGAACTGGACTGGGAGAAACTGAGAAGAGTAACCAGAACCGCTGTCCACTTCTTAGACAACGTGATTGACGTGAACAAGTATCCTTTGCAGGAAATCGGGGAACTCACCCGTGCTAACCGAAAAATCGGGTTGGGAGTCATGGGCTTCGCAGACATGCTCATCATGTTGGGTATCCCCTACGATTCTGAAGAAGCCTTAGCTATGGCAGAAAAAGTCATGAAATTCGTGAGTGAAGAGGCTACGAAGAAGTCTGTTGAGATAGGTGAGAAGAGAGGAGCTTTCCCCAACTTTAAGGGTAGCCTCTGGGAGAAGAGGGGCTACAAGACGATTCGCAACTCTACAGTCACTACAGTTGCGCCCACGGGAACAATAAGCATAATTGGTGGTTGTTCAGGGGGAATAGAGCCGATTTTTGCTGTGGCTTTTGTTAGAAATGTTATGGAGGGCACAAGGTTGCTGGAGATACAGCCCACATTCGAAAAACTGGCAATGGAAAGAGGCTTTTACAGCAGGGACTTAATGTTGGAGATTGCGAAGACAGGTTCCATACAAAATATGGAGAATATTCCTAAAGACGTACGGAGAATTTTTGTAACAGCTTTGGATATTGATGCGGAGTGGCATGTGAGAATGCAGGCGGCTTTCCAGAAATACGTAGACAACGCTGTTTCGAAGACAGTGAATCTTCCGCCCGACGCGACTGTGGAAGACGTTAGAAGAGTATATCTGATGGCTTACAAGTTGAAATGCAAAGGGGTAACTGTTTATCGGTACGGAAGCAAAAAGGAACAGGTTCTATACGTGGGTCCACTTTTGACTAAGGAGATGGCTACTGAAAAACACGTAAGCGCAGACTCTGAATATGCAGGTGGCTGCCCAGCAGGCGTATGCCCATTCTGAAACTTCGCTTAACATTATCTCGGTTATGCTGCTTGTCGTGTGGTAAGATTAAATTACTTGAAGTTATTTCAAATGTATCCGTGAATCTCAAAACGGCGCTAGGCACAATTATAGTTGCGGTTCTCTTTTTTTTCGGTATCATATTCGCTTGGTCCACTGGGGCAGCGATTTCAGTTGAACTAAAGACGACCCGACTGATTACTGCTGCTATGCTGTTTGTTGTCGGCATCGTAATTGCCTACTACATAACCAGAAAGCCGAAAACAATTATCCAACAGTTGGAATTTTCAGGGCAAATGAGCGCCGTCGCCCTCAAATGTCCCAACTGCTCGGCTTCGGTAAACTCTGACCAGATCAAAATCGTGGACGGCGTACCATATGCAACATGCCCCTACTGCAAACAAACATTCGAAATAGTTGAGGAACCGAAATGGTGAAGACCCGTTTTCTGCTCGCCACATTATCGGTCACATTAATCTTGGCGATGTTTACAGGCACGGTGAACGCCCAGAGAACATATCATCTGGACCACGAGTGGGTGAAAATTTGGATAAACCCTGAAGACGGCACTATAGACCTCTTCTATGACATCAGCATAACCCTCGATTCTGGTCCTAACATAAATTTTGTATATGTTGGTCAACCCAAACGCGACTTCACCATAGGAACAGCCATAGACCAACAAGGCTACATGCTTGACGCCTCTGATGCGAGTTCTGGAAGCGATTACAGGGTGCGCGTCAACCTCAACACGCCCTTAATGGCTGGACAAACAGTCAGATTCAACCTCACCACAAACGTTGCTGGCATGATATTTGAAGACACTGAAAACCCGGGTAACGTTGGCATGCAGTTCATTCCAACATGGTGGGATGAAGCAAGCGTATACGACCTGCGAGTGCAGATTGTTTTACCGTCTGGAGTCACAGAAGACTTGGTGAAAACATCGGTGGACTGGGACAACGTGCTAACCGAAAATGGAAGGTTATCTGTTTACTGGGAAAGAAAAAATCTGGCGCCGGGTCAGAAATACAATTTTGGAGTCTCTTTTCCTAAAGAGTACGTTCAGGTTTATGAGACAAAATCTGATTTAATTGATTTCTTTCAGAATTATTGGCCTGCGTTTTTGCTTTTGGGAATTTCGGTTGTTGTTATTGTCGCAGTTGTCATCAATATTCGCAAGAGACCGTATAAGAAGCCTACAATCGGGGTTGAAACCCTTGGAATTAGGCGCGGTCTAACCGCTGTGGAGGCTTCTTACCTCCTCAGGCTAAAGCCAACTCAAATAGTCACGGAAATTGTGTACAGTCTTTTGAAGAAGAGGGCAGTTTGGGTCGAGTCCACGACCCCTTCGCTGAAAATTAGAATTATGAAACCTTTTCAGGACAAGACTGGAACTCGAAAAAATCCTCTTCGATACTATGAAATCGACTTCCTCAACGCCATAAGAGAAGACGGAACCCTTGACGAAGAGAAACTTGCTCAAACAATCATGCTTCTCAGACGAACTGTTGAAAAAAAGTTGCTGGGTTACCTCCGGCGCGACACCATAGAATATTACCGGAAAATCGTGGCAAAGGCCTGGAAACAGGTGGAACAGGCGGGCACGCCAGAGTTAACATCGAAAGCCTATGATGAGCAATTACTGTGGCTTTTACTCGACCCGAACGTTAAATCACGTACCCAAACAGCTTTCCGCAACACAGCCTTTGAGCCGAGTCCCTTCTGGTTTTGGTACTGGTACAGCTACAGGCACTATCACCCTAAACCCACATACAAACCAAATATTGAAACACCCAGCAAAGCGACGAAACCTCCAACAATTCCTGGCGCAGACTTCGCCAACAACATCGCAACGGCTGTAGAAAACACCTCAAACAATATAGTGACTAATATCGAAAAGTTCGCCAACGCAATACTTCCCATGCCAACTTCAAAATCTTCTAGAAAACCGGCTCACCACAGGTCCAGTTGTGTATGTGCTTGTGCTGCCTGCGCGTGTGCATGCGCCTGTGTATCGTGTGCTTGCGCCTGTGCAGGAGGAGGAGTGGGAATAAAGAGGTGAAGGTGTAATCATGAGTTTTGTTCGCAAATTTTTGCATAAATCCAAGGCTCCCCGTGGACGTTACACATATCGGGGGAAGGGCGATTTCAAGGGTTTAGCTCTTCAGCTTCGTGTGGAACCCGACGGTCAAGGACTTTTGGTGATAAACGCCAACACTGTTCTTTACTTAAACGAGACAGCTACTGTTCATGCTTTCTATTTTATGCAGGGCATGACGACAGATGAAGCCGTTGCAAAGATTAAGAGCATGTACCGAGTGGACAAGAAGACAGCGAGAACTGATTATGAGAAGCTAATCTACACCATCAGCACCTTGGCGCAGACTGAAGAAATTTGTCCCATATCTTTTCTCGACTTGGAAAAAATAGAACCCTTCACCCAACAGCTTTCGGCACCGTTGCGTGTGGACTTGGCGCTAACCTTCAGATGCCAAAACAATTGTGAACACTGCTACGCTGGCGGACCCCATGAAACCTCGGAACTCTCCACAGAACAATGGAAACAAGTTATTGACCGCCTTCACCAAATTGGCGTTTTTATATTAACCTTCACTGGAGGCGAACCAACACTCAGGGAAGACCTGCCGGAGCTTCTACTTTACGCGCAAAACAAAGGATTAGTTACGGGTCTTATCAGTAACGGCAGAAAACTAAAGGACAAAAACTACGTCGAAATCCTTGAAAAAACTGGATTGGACTTCATCCAAGTGACCCTTGAGTCGCATAAGCCAGAAATTCATGACCGAATGACGGCGACAAAAGGAAGTTGGAAAGAAACTGTGGCTGGAATCAAAAACGTGATTCCAACGCAGATTTACGCTACCACAAACACTACTCTCAGCAGATACAATGCCCCACATTTTCTGGAAACCATAGACTATTTGAAAGAGCTGGGCGTAGCCGCCTTTGGATGTAACAGTTTAATTTACTCAGGAAAAGCAAACGAAATAAGCAAAGAATTCGCTTTGCCCCTTGAAACCCTGAAAGAATTGTTGCCTAAAGTCCACGACAAAGCGAGTCAGCTGGGACTAAAATTTCTTTGGTACACTCCAACCCAATATTGTCGTTTTGACCCTGTGAAATTGGGTTTAGGCGTCAAATCTTGCACAGCAGCGATGATTAACATGTGTGTTGGACCCAACGGTGATGTCTATCCGTGCCAAAGCTACTTTGAGAGTCTTGGCAACATACTAAAGGAAGAGTGGCAAAAAATCTGGAATCACCCGCTTGCAGTGAAGTTGAGAAAGAGAGAATATGTGGAACCGAAATGCAAAGAGTGCCCGCAACTGCAAATCTGTGGCGGAGGGTGCCCGCTGGAACTCGAGAAGAATCAATACTTATGTGCGGGAACTCAATAGGCGCGTGCTGTTAGTTAGATACGCGAAGCTGCCATAACCATTGCTCTTGCTATCAGAGAAACACCGATTAGTATTATTATCGTGGAACAGAATACGAACCATTGTGTAGTTTCAAGAAGGAAGGTCTGAATTAGAAAACCTGTGCCCAGCCAGAAAACCAAGTTTCCAACAGTCTCTGATCTTTTTCCCCATGGTGACGGGGCAAAAAATCTCAGTGCTAGGATGACGAGTTGAAATAGTCCTATAGCGAAACTGAACTGCATTACAGCCTCATAAACTACTATATGGTTGCCCGGAATTTGCGGTGCAGGAAGTGCCCAGTTAGAGTTTGGAACATCAACTATCGTGAAGTCTTTAAAGAAATCAACAATTCCGTCAAATAGGTTAGGGGTGATGATAAAGATGGCCCCCACAAGAAGGAAGACGAATCCGACAGAAATGGCGGTAATTAATCCCTCTCCATATCTGCGAGGAGCCCTCGTGCTATCGTTCAAATAATCCACCTCAAATATTGCATTCTTGCAGTAAGAGCTTATAATATTTCTCCACGAAATTTCGAGGTGTATATTTTAAATACCCATCATTCAAATAATAGGAGATTAGAACTGCAAAAAGGTGAATTTATTGCCCTATTGCCAGAAATGTGGCTTTAAAACCAGAGAAGAAATGACTTTTTGTCCCCAATGCGGCGCCGCTTTAGCGCAAGGACCAACGCCAACGGTTCATTATAGAAGTGAGAAGGCTGAGAAACAGGAGAAACATGAAAAACAGGAAAAAGAAGAGAAAATGGAGAAGGGAGAGCAGCAAGAAAAATATGAGAAGCGAGAGTACGGCATTTTAGGTCCGTTAATCGGCGGTATAATTCTGATATTAGTGGGCTTCATGTCCTATCTTGTAACAACTGGCGTCATTACTTTTCGATCAATCCTCCCCTTCGTCTTAGTCATAATTGGAGCAATCGTGATAATTGGAGTAATAGTGGGAGCAGCTACGGCTAGGGGAAGAAATCCAAGAACCTAGAAGCCAAATTAACATCCCCCTTAAAAGAAACTGCACCGTTATCTCGTGGTGGTCGATGACGCAGCAATGATTGGAGTAGACATTCTGAAGCAGATTGTTAATCCTTGGTATGAAGCTTTACAGAATCCCGCCGAGGCACAACAGCAAGTGCTGAAGAACCTTCTTCAAGGATACGCAAGAACACTTTACGGGAAGGAACACTCAGTTACCGAGGCAGAAGATGCCTATTCATTTCGAACTAACATTCCAAAGATAAATTATGCTGGTCTTCAACCATACTTTGAACAAGTCAAAGCAGGCAACCACTCCGCCATCCTGTCTGAACCCCCCTTATGTTGGGTCATGACCCGAGGCTCCACAGGCACTGCAAAAGTTTTGCCAGTTACAAAGACACATATCGAACAAATTTTCCTCTGCGGAGCACGAGCCATAACCAACTATGCGTATAGGAAAAAGTCCATGGAAGTTCTGACAGGAAAAATATTGAACCTAAACTTTCCGTCAGCAGTAACTACCAAACAAGTTGGGGGACAAGAGATTACCTACGGTTACAGTTCGGGAACCTACGCAAAACTTAACCCCATTCTGAATAAGGTCAGCCTGCTGCCCAGACAGGAAGAAATAGACGCGTTGGGTCCCGGCATCACCAAATCAGATTGGGAGAAAAGATTCGAACTGGTCTACCAACGAGCCCTAGACCAGCCTGTAGTAGCCACCATTGGCGTAACTCCAGTAATCACATCCTTCGCCAGATACGTTAAACGGAAGCACGGAAAGAAACCTAAAGACCTGTGGAACTTCAAAATCCTCGTCTGCACCAGCGTCAGAAAGATCCATTTCAAATACGGACCAGTTCTCAGGAAATATTTTGGTGAGGCTCCAATAGTGGAGATGTACAGCGCCACTGAAGGAGCGTTTGCGCAACAACTTGATGATCTGCCTTACATTTCCCCAAACTATGACACATATTATTTTGAGGTTGAGACAGGCAAAGGTGTGAAGATGCTTCACGAACTCAAGAGAGGCGAATGGGGACGGCTCATAATCTCGTCTTGTCTGTTCCCCAGATATGATATTGGAGACATGATCGAAGCAATGGGAAAAAATTATTTCCGCGTATTCGGAAGAGCCAAAACCCTAACAATCCTAGAACACAGACTATACAGGCTGCTTTTTGGCTGGATCACATAAACTTTAGGCTGTAAGGAATAATAGCCTACAAAGATTCGTTTTTGATATTACTAGCAGCAGTTTTTTGAAAAAGCATTGTTTTCAACATAGCACTGCTAATAGAACCCAAATAGAAATTTTTCAGATTTTTCTTTTGTCCAGAACTTTCCTGAAGGTTCCGTGTTTTGGGCATTTGTAGAGACCTATGTGCAGTTGAAAGCGTTTGCCTGTTTTGTCTGGTCGCCCTGCCATCTTCCAAGTTTTTTTGGATTCGAAAACTTGGTTGCATTTGGGGCATTTTGCCTGGTGAGTGCTTATTAGCATGAAGTACATTCGGTTGCTGACCACCTTCTTCTTTATTGTTCCTCTCTTAACCAGATCGTGGAGAACTATTGTGAAGTCTGCTATGGCGAAAGCTGACATCTTGCTTATTTCTGGAGTGTTGAAATCTGTGAGATAGCGTATGCCAGCCATTATCTCTTGAGACGTGAATGCTCCTTTCCTTTCTTTTAAGAATGAAAGTATTTCTTCTTCCATCTTGCTTAGATGGCCTTCTCCTTCAAATTTTTGTTTGGTTATAGGCATAGAGTCCACATCTTACATTTTTCGTTTCAAAGCTTCATGTTCTGATTTATTTCAAGTCGGTTTTCTGTAAATCCTTCCCTGTATATTACGTCGAATACTAAATTAAATCTTGTGGCTTAAGATATAATATTAAATGTGTGGGCTGCGCGTCTGACGGTTCGGTGGTTGACTAGTTTTTTATAAGGGTTTGATAGAATTAGTTTAAAAAGTTGAGAGCGGTCGAGTTTTGAAACGTAAAATACAGGTAGCAGTTCTTGCGGCATTAGTGATTTCAGCTCTTCTCTTGTCGATTGTTTATTTCGAGTCCCCGAAAACGGGCGACCCTAATGTTGATGAGTTTTTTGTTGGTGTTACGGCTGATGGCAATGTTACTGCAATAAAGGCATTAATTGACAGGGTGAAGGGTTTCACGAACATGGTTATTATTAATAATCCTGATGTTATACGGAATGAAACTAGCCTCAATGAGGTCTGCGGTTATGCTCAGAAAGCTGGGCAGTCTTTTTTTGTTTTTATGTCCCATCCGGCTTTTTGGCAATATGATTATAACCCGATTGAATGGGCGATAGAAGCTGAGGAGGTCTATGGAGAAGATTTTTTGGGCATCTACCTTTATGATGAACCGGGCGGAAACCAACTTGACTTGGGAGATTTTAGGTTGTACGATCTCGACACTTACACGCCTTTGGATTACCGAGACGGCGCCAACAGCTATGTTTATTTCTTGTACATTTACATGCGTGACTTCATAAAGACTGATAGACTGGTTACATCGGATTATGGTCTTTTCTGGTTTGATTACGAAGCGGGGTACGACGTTATCTTTGCTGAATTTGGAGTGAACCGCGTCAAAGAGTTGAACGTGCCGCTTTGTAGGGGAGCTGCGGAAATGCACAACAAAACGTGGGGTGTGATGATTGCTTGGAAATATTATGAGCAGCCATACGTTGAGTCTGCGGAAGAGCTCTATGATGATATGGTGATTGCGTATAAGGCTGGAGCTAAATACGTTGCAGTTTTTAATCATCCTGAAACTGGACCTTATGGGGTATTGACTGAAGAGCATTTCAGCGCTATTGAACAGTTTAGTGACTTTGTTTCTGAAAATCCTCAGAATAGAACTTCGAATCTTCAAAAGATAGCCTGTGTTCTTCCGGAAAATTATGGTTCGGGTTTTCGGAATCCAAACGATAAGATTTGGGGGGTGTGGGAGGCTGATGAGCAGTCGCCAATAATTTGGAGTGCCCTGAATGGTTTTGTGGAGGAATATGGTTATGATTTTGATATTATTTATGATTCGCCTTGGACGGGGTTTTTTGCTAGGCAACATTATGATGTTATGTATTGGTGGGATGGTAGTGTTTACTCGCATGATTTTAGCTCTTGAGAAACAGATATGGTTGTTGTGGAATAAAATTTATCGCGACCTATTGACTATTTAGTTATGTGTTGGGGGTGGCGAAGTTTGGTTAAGAAAAGGAAGAGTTGGGTTGAGAAGCTACATGACAGTAAGGGTTTGCCTAAGGTTGAGGTGATCACTGAGAAGATGAGTCAAAGATGGGGTACTGGGACAGTTGTTATTCCTGCGCCTTTGGAAGTGGATGCGTTGATGAGGAGAGTGCCTGAAGGAAAACTTGTTACAGTTAATGTGATTCGTGAGGCTCTTGCCAAGAAGCATAAGGCGTCAATTGGTTGTCCAATGACAACGGGAATCTTTGCTTGGGTGGCTGCCAATGCTGCTGAAGAGCAGAGACAAAACGGAGTAGAAGACATTACGCCTTACTGGCGCACCTTAAAGACGGGCGGTGTATTAAATCCAAAATATCCCGGTGGAGTAGAAGGGTTAACGAAGCTTCTGGAAGCAGAAGGGCACACGATTGTTCAAAAAGGAAAGAAACACGTAGTTGCTGACTACGAGAAATCGTTAATACAACTGTGAAAACACGTTATTTCAATGCTAACTGTTGCCAAATGGTAGTTGAGAATGGCTAGTTAAAGAGGAAAACTGTTCGTTATGGTGTTATGACTTGAATTCAACCGACTTTTGATTTTGCTAACTTTTGATAGTTTCAGCAGTCAAGACCTCTCTTAATTCATCTGGTTTTTTGGGATACATTTTCTTAGCAAAGTGGTGAAGAGCTAACAAGGGTTCTCCAATATTCTTGAAACATTCTAGGTGCTAATTTGGTCTACATTTTTATCATGTTTAAAGTTAAATGTAGACTCTTATGTTTTAGAATCCCAGATCGTATGCTTCTTCTCCATGTTGGCTTAGGTCAAGACCTGTGTCTTCTTCTTCTGGACTCACTCGCAGCGGAGAGAAGACATTAATTATTTTCAGTAGCAGAAAAGAGCCAAAAAAGGAGAAGGCAGCAACAAATAGAACAGACAATACTTGAGCAATCAAAAGGTAAGAATTGCCATATAACAAACCATTTACATTATTTACCATGGTTGTGGCAAACAATCCAGTAGCTATAGAACCCCATACGCCACTTATTCCGTGACAAGCAAAGACGTCCAGTGAGTCATCAATTCTTGTTTTTGCCAACCTCCAGTTAGCCACTAGGTTTGATATTACTCCCGCAACCAAACCGATGACAATCGCAGACGTAACACTAACAAATCCTGAAGCTGGAGTCACCGCCACCAATCCACAAACTGCACCAACAGAAATTCCAACCGCTGAGGGTTTCCCTTTAGTTAGCCAATCAACAATCATCCAACTTGTTGCAGCTGCTGCAGCAGCCAAGTTAGTTGCTACAAGCGCAGATACGGAAATGGCGTTTGCTTCTAGTGCGCTTCCTGCATTAAATCCGAACCAGCCAAACCAGAGCAACGATGCACCTAATATTACGTAGGGAATGTTGCATGCTTTGTGTTCGATTTCATTACAGCCATTATCAGATTGTTTTTTTGGTGTTTTTCGTCTGCCAATAACCAACGCAGCAGCGAGTGCGGAAAAACCGGCTGTAATATGAATTACTATGCCGCCAGCAAAGTCAACTGCACCAAGAAAGTTTAACCATCCATTGGCGTTCCATACCCAATGCGCTACAGGCGAGTAAATGAATGTTGACCAAAGTACGGTGAATATCAGAAGTGAACGAAATCTGATTCGTTCGGCAAATGCTCCGATGATTAAAGCAGGAGTGATTGCCGCAAATTTTAGCTGGAAAGCAAAGAAAAGTAGTTCAGGAATTTGAGTTGCATAAGAGCTTATGGTGCTTACACCTATTCCGTTTAATCCTACTAATGATAAGTCGCCGATTATGCCGTTTATGCTGGGGCCAAATGTGATGCTGTAGCCCCAAAATGTCCAGACTAAGCTTGATACTGCGAATATTATTATACATTGAACAAGTGTTGAAACAAGGTTTTTCTTTCTAACTAAACCCGCGTAGAAGAATCCGAGTGCTGGAGTCATTAGCATAACTAGTGCAGTTGCTGTTGAGATCCATGCTATGTCTCCTACTGCCATTGTTTGTGCCTCTTAAGGTTGGTTGTGTTTGAAGTGTTTTTTTGGATGTTTTTAGTTTCCATGATTGTTGCTGCCTCCCAAGCCATTCAACAAAGAAGTGAATATTTGTTCATTTGTATTTAAATCTTTGGATAAAATGAATAATTATCCGTTAATTTCTGTATAGTTGAATGTTTGTTCATTTAATGCCCAAAATTCATTCAGCTGGTTGTAAAAAAGGACCTAAAATCAAGGAGAATTAAGAACTTTGTTCAAAATTAAAAAACAGAAAAAACGAGAAGTGAACAAAAAAACTACATTAGAACCAGATAAAAATCGCCAAAAACAATCAATTCAGGGGATAAAACGGGGGGGCGCAATAAAAACAAGTTTTTACTGTTGAGCTCGTTCAATCATTTATCATCGGACTCACTCTTATTACCTAACTCTTCAGGTCCTCTAATCTCCGACGAGACGAAAGAAGAAGCAATATGGACGGGGCGGGATTTGAACCCGCCTTTGTCCTTAGTAATTTTTTCTATCATAGTTTTTGTCCACCTTATTTCTCTACTTTAGTTTATTCTAGGTTAGTTAAATAATTATTAATCTAACTAATGCTGATCAGAAAAGGGAGAAAACTCAAGTGCATTCGATGAGCAGAGATAAAACTGGACTCGCCGTTTTCGTTACATTGTCGATTCTTTACTTTTTCTCTATCTTTCATAGAGTTGGAACTGCACCTATTGCAACTAATTTGGTAACAGATTTCAACACGGATAATTCAGTTCTCGGATTGATGTCTGGCATGTACTTCTATTCTTACGCGGTGGCACAGATACCAGTTGGAATCATGCTTGACAAGATAGGAACACGTAAGACCTTAACCATATTGGGAATAATAGCTTCTTGCGGCAACTTAATGTTCTCTTTGAGTCCAACAGTTTCTATTCTGGCATTAGGTCGAGGACTCGTTGGTTTTGGGGTAGGAGGTTTCTACATTTCTGCGCTTAAGGCTTTGGCTGCAAG
Source organism: uncultured Candidatus Bathyarchaeia archaeon (assembly GCA_964618695.1). Lineage (GTDB taxonomy): Archaea > Thermoproteota > Bathyarchaeia > Bathyarchaeales > Bathyarchaeaceae > Bathyarchaeum. The sequence goes on along the minus strand of CAZUDX010000004.1, from coordinate 119,526 downwards.
TTTTAACCCGAAAAGATATGCAACTCTGACTGGAACGTTGACATCTATTGGGCATGTCGGTGGCGTAGTTGCATCATCTCCATTGGCGCTTCTCACATTGTCTCTAGGTTGGAGAGAAGCGTTTCTGATTGTCTTCCTCTTCATGTTCCTCTTTGTCGCAGTTGCTTGGTTTGCCATTAAGGACAGCGAAGACAAGTTGCTCAAAGGCAAGAGAAGCATTAGGAAAGATTTTGGAAGAATACTTTCGAACAGACAGCTCCTAAAGATTATGCCAGTCCCGTTCTTTGTTTATGGATGTTTCGTAAGTTTTCAAGGATTATGGGCTGGTCCTTTCCTGATGGATGTTTATGGAATGAGCAACGCTAATGCAAGTCTCTTTTTCATGTTCATCAGCATAGGCTTTATGGTTGCATTTCCATTAGCAGGTATAATTTCAGACAAAGTGAACAGAAAAAAACCGGTTCTTTTGACGGGTATAATCCTCAGCTTGCTTTACTGGCTGTTGATGTCAATCTTTGGAGCAGCACTTGACAGTTATCAACTCCTTGCGTTACTTGCTTTTCTAGGTATTTCTTATGGTATTACCTGTATTTTTCTAACAATTCCTGCAAGTGTGTTTCCTCTTGAAATCGCCGGTTCAGCTATTGCAAGCCTTAATATCTTCAACTTTATTGGTGGGGGATTCTTTCAGTATTTCATGGGTTTCATAATTGACTCAACACACCAAGCTGGAAACGAATTTTTTTCTTACCAGATTATTTTTATAGTTTGCACTTTGGGAGTATTGTTTTCTTTGGTAGGGGCAATATTGTTTAAGGAGCATTCAAGGAGCGAGTGAGAGGTGAGGCATGCCGAGCGGATTGGCGAGGCTGTTTAGGCACGGAAGGGTGTCCCTCCTGTGGGCGACCGTAAGCGTCGCTCCCTTTCAGAATCCTGTATTCTTGCTGGATAAGGTGCCGTGACAAGGCGACACTCTTCCAGAGCGAGCTGTTCCTTCTTGCCGTAAATATCTGATAGCGGGTTAAGAGTTGGAGCCTGCGTGCATATGTGCAACCTTAATTGAAAATATAGGCAAATTTTATATTTAATTTAATCCCATCATTTTCGGGATTATTATTGGTTGAATTGGGGAGAGGCATTAAAGCTGGAATAGTTGCGGGATTAGTTTACGGGATTTTTTACGCAATAACTGTACCAGCAATGTTTTTTATTTTCGCTTCCATACTGGGCTTCCAAACCTACCCTTCTTTATGGGGGGTTTATTACGTGCAGTTAAAAGTGAATCCATTCTCACTCCTAATCGGAGGACCCTTTTTGGGACTGATACTTGGCATAATCTATGCTTTGACGTACAAATGGTTGCCGGGAAGAAGCGCACGAGCTAAATCTTACGTTTTTGCACTAATAGTATGGCTTATTGTAGCTTTGATAACAATAACAACGCAGTTGCCAACAACCTTATTCGTCAGCGAGGTCGAGGGGGCACAAATTCTACAGATAATAATGACGGCTTGGACATTCATTGTTTTCGTCACATCTTTTGGCGAACTTGGATGGTTTTGGAATAAGAAGTTCGGACCAAAAACTTCGTAACGCGCGCGCATTTTTGGAGAAATTATGGTGGACGGGGCGGGATTTGAACCCGCGGCTTCAGCGATGCCAACGCTGCGATCGTTCCAGGCTGATCTACCCGCCCACGACACTAACCCGACAAGAAACCATTTAAGCATTATGGGAAAACAAAAACCACCACTGAAACTTAAATAAGAGAAAACCATCCTAAAAGAAACTGAAGGGCCGGTCGTCTAGTTGGTTAGGACATCTGCTTGACGTGCAGAAGGTCGCCGGTTCAAATCCGGTCCGGCCCACCACTGACTTTTGTTGGGGGCATCATACAACTCTTATTCTATAATTTGCGCTTCTGGTTGGTTTGTAAATTTCTGAACCTTCGAATCTTGCATAAACCTCTACTGAGTCATCCCACCAATCCGCTGGATAAGATTTCCAGTTAATACTGAAGTTACCGTCTTCACCTGTTACCCCAGAAGTTAACACTTTATCACCCATGAAAGACCTATCACTTTCCAGAATTTTGATTGTGGCTTTTCCTATGCCTTTACCTGTTTTGGTCATAAGGTACCCTTCAAAAGTTACAATTGAACCAGACTCTACAACATTAGGAGGAGAGAGCATCGCCATGCCCGTATCTACATTTCCGAAAACCTGTTTTCCAATTTTTTCTGATCCTTTTTCAGCAATTTGATTGACAGTTAGGTCTTCTATTTCTGCGCCACAACTCTTCTTAACTGCTTCAATTCCTTTCAAACAACCCTTTTTGCTTTTGTAACCTTCACTGGCGGCAATTATTTGACCGTTAGGCGCAACCAAATTAAATCGGAACGCTAAATTGACATCTGCAAAAACTTCGTACTTTGGATTCGGACGTCTTTCACTTTCAATAGTTTTGTCTTCTATTTGAGATTGACAATTTTTTTGCACTGATTTTACTCCGTTTATACACCCAGCTTTACTTTCATAAGCTTCACTTACAGCCACAATTGTGTTACTAGAATCCCGAAGTCGAAATCTATACTTTCCTCCAACATCTCTAAAGACTTGATATTTTGCCCTCAAACTCTTCCCCATTAAAATTAACAGATCATTTACTGTTAAAGATTACCATTAAAAAGCAACAAGCACTGTTTATTTGACCATATAACACTAATTTTAAGCTTCAACAAAAATATCCACAACTATATCCTCTTGTTCTTCTGCATGACCATGGCAACACACGGTAGTTCCATTATTCGCGTATACACAAAAAGTATACAGAATATAAAAGAATGGAAAGTGAGTCGTGAGTCATTTCAATTAACGCGTTATGGCAGGAACCGAATGGATCGAATTACACTGTTGAAAATTTCACTCGATTTCAGATAATCTTCTTCATCATCAGAAAAGGTAAACTGATACAACGCATTTAACTTTGGTACATAGGTTAATACCATACATTGGCACATTCTTGTTTCGCCTTCTCCAGTTAGGTCAGGAACAGTAGAATGGTTAGTAACCTTTAAACTTTTGATTCCGTCAACAGTTATATATTCTTTTGTTAAAGTCCTGTCTTCATCTGAGCCAGTAAAAGCATTTAGCATTTCAAGATTTACCGTAATTATATCATCGATAACTTTGTTGGGGTCAAAGTTATTTGGATCAAATTTTCCAAGCTTAAGTTGTTTATATAACTTAGATAGATCACTTACGCCTTGATAAACCACATTGAAGTTTGCAGGTTTCAAATGAGGAGCTCTTTCTTCAACAAATTGATATAGAATGCCTTTTAGGGGGTACCATTCTTTTGGTCGAGAGAAGACGACTTTGTGTTTTTCGTCTATTTCGATAACATATCCTTCCGGACGTGGAGCCCCTTTGACGAGTTTGGCTTGAAGTTCTTGAATTTGGTCACGATATTCTGAAATCTGATCAGTCGTCATTTGTTTATAAAATTGGAAGGTAATAGAGGTTAATAGAGAAGCTGTGAAGACAAATCCTGCAAATGCTCCTCCTAATTTCCATTCTTGTAAACTCGCTTCAGCAGAGGATTCCAAAATGCTGAAGAAAATATATGCTACAGCAGTACTCACCCCAAAAATGATGATCCCAGAAATTAAAGAAAAAAGCATTCTATTCCTTTGACCCATAATTATTACCTCCCCACATTGAAGTTATAATTACCGATTTATAAAACTGATACCCAAAAAAAGGGGGGTTTTTAATTTAACAATTGTTCGGTCCGGCCCACCACCCAAACTTTGGAAAAAGTTTAATCAAAAACTGATTTCGGCAGGATTTTTGGGTTCCATCCGTGGAGGAGCTCCGTAGGTTCGCTGATTTGATGAACCAATCCGGATAGTAAGACTTTTGAGTTGGTTGGTCATGTTGGGAAGGGGAACGCCTTTATCATACGCTGGAAGAGTTTGTTCAAAGGATGTGACTCAAGTGAAAATAGTCGATATTAAAGAGGGAGATAATGAAATCAACGTTGAAGCAGAAGTTACCGAAAAATCTTACGCTCGCGAGGTACGCAATAAATATGGTTATCGACCTTTAATGGTTGCAGACGCTACGATTAAAGATGAAACAGGATCGATAACTTTGACGCTCTGGAATGAACAGATTAACCAAGTTATGGTTGGCGATAAAGTGAAAATCGAGAATGGGTACGCCAAATCTTTCAGAAATGTGTTGCAGCTTTCCACCGGGAAATACGGAAAAATAACTGTCATATAGACCCTTTTTGTAAACTTCTGGTCAAAGCTTTTTTCCATCAGAAAACAGCAAAACAATTTTACCTTTTTTGGGTTAGCCTCTTCATAGATTCTCCTTAACCGTTCAATATCATAATCTTGATGGAAAAGCATTTTACGCATTAACCACGAAAGGTATGGCTTGTGGTCTGGCGATGTCTGGCATTGAAACCTCAAAAGAACCCAAAGAAGGCCAGGTTCACATATGCGCATCCTGCATGAACACGGTTATACAAACTTTTGGTCACCTGCAAGAACAAATCAGGACATTGAAAAACGAGAACGTAAACCTTCAAAAAGAAATCAGGGCACTAGAAAAAAAGTTGGCTATGCAAAAGAAAAAATCATGAGCTTTTAGCAAAGAATTGGAAGCTGTTTCCTCGTTTCGATGGAACAGTAGGATAATGCAAACTAATATCTGCTTCTTTCGCACCATATTAATTGGGGGAGTCGACATGTTATTTGAATGTCCTGATTGTAACGGAAAAATATCCAGATATTACGCTGAATTAAGAGTTTGTCAAGATTGCAAAAAAATCGTTAACCTTGGCGACCTACTTAAGCTTCTCAAAGACTTGGGAGTAACCGAACAAAACATCAGACGAATCCAAGCTAACTTAGCTCATCCGAGATTAGTTGCAGCCTAACCGCTAACACTGGCTGTGGAAAACTTTCACTCTTTTTTAGTGCGTAATCAAATGGTTAGCCATCAACAAGCAACCTAAATTCACTGACTGGAGTTCCATCTTTAGGACACACTGCTTTCCCAACTCTCCTATCCCAAGTAACCTCAGTTCCACTACACTCTGGACAACAATACAGCTTCAACACTAAGCCCCCACACCCTATACATAAACGCTTAACACTGATAGATTTTACGCAAATTGATCCACAACTTACAGACAACAGTCACTAGAAAACTCCGCATATAACCATTACAAAATTATTTGAACAAGGGTAGACCCGAATGTTGTTTCGCCTCAGCTATTAATGGACCCTTATTACAAAAGCCTAATGCAAGACGACTTCCTCTCACCGAAAGCAAAAGGTCCCCCACATCAACTCCGTATTCTTTCAGAGTTTCCAAAGGAACAACAATACAACCATTACTATTCAACGTAACCCAACAGTAAGGTTTCCCCGCAATCCTCAAGACTTCTCCTTCAGCTAAACTAAATCTAGCCAGTTGAGGATTTTCATCCAAGATCACTGACAAACGCGAATCCTTCAGCAGTGAATCGTTTGTTAATGCAAATCCTCCAGAGCGACTGCTGCCAAGCAACAGAATTACTTTGCTACCTCTCTTCAAATTATACTCTGCAAGAGCTTCATCAGGAACGGTAATTCTTCCATCACTCCCTACTTTTGACCAACCGTAAACATATTTACCACCCTTCACAAGTCTGGGCATAGAATTCTCTCACCACCCACATGAACTTATGTAAAAACACAATAAAATATTGATTCCTTATAGGCAAAAGTCATATTTTCTGTTCCACGAAATATACACCCGATCAGCCTTGTCAGATATTAACGGCTCTCTCAAAGCCCTCAATGAAAAACTAGACTGGATAATCAATCGCCTCAACTATCTGGAGGCTGTCCTCACAGAGAGCCAAAAATATCCTGAAGTTGTCAGTTTTCTCCAAAGCCTAAAACTGGGAACAGCCCTCTACGGAGAACCATTAAAGACCCTCAACCGCATAGTATCCGCACGCCACCTCATAGAATCCACTTCTCAAAGAGACGAAATAAACAAAATAATCCTAAACTACATAGCAGTGAAAGGACCCAAGAACCTAAGCGAGCTTACCCGAGAAATTAAACGCCAACGCGGAAAAGCGTCACGCACCACGGTTAGAAAAAAAGTAAAACAACTTATCCAATCGAAAGCTTTGGTGAAAGAAGGAAACCGTTATAGTTTACCTTGACCACTTCACTGGTCAGAATTGTCCAATAGACCTAAACATGTTATCCAGTGTATACTATACTTGAGGTGAAGAATAGTGAGTGAACGTAAACATGAAATGCCGAAACCCGAAGAAATCGCAGGTATCCTCGCAGCTATATCAAAAGAAGTCCCAGGCCTTGTAAAGGGAATATTGGATGCTCTTTTCAGTCCCCAAGCCGCAGCCGACATGGGCAAAGCCGTAGCAACCTTCTACAAAAGCCTCAAAGACGGCGGTATCCCAGAAGAACAGGCTTTGTCGATGACAAAAGATTATCTCGGAACCCTGACAAAGTGGAGTGAAACCCTGAAAGGAATGAAAGTGGGCACACATGAGGGCTAAGCCATGGGTGTAAAAGCCCTTATCACTGGTGTCCTCTATTTTTCCAGACTATGCGTTGAATCTTTGGGTTTGATCACACAGGCTATTGTGAAAAGGCGAAGGGCAAAATCAACATTCAAAAAAACATTGGTACTTCAAGGAGTTCCTCCCCAAGTCGCAAGGGAACTTGCTGAAGCATATCCCAATCCAGTAAGGGAAATCCTGAGCATTGTGAAAAGATAGTACATATTCTCCATTGAGAAACTTTATCTTCCGACTCTTGATGACAGACGTGACTCAAAATGAGCAAAGAAACTGTGATAAACGTTGATTCTCTTGTGAAAAAGTACGGCGAGTTAGCAGCCGTCAACGGCGTTTCCTTCACAGTCAACCGAGGCGAAGTTTTTTCTTTCGTAGGCCCAAACGGCGCAGGCAAAACCACCACTGTTGAGATACTTGTTTGTTTGCGAGCTTTGACAGCGGGGAAGGCAAAAGTTTTGGGTTTTGATGTTTCTGACAGAAAGGGGCAACAGCAAATAAGAAAAAGAGTTGGTGTTTTGCCTCAGGATTTTAACACCTTTGACCTCCTAACTGTTAAAGAAAACCTCAGCTACTACAAGAAAATGTACGGCCACGGAATGGATGTTAATGAGCTGATCAGACTCGTTGATTTAGAAGACAAAGCCAAAACTTTGTACAAGAACCTTTCTGGCGGATTGAAGAAAAGATTAGCTATCGCAATAGCTTTGGTTAACGATCCGGAACTTATTTTCCTTGACGAACCAACTACAGGATTAGATCCAAAAGCAAGAAGAGACGTTTGGAAGCTTATTGAAGGGTTACGAGATCAAGGGAAAACGATCTTTTTGACGACCCATTACATGGATGAAGCTGAGGTGCTTTCTGACAGGGTGGTTATAATCAGTCATGGAAAGATAATAGCTGATGGAACCCCAAGTGAACTGATACTGCAACATGGTGGAAAGACCACTTTAATTGTTGAGGAAGGGGGAAAAGAAGCCCATAAAGTTCTCAAAAACAAGTTTCCAAAAGCAAGACTAGAGAACGGTGACGTTTGGGTACCTATAAACGGCAAATCTGACCTGCCAGAAGCCGTAATGATGCTGAATGGAAAAAAAGCCAAGTATGCAGAATTGATTGTGCGAAGACCAAATTTGGAAGATGTTTTCCTTAATCTTACAGGAAAGAAAATTGTGGAAGGTGAGTTGCATTGAAGAGAATATTAGCAATTATGGGTGGCGCCCTTCGAATCTGGTTCAGGAGCAAGCACACTCTATTCTGGACCCTTGCCTTTCCAATTCTCCTCATGTTACTCTTCGGTGCAATCTTCAGCGTTAGCGACGATCCAAGATTTGACTTTTACATTCAAAATCAAGACATAATCGATGGTGATCCCTCTCCATTTTCTGCCACGTTTGTTGCTATGTTGAATGAAACTGGTGTTCTGAAGCTCAGATGGTTGACCCCGCTGAGGACACAGCAGAATATATTGATGAGGAGGGAGTTGAAATGATGCTTCTGATACCATACGGGTTCCACCAGTCGTGTCTTACTCATAATGCAAGTGTTGTTCTGAAGACGGTCCCACCAGAGGTTGACACTTCGGCGGCAACAGTAAGAGGCGTGGTTGAACAGATAGTGGAGGTATTTAACACGGTTACAACCGGAGAGAACCCACCTCAAGTAGTTACAATCGAATCTGAAAGCTTGGTCTCCGAAAATTACAGGTTCATAGATTTCTTTGTTCCAGGCTTAATTGGAATGACACTAATGACCACGGGCGTATTCGGGGCTATTGGATGGAATACCCGAAACAGAGAACTGGGGATACTAAAGAAGTTAGCCACAACGCCCCTCTCAAAATTCGAGTGGATTATCGGAGTAATTCTCTTTGAAGTCGTCATGAGCGCAATTTCAACAGTGGTTATTTTAACCATTGGAGTTTTGGTATTCGATTTGAGAGTTCTACCGAACTTATACTCCATAATTTTGATCGTGGCAGGTGCAATAGCCTTTCCGGGAATGGGCATGGTAATCGCAAGATTTGTGAAAGAAACCGATTCAGCTGATGCGGCTGCAAATGCGGTAACGTTCCCAATGATGTTTCTTTCGGGCAGCTTCTTTCCTCTAGAGATGATGCCTGATTTTCTGCGAGAGATTGCGAAGGTTTTGCCTCTAACCTATCTTAACGATGGATTAAGAGACTCTATGGTTTATGGCAACGTATCAAGTGCATTATACAACACAGCAATAGTCTTGGCGGTCGCCATATTCTTCATTGTTCTAGGTTCGTTAATAACAAACTGGAGAGAAGACTAAAACAAGAATACCGCCTGAGCTTCATCCTCCACTCTTTCTGTTATTCAATTCTGCTGAGCTTTCTTCTTCCAAAGTTGAGGAACACAATTCCCAGTAGCCAAATCACCGCAGATTGCAGAAGCATAGTGTTGAAAAAACCTAGGTCTAATACTATCAGTGACCCAATGAAAATTCCCAAGGAAGCAAACATGGCTACTTGCGCGTTCACCATCATCCCCATCATCTGTGCGCGAGTATTTTCAGAGAATTCTGGGTTCAAAAGAGCGAGACCTAGAGCTAAAGCCACGTTCGCTGCAACCAGTTGCGCCAAGAATCCGGTGTAAGTCAACAGTTCTATAATGTTTGTTTGAGGAACTTGGAGAATTGAAACCGCTGTAATCACTGCGCCGATCGGAACTGCCACCAGCCAACCTTGTAGCAGCCTCGCTTTAACAAATCTTCCCACACCCGAAGGAGCCTTCTTGTATATGAAGAGGCTTTCCTTTCCCCCAGTGGTCACTGTGCCAACCACTAACACTGCGAGAAAAGAAAACAAGAATATTCCTATTAAGAGGGTGTCTTCTGGGTCCTCAGCCCTGCCTCCAAAGAAAATGTTTACCATAGCTATTAGACCCACGATGTAAGCTATTCTTGAAAGGTTTTCGAGTCTTCGACCATAATCCTTGAATATGGATACGAGGAGGGTGCCGAAAGATTTGCCTCCCCCGAGCTTTCTAATGGTTCTATAGAAGAATCCGTCTGGTTTAGCCTTGGAAGCTATGAATGTAGTTGGTTCAATTCTGTAGGCACGATTAGCTGCTTTTGTGCCAAGCCACAGCACTGCCACAAAGAAAATGACAAGCCCTCCGCATCGAATTAGTGTCTCGAAACCAACCGCACCTATGTTTCCGGGGTTGGCTGCAAAGTCGGCGATAACCTCAGCTCCCCAAGAACTAGGCAGCAGACTTAGAATGTCTCTAGTTAATCCGCTTGTGCCTGGATCGGCTAAGGCGTCAAGCAAGCCTCCTCCCATAATTGCGTACATTATTGCGATCATGGGCAAAGCAATCACAAGCGATAAGGCTCTTCCGATATCTCTTCCGCGGGCGGATTTTGCAAACTTTGTTCGTACAAAGGCGGCAATCACTGTGCCAATCCAGATGGCGGAAAGAAAAGTTATCACAAAAATCATGATGATTAGCGATATCTGAAGTATATCTAATCCCAATGGGGTTAGAGCAGCTGTAAAAAAGCCAGCGATTACGGTTATGGCGATGGCGTAAAACGGCATTACACCCAAGAACTCTCCTAGCAGAATTTCGCTTGGTTTGATTGGTGCTGCTAAGAAGATTTCTACTTGTCCTGCTTGCATGCCCTGCAACGTGTAGGTGATTGGAAGTATCAGGAGGTAGAAGAAAATCATGAACAATAGGATTGGCACCATCGCTAAAGCAAGTTGGGAGAGGAAGAAGGCGATCAGGTCGTCTACGAACAAATTAACGAGTGCTGGTGCAATGAACACTATGTAAACTGCTAAAAGCCCAATTGCTAGATAGGGAAAGAATGGTTTTATCATTCGTATCCTGTTGATGCGTATGCGGTATTCGTTCCGCGCAACAATTAGCCATTTAGGGGTTGGCAGTCTTCTGTTTCCTCCACGCCAAAAGTTCTTTCTCTTCGACCCCGCCAGTTATTGCAATGAAAGCGTCTTCCAAGGTCTTCGTTCCTGCTTCAGCGATGATTTCGTCTATTGTGCCTACAGCAACGAGCTTGCCTTGGTTAATTATGCCTATGCGGTCGCACAACTCCTCTACAACGGGAAGAATGTGACTGCAAATGAAGATGGTTTTCCCTGCACTATCCGCTAACGATTTAATCAAGTCCTTAACCATTACGGCAGCGCGGGGATCCAATGTGGATGTTGGTTCGTCGAGGAAAAGAATAGGAGGATCATGGATGAGAGCTGCGGCAATCAAAATTTTCTGTTTCATACCGCGACTGTAGCTTTCGAGAAGAAAATCACGTCGGTCATAGAGGCTAAACAGCTTGAGCAAATCCTCAATCCTTTTCGGCAATATCTCGTTGGGGACATCATAGAGGGCGCCCATGAACTCCAGAAATTCGTAGGCGCTTAGTTTTTCGTGCAAGCCTGGGGACTCGGCGAGTAACCCCGTTACCCGTTTCACTTCTGTTTCATCTTTGAGGATGTCGTAGCCGTTCAGATTGGCTGTTCCACTCGTCGGTTTTATTATGCAGTTCAATAGCCTGACAGTGGTTGTTTTTCCCGCCCCGTTTGGACCAAGCAAACCAAAAGTTTCTCCCTCAAAAACTTCTAGGTCAAGCTCGTCAACAGCCCTCACCTCGTTGCCATAATGTTTGGACAACTTGTCCGTACGAATTATAGTCTTCATCAGTCTCGCCTTTACCTCATCTAAACGTTGCTTCTTTAAAGGTTTTCACATTTCTCGTATAGAAACTGAGTGCCTCCTTTAGTTCATATTAGGAGACTAATAACAGCAGATTGTTGAAAACAGCTTTTTTTCCGAAAAATCATCCAAACCGAGATTAAAATTGGGAAATATGTAGTGTTAGTGCATGTTTTTCAGTTTGATTTTGAAGTCCTGAAGCGTTGACCGAAAGTCGTTTCTTATGAGACCTTTGTTGACAAGCTCGTGGTCTCTTATGCGCCTCTTTGACTGAAGCAAAAGCCTTTTCCTCCATATCTTCCGAAAATCTTTCAACGGACTCAACAGCCCCCTAAAAGTAGCCTTAGCTTCTTCACTCTTCCCCAAAACAACGAAACCAACAGAAACCACAAACGTGAAAAAACTCAAAACTGAAAACCTCCACCAAACATTCCGCAACTCATAATTCTTAAGCGCAGTCCGCACCCGATTCTTTGAAGAGTGAAAAAGAGTGCGACTGTTCAACCCCCTCCAGACGCCGCCACGATGAATCACAAAAGCAGAAGGAACCAACAACACCCGATAACCCAACAACCTTGCCCGAAGAGAAAGGTCAGTGTCATCATCATAAATGAAATAATCAGAGTCAAAGCCCCCGATTTCATTGAAAATCTCTCTCCGAACAATGCAGCAACCTGAAGACGCTGCCAAAATCTCCAAATTCTCTTTAATCCCATCCTCCTTTAACCCATAAGTCGCAGCCCACGTTCCTAACGCATCAACAGCCACACAAACATAATCTAAACAACCTTTATCCTCCGCCAACACCAGCTTAGCCTGCGCCAACCCCACACTCTCATCACCCTCCATAACCCTAACCAATTCCCACAGCCAATTCTCATCCCTGAATTCTGTGTCACTATCCAAAAAAACAAGGTACCGCCCTTCAGTCAACCGCGCCCCAACGTTGCAACCCTCAGCATGTCCCACATTCTCGCCATTCTTTACAAGCCTCACATTAGGAACCGAACCGAAAGACTCCTCTACCTCCTCGAAACTCCCATCCGTTGAAGCGTTATCAACAACTATAACTTCAAAATTAGGGTAATTTGTATCCAAAAGCGTGCTTAAACACTGCCTCAAAAATTGTCTGCCATTGTAGTTCACTACCACAATCGAAACAGAAGGGCAACTCAAACGCTCTTCAGACACAAATACCACCATTCGGAACCAAGTTTTAACTAAACTAACATCACATTTGCTCGTTTCATAAAGAAGACTGGGCTAACTTAAAGCCTTTTTTGGCGTAAACAATAAATTGTTTCGAGTGAATTCTACGCTACGTAATAAAAGAAGCGATTTTAATGGAAGACACCGACGCAACCCCTTCAGTCACTGTGGTAGTTCCTGTCCGAAACGGAGAACTAACCATCAAGTCACTACTAGATTCCCTTCAGAGACTGGACTACGACAGAAAAAAAGTAGAAGTGATTGTAGTTGACGGAAACTCAACAGACAAAACCCGAGAAATAGTAAAAAAATATCCCGTAAAACTGATTGTTGAGGAGAGAAAGGGGCTAAACGTTGCAAGAAACACTGGAATAAAATGCGGCAACGGCGAAATCGTAGCCTTCACCGACGCAGACTGCGTAGTGCCCAGCAACTGGATAACAAAAATCGTCGAGAACTTCAAAGACCCACAAGTAAGCTGCGTAGGAGGAAGCGCAAACGCCCTCGAAAACGACTTCATTTCCCAATACGCAGACAACAGCATAGTACGGCTGATGCCTATCTTCACAAAACGGGAAGAACTCAAAAAAGTAAAACCATTCTTCCGCCACCCAGCAGGATGCAACATGGCTTTCAGACGAAAAATAGCTGAAGAAGTTGGATACTTCGACGAAAATATCCAATATGGCTTCGACGAAGTCGAGTTTGCCGACAGAGTCTGCAACGCTGGCTACAAGATGGTTTTAGACCCCGACGTTTTGGTCTGGCACAAACACAGATCAACTCTTAAGGAATTTTTGAAACAAAACTTTCAGTACGGCAAAGGAAGCGGTATTGTGCTTAAACAGAAAAAACTGAAAGACGCAGTGTCTAAATGGTCGTTTCTTGGACTAATGGGCTTCATAAGCTGGCTGATAATAACCGGATCCCTGACATATCTGACTCTTACGTCAAGTTACAGCATTTTCCGCTGGCTACTATTTGGATTCACAGGCGTACCTTTACTTATGGTGATGTCAGTCTACGCATATAGGGCGCTCAAGAACAAAAAATTCTCTAGAATATTCATATACCCTGTTATTGACATCTTCAGAACGCTCTCTTTCTGTATTGGACAAATTTATCAGCTCTTCAAAAGAATCCCTAGGCAACCAAAAACAAACAGTACGATGGCTTGTTGAGCCAAAAATCCTAAAATAGCCTATCTAAATTTACAAAAAGTTGAAAAAGGAAAAAAGAAAAGTGGAAAAAAGTTTTAGTATCTTCTTCGCTGGTAGTCTCTTCTTCCGCTGCCGTATCCGCCGCTTCTTCCGCCGCCTCTTCCACCGTATCCGCCGCTTCTTCCGCCACCATATGGTCTGCGGAATCGTCTCTCTTGCTCGTACCGTTTGTCGGACAAATTATTTTCAGTGTTGACTTCAGTGATAGGCGAATCTTCCACTACTTCATAGCTGCCGTATTTTCCTATGTTTAAGCGCATGTTTCCTCTGAAGAGATTTACGTAACCATTAGTGATACGCAAGGTGGATTCTTCGTTTATCGCATCTATTTTGTCATCCCAAAGAGTCATGTATACGCACGCTGTTTCGTCTCCCACCAAGGCATCTGCAACTCGGCGAACAGAATAATCTCTTCCCGTGACGCTCCTGACTTCACCTTTCGAAACTACCTTCACAATAGTGTTGACGCCTCTCGAATTCGGAGTCAACGTTTCTACCTTCACCAATTCTTCACTTTCAGATGGTTCTTCAACTGACATTTCATCTACATCCGATTTACCATGCTCAATGAATAGAAGCGGTTCTTAAAGATTGTGGTTTTAATACAGAGGCTACAAAGTCTTGAAACATAAACTATTATGCAACAGTTATCAGTAGTAACGTGCATTCTTTCTTGAAACCATTAATCTTCAAGAGAATTTTTGTTTTTTCTTAATTTCACGAACTTCTTTTTCTTTCGTCGAAAAATGCTGGTGTATTTCTTATAAACTTCAACTAATCCTTTGTTCTTCAGGCTGGGGATTGCTCCGTACATCCTACTATTGGGTAAGTTTCTGGTCTGAATTTCCCCCGCTTCTTTTATGAAATCTAAAGTTTCTCTTTCTATTTTACTCAGGTTTTCCAAATTTACATTCACACCTCCAAAAAGAAATGGCTTTGATTAAAGACGCTAATGTCCTTTTTGGGCTGTCAAGTGAACAGCATATCCTGCTACTCGGTTTCTAATTTTTGTTGACGAAACATTGGTAAGAGCATCCACCATTTTTTTGTTGTTCTCAAAGTCTGTTGTGAATCTATCAGGGAATCGCTCAACCAATTCCCGAGCTAGCTTCTTGATATGATCAGGTCTTACTTTTCCCGTATATGTTTCCCTCCATAGTCTAAACTTGTTGACGGACCCCTCACTCAGGAATCTTGTTTTCATTCTCTACAGGTTGAAGGGTGGATCTTTCGACAACCACTTTTGTGCAGATCTAACATCCTCTCCAGTAACTCTTCTTATCCAAATCACCGTTCATCCCTCATGAAAAGGTAAGCACTCCAAAAGAAAGTCATAGTGATCCTTTTGCTCACCTTTTTCCAAATGTAATATTCTCAGCATATTTTATAAGTCTTCCTTACGATTTAATACCTTTATTCAGTTAAAAATAGCATAAATAATAAATTTCAGTCTAAAAACGATGATGCTAGTGAATTGGTTCGGAGTGCAAGTCTACATAATGGACAAAATTTAGAGGAATAGACATGAACTAACTGTTTCCAGTCCTTGACAGATTTTAAAGGTTTATAAAGTCTCGCAAGAATATGAAGACAGAACTCGTTTCCAGTTGTCGTTGACACAGTATGTATGCTCTTACTTTGTAACCTGTGTATATCTGAATTCGACACTTATGGAAAGAGATCGAGTTTAGGATTGGATAAGTGTGAACTCTCTCCGTAAAGAATTCAGGGATGAGCTTCCCAGTTTATTAGCTAACACAGCCCTAGCTTTGGTTTTTGGGGCATTAGCCTTATTTTCTTCGCTACTATTGGACACTCTAATTACGGGACTGGGTTACTTATCTTGGCTGGTTTTTGTAATTGTTGCCGGAGTTTTTCTGATACGAGCATTATCCACTGTTTTGGTCATAGCCGACCAAGCAATAGGTCTTTTTGTTACGCGTTTGGGCATACAAGAACAGCGGTCAAGAGATAGAGTGACAAAAGATTTGGTAGCAATCATACTCATAATCTTGGCATTTGCTGCAATAATTCCTCTTCTAAAAATTTCATTCAACATCGGAACCCGAGTGGTAGCAGCTATGACAATTATTGCTGTTGGAGCAATCTTTGTCTTTATTTATGATATTGGTCGAACTTCCTGGCTGATTCTACAAGCAAAAGCCAACACAGTAACTGATCGATTTACTAAAGATTTAGAAGGAGATGAAAAGTAAATGAACGGGACAATCTGTTCAATTGAACAATTAAGCAAGTATGTTGATATATCACATGAAGAAAGGAAAAAACTTAAACTGGTCACTGCAAGACACCCCATGAAAGTAACTTCTTACTACATGTCGCTTATTGATTGGAGCGATCCCACTGATCCGATAAGAAAAATGGCTATTCCATCATTAGACGAATTGAACCTTCAAGGTTCTTATGATACTAGTGGCGAAGTGGAAAACACAAAACTGCGGGGACTTCAACACAAATACTCTGAAACTGCACTAATACTTGCCACAAACAGATGTGCAATGTATTGTAGGCATTGCTTTAGAAAGCGACTCGTTGGACAACGAGAAACTAGCGAGGTAATTCAGGATTTTGAAGCCCCAGTGCGTTACATAAGGCACCATAAAGAGATTAACAATGTTTTGATTTCGGGGGGTGACCCGCTTGTGCTTCCTAACGAGGTTATTGAACGATTCTTATCAATGTTATCTGATGTTTCTCACCTTGACTTCGTTAGGTTTGGCAGCAGGACTCCAGTCACATTTCCTTCAAGATTCCGAGATAATGAGTTGCTAGAATTAATGGCTAAAAATTCTACTCCAGAGAGAAGGCTATTGGTTGTTACACAATTCAATCATCCAAAAGAGATAACTAAACAGTCAACCGAGGCTGTAGACAACCTGATTAAATCAGGGGTAATAGTCAATAACCAAACAATTCTACTGAAAGGAATAAACGACCGCGCTGAAACACTTGCAGAATTAATGAACAAACTCGTGGGCATAGGTGTTAATCCTTACTACGTTTTTCAATGCAGGCCTGTCAAGAGAGTTAAAAAGCAGTTTCAAGTTCCAATATGTGAAGGAATCAATATCATAGAGAAAACGAAAGCAAGATGCAATGGTCTCAGTAAACGTTTCAGATACATTATGTCCCACAAAACAGGAAAAATCGAGATCGTGGGCATTGTTGACGATGAAGTTTACTTCAAATACCATCAAGCCAAAAACAGAAAAAAATTGGGCAAAATCTTCAAGCGAAAAATAAATGCAAAAGCCGGTTGGTTAGACGACTTCAAAACAGACCGAAATAAAGAGAAAACTCTAGTGTCAGCACATATTTGAGATTGTTTTATGCATGCGCAGGAGAATAGCATCTATCGTTTCATGTGATGTGCCACTCATAATTTATAAGTTCCCCACTGCAACTCTTTAGTTAAAGGTGGTTTTATGAGTAGGCAAAGAAAATTCCGAGGGCGGGTACCACCTGTTCCCCTCGAGAAGATTGATGATTATAGCTGGCGCATACCCACAAGTTACAAGTCCGGTATGCGCGTTCCTGGCATGGTCTTTGCCGACGAGCGGCTCATAGAAAAGATAAGAACTGATCGAACCCTCGACCAATGTGCTAATGTTGCGCATTTACCCGGAATTTACAAGTATGCGGTTACATTGCCTGACGGTCATGAAGGATACGGTTTTCCTATAGGCGGGGTTGCAGCCACGGACTATGAAGATGGTGTAATTAGTCCAGGGGGAGTGGGCTACGACATCAACTGTGGTGTCCGTCTTTTAACCACTAACCTTTCGGAGAGTGATATTCGACCTTACCTTGCAACCTTAACCACAACCATATTTAGGAATGTTCCCAGCGGACTGGGTAGCCGCCGCAAAGATTTCCGTTTGAATATACATGAGCTTGAGCAATTAATTGTTGAGGGTATACCATGGGCGGTGAAGAAGGGGTTAGGGCGTCCTGAAGATGCAAAGCATTGTGAGGAAGGGGGGCAGATGGAGGGCGCCAACCCTGATAAGGTTTCATCTAGAGCCAAGGAACGGGGTCTTCCTCAAAGTGGTACTCTTGGTTCAGGAAACCATTTTTTGGAAATAGGGAAGGTTGACAAGATTTTCGATCGGCAAGTGGCTAAAACTTTCGGCGTAACTCATGAAGGACAGGTTACTGTTTTAATTCATTGTGGTTCACGCGGGTTCGGGCATCAGACTTGCTCGGATTATCTGCGTGTCATGGAGCGGGCTGTTCATAAATATAATATTTCGTTGCCTGATCGAGAGCTTGCATGTGCACCCGCTACAAGTGATGAGGCTCAAGATTATTATCAGGCTATGGCTTGTGCTGTCAACTACGCTTTTGTTAATCGTCAAGTTATTACTCATTGGGTTCGCCAGAGTTTCGAGGAAGTTTTCAAGAGGCCATCTGAAGATTTTGGGTTGGATTTGGTCTACGATGTTGCACATAACATTGCTAAGAAGGAAGAGCATGTGGTGGATGGAAAACGGACCAAAGTTTGGACTCATAGGAAAGGGGCGACGCGTTGTTTTCCGCCTGGGCATCGGGATGTTCCAGCTGATTATCGGTCTGTTGGGCAGCCGGTTATTATTCCTGGGAGCATGGGTACGAGTTCTTGGTTGTTGGTGGGGACGGTTAAGGCTATGGAGGTTTCTTTTGGTTCTACGGCTCATGGGGCTGGTCGGGTGTTGAGTAGGACAGCTGCGAAGAGGAGGTTTTGGGGTGGAGACGTGAAGAAGGGTTTGGAAGGTAGGGGGATTGTTGTTAGAGCTGCTAGTTCAGTTGTTTTAGCTGAGGAGGCTGATCCAGCGTATAAGAATGTGGATATGGTGGTGGATGTGAGCGATAAGGTTGGGATAGCGACTC
Source organism: uncultured Candidatus Bathyarchaeia archaeon (assembly GCA_964618695.1). Lineage (GTDB taxonomy): Archaea > Thermoproteota > Bathyarchaeia > Bathyarchaeales > Bathyarchaeaceae > Bathyarchaeum. The sequence goes on along the minus strand of CAZUDX010000004.1, from coordinate 100,885 downwards.
GTGTTGTTCGGTTGGTTCCGATTGGGGTTGTGAAAGGGTAAAGAAAGGGTTTAGTTGAGAGTTTGGTAGAGGCTATGGTACTTTTCGCTTATTTTTTCCCATGAATATTTTTCTATGGCAGTTTTTCTTGCGTTTGCTCCCATTTTTTTTAGTTCTGTTTCGTTGCTTAGTAGTTCTAGGATTTTTGTGGCGAGGATTTTGGGTTGGGCTGGTGGGACTAGTAGTCCTGTTTTTTGGTGTTGAATTATTTCGGCTGGTCCGCCGATGTTGGATGCGATGACTGGTTTTGCGCATGCCATGGCTTCTATTATGGCTTTTCCGAAAGGTTCTCCGAGGGTTGGGAAACAAAAGATGTCGCATTGTTGGTAGTATTTTGGCATTTTCGTGTGTGGGACTAAGCCTTCGAAGATTACTTTGTCTTGTATTTTTAGGGTTTCAGTTAGTTTTATGAGGCGTGGTTTGTCGGAGCCTTCTCCAACGATTCTAAGTTTTATGTCTTGGCGTTTTTTTGTTATTGTGTGTAGGGCTTTTATTAGGTATTCTACGCCTTTTAGTTTGTAGAGGTAGCCTGCGAATAGTATTTCAATATTTTTTTTGGGTGTTTGTTTTTTTGGGGGTTTGAATTGTTCTGTGTCTACACCTAGGGGTATTGTCCATATTTTTTCTGGGTCGAAGTTTTTTTGGTAGAGTGTTTTCACTTGGTTTGTGATTGTTATTAGTCTGTCGCATTTTTTTATTGTTTTTTTGTGGAGGTTGGTTGTTAGTTTTGATAGCATTTTTTCGTCTATGGGTCTTGGGTATATGTGGGCGGATATTGGACCGAAGATGAATGGTTGTTTTGGTTTTTTGAGGATTGGTAGGAGGTTGAAGGTTTGGTTGTGTATTGCGGGTAGCATGTGGTGTATTATGTCGATTTTTTGTTTCTGTAGGATTTGTAGGGATTTTCGGTAGCTGTTGATCAGGAATTCTATGTGGTTGTAGTATTTGTTGATGGGGTTGGTGGTTGGTGTTGTTTCGGTGGTGTTTGTTTGGTGAAATGTGGTGTTGGTTAGGGGTTTTTTTATGTGGATTCGGTCTGAGATTGCTTCGAAGTGGTAGTTGTGTTTTTGTAGTTTTTGGAAGAGGTTGTAGCATGTGATTCCTTCGCTGGATAGGAGGTGGTCTGTGAGTAGGTGGGATGCTGAGGGGACTAGTATGTTAGTCATTGGGTGAACTACCTTTTTGTTTGTGGAGAGCTTAGGCTTAGAAAGGATGTGTTCGTTCCTTTCTGATAACTTTTACCAAGCTTACATTTGCAGTGCTGTTTGGTTTTGATTTTTGTATTTTGAATGGTCAGAGTGGGCTGGTGCATGCTGTACACTAAAGCTTGGTTATGTGATGTAACTTGTTTAGAATATAGACTCTATTATTAAAATAAAAAAAAGGAAAGGGGGGTTAGCGACTTGTTAGTCGGCTTTTAAGGACCAAGTTGTATTGCAGTTATTGGGCAGTCGTGTTGTGGTTTCTCGCTGATTGTGCCTAGTAATTCCCAATAGAAGAGTATTGGGTGTATTGGATCGAAACTTGGGTACCAGATTTCAAAGATTATGTCGGTGACTCCGTCGTTTATGCCTTGTAGCCAGTGGATTCCATACTCCCAGAACCAATCGGTTAGGAAGTAGGTGTCCTGTCCGTCAATGCCCCATATTGAGAAGCCTATTGTACCGTTGAGGTCCTTGTATACGGACACTGTTCCGAATCCGCTTCTTCCGTAGATTGGGTCAGTGTAGCTAGCGTAAGTGTTCTTGTCCCAGCAGGATAGCGCCAGTATTTTGTCTTTTTGTCCAAATGAGTTACTGACAACGTACTCATTTTCTGCATACATTGCCATGTACCATTCGTCGAAGTAGAATGTTCCTAGGTTAGCACGTGGACCTCCAGTGAAGAGCATGTTGCTGCTTGCTACTGGGATCGTTGTGCACCAGTCGTCATGTAGGCCTGATCTGTTGTCTTGCGGGTAGTCGAAGTAGTAGTCTGTCCTTGTGCCTGTTGTGGCTCCAGCCATTACGTATGGGACATTAGTTCCATATATTGGGTCTCTTATGTCCAAGGCTGCAGCGACAACTTCAATGTCTTTCTTTGAGTCGAAGGCTTCGGTCATGTATGCTGCACCTAGAGAGTCTACAGTTGCCGCATTCTTGCCAACTGTTATCCACTCGTATTTGCCCATTGGTTTGTAGTTTTCATACTCTACTGTTGAGTAGAGGATTTTGACGTTGTCGGTGCCTACCGGTGGAATGTCTTCAACATTGAATACGACGCGCGGGTAGTATTGGTAGAATACACGGACGAGAGACTGAGCTGGTGGTGCAACAGTAAAGGTCACTACGCCTGTACCATAGTTTATGGTATAGTCGACGCCTTGTTCCTGTACCGCCAACAAGCCAGCGCCTTCTCCGTTGTATACTATCTCAGTGTTTGCCATTATGCCTTCAAAAGAGAGGGCAAATGTCCTAGTGACTCCGTCGCCAACGAAGCTGTCTGTTTGTGTTCCACTCCAAACCATTGTGTAGTCACTGCCGAATTGCCATGATCTCGCTGGTACTTGAAGTGCTCTTGGAGTATCTCCTAATACTAGGACTCTTTCTGCAAAGGTGCAGTAGTCATCCCAAGATTCTGGAGAAAGTCTTCCGTTTTCGAAGTTCCAAGTTACACCATCGAGCTTGACATCGTCGACGTAAACCACGGAACCGTTAACACCGGACCAGCCTCCAATCAACAAGTCAACGAATAGGATTGTGTTATTAGCGTCTATTCTTGTACCGTCTGTGTTTGCGCCGTCAATGAAATTTTCGAAGTCTTGTAGACTGTCACCCATTCTAGCCACTTGAGTTGTAAGGCCTAAAGTGCTCAGAACCCAAGCGTCCAGAGTTGTGGTTGTGGGTCCCCATATCAGTATTTCATCCCAAAGGCCGTCTTGATCTGTATCAAGATAGAATCTCATTTGGGGAAGATCGTATGGTGAACCGCCAGTCTGAGCATCTACGTAGGAATAGAAGCTTATTCCGTTATAAAATGCTGTAGCCAAGGAAACTTTCTGTTCGGGAACTATTCTAACTGAACATCGTTCATCGGTTGCATCAGCGTCTAACACCATTCTAACAGACCAATGTTTGTCAGGAGTATGGTTTTGTAGAGGACTGTAGTAGATTTGTGCAATATCTGCATATTCGTCTTGCCAGTTTTGGAACCAGTATGAACCCCAATAGCTAGAGGGGAATTCATCTGCTGTCTCTATCTGATCTACTTCGTAGCCAGTGGGCGTTCCATAACCGAAACGAACTCCATCGGTTAGGATGTATGTCCATTCGGCTCCGTTTCCGTCGAAGAATTCGACGCGTCTCGCTGTCTGTTTGTGAACTGCATCGTTGAGGTCGTATGGGTTGAAGCATTCGTCTAGATAATACATGATTTCACTGTCTATCATGTCGATGCCCGCAAAGGGGTCATTGTTGTCCATTCCGTCGTTCAAGTCTGTTAATCCGTAAAGGGTTACACACCTGAACATTCTCTTGTGATCTTCGTTTTCTAGGTCGAAAACCCACTCGCCGATAACGTATGGAGTATCAGGTTCAATAGGCCACAGGTCTTCTGTTCCAGGATTCTCCATGTGCTTCCACACAAGTGTGATGTAGTCAGTGTCTTGTGGCTCAACAGTGAACACTAGGTAGTCAGACCCACCGCCGTACCACATATAGTCTACACCGTCGCCAACTAGCAAGTAGTTGTTCTTGAACACCATTGGCTCATCATCAAACTCTCCTAACCCTATTGGATAAGGATCAGCAGATGGCCAACCCAAAGAGCTCCAGTCTATAATCCTCTCAGATGGGGAGCCGAGAGCAAGCCACGTTTGATTTCGTTCCTTTGTACACAGCGAACTCAGAATCGTATCCCTAGTAATATGAGTGGTTCCGTCCATCAGCTTCCCATACAGTGGAGGCCAGAAAGCCGCGAACCCAACAGTAGTATAGGCTGTATCATACATCTGTGCAACATCAAATCCGAGAGGATCATAGTAATCATAGAACTCATGGTATGCACCACTGTACACTGTAGGAAGATTGTCGAAGAAGTGTCCATAGGCGGGTGGCGCCGATGAGGTGCCAATATCCCATTCTCCACGGTTGCTGAATTCAACCTGGAACGTTCTACCGAACTTTCCTCGATCCAACCTCTTAACATCCTTGTACAGTGTCACATGTTTCTTGACCTTGTTGAATATGATCGTGATAGCTACGCTAACCAACGCATCATCAACTGTCTTGTCCGCATTATCATAGATAGTAGTGTTACACAAAGCAACAAAACGTCGAGGACCATCATACAGAACCTCAATAGGATCTGTGGTAGCCCACACGTTCGTCTTGCGTCCACCATAAGGTGTTCCCATAGGCCCGTTTACACATCCCTCTAGCCAAGGTCCACCAATACCTTGTGACCCGGACAAGTCAGTGTACAACGCAAAAGCCCATGCACGCTTGTAAGTGTTCGCAAGATCAACATAGTGAATGTCAATGAACCAACCTTGACTCCAGTCCTTCTCAAGCACACCTGGGTTAGCGAACGCATCTATACCCTGGTACTTCAAGCCAACCTTCGCATCACCATTTATCAACTCTCCATACTTGGAGAAACCGATCGTCAGATCGCTTAGTTGATATGGATAAAGCGTATAGGTGTCACTTGATAGCACACCGGGTACAACCATATTATTTGGATCATAAACTGCAGCGATTGCAAATTGTGAAACCATCATAGGAAATATCAGCATTGCCAAAATTGTCGTAGTCGCCAATATTATCATTAGCTTTTTTCGATTCATTTTCTTACTCATCTTCTTTTAAAGTTTTTTCGCCTTCTTAAGGTTGAAGGGAATATGCTTAAAAAGTTTACGCTGTATACAGTCATCTTCTGTATTTTAATTCCAGATTCATACTACTTCTTAGACGCTTTTCCACACATAATACACGCAAACAGAGATAAACCACCAAAAAAAACAACAATCCCACACACCACACATTACCTAATCAAAGTTCACACCCATCTATTTCAAACAAAAACATTAACCTAAGACCAAAGCACCAACAAAAAAAACGTTAACCGACACTACACAAATACACCTAAAACGGACAAACACGCCACAACAAAACAACATCAAACCAAGCTAAACACGCACCCAAAACACTCACATAGAAAAACCGCGCCCCCAATACCCCTTCAATTTGATCACCCAGTAACACAACTCAAAAGACAGACAGCAATGATATTAACAAGTTTAGGGTAAAGTGCATCGTAAGACCAAAAGAGCGACCCGTGATGGCAGACTTCAACTACAACGTTCACGGACTAATTAAAATCAAGTCGAACATTGACCTATCACTAGTAGACCGCCGACTTAGATATTTTTCAGTCGAAAAAACAAAACCAGACATAACCGTAAACGTAGAGAAAGATTTCGAAGTGAACGTTGACGAAGCCATCAGAATCATACCACACATCTGCGGCACACCAAACGGAAAATGGATCTACTACGACAAAACCTTAGCATTTTTCAAACTAAAAATGCTGATAAAAAACCTGCTCGAAGAAACAAAAATCACAGCAACCAGCTCTTACCTGAAAATGCACCTAAAAATAGGCGGAATAACCCCACTCTGGGAAACAATTCCCTTCATCATGGACATCAAACTGCTGAACAAAGGATACACTTTCATGCACGGTGCCTGCTTATCTAAAAAAGGAAACGGCATCCTAATTTGCGCGTTTCCCAACACAGGCAAAACTTTAACAACACTTCAAAGCCTGAAAAAAGAATACGGTTTCTCATATCTATCAGACGACATAACAATCGTCGACAACAAAGGATACGCCTACTGCTATCCTGACCCCCACCCAATCTTTGATCGCATAAAAAGAAAACCCCTCAACCAAAAAGATTACGTAAAATCGATGCTCAAACTAATCTCCCCAGTAATAAAATTTCACGTAAACGAACCAATCACACAATACACCGACTTGTACAAGACAATAGAAAACCCAAGCGTAATCCAGAAAACTAAACTGGAAACCGTCATCTTTTTGGAACGCAATCAAGAAAGCACAGAAGAAATAAACAGCCAAAACGCATACAACAAACTCACAATATCAAAAACCCACGAGTTCCCACTGTGGACTGATCCGATAATGCTAGGCTACTCATACTTCAACCCAGAAGTAAACCTAGAAAAACTGTTAACTAAACAGCAGCAAATAATCTCAAACCTAACTGCCAGCGCAAACAAATTCTTCATTTTACGATCAACAAACCCGAAAAAGTTCATTGACATGTTAGACTCGATTGTATAATTACACCTGCACAAACTGCAGAGAACTCTGCCCATTAAAACACAGCAAACCAAAAACATCCGCCCAAAATCAATATATGAAAAACGTTTCGCTTCAAAGGCTAAAAAAGAAGATCAACAAAAAAATCAAACAAAACACTCGCTCTTTCACAGTAACTGCAGTAAAACCTTATCATTTTTACATCTTCACTTTTGATTAACATCAGCCCATATAACTGACAAGTTCCAGACACAAATTCAGTTTCAATTGCATCTCTACGAAGATTATTTAAGTTTCCATAGTTATGATTATCCGATTTAGGAAGAGCTGATTTAATGAAAATATTCGAATGGCTAAAAGCAGCCATCAGCAAACACCGCCGACTTTGCATCAGTTCTATAGTAATTGTCGCTATGACCGTTATTATTTTTCGAATATGGCTTTTCACAAATGAATGGCCAGCAGGAGGAGATGTTCTAGGATGGATATCTAGAGCATATTTATTGGAAAGCGATTTCAAATGGCTCTACACGTGGCGTCCATCTTCTTTTGGATTCAGTCAAGGAATTGACTCGATGGATTTTTTTATGATGATAATCTACTCAGTATGCAGAGACGCAGGAGCCACAGTGAAAATTTTAATGTTTTCATCGTTTTTAACGGCTGGCTTCACAATGTACGCTTTTGCCTACCATTATACTTCTCGACACATGGCAGCTCTTTCCGCTTCGTTAATCTACTGTTTGAATCAATGGATCTTCTCCCAATTCACTGAAGGACATCTCCACATAATCTTCAGCTACGCCTTAGCCCCCTTGCTTTTCTTACTTATGGATAGAGCATTAAAAAAACAGAGCTTCAAAAACATTATAGCTGTAGCTTTAGCTTTAGGCGTCTTCGCAACAGGTTTTCACCCACAAAGTATTGTCATCTACGGCATTTTTCTAGCAATATTCACTGCCTTTTTTGTAATCAAATCAGTAAAGTTCAAAAATTTCCACATAAAGCCTATGAACATTTTGAAGACAGGAACACTTTTGGGCGTGACATTAGCCCTTGTTTCTGCTTTTTGGATCATACCTTTTCTGTTTAATGTAAGAGCACCGTATTATTCGGCAACGTATTCTTACCCGTTAGAAGATGCTGTGCAATCAAGTTACAAAAACACGATAGATGCCTTCACTATGCGGGCAGGAGAAAGCTGGGGATACACAACGGCAGTCAATTTGTACAGCGGTTCTGGCGTACCTTTCGTTCCGCTTAACATTTTATTATTGCTCGTTTTCATACCTGCTTTCTGCACAGTTTTTATCCGCAGAGACAGATACACCCTGTTTTTTGCCTTTGCGGCTATAATCAGTACGGCCATAGCCACGGGCCCTCACCCACCTTTCGGAGACATTTTCACTTGGGCATGGTTTAACATCCCGCACTTCTCTGTTTTCAGGGCTGCAAACAGAATGGCTATGATAATCGCTTTCTCTAACGCATTCTTTGTTTCAGTTCTAGTCGACATGTTAGTAACGTATATCCAAAAAAAGAAATATGCAGAAAAACAAGTGTTCCTGAAGGCAAAAATAGAAACTCCTACAATCAGAGTGCATGAGAGCTACATTTCATTAAAGGTTGCGCACTCGATAAATAGAACCGTTAAAATTTTACACAAGTTTCTCCATTATCTGAGCTACCTGTTGTTGATTTTAGTTTTCCTAAGCGGTTTTCTATCCTGTTTCTACTTTTTCAGTCAAGGCTTACAGGTCTATACTCCTCCTGAAAGCTACATTGAACCGTATGATTGGATTGCACAGCAAGCAGGAGATTACAAAATTATAACCACTACCAATAGTCCTTCTGAATGGGAGAACAAGTCTATACAAGAGTCTGATTTTGCTTTCAGTGGTATGAAAACCAGCTTAGGCTGGGGGCATGACATAGGTTACGACAGCTCGTTTCTTCACGGTAGACCTGTTCTTCAAGATGGAGGATGGAGCACCCCAGCTCGCCACTACGTTGACTACATGCGTTTTCGTCTGGCACGCAAAGAGTTAACTGAAAACATGTTAGAAATGATTGGACCGTTTAATTACAAATATGTTGTCTTACCAGAATATCTGTCAAATAACACACGAAACTTCTTCTTGCAACAGGAAGGCTATGACGTAGTCTATAACCAGAGCTCCATTATTCTTGAAAACAAATATTACACCCCCGGGGTTTTTGCGACCGGCGAATACGCTTATGTCATGGGAGGTTTACAGAGTTTCTCAGCATTATGTAAGATCGACACATTCAACCTTAATGAAACAGGATTGATTTTTGCGCATCAAACAGATGAAACTTCCTTTTCCGCCGACCTGTTTAGTAACTCAGACGCGCTGATTTTGGTTAACACTGACTTAGTGGATGCAACGATGTTATCTCTCAGAGACGAAGCGAATTTCATAATAGCTGCAAATTATGGTGTTTCATCTCAGAATTATTCTAGAAATTGGGTTACCGCTACGTCTTGGAGGTCTGTCGGAGGCTTTGTGTGGGGCGGAGACACTCTTACAACCTCAGGAAATACCAGCATAAAAATACCATTCAAAACTGATTCGAATGGAAACTATGACGTCTGGTTGAGGATTGCGTTTGTGGATAACAGAGGAAACCTAACCGTTCTGATAGATGGGACTCCTATTGGAGAAATTAAACCACGATCGCGTTTTTGGTCGAGGCTAATGTGGGTAAATATAAACTCTCTGGACTTGGAAAAAGGCGAACACACAATCACATTAGCAAACGACGGCACAGGCTACAACGATATAGATACCATTGCCATAGTAAAACCAAACCTCTTCCAATCAAGGATGAACGATTTAATCGAAACCCTCCAAAGATTCTCAGGCAGAATTATCTATGTTTTGGAGGCTGAAAACACTTTCACATTCGATCCTCCTGAAAATTGGTATACCAATTTAATATCCTTTGAAGATTATGTTTTTCACAACATAAGCCCAACTGCAAACATCTCGCCAGAAGGCAATGCTTCTGCCAGCTCGGTCGGAGTGTGGGGCACAATTAGCTTGGAGGCGGATGGAGCCAATGACGGGCGCAAAAATACGAGGTGGGCTTCTACACCTTATGAGATGCCGCAGTGGCTGCAAATTGAGTGGGAAACCCCGCAGGAACTTACCGGAGCACACATACTTTTTGAAGACGCGTACGCAGAAAACTACACAATACAGACATGGAACGGTGAAGAATGGGTTAATCAAGTTAACGTAACAGGAAACGTTATGATTGACCGAGTGCATATGTTCCCAGAATCTGTGGTAACAAAGAAGTTACGGCTCTACGTGACGTCTGCTCCAGCATATGGTTTGGTAAGCGTATGGGAATTCGAAGCTTATACGATACCGTGGCTTTCAACTAGGCTCTCAATTCCTCGAGAAGATCAATACATGTTTGCTATTCGCTTGGTTAAAGGTCTAAACCAAGGTATTCCACAGTTGCGGATAAATAACACGAACGTCACTGTACGACACCTCAACTCCAATGCAGAGGCAGAGTGGTACGAGGCTGGACCTGTTTATCTTGATGCCAGCGATCACCTAATAGAGATACGTGCCTCGGAAAGAATAGAGTTTGACCAACTGATCATTTACTCGCTTGAAAACGGGGAACAACTTGTTGATTTAGGCGATTTTGGACTACACGCAGAGGAGTTGGGAATGAACGTTTCACCCAACGGCACCATTTCTGCTAGTTCGGTTGGAGTGTGGGATAATATTGGCTTAGACGCTAATAGAGCCAACGACCAAAACTTGGAAACGAGGTGGGCTTCTAAACCTCATGAATCGATGCCACAATGGCTGCAAATTGAGTGGGAAACCCCGCAGGAACTTACCGGAGCACACATACTTTTTGAAGATGCATACGCAGAAAACTACACAATACAAACATGGAACGGAGTTGATTGGGTTAACCAAGTTAACGTGACCGGAAACGTCATTCTTGACCGAGTGCACATGTTCTCAGAACCCGTGAAAACTACAAAATTGAGACTTTACATCACCTCTGTTACAGCTTTATATGACCTAGTAAGCATATGGGAGTTCAAAGCTTATGCAGAACCTACTGTTTCAAGAAGCATTTTGATTCCAGAGGATGGATTTTACAGGGCTGACTTCCGGCTCGCATTTGGTCCACAATTTGGCACTGTAACCCTGAAGGTGAACGACGAAACAATTGATATTTCCTGCAACAGTCCCGATGCCAAAATTATACATTACGAGGCTGGACCGTTTTATCTTCACTCTGGCGAACAAACCGTAACAATCAGCGCCACAGGGGAAGCATATTTCAGTGACATGGTGATGACACTAAACGATGAGGGAGATTTCGGTTTCTTGGATGATTTGTTTGAGGCAAAGCCCGGTCCAAAAGTTAGCTATGAAAAGATAAACCCAACTAAGTATAAGGCTCACGTTGAAAACAGTAATGAACCGTTTCTTTTGATCTTCTCAGAGTCCTACCACCCAAGGTGGAAAGCTTACGTAGACGGTGAAGAGATATCTCCGATTCCAATGTATTCTTTGGTTAACGGTTACTACATAAACAAGACAGGTGATTTCGACGTAACGATATATTTCACAGGACAAAGTTACGCTGACTTGGGAATACGAATTTCAGTGGTTACTCTAATTATTGTGGTGCCGGTAATGATTATCCCATCTAAAAAGCTTAAACAGTGGGGAAAGTACATAAAACAAAAAGTACTCAGATAAAATAGAAGTCTAGGTTATTCAAACCAATGGGAGGATCTTTAGAATTAAGATAGCAATTCTCCATCACGCCCTAGGCAGGTTCGGAGGAGCCGAAAAAATGGCTATACTCCACGGCATATACCTGAAAAAACTAGGCTTCAATGTTGAACTTTTTTACAACGGTCCATTACATCCTGATTGGGAAAAAAGGGCACTCTCAAACATGGTGTTGAACACTTTGCCCTTTGGGTTTCCACCGTCTCTCAAAGGTTTTCGAAACCTGAAAAACCTGATAGACAACCTCAAATCTTTCGACGTAGTGCTTATACACCATCACATCGGTCCCTTTCTAGCCTATTATCTAACCATGTTTCTTAAAAACAAACTTGTTTGGTATTGTGGAGAACCACTCCGAGCCTTATGGGAAAATCAATTATCTGGAATAACCTCCAAAGAGTTAAGCTCCACAACCAGACCTACCAGCAGAGAATGCTACGGCAAAACTTTCACTGACGTATTTCTGTCAGATAAACTCTATGGCTCTTCAATTAATCTTCTTCGCGCCATAGACAAAATAACTGCCAGACGTTACACAAAGATAATCGCCAACAGCAAATACACAAGACAAGTCATCAAAACACTCTATGGCTTGGACGAAAAGATATCGGTTGCATACCCAGGCATAGAGGTTGAACACAAAACCCAGAGCGACGTGGACAATGACTCGAACAATTACATGCTAGCCATTGGGGCGATGATTCCGATGAAGAACCACTTCAACTTGCTGAAGGCGTATCATCAACTCCCGCCAAAGTATAGGGCAGCAGTGAAACTTGTTATAATAGGGGATGGCCCCTTAAGGGAGGAGGTTCAGTCTACAGCCCGTGATTTGGGTTTAGACGATCTGGTTTTTCGGTCTCACGTTGATGAAAAAGAACTCATAAGCTATTACAAGAATTGCAAGTTCATAGTTCATTTAGCTTTGCATGAACCTTTCGGTCTAGTTCCCATAGAAGCTGCACTTTTTGGGAAGCCATCAATAGTGTCAAAACAGGGGGGAACAAAAGAATTCATCAGACATGGGGAGAACGGTTTCCATGTTAATCCCTATGATCCAGATGATGTTGCGGAAAGCATGAAACGTTTAATAGAAGATGAGCAACTGACCGCTAAAATGGGTTTAAGCGCCAAAGCGATGGCTCTAAAAGAATTTACTATAGAGAAGTCGACTAGGCATATTCTAGAAGCGTTACAGCCTAGCTTAAAAGTGCGCACTGAAGTCAAGCAAATGAACATAACTTTCATCACCGACCCTCTTATGACAACAGCAGGCTCAACAAGACCACCATTTCTTTTAGCTACGGAACTAAAGAAAAATGGATACAACATTAGGCTCATTTCTCCAAGTGTCAGCGAAGAAGTTAAGAGGTTAGCAAAGAAAAACGATATCGAAGTCATAAGCTTAGGTTCGAATTTCAACATTATACAGTCATTTCCAATCCTTGAAGCTTGGGCAAAGTCACTACTCAAATCGAGAAGCACGGTCAACTTGGAAGATTTTGGTGAAAACGAGATAGTGATCAATACTTCATCTTGCATTAAGGTCAAGTCCCACTTGTATTACGCTCAGGGTCCAATAACTAGAGCTCTTGACGACATGCTTCTTGAAATGCCTGCACGTTACAAGTACAGCTACCTTTTGGTTGCGCCAGTATTGAGATATTTAGAGAAGAAAACCGTTAATGACTACTCCCATCTATCAGATTCAGTGATAGCTAACTCAAAGTTTTGTGCCTCTATGTATAATGAACTAGACGTTAAAGTTGAAGATGTGATTCCTCCCCCGTTAGACCGCACTCTCTTCAAACCTACAACCTCTGAACCGTCACAAGATTATGTACTGAGCTACTTCGGGGTCTATAATAAAGAAACCAAGTTTGCAGCCATCAAACAGGTAGCCGACGCAGGTGTGAAAATAAAAGCCTTTGGCTACAAGGCATCTGGTATACCTACTTGCATCGCCAAACACCCAAACATAGAATTCATAGGCTCAGTTTCTAACAAAGAACTTGCGAACCTTTACTCCAACGCCCTCTACGTCCTTTTCACATTTTCCCATGAACCATTCGGATACATACCTATCGAAAGCATGGCATGTGGAACCCCAGTGCTGACATACAACAGGCAGGGACCCAGCGAATCCGTCATAGACGGCGTCACAGGCTGGCTTGTAAATAGCGATGAAGAGTTGGTGAGTTTTGCTTCGAGGATTTGGAAGGAAGGTTATCCCCAAGAGATGAGGAAGAATTGCATAGAGAGGTCCTCAATGTTTGACGCGAAGAAAATCTCTGAGAAGTGGATTAAACTATTTGGGAAACTGCAGTAATCATATGCTTTTTCTGGGCACGTTTTAGTTTCAGGTTTTCAAAAGACATCTATAGAGATTTACATGCTCTTTTGCCACGGCACTCCAGTGTCTGCTTTTGAATTTTTCTCTAAGGTTTTTTCCAAGAAGATTTCTAAGTTCCTCATTCTCAATTAACAAGGCAAGTGCTTGAGCCAACTCGTTCGAGTCGGATGGCGCAACACCAATGTAGTGTTCCCCACTTTGCAATTCGCTTTGAAACTTTGGCACTTTACTGCACACAACAGGTTTCCCATAGTCGGCAACTGCTGCCAAAGCCCCACTTGCCTCGACATAATATGGCTCAGTTGATTGCAACACAATAATATCACTTCTCCAAATCAGTTGCTCCAAACGGTTTTCATCAACAAAGCCAGTGAACATCACCCGTTTCTGAATGTTCGGTGGCAGAAAATGCTGGAAACTTTCAGAATCGTCTGGCTTGTCATGTGCATGACTTCCTCCGACGATTACCAGTTTTGCGTCTGGAAATTTTTTGAGGAATTTTTTGAATGCTTCAGTTAAGTATTCCATTCCTTTGCTTTTCCGTAGGAACCCCAGAGACAAAACATGGATTGTTTTATCCTTCTTTTTGGAGGACTCAGGTTTCTTTGAAGACTTTATTCCATGAGGAATTATGGCGATTTTTTCTTCTTTTTTAATGTACTCGGTTTGGAAAATTTTTTTCATCAAAGGATTATGCATTATGACTTTGTCTGAAAACTGTACAATACACAATGAAACAAACCGAACAGCGATCCTTGCCAAGAAGTTCACCAAGGAATTAGTGTAAAGATGGGCATCTTTTTGTATCACCGTGTGCATTGTGACAACACAAGGTTTTTGACTTAGACGGAAAAACAATAGTAGAAATGGAAAAAGGATGGAAGAAATAAAATTCCCATACAAAAACCATCCATGCTGCAAATGAACAACATTGGATCTAGTTTTGAACGCAGAACCGAAAATGCTTGTTAGAAACCGTGGACCCCTTTTCCAACATCTCAAAACATACTCACTTTTTTCCTCACAAGATTTAGAGGATTCCTGTTGTTTCGGAATGTTCGCAACGACTACCACATCCACCAATTTAGCTATCTGTTTATACAATTCCGCGGAGTATAACGCCACCCCATCCCTGTGCGGAGGCCATGTAGTGACAGCACAAACCTTCAAAGTTAACCGCCGCCTGACACCTGCAAAACATTCATAGAATAAAAGTACACATCCGTGGAATTTGTTACATAAGCATCGAACTCGATGAAGGCTGAACGTTCAAGCGAAAAATTGAAAGTGAAAACTTGCCACCTATCCGCTTCAGTGAAATCGCTGCCCTCGATTGTCATGGTGATTATTTCAGATTTTTCCGGTCCCTTCAAACCTGCAAAGGTTATGGCTTCATTGTGGGTGCTGGATGATACTTTCAACACCATTGTAATCTCATAATTTCCTGGGGGAAGGGCTTTTTCTGGAATCGAGAAGAATAACGGCGTTGGGTCAGTAACCTTGTGAACCAACACGTCGGCTTTCGTAACGGAGTCGCCAAAATTAACATCATCTTGGGCGAGATTTCCAGTTGCAAATTGTGCATTACTGTGAGTGTACGTGAAGTTTACACCCTCAAAAAGTTTTAACGATCCTGTATACCCATTTTTGTAGAGCAATACACCATTTGCGTTGATAATTAAGCCGTATTCGTCACCGATATCTGCGTCACACCACCTTGGAGCCACATGTGCTGGTCGAGGAAGCGAAACTGTGTACCACCAAGAATAGACGTTAAACAACACGTAGTCGACTCCATCCTTGAAATATGGATAAACTTCAAGCCTGTTGACCACATGGGGATGCATTTCCGGCATAAGAGAAACAGAAGCTGTTGAGGGAATCTCAGCTAGTGCCAGCCGCGTAGGCTCCTCGGTTTCTGTAACCGAAAAGTCTCCTGCTGTTGGAAGCAACAAAATGCTGATGACCAAACTTACTGCCATTAAGAATCCAATCTTTCTTAATACGTCTCTGCTGCTGATATTGCCTAATTTTTTTATTCCGTTGATTGCTGCTACGAAGAGAAAAGGTGAAACAAACGCGGGATACTGAGTTCCAATAGCGTAGTACAGCGGGTTGACGGAGAGTAGGCTTGCCCCCATCCAAGGTAAAGTCATTATAAGAGTTAGTGGGTCTAAAAAGGAGAGAAAAGCAAGCGGTCCAAA
Source organism: uncultured Candidatus Bathyarchaeia archaeon (assembly GCA_964618695.1). Lineage (GTDB taxonomy): Archaea > Thermoproteota > Bathyarchaeia > Bathyarchaeales > Bathyarchaeaceae > Bathyarchaeum. The sequence continues at coordinate 85,157 of CAZUDX010000004.1, read as the reverse complement.
TAGGGACGTTATATAAAGGAATTTGCTTTGTCCGTCATTGAAAAGTACAGTAATCGTTTTGGCGGGGTTTATTACAGCATTGGTCACTATTTCACCTGGGCTGCTGCCGAATTCTCCCCATTCCCATTTCGTGCTCAAAGCATTCGGGTTAAAATGCGAGATAACTGCACTAGCTAACATAAACCAAAGAATACCAGTTATTAACAATAAGATGGAAAATATTGCGTTTTTTGTGATTTTTTTCGAACGAAAACCACCAATGATTTCTCCCCGATGTAAAAGGAAAAAGTAAACAGCCATAGCAATGACAATCAAAGGAACGAACTCGTTAACCATCAATGCAAGCACAACAAAAACGTAAGAATGCAGAAGCTTTCCCTTTCTCAAATAATAGATGGCGAAAAGGAATAGCGCAGGCAAAAATGCTTCAACATCAAAGTTCGAAAGTGGAGCATTGATTGGAGGGTAAATCACATAGATAATTGCAAGAAAGAACGTCACCAATCTGCTATTAATTTGCTGATCACGAAGAATCCAGTAAAGCGGAATCAAACCAATTGAAATGGCGATTGGTCGAAGTACAAGTAGAGTAACTGGGTTCTGGTATATTGCATAAATTGGTACTAACAAGAAGAGGAATGGTGAAAAATGTATGCCGAAGAGGCTTCCGGAAGGATTACCCGCAAGCTCACTCGTGTAATACAAGATTTTTCCGTGGTTTAATGTGCTGTACAAAGATTGGGAATAAATGCCGAGGTCCCAAGCGTTTGTTCGAAATGCATAATGGCGTGATATAGCCAAACTCGAAACGACAATGACGTAAAAAAAGGCAATTAAAAAAAGTATGAAATAATCGGATCGTATCAAAGTCGTAATCCGACGCATTTCACTTTTGCCTCTGAGCACCATTGTCTTATCTACCACTGCTTTCTTAGCAAACCTGATCTTATAATACACATGTGAACGCGCGCGCGCAAATACCATGCCGAGGTAAAATCCACAGTCGCCACCTTTACAACTCAGTAATACACCTTCACAGTTATTTTATAATAGTTTTGATTGTGTGAAGGTCTAAAGACCTCATTTTGCTCTAAAATAGCTAAAAAACAAAAAATTGGTTAGTTTTTCGCGCTAAATTTGCGTATGACGTGTCGAAAGTTTAATAATGTGGAAAGAGAACACAGTAAGCATTTATCAATGCAGGCTGATGAAAATAAGTGGATGAAGCAAGAGTGGAGCCTAATTCACGTGTAGGAATAATCCTTCCAACGTACTGTGAAGCCGAAAACATCGCAGACATAATCCACGCAATCGAGGATTTAAAACTCAATTCCACTCTATTAGTTGTAGACGATTCAAGTCCTGACGAGACCCAAAACATCGTCATGGAACTAAAAGAAAAATACAAAAACATTCTTTTATTAAAAAGAGCCCAGAAGATGGGGCTTGGAACAGCAATCACAGACGCCTTCCGTTTTCTTCTTTCTCTACCAGAACCGCCAAACTACATAATCACAATGGATGCAGACTTCTCACATTACCCTCAAGACATTCCAAGACTACTAGCACTCGCCGAAAGAGGCAGCGACCTAGTCATCGGAAGCAGGTACTGTACAGAAGGAAAAGTCAAAGGCTGGAGCCTAACCCGACTACTGATAAGCAAAGTAGCCAACAAAATAACAGGCAAGATAATTAATCTTAATCTAAGCGATTTCACAAGCGGCTTCAGATGCTATTCTAAAGGATACATAATTAAGGCACTTCCAATGCTTCACAGCGAAACATACGAAATCCAAATCGAAACGCTTCGACAAGCAAAACTTCAAAACTCAAAAATCAGTGAAATACCAGTGGTCTTCGAAAACAGAAAAAAAGGAAAATCAAAGCTGTCTATGGCAGAAATAGCTGGGTTTTTCAAGTATATTCTGAAAGTCGTCTGGGAACAGCTTTTCCAAAGAGAACAAAAAGTGAATTAGCTGCCTGAAGGCTTAAGGATAGCGTCTCTTTACGATTCTTGACCATCAATTTGCCCAGAAAAAGATTTAGCCATTTCTAGCTTATCTAAGAGTGCCAGTGCAGGTTTTAGCGCTGGTTTCTTAGCAGGTGGAATAGGTATTCTTGTGCGTATCCTGCGTGATTCCCAAAGTATTCTCTTCCAAAGGAGCTGATGGTTTCATATTCCTTGGATGTGATTGAGCCTTTACTGCCAATTTTTTCAATGAATGACGAGTTGAAGTGGTTTGAATAGAGTTCGGTGGCTGCTCTTTTCATCCACACGTCGACGGGAAAAGCTTCAAGTTTTTCTAGGGAGAAAAGGAGAACGCAGTCAGCAACTTTCGGTCCCACCCCCGGCAAAGACAACAGTTCTTGCTTAGCTTTTCTGTAATCCAAGTTTTTAGTGGCTTCCAGCTTGAAATCGCCTTGGTCCAAGATTTTTGAGGTTTCTAAAATTCGTTCAGCCCTGAAACCTAATCCACAATTTCTTAACTCTTCAAGGCTGGTTTGGGCTAGATCGCTCGGCTTTGGAAATGTGTAGAAATCATAGCCGTCGAAGGTTAGTTTTTTTCCGAATCGTTGGGAGATGGCACTGATCATTTTTTTGATAGCTGGAATATTCTTGTATGTCGCACAGATATAGGAGATTAGGCACTCCCAAGGCTCTTGCCTGCTTATTCTCAAGCCATAGAAAAGCTTGATTGCCCTTCTCATGGGCTCGTCTTTGCTTATCTCTGATAGAATAGAAGGCAAATCATCGTCCAATCTCAAGTAATTCTCAATAAACTTTCGATCTGTCTCTTCTGGAAAACTTTGAAAAATCAACCTGTCGCTAATCTGTCTAATCTTAATGACTTTGTCTGCAACGACGGCATACCACCAGTCTCCCACTTTTTCCCATCGAAAAAGCTGACCACATCTTAAGGTATGCTCCAAACTGAAAGGAACCGTTGAACTGTCCAGCTTAATCTCCATGGTACGTCCTCAACATAAAATGGTTTACATCTGCAAGAAGGGGTTATGTTTCTTTTCGTCACCAATTGTTGTAGGAGATTCGTGACCGGGATACACCTTAAAATTGTCTGGCAAAGGTAAGAGTTTGGTTTTGATTGAGTTGATTATTTCTTCGAAAGAGCCGCCGAGAAAGTCGGTTCTGCCTATGGAGCCTGAGAAGAGGGTGTCTCCTGTGAAAACAATTTTGTCTCCCAAGAGGGATATTCCACCTTTTGTGTGTCCTGGCGTGTGGAGAACCACCAGTTTGAGTGTGCCAACTTGGATGACGTCTCCGTCGCGAAGCTTCCTGTCAGCTTGAACACACGCGGCATCATTCTCATGTATTAGGATAAGGGCGCCCGTTGCTTCTTTCATGACATCATTTCCAGCTGTGTGATCAGGGTGACCGTGGGTATTGATGATGTATTTGATGTGAAGATTGTTTTGTTTTATGAAGTTCAGAATCTCTTCAGCCTCTCTTTCGTTTTCTGCTGCGGGGTCGATTAAAACTGCTTCTTTGGTTTCTTTGCAGCCTACGACATAGCAGTTCGTGGATAACCAACCAACTGTGAACCGTTTTATGATCATGAAATTACCTCATGGGAAGTTTGCAACAACGCTATTCAAAAGGGAACTGTGTTATAAAAACTATTGAAGTTTTAGAAGAAGCCAATTCAGATGGCTTATCTAAAAAAATCTAGCTTAGATAGTGCAAAGTCTTAAGGCACATGTTTTCTTTTATTATGTTGTGGTGAAAGATGGAAGAACAGGCTTGGGAAGAGCTGATTCAAAGGCTAATACAGAAGCGTATTCTTCGGTCGCCTAGTGTGATCAAGGCTGTGCGTCAGGTGCCTCGGGAACATTTTCTTCCTGAGAATGTGAGGGCTAGTGCAGCAGTGGATTGTCCGCTTCCGATAGGTTCAGGGCAGACGGCTTCCGCGCCTCTCAGTTGATCCGTGGCGGTTAACTGGGCGAAACATGATAGCCATAATGAATGAAGCCCTCGAGTTGGAAATGGGACATAAAGTTCTGGAGGTGGGCGCTGGTTCAGGTTGGCACGCCTCGACAATAGCTGAGATAGTGGCTCCCTCGGACGTTCCTAAAGAAGATTGGGGACACGTTTACACGGTGGAGAGAATCCCCGAGTTAGCTATGTTTGCGAGGGGCAACATTGCGAAGGCGGGGTATGGAGACCGAATTACCATTATTCACAGCGATGGTTCATTAGGGTACCCCGAAGAGGCTCCTTACAAGCGTATCTTGGTTACGGCGGCTGCTCCGGCAGTTCCCAAACCGTTGGTTGAACAGTTGGAAGACGGGGGAATTTTGATTGTTCCTGTGGGAGGCGCTCAGTTCTACCAAACCTTAGTTCGCATACGGAAAAAAGACGGCGAAATCCTTGAAGAAAGCTTAGGGGGAGTGGCATTCGTGCCTTTAATCGGTAAACACGGCTTTAAACCGTGAACTCTCGATTGTCAGAATAAAGGTCGGAACCGTAAATACATTTTAATTTCCCTCTTTTTTGAAAATAACACAAAATTTAAAATTAAGTTTAATCAATTTTTGGTTGGTGCCTATGGGCAAGAAAGTTTTAGCTGTTGTTTTGGTCTCGGTACTCTTATTCTCGGCAGTAGTTATGTTGCACGTCAATAGCTCGGCGTTGTATTTAGTTTCAGCATCCCCATCCGCAGGATGGAGCCGAACATATGGAGGAGCTGACTGGGACCAAGTTGAGTCCGTTATTCAAACACATGACGGCGGATACGCACTAGCTGGCAATACTAAGTCTTTTGGTTCAGGTGGTTACGAGTTTTGGCTCATAAAAACCGACTCTTTGGGGAATATAGAGTGGAACAAAACCTATGGCTCTGGTTCAGCGTTTTCTATTGTACAAACGAGCGATGAAGGCTACATTATAGCAGGAGGCGCCAAGCTTGTTAAAACAGACTCTACAGGCAACATCCAATGGAACAGAACTTATGAGGGAGAAATTAGATCTACGGTTCAAACTAGTGACGGCGGATACGCACTAGCAGGTACTACAGCCTTCGTAGTTTTCAGTAGTGCTGATTTTTGGGTAGCTAAAACTGACGCACTGGGCAATCTGCAATGGGAAAAAACCTTTGGCGGACCAACAATGGATGCTGGGGAATCTGTTATTCAAACCAGTGACGGCGGATACGCACTGCTTGGCACCACAACTCCTGGAGCTGGTGAGGGAGATTTTTTGCTGGTTAAGACTGATTCTGAAGGTAATATACAATGGGACAAGACTTATGGAAGCCAAGACAAGGATGAGGGGCATGCCGTTGTCCAGACATCGGATGGTGGCTATGTGTTGGCGGGTTTGATTTGGAATCGCAGCGGTGGGGATGCGGGTCTGATAAAGACTGATTCTGTTGGCAACATACAATGGAAGCGAAGTTACGACGGAGGTACAGCACGATCCATGGCAATGACGAGCGATGGAGGCTTCATCATTGCCTGCAGCAACCTTGTTAAAACAGACTCTGAAGGAAAAATACAATGGAGCCAACCATATGGCGAAGCATACTCCGTGATTCAAACCAGCGATGGAGGATATGCACTAGCAGGCAGAAGCATAATTGTTGTTAACGACGAACTCTCTGACATTGATGCATTTCTTATCAAAACAGACCCTGAAGGCATAATCCCTGAGTTTCCATCATGGATTATTTTGCCATTGCTTATGACTGCAACTTTAGCAGTTATAATCTACAAAAAGAGACTGCTCAAAGTATCAAGCTCTTAACATTTCTGTTCCAAAATGCCAAGTTGGCTAGCTTTTCCCGAACCACGTTTCTAGAGTTACTTTGCTTTTTGCTTCTTTTATTCCTTCAGTCATTCTTTTGAGGGCTTTACGCACCCTTTCTTCAGAGAAGTCTCTTTCGCGGCAAAGAAAGTCTACCACGCCATCTATGTCGGGTTCTTTCCAATCCAGCTTGTAGTTGTCTGAAACTTTTGGATTGAGGAAGATTTCTCGTATTCTTCTGGGTTCAGCGGGAAACTCTGCATCTTTTAGCGTTGGTATAGTCTCTTCGATGCTTCCATGTTCTTTTATCAGTTTTAGAGCAGTCTTCGGTCCTATACCCTTCACGCCGTCAGGATTGAAGTCAGTTCCCACCAAAATTCCGATGTCTATTAGCTGTTCACGAGTGACCTCTAACTCTTTCAGAACTTGGGCTAATTTCATAATTTCAGGTACAACTTCAATGTAAACAGATTTTCTCGGAAGCTTCCGTCTACCGCTAATAGTCACGTTTCTCATCAGAACAGTTGCGCCAAAGAGGAGACTATCATAGTCTTGACTGGCACAATAGTCAGTATCACCCTTTCTAGTCAAATAGGCTGCTTGGGCTTCACCTTCAGACGGCGCCTGAATCCACGGCACACCCAATTCAGTGAGGAGCCGCTTTGAATCATCTGCCATATAATCCTTGAGCCTAGAAGTCATCTGAGCGTAAGATCGAGCGTCTTCCATTTTGCCTTCTTTCAAAGCCCGCTCATACTTCACGAGAGCCTCAGCCTTAACTTTGGCTCGGCGCTTAATCTCAACCTCTTTAAGAGCTGGCGGAACTCCGTCAAAAACATAGGCAACTTTGATGCCCAACTCAACTAGGTTTACTGTTCGATAGAATAATCCGCTTAGATGACTGGTTATCCTGCCTGAGCGGTCTTTTAGTGGTGTTCCGTCTGGTTGGCGGATTATTGCTAGAAACTGGTAGAGAGCGTTGTAGGCGTCGATAGCTACAGATTTGCCGTTCAGGTTTTTGAGTTCAACCTTTGTTTTAGGCACCAAATCTCTTAAATTTACACCCAAGGTTTCGCGTCACCAGATATTGGCTAAAGGCTGACTCAGCCTACGAGTTGAAGGAAACTCTACCCTTCTTTCTGGGTTAATTCAACTCTTCTTTTCCCTTTAGTAAGCGTCGATACATAGATTTTTCCTTCGATTTCCATCCGCATCAGAGTCTTGTTCAGGTCGCTATACCCTATGCCTTCGTTGGTTCCCTTTAGCAGATCATACAAGTCAAGGTCAGTCATAGGACCCTTTCTCTCAAGAAGCTCCGCTATTTCTGTATACAGAGGATGAGGTTTCCAAGTTTTTAGAGTCATATTTACACTTCCACAATATTTTACTATGCCACAGGTGTTGTGGGTTTCTTTAATTGTCGAACCTGCTTCATGAAGCCCTTGTACCAGGTCTCCATGTTTGGCATTATCGACGGACCAATCTTTTCAATTGCTTTTCTGAAATCGCTGGCACTAACTTCTTTGGATTTTATGTCAGTCCTCAATGCGTTCAGTCCAGCCTCTCTGCAAAGCGCTTCTATATCCGCTCCAGAATAGTTCTTTGTTTTGAGTGCTAACTGTGATAAATCCACATCTTTTGCCAGCGGCATATCTTTGGTGTAGATTCTGAAGATTTCTAACCTGCTATCCTGTTCAGGTTCAGGAACATAAATCAAACGGTCAAACCTTCCAGGTCGAAGAATCGCAGGGTCAACTATGTCCGGTCTGTTTGTTGCTGCAATGATAACTACATCCTCCAAAGAGACAAGCCCGTCCATCTCGGTTAACAGTTGGCTGATGACACGCTCTGTGACTCCGCTGTCAGCGTAACCCATGCCTCTTCTAGGAACTAATGAGTCAAATTCGTCAAAGAATATGACCGTTGGCGAAGCCATCCTCGCCTTCCTGAAGACCTCTCGAATTGCCTTCTCTGATTCGCCAACCCACTTGGAAAAGACTTCAGGTCCCTTTATGGTTATGAAGTTGGCTTCACTCTCGGTTGCCACTGCTCTAGCCAGCAAAGTCTTTCCACACCCTGGAGGTCCATAAAGCATAATGCCTTTTGGCGCCCGTATCCCCATTCGTTTAAAGACGTCAGGGTTCTTTAGGGGCCATTCTACAGCTTCTCTGAGGTCCTCTTTAACGTCTTCTAGACCGCCTATGTCTGTCCAGCGAACAGTAGGCACTTCGATATACACTTCCCTCATGGCTGTCGGCGTGATTTCTCGGTAGGCATTCATGAAGTCTTCCATTCGAACCTCCATCTTCTCCAAGACACTGGGGGGAATGCGTTCGTCCTCTAGATTTATTTCGGGTAGGTATCTGCGTAACGCCTTCATTGCGGTTTCACGACCCAGAGCAGACAGATCCGCTCCAGTGTAACCGTGAGTCATCTTGGCGAGTTTCTTCAATTCAACATCTTTGCTTAGGGGCATCCCTCTTGTGTGGATTTGCAGTATTTCGAATCGTCCTTTTTTGTCGGGGACACCTATCTCTATCTCTCGGTCAAAACGTCCAGGTCTTCGTAAAGCGGGGTCAAGGGCTTCTGGTCTGTTTGTTGCGCCTATGACGACGAGGTTTCCTCTTCCGGTAAGCCCATCCATCAATGCGAGAAGCTGAGCAACAACTCGTCTCTCAACCTCTCCAGTTACCTCTTCTCTTTTGGGTGCGATGGCGTCAAGTTCGTCGATGAAGATGATGCTGGGAGCGTTCTTCTGAGCCTGCGTAAACATCTCTCGGAGCCTTGCTTCTGATTCACCGTAGAATTTGCTCATTATTTCTGGACCGTTTATTGAGTAGAAGTTAGCTTCAGATTCGTTAGCAACTGCTCTGGCTAGAAGGGTTTTTCCACATCCCGGTGGACCATGTAGCATAACTCCTTTTGGAGGCTCTATTCCAAGCCTTTGGAAGAGTTCTGGATGCCGTAGGGGCAGTTCAACCATTTCTCGAATCCGCTGAATCTCCTCGTGGAGTCCACCTATGTCCTCGTAGGTGGTGCGGGGCACGCCTTTAGCTTCAGGAGCGGGTTCAGCGAGGATTTGAACGTTTGTGCCGTGGTTGATTCTCACTATCCCATGGGGGCGGGATTTAGTTACCCTGAAGGGTATGGCGTGGCCTAACATCATGACGAGAGTGGTGTCGCCTTCTACAAAGGTTCTCTCCATGAGTCTGTTCTTCACAAAGTTTGTGAAGTCTTCATCCACGTTTAGCTTCATGTCTATGGGAGCCAAAACAACGGTTATGGCATTGCTTACTTGTGCTGGACGAATTACAACAAATTCGTTTATTGCTACGCCTGCGTTTTTGCGTGTGAATCCGTCGATTCGTATTGTTTCTCTGTTCTGATCTTCAGAGTAGGCTGGCCATGCGATGGCTGCGGTGGTTCTTTTTCCCACTATTTCTATTACGTCGCCTGCTGAGATGCCTAAACTTCGCATTGTTTGTTGGTCGATTCTGGCGATTCCTCTGTAGACGTCGCGTTGTCTGGCGTCTTCGACTCTAAGTTGGACTTCGCTCAATTGTTTTCCTTCCTTGATTAGGTGATTGTGAAGTTTTACACTTTTCGAGAGGATAATATTCCTATATAAACTTTAAAAGGTTAGAGTCTGTTGACCCCCAAAGTTTGTATTTGACCTACTTCTTCAAGTTCATTCAGTCGGTTTTCTACCTTTTCTAATACGCCCTCTTCATCTTCCGGGATAATCATGTTAACAATCAGTGCAGAGAGACCGAAAGCTATTGGTTCTTCAGCGAACTTTTGAGCAGAAGCAAATTCTGATATTTGCTTCTTAATTTTCTCTTTCAACAATTTGAGATCAACTGATGATTCGGACGGAAAAATTTTGTAGGCGATTACTATCTTTCCCATGTTTTGTTCTCTCCTAAATTCATGTCAACATACTTTTTTGCCACATTATGAAGGGGCGGATACACTTTTCTGTGATGTGGACTAGCATGCTAGATGAAGAGCTGACCTATTAACCTTACTATGTAGTCTTTGAGACAGAGACTCTTTAAGATTCATGTAAAATGAAGGATTGGTGTGTCTACAGACAGCGGTTCTGTATACAAAAAGGCTATACGAAAAATTTCACGAACAAATTGGTGACTAAATAAAGCAAACAAAAAAGAAATCCAGATAATCACTGTTGACTTCGTGCTCAAGGTTTGGGGTTAAAATTTAACCCCCCATTTTATCAAATAAATTCCAAGTTAGCTTTTTTGCTAAATAAGGAATAAAATGAGCTATTGGTTTGAGTTTGTTTCTCTATTTCAAAGAAGCTAACTAGCTAAAACATAGAATACCTTGTAATCAAGTCATTGTTGCTTTTCGTTTTTGCTAATTAAATAATATCTTCCGTCCTTTGTTGCAACAACACCAGAAGGTATGATTGTATTGGCACTCATTTTCAGCCACCTTTCATCAAGTTTGAGTTCTTTGGGTGTTTTAGCAGTCTCTTCAGAAGTAGCTCCCGCTTCTTTGAGTGCCTTTTTAGTACGCTCCAATACCCATGCTGCATAAGCTGCTACTGCCAATTGAATCACCTCCTTATCCTGTCAATCCAATTTCTCACTTTTTAACAATTAAGCCTTAAATTTCATGTGTTACGTTTATATGGGTTTAGGTTTGGGGTTAGAATTTGACCCTTCTGCGTCCCATTTACCTATTAGACCAAATCCTCGGAACTCTCATTCTACACTTTGGGGGGTTAAAATTTAACCCCAAACCCAAACCCAAAAAAATTGGACGATATATAGGAGCTATGGGATGAACTAAATGAATGAAGTTAGATACAAACCTATTGGGATTATACATTCTCCATTTAAAATACCCCAAAATGTTCCGATACAATCGGTAGCTTCTAAAGGCATCAAGGGAAGCGTTGAGTTAGCTCGTGAATATGTTGAAGGCTTGAAAGATATTGAGGGATTTTCACATATTATTCTAATATATCATTTTCACTTGTCAAGAAATTATTCTTTAATTGTAAAACCATATTTGGATGAAAATCTCCACGGAGTTTTTTCTACACGTGCCCCCTCTAGGCCAAATCCTATTGGACTATCAATAGTACGCCTTACGAAAATTGAAGATAACATATTGCACATTAAGGATGTGGACATAATAGACGGCACTCCTCTTTTAGACATCAAACCTTACGTTCCGAAGTTTGATCAAAGAAGAACAATGAAAATAGGATGGCTCGAAAAGAATATCAAAAATATCCCAATAGTTAGAGCCGATGGCCGGTTTGCAAATAGGAAATGACTTGAATAAGAAATCGTTACAACTGCGCACGCATGATTAATTGAATTATTCTTTATACTTCACAATTATGTCTCCTACTTCTACGCCAATATCTGATGCGATGATTGGGCATTTGGCCATAAGCAGAAAGAATAATCCGTTATGTTCGCTTAAGCCCTCGTAGTTTCCTTGTCCTTTAGAAATAACCAAGTCATGTTCATATATCCATCTCTTTACTGTTTGAGAGCTTCTCTCAGGACCTGTTCCTACCTCACCGTTGCTGATAACTAGAAATTCACTGTTGGGTAACGAGCCAAGACCCATGTAAACTGCGTCTTCCAAAGTTGAGTCATTTATGATTGGACCTCCCTTTACGACAAAATCTATTTTTTCAAGCTTCTTTGTTTCAAGAAGAGTTTCTACAAGAAGTTTATCTAAACCTATTTCTCCAGCGTTGTCAACAAAAAAGAGGAGCTTCTTGGCGTTTTCCAAGTTCTTTTTGAGCTTTTTATAATCGTCGATGGCAAACTTCTTTTTCAGGACTTCTCTGATTGTTTCTTCTAGGTTGAACTCCTGTGCAACCCCAAAGTCTATGATGTTACCCGCTATCGCGAGTCTAACAGCAGTTCTAAGTGGGTCGTTACTGTTTTTAACCGTCTCCTTGAGTTCTGGATACATTCGCAAAATTAAATCATTGCTTTCCCGCTTAACATCTTTATACGGATCATTTTCTTTTGTAACCCTTTTTACTATACTATGAACTCTATGAGCTAACTCTGGTGGAGTTGACTCCCAATCCGACCTCAAAAGCTCTTTCACCACTTCCCTTAACACCTGCTCTTGCAGTTTTTCATCATCATTTATGAAGCGCACTGCCTGCAAGGCTTGTCTCTGGAAACACGGAATGCAGTCAAGGTTCAGTTTCATTCTTTGTAACTCCGTTAGATAACAATTTAATTATCTTACACATTGTACTTTATAATCAATTTATGTGCTTATACCCAAAAATCTAAAAATGGGGCGAGAATTATTACAAATAGGAGATTAGAAAATGAGTAGAGGATTTGGAAGAGGAAGGGGAGGACCAAGACAGGGTATTGGTGGACCAGCATCTTGTAGATGCCCAAACTGTGGTTATGCAGTCTCGCACACGCGTGGAATACCATGCGCTAGTATGACCTGCCCCAAATGTGGTTCAAGATTAGTAGGTTCAACTTAACTTTGTTGACATAAATATTGGGTTGGGGGTTAAAGTTTAACTCTTCTGTTTCCATCAGCTAATCGGGACGTATATCTCGGTTAGTGCTTCTTCTAATCCAACTTCATTTGGGTCGTTTAAATAGAGTTCTCTAATAGGACCAACTATTTTCTTTCCATTGTCAGCGATCCAAGCAAATACTTTGTTGTAAGCTGGCTCGCATTTTTCGTAAGGACCTTTATGAATTATCTTCGCCATTTTTCCTCCGGGAAGAGTGTAGCATTTTATTTCTTCTGTCTCTTCTATCTTTTCGGCGATTGGTGCTGCAACTTCTATGAATGCGTTGCCTGTTTTGTCTGCTTCCATAGCTTCTTCGGGTGTTTCGTGACAAACAAATATTGGTGGAGCAGTGAACTTGGCGCCTTTACTTGCTGCATATTGATAGAGTCTGGGCAACAATTCCGCTATTTCCCTGTAATGTCCTCTCTTCCTTATTCCCGCAACAAGTAATGGCTTAACTTCAATAACAGTTACCTCTCCCAACGTAAACAACTCCAATGGTTCTTTGAAGTTGATCATCATATTAAAATTATGGTTCGAGTTGGTTGGGGTCATACTTGTGATGAGGGTGTTAACTTTCGATTATTTCTTTCACTAGGTCTTTGTTTTCTTTTAACCAGTTTATGATAATTTCTCTGTTTTGCTCCAGCATCTCCAAAGCCATTCCACGAAACATGGCTGGCAGCTGTTCACCAATCGCTATTTTAAGTTTTGAAATCAATTCGTCTTCCGCATTCAAAGTCATCCATCCCCAATTCACTAAATTCAACTGAGCTAAAACCTTTTACTTCGCAGAATTAAATCTTAACGCTTTTTCGTAGAACGACGTGGCCGAAAATATCCAGCTAATTCACGACCTGTAGCTGCGTCCAAGACTATTGAGCGCTTTTTCTTCTTCTTTTTATGTTGTATTTTTATTTTCCAAATGGGCAACAGTGCAATTTCAGCAGAGACTGGTGTGACGCCTAAAGTAAGGTTCAAGGTGGAATAAATTTTGTTTCTTCCCAGCTTTACTCGAGGAATTTTCTGCACCTCTTTTGGAAGTTTTGGGATAAAGCTGATGTCGTCATCGTCATCCAAGTCTTTGAGCTTGCCAGCACTCTTAGTCATCAACTTGTGAAACATCATCTTATTTTTCTCTAGAGAAATCATGGCTCCAGTTGTGGCGCTTAGATAGTATGTGTCAAGTTCTTCCCTTTTGAAAAAAAATAGGTGTTTCGCTTTGCGAGTTGCCGAAACTTTCCAGATGGGAATGTAAGAAAACTTTGCGTCGTAAATTTCTTCTTTCTTAAAGAAGAGCCCGCCTTCAAGCGATGGTTTAACTCGTTTGATGGCTTCCACCTGAGTTATCCTATTAGGAATAACCAAAACTTCTCCCAAGACATTCTTGGAGGGTTTAAAACCGAATTTCGACAGCCAATATACAACCTCTCCGCCAACAAGACCCTTCTCAACAACTTTAGACCTACTCAGGGTGTCAAGCGCGGTCTCTGCATCTTCAACACTGACATTCAGGTTCTCTGCAACATAATCCGCAGAGACACTTTGCCTTACAGAATTGAGGAATAATTGAATTCGTTCAGCAAGCCCCTTCGATGGACGAGATACAACAACAGCCTTTTTTGTTTTCTTCTTTTCTTTAAGCTGATACTTTCCGAAGAACTGTTTTGATTCGGGTGACAAATATTCTGGGAGGTCTTTCTCATCCAAAGTCATGTGATTGGTTACTAGCCATCGAACCTGAAAATTCACTACGTCATCATAGACGTCTGGGGATAACAGGAGAAATTCGCCTGTTCGGAGACTCGGAAGTTTCTGCAAAACATCTTCAGCATGCGTTGGATCGATTGATTGTATAATCTGCTTTACCCGCGCTATATCCTGCCGTGTCATCAGGCGACCCAAACACCAAGTATTCACCTGTGCAAGGGCTTTGTAGTCGATGTCAGTTATGTTCTGTGTGGCTGCCACAAGCCCGATTCCATATTTTCTTGCCTGCTTGAAAAGAAAAGCGTAGGCTTCTTTGGGCGGAGGATTCCTAGGATAAGGAGGAATGTAAGGAGCTATTTCGTCAACATAAAAGAGCAACTGAACATCTTCTGAAGGATTCTTTAACATCCAAACATAAAGTTCCCTGAGCAGAGTGGCTAAGAAAAACTGTTTGTCGTTTTCGGAGCTGAGCGTGTTCATGTAAATGATGTTAAGGGGAACCTTTCCGTCGCTCCGATCCATGAACATGTCGATGTCAATTTGGACTCCCTTCTGAAACATGAGAGCTGGCGTTCCAACAGTGAGAAACCGCAATTTACGCGCAATTTCTTGAGGCTCCTTCTTTGTAACAAGGTGATACAATGTTCCGGTGATTTTTGAAGGAGGGTTCAAAACTATGTTAGCCATGTGCGCCATGTCCCTGATGGTTTCGCCTTCGCGCCACAAATGTTCCAGAAGAGTGAACAGGTAGGCTTTGGCTCCTTTCCCAGCATCTGAACCCAAGTCGTATCCCAGAAAGCTTGAGAGAGAAGTGGCTGTCATGTCGAGAGCCATTATGGCTTCCTCGTAGGGTGTGTCTTCTGACGGAAACGAGAGGGGATTGACGCTGATGGGGATGCCTTTGCTGCTGGCGGGCGTGAATATGGCTATCCTCGCCTTCTCGAAATACTCCTCCTGAATTGTCAACGGTGTTCCGCGGCTTTCAATCTCTTCTTCGTTGCCTTTCAAGACGAGGGAAGAGATGTCCCCTTGGGGGTCAACTATTATTACAGGGATGTCGTGTCTCACAGCTTCTTCCATCATACATTTGCAGAGAACGGTTTTGCCTGAGCCGCTGGAGCCAAGAGCCATCAAATGGCGGTGCAATGCCTCCACAGGTAATTCAACTGGAGTTTCCGTCAAAAGTTCTCTGCCTAGGAAAAAGGACAAGATGGTATTCCTCCTGTAAGGTTTACGCACCCCTTTTTTATTTATCTATTCCCACACGCTGAAACAGGGTAAATGTTTGCGCATAAATTCTTGAGCAAAATTTACATATTGATTTGATAAAAACACGTATTCGCTGTCTAGAATTGCTTTGGAGCGTTGATGGAAACAAATTGTCAGACAACAAGATAATTGTATTTTCGGTAATAGTGGTTATCACAGTTGTGGCTTTCGTTTTTGTCTTAGTCGTTATGAATATCGATTCGTTTCTTCCAAGCCTTCCAAAAGAGAAAAATTTGGCTCATGAAGGAAAATGGGGAATCTACATTTTAGATCTAGAAACCGAAGAGACAGAACTGCTTTACTCTTCAGCAAACAAGATTTCTCGTATACGCCTCAATAACGCTGGAGATCAACTGGTCTTCTACCAGCAGATTGACGACGGCGGCAGTAATTGTGTAGTGGAAGGTTCGCCAATAAACCTCTGTGAGGAAATTTGCACGATTCGTGTTGACGGCGAAGATTACAGGAGACTTACAGATAACGATCAGGGGGATATAGTTCCATGCTGGTCCGCTGACGACTCGCAGATATTTTTCCTTTCTTTCCGCGAAACCTTAGACATATATATGATGGATGGTGACGGCGGCAACATCCGTGAATTCTATGATTCTGGCTTTCACGACAGCGACCTTCACTGTTGCAACGGCAAGATAGTTTTCACGAGAAACAGCCAAATATGGATGATGAACGAAGATGGAACAGGTGTCACTCAGATTACAAATCCTCCTAAGGCAGGTGAGTGGGGCAACGCTGTTTTACCCTTTGGCGACTACGACCCCAACCTAAGCCCTGACGGGAACAAGATTGCTTTTGAACGGCTGGTTGGAGACGAAACCGTCCATGGCAACTACAACATTTACGTCATCAACTCGGACGGTTCGGGAGAAACAGCCATAACAACCAATGGATATACGCAGGGTCTACCCGTCTGGTCGCACTCGGGAGAAAAAATAGTGTACTTGGTAGGTGCTATAGGAACCGAGGGAAAATACGACATTTACATGATGAATTCTGACGGTTCAGAAAACCGAGACATTACACCAACATATTTTCCAGCAGAGTTTCTCTGCCACGACCCCATCTTTTCAAGAGACGATTCACAAGTATTTTTCATTGGAGAATGGTACACCAATTAAAACTACATATTATTAGCGGTTGTTTTTGTGACAAAGTTTTAATCCTTCGACAGTATCAGTTTTTGGTGGCGGGTCTAGGCGGGGGGCTAGGGGTCCCCTGTACCGTAAACCCTCTATATGACGGGCTGAATGCCTTGGCGAGGCGTCAAAGATCGTCAGGCTTCCCCAGTCCTCTAACCGTGACTATCCGTCCCTTTAGGCTGGCGGACGTAGAGCAGCCTCCGTAGGGAAGCTGTCAACCACGTTTACCAGGCGAACCTGGCCAGGCCCGGGAGGGAGCAACCTAAACTTGGACGTTCAGCGCTTAGGGGGTCGCGGATACGAGTGCAGAGATTAGGGAAACTGGCGAAAACTGGGCGACGAACCAAGGTGACCCGCTACTTATATTAGGGGACTAATAACAGCAGATTGTTGAAAACAAAAATTTTTCCAAAAAACAACCGCTAACACATCTAAACCTTTTTGGATAGTGCCTTAAGGGTTCCTGAGACTCCTAAAACGTGGACGGCTGCAGCCTTTCCATCGATTTCAATTGTTGAGGCTATGGCGGCTCTGACCTGTTCAAGCGTTTTGTGGCTACAGCGGATCACCAAATGAGCATTCTGGGGATTGTAGTCTATCAGTTTGAGGTTTGCTTGGCTGGCGCCGTATTCGCCGAAGAGCCTGTGAACCGAAGCGTGAACAGCACCCATAACCGCCTTTGCATCTAAGGATTGTTCGCTCTGAACCTTAAGAGCCAAGTAACGTCTCCTCTCTCTCTTAGGCACCGCCCTTCCTTCCTACAACACGTATTCCGGGAGCCACATATTCTGGACTCAGCTTTTCCCTGTTTCGCTCAACCAAACCACAAGGATTCTCTGACAGCGCCTTCAACGCAGAAGACAGGGGCAGGTCGAAGAGAGTAGATAAGGCAGCGTAGTCGTGAGACCCCCTCATAAGGTACTCATCTGTTGCACCGCTGGAAATCGTGATCGGCACCCTGAACTTTTCTGCCGTCGCCACTTCTCTACGCAGGCGAGAGAGAAGGCGAACTCTTGAAGCACCAGTCAACTGCAGCAGGGGAGCCATCTCAATCTCAAGGGAAGAATATGCCTGCGAAGCAAGCTCAGCCTCTGCCTCATCAAAGAATCTTTTACGGAGATTTGTGGCAGAAAATTGGAGAAGGTCCACTCGCCGGTCCCTAGCGGCATGCCTAGCAACATCTTTTGTGGTGCATATTACGGACAAAACCTCGAATTTTCTTCTGAAACGCCGCAAATTGTTCAAGAGTTCGCTGGAGCTTCTGGGAACCAAATTCACTCTTGTGGCAAAATCTACTTTGGCGTCTTCACAGATTTTTTTTAGCTGGCTGATCTGTTCTCTGGAGACGTGTGGCGGGAGAGGGATGGCGACTAGGCTGTAACCTAACTCGGAGGCTTTTCTAACCAGTCTCTCTGTTTGAGGGAAGTTTTTGAGTGGAACCCGAAGATTCAGGTCAGCAAACCGCTTCACGTTAACATCCCAAACCCCCTGCAGATTTCGACTACGTCTTCGATCTTGGATTTCCTGAATCTTATGCGAATGCGAATAGGATCGGCTGTAACGAGTGCGATTTTGCCTTGAAAGGCAGCCTGTTTGTCTAGTCTGAGGTAGAGGCTTCCCTTCTCAACACACCTGTTTATCTCTCTGCCCAACTCTTCTTTATCCAAAGAACTGAGACCAGATGAAAGATTCGCCACTAAAGCTCTGATCGTTTCTTTGTCTTTGATTTTTGTTTCGAAAAAAGTTATTGGGTTGCCGTAATGTCCCTCTACGTTGCTTCTTTTGAATTCAATATCTTCGACGTGGTCGCTTAGCAAAACGTTGTGAACTGCCTCAACAACCTTGTCCAAGTCTTCGGTGGCGTGGGCGAAGAATCGGATGTCAACGTAAGCTATGGGTGGCTGAGGCAAAACCGTTCTCACACTCTTTCCGAAACTCTATTGCATCTACTTGATATAAATATGTCAAGTAACGGATAATGAAATTCTCCAAAATCAAAAATGAATAGGTGTACCAAATTAAAGTTATGGCAACACCAGTATTCGCATTATTGTTTATTGTTTTTGTTTCAGGACTGCTTTGCGGCTTGGTCGCGCTTTTTCGGCTCCGAGTCCTCTGTGGTGAAGCCCACGAACTTCCTTGCCAGCGCTGGTTAAGCCACGAAACACGCGTTTCGTCTGATTCGCAATCGGATGATCTGGCAAAAGCACCGTGTCAACCATTATAACTTCGAACCATTTGAAGCGTCCGTCCTCCCAAACCCAGTATGAATTCAGAATCTCTAGATTCGGAAATTTCCTAGCCGCCCGCTCCTCAGCAATCAGCCTCATATTTTTGGCGACTTTAAATTTGGTGACGCCCAAACGTTTCTGCCTACGACCGCCCGTGGGTCTCGTCTTTCTGAATCCTGAACGCCTAACGCGAACCCGAGCCAACACGAAACCTTGTTTAGCTTTGTACCCTAGGTTCCTTGCGCGATCAAGTCTGGTGGGTCTTTCGATCCGTACAATAGCGTTTTGTTTGCGCCACTCTATGGCTCGCTGCCACATCAGGTCTTTCACGAAGGATTCTCTTGGCTTTTTCCAAGCCTTCGCAATATATTTGTAAGCCATTTTCTATTCCTCTAATTTTTGCGGTTCAACCCTTTATGGGTCACATCCCAACGGAACATTCCTTGCGGAAAGCTTGTAGCTAAAAGCTAAAATACAGTTAATAAACCTTTTTCAGCCTCCATCAAGAATTTTTCCAAATATCCTTTCGATTTTACTTGTGTAGCGAGCGAAAATTCTATTCTTCTGTTAAATCACCACTGATGTATCAAGTCAGTCATTTTTAAGCACGAACTTTAAGTATTACTATAACTGTAAACTGAAGGTTGGGGGAATTCTTTGATAACTGTAAGGTTTGAGAATGCAGATTCACCTGATCATTATCACAGAACCGCTTCTTTTCCCGGAAATTTACTCTTTAAAGAGGAAGTAGAGATACCTAAGACTTTGTGTTTAAAACCGAAGACTTTCCAGTGGGAAACATTACTTCATAAGAAATCGGAAGATGATTTGATACAATTTGGGGAGCGGCTTGCTGAGTTAGCCCTCGGCAAAGATGGAATTGAGCAATTCAGAAAAAATAAGAGAAAGGGAAAGTGGCTTGGCATAACTTTCGTAGAGAGTTCTGCTGTACCTTTCCCTACTACAATCCCTTGGGAACTACTCTGTATTGATGGGGAATTTCTCTCGTTGAATCCAAGAACAACTGTTAGTAGGCAAGTAGAAGGGTATAGCGGTACCGAGAAACTTGTATTTAACAAGCCATTGAAAATGGCTCTTGTGAGTGCTGCCCCAAGGGATTTGAATAAGCTATTGGTGGAAGAAGAACAGATAAGATTCGCGCTTTCCATTGCCTCTTTGATTGAGAAGGGACAATTAGCAGTTCACGAGATTATTGACTGTAAGCGGGAGAAACTTTCGAAAGCATTTAGACACAACAAGTACGATATACTATACTTCACAGGTCATGGAACTTATAAGAATAGAATGGGTTATGTTTGCTTCCATAAAGACGGTGGCAGTACTGATCTAGTTAGTGCGTTAGATTTTGCAAGGCTAATACCTCAGGACAAACTGCCAAACCTAGTTTTCCTCAACTGTTGCCTTAGTGCTGCGAGAGATTACGAAACGTCTTATAAAAGTTTACGGGATGTAGGAAGGGAACTAATTAAGAACGGAATACCTGAAGTTATAGGTACTTTGACACCCGTCTTTGATGAAGACGCTCAGATTTTAATGAGAGTTTTTTTTGAGGAATTGTTGGCTAAATATAATGTTTCTTCTGCTATTTCGCGTGGAAGGGGTGTGCTAAAACGCACTGCAAATACTTTCTATCAATTTGTGCATCTTAGTAGTGTGGTTAAGGAGCCTGAGATTGAGTACAGCTCTGCTGAAGCGCCAACTGGGAGGGGGGAGCGATTTTATGTCGCAGTAGATCGACCTTCTCCTTCGATGCAATTTGTCAGGCGATATGGGGTTATAGCTCAGATCGAGGACTTTTACAGGCGTGGAAATAAAGCAGTATTCGTTCATGGAATTGGGGGAGTTGGCAAGACCGCTTTGGCAGCAATGCTAGAACAAATACTCCTTGAACACTACGACCCCAACTTCAGGGTGAAGAATGCTCTGTGGCTTGATATTAGAAGAGCAGACAACTTGGGTGCAATCTTGTGGCAGTTAGCTGAGATGGTATCCAAGGCGGGCAATACCCTTGGTGCTGAACAAATAAAGGAAATGCACGATTTCATAAGTCCTTCAGAGATTTATAAAATACTTGAACAAACATTTGGTAGGGAAGTCTTTCTTACCATTGATAATTGTGAAACTCTTCTGGACACTAATGGTCAACCTAAAAATTTGAAAACGTTTGAATTTCTTTTGGGTTTGATAGCTCACACTCAAGGGTGGAAGGTTTTTCTGACTTCTAGGGAGGCATTTGATTTAGACTTAGAAGGCAGAAGTCTATTTAACTACGCCAAATATCAATTGACGAGCTTGACTTACACTGAGCGAGTTGCCCTGTTGAACGCTTATCTTGGAGCTCATGGAAAGGGACTTGACTATAAGCCGCGTATTAGAGTTTTAAAGGAGGTTGCTGGCAATCCGTATGAGCTCTATTTGTTTGTCAAGAACTTGTCGCCCGAGCAGAGCGTGGATTATTTGATCAAACAAACGCATTTGAGAACCGGAAAATATGCGTATATCTCTTATTATGTAAACAAATTGGATAAGCTATCATTAATGCTGTTGCATCTTTTAGCAGCATTTCATTCGCCTCCTTTGTACGAAGAGGTTCTATTTGTTGCGTCTCGATTGGATGG
Source organism: uncultured Candidatus Bathyarchaeia archaeon (assembly GCA_964618695.1). Lineage (GTDB taxonomy): Archaea > Thermoproteota > Bathyarchaeia > Bathyarchaeales > Bathyarchaeaceae > Bathyarchaeum. The sequence goes on along the minus strand of CAZUDX010000004.1, from coordinate 63,843 downwards.
GTTTAGAAAACAGGAAATTCCATCAATCCTCGCATTGTTGGTGGATATTGGACTTGTTGAAAGGGTTGAAGAGAAGTATTATTACGTATCTCCAATGCTATCTTTCTATCTAACTGAAGGCTGCATTGAACAAGGAATTAAAGAACATCATCTGGGTAAAGAAGAACATGACAAATATTCGTATGCAATTGCCGATTCATATTTTTCACTTGCTGAAAAAGGTGGCTATGCTACAGCAGATTATCTTGTGAAGTGCGTAAGACAGGCATCATTAGACCCAAAGAACGTATTTCTACAACTAGATGCACTCTCAGACCTTTCTATTCTAGCTCGTTCCATTATTCCTCAAGAAGAGATAATGGCGTATGCAAGAAGAGCTGATGAAATTCTTGGTTCAATAGATGTTTTGGAAAAGAAAAGTGAAGAAATGGGAAAGGCTTTTGCGTTTGCATTTCACAACATGGGAATAATCTTTGGTATTTTCAGAGCTTGGGAGAAGGCACTAGAGAACTACTCGAAAGCACTAGAATGGTCTGAGAACACTAAACAATTCCATGAGTTAGGAAGTACATATCACCAAATCGGCATAGTATACCAAAAGCAGAGAGCTTGGAACAAGGCACTAGAGAACTACTCGAAAGCACTAGAATGGTCTGAGAACACTAAACAAT